>NC_000917.1:726133-1452266 GCF_000008665.1 Archaeoglobus fulgidus DSM 4304
TTTCGGCTCTCCAGCCCCATTCATGGATTCAGCCTGCTTCTCTGCAAAGAGGTATCTGAGCGTTACCGCAACCGACACCGCTGCCCTTTGCGGGAGCGCCACAAACTCCGGCCTGAAAAAATACGGAGCATTCGCTGTGAAAACTGACGTTTACCATGAGGTAGGGCTGAGGATGCTGATTGGCTTTGTTGTGAGAGAGGCAACGAAATACGAGAAAGCTTTGTTTCCCCTCATATCTTGGGTGAGGGAGCACTACTACAGGGTTCACTTCAAAATTAAGAAGTCCACAGCAATGTCGGCAAAGGTTTACGAGAAAATGGGCTACTTAGCTTACTGCAGCACCTGCCTGAGGAAAAAGGTGCTGGGAATGGGTGAGGGGGCGGAGAGGTGTGAATGTGGTGGGAAATTCAGCCTAATCGGTCCAATCTGGCTGGGAGAGCTCAAGCAGAGGGATTTTGCTGAGAAGGTTGCAGAAAAGGCTGAGGGGAAGCTGAGAGCGTTTCTTGAAAAAATATTGGCTGAGATTGATGCTCCGACTGCCTACAGCCTCCCAGCGCTGGCAAAAATCCACTCTCTCACTCTCCCACCGACCGATGTGGTTGTTGAGGAGCTCAAAAAGCTCGGCTACGAAGCTTCAAGGACGCACTACTGCGGTTTCTGTGTTAAGACAGATGCGGACAGGGATGTGGTTGTAAAAATTTTAAGAAGTAGAAAAATTATTTAGCAAAAATTCCCGGTGGGCATGCAAGGTATATACCCCTAACACCATCCAGCTCAACAGCATCCCTTTTCTTCCCCTTGATCAAGTCCCAGACCCACTCGTAAACCCGATAGTTGTGGATGTTCTTTTCGTAAAACCACGGATAGGCAAGAATGGTGTGTTCTGTTCCGAGGGGTAGATATCTGAAGAAGTTGTGTCTGTGCATGGCCTTTATTTCGCATGCCTTATTCAGCAGCAAATCTCTGAACTGCTCCTCAGTGTAGCCGTTGAAGAAAACCCCGATGGTGTAGTCCATCTGGTCCTCGTAGAGGGCAAACCTGCTGTCGGGGTAGTGGTCAAGGAAGTAGTCAACGAAGAAGATTGGGTCCCTGTCCCCAAGAAAATCTTGGGCATCATCAGGGAGATTATCGTAGGCTCCCCACGTTTCATTGAGAGTTTCAATACCAAACAACATTTGTATTGTAAAGTTGCTTTGGTTTACGTTTAATCCCGGCCCTGCATCGTCTATTGCCAAAATCGGCTTTCCAAAGATTTCTCTCGCATAGAAAGAGTGAACAATCGTTCCGTAACCTCCAGCACTTGAACCTGCAATGACAACCTTATCAAAGTCGCCCTGTTCAGCAGCCCACCTTATGGCTGTTATAGCGTTAACGAAGCCGACGTGGTGGACTGTGAAGTTAATTGAGCAATCCACTTGGCTGAGGTTGTAGGGGTTGTAGTAACAGTATTTCACTACCCTGTTCCCCCAGTGCACGTCGCCGGTCGAATAGGGAACGAAAACAATCGTCCAGTCCCTGAAGGGGTTGTCCGGATTCGCTCGGTCGAAGATGCCGTACCTGTAGTGGTAGCTTACCACCCATGGATTCGGATTCAGAGTGGTTACCGTGGCTGTTGGTGTGGCATTACAGCTCGCATGGTCAACGTACTGCCCCATTCCGCAGGTGTAGAAGTCGCTGCAAGCCCCACCCCCTTCGAGGTAAATCAGGATGTTGTTTGAAGAGCCTCTGCTCACCGCAATAAAAGTCGCATCACCAGTGCCGGATGTACAGTTTGGATAGGGGAGGTACAAGAAGCTCCAGTTGATTCCATCAGACGGGTCATCCACCGGAATATCGCCCAGGTTGTCTATCGAAGAGACGTCGATTTCAAAAGGATTGGCGTGGTGCTCTTCCACAACTCTCGTCCCCGGCATCAATAACGCCTGCGCAGGAACAGCAAGCAGCAAAACCAGAATGCACAACCACCAGCGCATGTCTCAATTAAACATTACGAAAATATAATCTTTTCGGAGTTTTTATAAAAATGATAATAGTAATTGTTATTACCATGAAAAATAAGAAATCACTGAAGCTTCAGCTCCCCAACCTTCTCCCAGCTGTTCTCATCGTAAACGCTGATTTCCTCAGGGCCGATGATGTATAGATAATCGTCAATGTAGATTGCCCTAACGGCATTTCCCTTCACAGCTTTAATCAGCTTCAAACCATCTTTGTAGGAGAAGATGTAGCCGTTCTGCCCTGCAGGCAGGAAGAAGATTCCGTGCTGGCTGTCGAGGAGGAAGGCGTGGTGGTTGCTGAGCACCTCACTCCAGTATTCCTGTAGAATGTACCTGTTCTTCTCCTTCGGGCTGGTTAAGTCGGAGATGTCGAAGAGGGAGAGCTTGACGTTCCCCTCTTCTCTGCCTACGCCGAGAACGGTGTTCTCATCAATTCTGTGGAGGTAGGAAGAGAAGCCCGGAATCTTCAGCTCTCCCACGATTTTCGGATTTTCAGGATTTGAGAGGTCGAGGACGAAGAAGGGGTCGGTCTGGCGGAAGGTTACGATGAATCCAACATCTCCGTCAAACCTCACTGCATAAATTCTCTCGTCGAGGCCGAATCCCTGTATCTTCCCCACAACCTCAAGCTTTTCGTCAAGCACGTAGAGGTCGTTCTCGTCCCAATCAACTGTTGTCGCCACTCTCAGGTAGCCGTTGTATTCATCAAGGGAGAACCGGTTGAGGAGCCTTCCCGGGACTGAGTTCATCCCTTCAGCCTCAAGCTGCAGAGAGAATTTGGCGATGTGCGTCTTCTCAATCTCCCTCGCGTGTTTCTTCGTGAAGTTCTCCCACCTGTTGTAATACTCATTTTCAAACTTCAGCCTCTCGTCCTCGCTCATTGAAGCTCTGAGCTGCTCCAGAAGGTACATTATCTCGACCTGCTTGGCTCTGCTGCTTATGTCGTAATCCATCAGCTTCTCTATCTTCTCTCTAATCCAGTCCGGAACCAAGTCGGGGTTTTCGGAAATGAACTGGTAGGTGAGCTTTGCAGGGTCAGCATAGGAGTTGTAGGTGACGTAGATTGCATTTTTGCTCATGTAAACAACCGACATGCCCGATGAACCGACAAAGGAGACTGAGTTCTCAACCTCTCCCGTTTTGGCGTCAAGTTTAACGACGGTGTAGGTTGTGTCGACGGTTACGGGAATTGTTGGATGATAGATTCTGCTGCAAGCAATCTCCACGGACTTTCCGTTAACTGTTAGAGGTCTTATGGGGCATGGTTCGCCAAAGTTCAGCCAGCTTCTCGTTACAACGTAGAGCTTTCCGCCATAAAGCCTTGCATCAACGTAGCTGCCGTTAAACTCGGCGCTCCACACCTCCTTCTGCGTTTCAGTGTTGTAAGCATAAATGCCCTCGGAGTTGAGAATCATCAGAACGTTTTCGTGGAGGAGGAGGTTGCCGGACTCTTTTATTTCACCAGTAATGCTGAGGTTCGATGGTGGGAAGGCTCTGATTACCTTCGTTGTGTCGATGTAGTATTTTTCCGGATAGCGGATATAAACAATGAAGGGGAAGGGAGAGTAGTAGATGTTGACTCCGTCCGTTTTAACGATGTCTGGCTCATCGATGCCCTTAACCTGAACATTGGTCTCAGAATACCTTTCGGGAGTCGTAGTTACTGCTGGAATGGCTGTGGGAGTTGCTTCCCCCAAGGGAGCTCCCTTAGAGGAATCCACCATCACTTCAGCCCTTGCGGTGTAAACCACTGGATAGAATGCAGAGATTTCAGCGCTTTTTGCCAGATACTCCCTGAACTCATCAGGAGAGGAGAAGGTTTTCAGGCTCGCCACCTCTTCAGCCTGCTCTGGCTGATTGGCAGTGAAAACAAATCCCGCAATAACCACCGCCGCCACCGCAATTATCGCAATTAGTTTTTTCATGTCAATTGCTATGCAGGCAAACTATTTATATGATTTCAATTCGTTCGAAAATATTCATACAAAAGAATTCAAACTTATATACCGCAGGCAAAAGGTGGGGTTATGATTGCCCTCGAAATCTACGTCAGCGGCAACGTTCAGGGGGTGGGGTTCAGGTACTTCACACGCAGGGTTGCGAGGGAGCTGGGCATTAAGGGTTACGTTAAAAACCTCCCGGACGGGAGGGTTTACATATACGCCGTCGGAGAGGAGCTTACTCTTGACAAGTTCCTCTCAGCCGTAAAATCTGGACCTCCGCTTGCCACTGTTAGGGGGGTTGAGGTTAAAAAGGCTGAAATTGAAAACTACGAAAGCTTCGAGGTGGCCTACTGATGCTGGCCAAAAGAATAATCCCCTGTCTCGACGTAACTCTTGACGAAAGTGAAGCGAGGGTTGTTAAGGGAGTGGAGTTCGTCAATCTTAGGGATGCTGGCGACCCAGTTGAGCTGGCGAAGAGGTACGACGAGGAGGGGGCAGACGAGCTTGTTTTTCTTGACATCACAGCCTCTCCAGAAGGGAGAAGGACGATGATTGATGTTATAGAGAGAACTGCGGAGCAGGTTTTCATCCCCTTCACCGTTGGAGGGGGGATAAAGAGCATTGAGGACATAAACACCATTCTCTCTGCTGGAGCGGACAAGGTTTCTATCAACACCGCCGCCGTCAAAAACCCCGAATTTGTGAGAGAGGCTGCGGATATTTTCGGCAGCCAGTGCATTGTTGTTGCCATTGACTGCAGGAGGAACTTCGACCTGAGCAAGGGTGAATACATCGTGGAGCTTGAGGATGGCACGAAGGCGTGGTACGAGGTTGTGATTTACGGCGGGAGAAAGCCCGTCGGCATAGATGCGGTCTGGTGGGCGAAGAGGGTTGAGGAGCTTGGCGCTGGAGAGATTCTGCTCACGTCGATGAACAGAGACGGCACGAAGGATGGTTTCGACATCCCCATAACGAGAAAGATAAGCGAGGAGGTTAACATTCCAGTCATAGCTTCAGGAGGAGCTGGAACAAAGGAGCACTTCTACGAGGGGTTTGTGGAAGGGAAGGCCGATGCGTGCTTAGCTGCAAGCATCTTCCACTACAGAGAAATTGGAATCAGGGAAATTAAGGAGTATCTGGCTGAGAGGGGCGTGCAGGTGAGATTGTGAAAATTTCCGAGTTTCAGAGGATGATTTCGGAAATTTACATAAACCGTGACAGGGAGAGGGGCGTTGAAAAGACCATGCTGTGGGTTGTTGAAGAGGTTGGGGAGCTTGCTGAGGCTGTGAGGAAGGGAACTAACGTTGGAGAGGAGATTGCGGATGTGATGGCGTGGCTCGTAAGCCTCGCCAATCTGCTGGATGTTGACGTGGAGGAGGAAATTTTAAAAAAGTATCCCGGTTACTGCATTCGCTGCGGAAAAAAGCCGTGTGAGTGTGATTCGAAATGAGGTTCAAGATGGTAAGCGAGGACGATATTAAGAACGGAATTGTTACGGATAAGTACTTCATCTGGACGGAGAAGGTTCTGAAGGCGAAGAACGTCAATCCCACTGTGGTGGCAGAGGTTACGACGTCAGGATGGGGAGTCTTCGCAGGCCTTGAAGATGCCCTCAACCTCCTCGAAGGTCTGCCCATTGACGTTTACGCAATGCCAGAGGGCAGCCTTTTCTTCCCCCACGAGCCCGTGATGACCATTGTAGGTAAATACCAGGACTTTGCGAGGTATGAGACCTCTTTGCTGGGCTTCCTCTGCCACGCCAGCGCTGTCGCAACACAGGCCTTCAGGTTCAAGCTTGCGGCTGGGGACAAGAGGGTTTACTCCTTTGGCACGAGGAGGATGCATCCTGCCATAGCCCCTGCAATAGAGAGAGCAGCGTACATCGGCGGTGTTGATGGGGTCAGCAACTACTCTGCCGAGAAGTACCTCGGCCTGAAAAGCATGGGAACGATGCCTCATGCCATGATAATCTGCTTCGGCAACCAGGTTGAGGCGTGGAGGAGCTTTGATGAGGTTGTTGACAAAGAAGTGCCGAGAACGATGCTGGTGGACACCTACTTTGATGAGAAAACAGAAGCTGTGATGGCCGTTGAGAATGTTGAGAACGTGAGCGGAGTGAGGCTCGACACTCCCTCATCAAGAAGGGGCAAGTTCAGGAAGATTGTCGAAGAGGTGAGGTGGGAGCTGGACATCAGGGGAAAGCAGCACGTCAGAATTTTCGTCAGCGGAGGGCTCAGCTTAAAGGACGTTCTTGAGCTGAGGGACATCGTTGATGCCTTTGGCGTTGGGACTGCAATAAGCGGAGCGAATCCCGTTGACTTCGCGTTGGACATAGTGGAGAGAGAGGGCAGATTTGCGGCCAAGAGGGGCAAGAGAGGAGGAATGAAGCAGGTTTACAGGCACTGGGATGAGCTTAGGGATGAGGTGAAGCTTTTCAGGGAAGAATACAGCGGAAAGGGCGAGCCACTGCTGAGGAAGGTAATAGAGGGCGGGAAGATTATCGAAAATACAGACATGGAGAAAGCGAGAGAGCTCGTGCTGAGACAGATGGAGATTATAAGAAAGCTGGGGAGAGAGGAAGAGTTTTTGTGAATTTTCTTTTCTTATTTAAGGAGGAAATAGCCTAAAATTCGGCTTTTCTTTGTTCAGAAGCTTTATTTAAACAAAAAAATAAGAGATATCTTCAAATACCGAGATATGCCCTCTTCACCTCTGGGTTTGCCAAGACCTCATCGGCTTTACCGCTGAGCCTTATTTCTCCAAGCTCCATGACGTAAGTCCTGTCGGAAACTTTCAAACAGAGAGAGGCGTTCTGCTCTGAGACAAGAATAGCCGTGTCTTTTTTTATTTCTTTTAACACCTCAAAAACACTCCACGAAAGCTTAGGAGACAATCCCAGGCTTGGCTCGTCCAGGAGCAGGAGTTTCGGGGATGGCATCAGAGCTCTGGCAATTGCGAGCATCTGCTGCTCACCACCGCTCATCGTCCCTGCCCTCTGGTTAATTCTTTCTTTCAGAACCGGGAATATCTCGAAAACGTACTCAAGCCTTTCCTTAAACCCCTTCTTGTCCTTCCTTTTAGTGTAGTAGCCGAGGAGGAGGTTTTTGTAAACGCTAAGCTCTGGAAAGAGGAATCTACCTTCCGGACAGTGGGTGATGCCTATTGAAACAATCTCTTCAGGGCTTTTCCCCGCAATGTCTTCTCCCTCAAAGATTATTCTGCCGCTTCTCGGCTTGATTAGGCCAGAAATAGTTCTGAAAAGAGTGCTTTTTCCTGCACCATTGCTACCAATTATCGAGACGATTTCGCCACGGTCAACTTCGAGATTCACACCTCTGAGAACCTCGTAGCTGCCGTATGCTACGTGAAGGTCTTTAACCTCAAACAACATAGCTCTCACCCAAATATGCCTTAATGACTCTTTCGTTCTCTACGATTTCCTTAGGGCTGCCTTCTGCGATAATCTCTCCGCTGTCCAGAACGACAATTCTGTCAGAAACACCCATTATGAACCTCATTTTATGCTCAATTATTGCAACTGTAACACCTCTCTCCTTCAGAGTCCTTATAATTTCCAGAATTCTGTCCGTCTCCTCCAGATTCAGACCTGCTGTAGGCTCGTCGAGCAAAAGCAGCTTTGGCTTTGTTGCCAGTGCAATGGCGATGGAAAGCCTCCTTTGAGCTTCCTGCGGAAGGTTTTTGACAGGAGTGAAGGCCTTTTCATCAAGTCCAACAAAGTTTAAAAGTTCCATGGCCTCCTTGAAGGTCTCGTCACCGTTCTCTTCTCTCAGGGCGGATAGAACGCCGCTTCTGTACCATGCGGTGAGCGTTATGAGCAGGTTACCGATTGCAGGTAGGTTGAAGTACAGACTGACCGTCTGGAAAGTTCTGCTTATCCCGAGCCTTACGATTTTATGTGGAGGCATGGTCGTTATGTTCTTCCCCTCGAAGATTATAACACCCTCATCTGGTTTGTAAAGGCCCGAAATGACGTTGAACAAGGTCGTCTTTCCAGCCCCATTTGGCCCAATAATCCCCAGAACTTCCCCCTTCCTGATTTCAAAGGTTACGTTGTTCAGAGCTATTAGACCTCCAAATCTTATTCCAACTCCCTCAACTTTCAGCATTCTACCACCTATCAGAACTTACCTACAAGAGCCCTTTTGGGAAGTTTTTCTCCCTTCTCGGCCTTTCTAGAGTAGTAAGCCCCCATAACTCCTTTTGGCATGAACAGAATCGCCAAAAGGAATACGATTCCCTGAACGAGGACTGTGTACTGAGCGAGTGTGAAGAAGACCTCGTTTATCAGCGTAACAACGGCGGTTCCTATGAACGGTCCAAGCATAGTTCCAGCGCCTCCAAAGATGATAGCGGTGAGGAATGCAAAGCTGTTAACGAAGCTCGTAATATCTGGAAAGATGCTGCCGATGTATGCAGAGTAGAAGGCTCCAGCAACAGCGGCGAAGATGGCACTTAAGACGAAAGAGGCAACCTTGAACTTCGTAAGATTTACCCCTGCGTACTCGGCCAATAGCTCATTCTCTCTGATTGCAACTATTATGCTGCCGAAGGAGGACCTGATTATAAGCCAGTAAAGGAGAGTCATGACGATCAGAACGGCCAGCATGAGGTAGTAAAAGTTGTAGGTTCCACTGAAACTGATTGAAATACCGCTAAGCTCAATTGACGGAGAAGGGATGCCAAAAAGCCCCCTCGGCCCTCTGGTAACCTCATCCCACTTGTCCACAACTTCATAGATTATGACGTTGAATAAGAGCGTGGCAATGGCAAAGTACGCACCCTTAAGTCTGAGAGTCATTAGACCTATCAGGAACGCCACAAAGGCCACGAAGGCGATTGCCACGATCACTGACGCCCAGAAAGACCAGCCGTTAAGCACAAGCAAGGCGCTAACGTAGGCTCCAAGACCGTAAAAAGCTCCCTGAGCCAGAGAAGCTTGGCCTGTGTATCCGATTATTATGTTCAGCCCCATGGCAGCTATTGTGTATATTATGAACAGCGTTGAAATCCTGAGCGCATAAGACGAACCTGTCAGCGGCAGAAGCACTGCCAGAATCAAAATTACGGGATAAACAAACTTCCAGTTCATGCTCTCCTCTCCTTCTTACCAAACAGACCTTCTGGCTTGAGAATCAGGATGGCGACAAGAATCCCAAACGCAACGAGGTTTTTCCACCTGATGTCAAAATAACCGCCGTAGAGGGATTCAACAATTCCGAGGACCAGCCCTCCGGCTATGGCACCCGGGATGTTCCCAAGCCCACCAACGACGCAGATTACGAAGGCCTTCAAGTTGAGCTCAGCACCCATTATAGGATACACAAGAGTTATTGGAGCAATTAATGCCGCTGCGAAACCTGCAAGCGCCCCGGCAATGGCAAAGGCTATTAGCGTCATCTTATCGGTGTTGATTCCAACGAGCTTCGCTCCTATTGGCGATTGAGCAACAGCCTCGAGAGCTATTCCGGTTACCGTCCTTCTCAAAAAGTACAGCAGAGACGCTATGGCGGCGATGGAGCAGAAAAGGACGATAAGCCTCTGCGCGTTAATTCTCAGTGCTCCAATAACAACCATGTAGTCGAAGGGTGTGTGAATGCGCTGGTATCTCGGACCGAAGACTGCCAGGGCGAATCCTTCCAGCAGCATTAAAAGACCTATTGCTGCAATGAATGACGTTATGTGAGGAGCACTTAGCAATCTCTTGTAAACGAAAAGGTAGCTCAGAACGGCAATTACGGAAGAGACTGCTACTGCACCGAGAATTGCAGCAACATAGCTGATTTCAAGCATGCTGCCAGCTACTGAGGCTGCAAGGAATCCCGCGTAAGCACCGATCATGTATCTGTTCCCGTGGGAGAAATCCGGAATCTGCAAAATACCGTAGATTATTGTAATCCCCAGTGCCGTTAGGGCATAAATGAACCCCACTACGAGTCCCCCTAAGAGCAGGTTCATGAAATAATTTATTTCAATCATCATTTTAAAATAGGATTGCAAAAGTATAAAACCTTTTTGGTTTTTTTCCAATTAATAGCAT
This sequence comes from Archaeoglobus fulgidus DSM 4304, assembly GCF_000008665.1. Classification (NCBI taxonomy): domain Archaea; kingdom Methanobacteriati; phylum Methanobacteriota; class Archaeoglobi; order Archaeoglobales; family Archaeoglobaceae; genus Archaeoglobus; species Archaeoglobus fulgidus. Next base: position 736,132 of record NC_000917.1, read on the forward strand.
TAGACTCCCACTGTACATCATAGAAAGTGAAATTTTTCCTCATGGAGTTTCACTAATTCGCCTTTTGAGCACTTTAGGATAACCAAAATCTCACTTAATACATATCACCGGTTTGTTTGCTTTAAGGATTACATCCCTCGCAACACTCCCAAAAATCAGCTTTCCAGTAGGACTTCTCTTTCTGATCCCGATGACTATTGCAATTGCGTCAACTTCGTCGGCAAAGTCCACGATATCGTCTGGTGGCTCCTTTCCCCTCACGAGAAGATGCTCCTCCCCCTCTGCCCCTTCTTTCCTTATTATGCTGACTGCCCATGAAAGAGTCTCCTTCGCCTCGATTATGTCCTCATCTTTCGTCCTTCCTCCACCTGGTAGAGAGTGGACTACATACACAGGGACTCCACGTAACCTGGCCTCTTCTGCGGCAAACCTAAGAACTCTCTCAGCCCTATCCGACTTTTTATCTACTGCAACCACAATCGGCATATATATCACCAAAAAATAATGGAAAGTTTAGCCCCAGACCTTGTTTCCTGAGGCATCCGTGTAGTAGTACTCCTGTCCCCAGAACTTCGGATATATTTCGATGTAGCCCGTAACCTGCCCATCCCAGATTACAAGGGCGCTTCCGGGGGTGTTAAGAGCTCCTCTCGTGTCCCATGGAGCTATTCTGAGCAGTTTCGTGTAGATGTAGCTCGGAATACCCATGTAGCCATCCATGGGCCAGACCTTGTTCTCCATGGCATCCATTATCGCATCCGGATCGAGAGAGTCCGCTTCGTCCATTGCTTTAGCCAGGACCATCATTGCCTGGTACTCGAGTGCATGCTCCCAGGTAACCGGGTAATCCCCCAGCCTTTCCTTAATTCTGCTGACAGTAACCTTGTAACCTTCAATCAGCGGGTCCTGAGTCAGAACTTTGTTTCTGTAATCGCTTGTTACCTCCGGAAGCTGAACGAGGGCTTCTGGTGCTGAAGTTCCTGCGGTCTTCTCAAGCAGCGAAAGGTCGCCTTTCGTGACAGTTTTTGTGGAGAAATCGTACTCTATTCCAAGGAAGTACATTATTTCCTCAATCTTGGCCTGCTCAGCCACCAGAAAACCACCTTCGTAGCCCATTTCTCTTGCAGTTTTTATTAGGTTGGCAATCGGTTCGGACGGGCCAACCACAAGGATGACCTCTGGATTTGCTGCAAGTACCTTCTGGAGGTGCGTTGTGAAATCCGTTTCAGTGTAATAGTTTACTGGAGCCTCTGCGACTATTTCTCCACCCTTAGACTTCCAGTATTCCTTGAATTTCTCGCCCCAAAGCACTCCGTACTCATGCGTACCTTCCATCGTTGCTGCCCTCTTTATCCCCTTATCGAGGAAGACGTTTGAGAGGAATGGAACGTAAACTAGCTCGAAGTTAGGCGGAATCTGGAAAATGTGCTTATTTCCACCTTGGAGAATTGCCGGGCTTGAAGTGTAAGCACCAATTATGAATCCTCTCTCCTCGTTAATTTTTTCCATTGCAAGAATTCCTCCACTGTGGGGGCAGAAAATAACCGGCGTTTTGTAGACTTCAAGCATCTTCTCAGCGTTTGGAACCGTTAAGGCGGGACTGTACTTATCGTCCGCCGAAACAACCTCAAGTCTGTATTTCTTTCCTGCAATTTCTATACCACCTGCTTTATTTATGTCTTCAACTGCAAACTGAATTCCCTGCAGGTTATTTTGCCCGTATAAAGCCGCGCCACCGCTCAGAGGACCGCTGAAGCCGATGTATACTGTTCCGGCAAACTCCCCAGTAGGAGCCTCAGCTGGAGTCGTTGTGGCTGCTGGCTGCTCCTGCTGCTGACATCCTGCCATCAAAAGGGCCACCGCTACCAGAACTATGAGTACGAAACCCCTCACTTTCATTTTTTCACCATTTGTGATTTTACATTATTACATATAAGCTTTTCCTTTTTTGCGTAGTTTTATAATTCTTTATTTCACAATTTATTCAACAATTCACGATTCTCTTCAAACTATACTAATTATAAATTCACGACTAGAGAGAGGTGAATTACAAACTCTGGCAGCATGGAGTTGATCTCGAAGTTAGAAAGCAATACGTGAACGAAGTTAAGGGAATCCTGCTTCGGTTAAAGAACTCTCTGGAAAAGCCAGATTTAGAGAGTAACGAGGTTCTTTAAAAGGCACATGAAGAGCATTCTTTTGTTTGCTTACAAAAAGCTTGAAGGAATGACAATCCCATGGCACAACAACTGGTGGGGTGAGATAGCGAAGAGGGTGAAGAAGTGGACGTGTTGGAGCGAAGGAGGGGCAAAGAACCTGCTTAATTTGCTGCTTAAAAGGTACGCTGAGAGGAAGAAGTATGAGTCGTTTATTGGTGAGATGGTTGGGAAGGGTTATATGGTGGAGTGAAATTCCAAGTATGATGAAACAGGGCAATTTTTTAAATCAGCTAGTCCTCTGCAACTTCGACTAAAAGATCAGACAATTTTGTTCTTACCATCTCACTTCCATCGTAAAATTCAACAATCTCCTCTGATTTCCTAAACCTAGCAATCATGTCAGAAACGTCATCCCCGAGCACCTTCAGTGCGAAGATTGCGTAGGCGATAAAGCTCGCGTCCCCTATCTCCTCAACCTTCTCTCTCAGCTTCTCCACCGGATTGGGGTATGCATCCCTCACAATTTCAGCAGCCCTCCCGATCCCGTAGGCAACGTACTTCCTCTCCACCTCCCAGTCGTCGAGGAGCGAGACGTATTTGTTCTTAAAGCCCTCAAAAACCTCAGGATTGTTTCTGCCTATCTCCGCTATGCCGAGAGGCGCTCCGATGCAGTAAGCCCCGCTCTCATCGCTGAGGTGCCAGAAAAGCCTCAGGATGAAGTTCCTCGCCCCCTCTCCCTTAACCTTCCTGCCGAGAACTTCAGCAGCCTTGAACCTCAAAAGCTCGTCTGGGTGGTATAAAAAAGTTATAAGCTTTGAGGGCTTGAGCTCTTCGAGATTCATTTGCTCTCGAAGTAAACCGTTGCCGTTCTCGGCGTCTTACCCTTCTTCATGAGATGGTAGTCAGCGTAGGTAAGCACCTCTGCATCCTTCAATACCTCAGCATCAACAGCCTCCCCAACGAACAGCGTGTGGGTGCCGACGTCGCACTCCTTAACAACCTTTGCCTCTATCACCGCCACAGCGTGCTGGGTTACGAGAGGCACTCCAGTCTTGCCCGTTTTGTACTCAACCCCATCAAACTTCTCAAACTCGCTGCTCTTCCTGAACCCAAATCTTCCTATGAACTCCATCGGTGTTTCGAGCTCAAGAACGCTGACACCAAAAGCCCCGCTCTCCTTTACGGCATTGTGGGTGTCGTTCTCCTTGTTCAGGCAAACGGCAATCTGCACGGGCTTGCTAGTGAGCTGAAAGACCGTGTTGGCTATCTGCCCGCATTTCCTGCCGTTGCTTTCAGAGGTGACAATGTAGAGTCCGTAACTGATTTTGTAAAAGGCCTCAACATCCATAAAACCACCAAAAAATTAAAGGGAAAGCAAGTCTTCGGCTACGTAGTAAGCTTTGGGATGCCCGCAGCTCGGGCACTCCTCGGGCGGTTCAGTGCCGTAGTGGATGTATCCGCACTCAAGGCAGACCCACGCAATTTCCTTATCCCTCTTGAAGAAGGTTCCGTTCTCCACCTCAGCCAGCAGCCTGCGGTATCTCCTTTCATGGTGCTCCTCAGCCTTTCCTATGGCCCTTAATCTGTCTGCAATATCCTTAAAACCTTCCTTCTCCGCTTCATCGGCAAACTGCGGGTACATCTCAGAGTTCTCGTAGTGCTCCCCCTCTATGGCAGCCTTCAGGTTCTCAACTGTCGTGCCCCATACGAGCGGTGCCTCTGCCTCAACCTTGATTGCTGCATTATCTCCTCTGAGCTGCTGAATGAATTTCAGGAGGTTCTCTGCATGCTCCTTCTCGTTCTCAGCAGTCTCCAGAAAAACTCTCTGGATGAAAACGTAGCCCTCATCCTTCGCAACTTTGGCGTAGAAGGTGTAGCGGTTCCTCGCCATGCTCTCTCCAATGAAGGCCTTAACAAGATTTTCAAGCGTTCCCATACTTTCACCTCCTAATAAGCCAGAATGTCCTTCGAGACGAAGTGGTAGTACATCGCCCCGCAGTTGGGGCAGACCTTTGGCGGCTCCTTCCCTTTTTCGGTGTAGCCGCAAACGAGGCACATCCACTCAACCTCTTCGTCCCTCTTAAACATCTGGTCATTCTCAATCAGCTCCAAGAGCTTGGCAAACTTTCTCTGATGTGAGAATTCAACTTTGGTTAGAGCCCTAAACCTCTCTGCAACCTCTTTAAAACCCTCTTTTTCTGCAACCTCTGCGGTTGATGGGTAGAACTCCTCGGCCTCCCACTTCTCACCCTCAACCGCATACCTGAGGTTCTCAGCGGTGGTTCCAAACTTTATCGGAGCCTTCACCTCAACCTCAGACGGCTCGATATCGAGCTTCTTTATCAGGTTGGCGAAGATTTCAGCGTGCTTCTTCTCATTCTCAATTACCTCTCGGAAGTACTTCGCCACATAGATGAACTTCTCGGCCTCAGCAATGCTTGAGTAAATCTGGTACCTGCTTATGGCCAGGCTCTCTCCGATGTAGCCCTTCAGGAGGTTCTTGGGCGTCTCCATGCTTTCACCCGCTCTGCCAGAGGCCGTGGATGTTGCAGTAAGCTCTGGCAGAGACCCTGTCTGACATCACCGTGAACTCCGCCTTTGGCTCGTCCCCCGGCTTCAGCTGCTTTCTGTGCACGCAGCCGTCATCAATTACCTCAATCCACTCGATGTAGTGCTGCTCCTCCATTGGATGGGCAACGCTTCCAACCTTCACGTAAACCTTGTTGCCCTCCCTCTCAATGACGGGGACGTGCTTCTCCTTGCCCTCATCGGTCGTCTTTACCTCCATCAGCTTCATCGGCTGCCCGCAGCAAACTAGCTGTCCCCTTCCGGCATGCACCACTTCCACAATATTTCCACAAACCATGCACTTATACACCTGCATAACTTCCGTCACAAAACCACCTCCTTACTTCTCCTCCTCAGCTGGAGGAGTAAACTGCCTGAGAGAAAGCTCCTTATCAAGGAAAAGCAAAGCCCTTTTGTCCTCTCCAATCAACCTCAGCTTCTCCACAATGTCGAGGGCAGAGGCTTCCTCCTCAACCTGCTCCGCAACATACCACTGCAGGAAGTTGTAGGTTGCAAAGTCCTTTTCCTGCATTGCCATCTCAACAAGCTCGTGAATTCTCTTCGTAACATTTACCTCATGCTCGTAAACGTGCTCAAAGGCTGCCAAAGGCGAATCCCACTCAGATGGTGGCTCCTCAACAGCGTAGAGCTTAACTCTCCCTCCCCTCTCACTGACAAAGTCAAACATCTTCATCGCATGCATCAGCTCCTCCTGCCACTGCACCCTCATCCAGTTTGAGAAGCCCTTAAGCCCGATGGAGTCGAAGTAAGAGGCCATGGAGAGGTAGAGGTATGCTGAGTAGATTTCAGCGTTTATCTGCCTGTTCAAAGCCTCAACCATTTTTTCAGAAATGGATGCCATCTCACCACCTCATTCATTCATATTATTCGAGGTAACTTAAACCTTACTCGGTTTTTCCGTTGTAGGGAAAGAATGCTCTCGTAAATATAAGTTTTTTGTTCGAAAATAGAACTAAAACCTCTCAAGTGATAGAAAAGGTCAGAGCCCCACATCACGGCTTTTCTATTCTTTTGATAAACCAGAATTGCCAAACAATACGAAGAATGCTTCAGCATGGAAAAAATTAAAAAGTTTTTAATACAACTACTGAATATGAGGGCCCGCAACACCGTTGACATCATCGCAAGTATTGTAGGAGCCGTTATTATAGCTGCGGCTATCTCAGCCCTTCTTTTTTCCATTGCGTCATTTCTTGGGTTTTACAGTAAAGACCTCAGTCCTCTTGTTTACTCAATCGTTTCCTTGGCGGTTATTCCTGTCTTAAGACGAAACGTGCCCAAAAAACCAATATTAAGCTTGCTGACAGCCTTCTCCATCCCAATTCTCTTTCTGAGCGGGGTAGAGTGGTTGAAACTTGTGGCTTCGGTTTTGCTTGGTTATCTGGCGGCAAGCAGCCTTAAAGATTCGTGATGTTCAACGACCGCTTTTACTTGAGACGCTAACACTTTTATAAAACCGCAATCCAGAAGTGGTGTGCAGATTGTTGAGGAGAACCTGAGGGATAACGAGGGTGAGATAAAGCTAATCCCCGAAACGCTCGACGACCTCTGGCATCTCCGCTTCATAATCGAGAAGGGAGATGTGGTTTTCGCAACTACGAAAAGGGCGAGCCAGAGCAGCGACAAGCTGAGGAGCGATAAGGAGATGGTCACGGTGAGGCTCGGCATCGAGGTGGAGAAGGTGGAGTTTCACAGGTTCGCCAACCGTCTCAGGGTTTCTGGGAAGATAGTTGCCGGGATTGAGGAGTCCGGATACCACACTCTGAATATCACTGTGGGCAAGGAGCTGAGCATAATTAAAAAGTGGAAGCCAGAGCAGCTTGAAAGACTGAGGAGGGCCGTTGAGGATTCCAACCGCCCCGAAATCGTGATGCTGACCATTGAGGAAGGTTACGCTGTTGCAGGAGTTCTGAGGCAGTGGGGTGTTGAGGAGATTTTTGAGGAGAGGATGGGCTACGGAAAGGGTATGGGGGATAGCAGAAAAGAGTTCTTCGGAGAGGTTGCGGCAAAGCTTGAGAGCTTCGATTTTAAATACCTCATCGTTGCTGGACCGGGATTCGCCAAAAACGATTTTCTCGACTTTTTGAAGGAGAGGTATCCTGAGATGGCTAAGAATGCCGTTGTGGTGGACGTTTCCTCCGTCGGCTCAAGGGGCTTCATTGAAATTTTGAAGAGAAGGGTCGTTGACAAAATAGTTGGGGAAGTTAGACTTGCTGAGGAGGCGGAGTATATAGACAGGCTGCTTGAAGGGATAGCGAAGGGAGAGAGAGTCGCTTACGGTCTGGATGAGGTCAGGGAGGCGCACAATTACAGGGCGATTGAGGTTTTGCTCGTTGCGGATGAGTTTCTGCTTGAGGAGAGGGAGAAGTGGGATGTTGACGGACTGCTCAGGGAAGTTGAGGAGTCGGGCGGAAAGGTGGTGATAATGAGCACCGAATTCGAGCCGGGTAAGAGGCTGATGAGCCTCGGTGGAATAGCTGCCCTCCTGAGATTCAACGTAAAAGGTTAAATAGAGAAGTTTGGGGAGAAAGAAGATATGCGAATCGTGATTGCTGGGGCGGGCGAGGTTGGATACCATCTGGCCATGTCACTCGCCCCAAACCACGATGTAATCATCATAGAAAAGGATGTTTCGAGATTTGAAAGAGTTTCGGAGCTTGATGTAGTGGCAATTAACGGTAATGCAGCCAATATGAAAGTACTAAGGGATGCGGGAGTCGAGAGGGCAGACGTTTTTCTGGCTGTGACTGGCAACGACGAGGTTAACCTCCTCTCGGGCCTTGCAGCCAAAAAGGTTGGGGCAAAAAATGTTATCGTGAGGGTTGAGAATCCGGAGTACGTTGACAGGCCGATTGTGAAGGAGCATCCGCTGGGGTATGACGTGCTTATCTGCCCTCAACTCTCTCTCGCGCAGGAGGCGGCGAGGCTCATAGGAATTCCGGGAGCGATTGAGGTAGTGACCTTCAGCGGTGGAAAGGTGGAAATGATCGAACTCCAGGTGATGGAGGGGTCGAAGGCCGACGGCAAAGCCATTGCTGATCTCTACCTCCCGCAGAACGTGGTGATAGCCTCGATCTACCGGAACGGACACATAGAAATCCCTCGCGGAGATACGGTTTTGAGAGCTGGTGACAGGGTAGCGATCGTTAGCAAAACAGAGGACGTGGAGATGCTGAAGGGTATCTTCGGACCTCCAGTAACGAGGAGGGTGACAATCTTCGGCGCTGGTACGATTGGAAGCTACACAGCCAAAATCCTTGCTAAAGGTATGACCAGCGTCAAGCTGATTGAGTCGAGCATGGAGAGGTGCGAAGCTCTCAGCGGCGAGCTTGAGGGCGTGAGAATCGTGTGCGGAGATGCCACAGACATCGAATTTCTCATTGAAGAGGAAATAGGAAAGTCGGATGCGGTGTTAGCAGCAACGGAGAGCGACGAGAAGAATCTCCTCATATCCCTGCTGTCGAAAAATCTGGGGGCTAGGATAGCGATAGCCAAGGTTGAGAAGAGGGAGTACGTGAAGCTTTTTGAAGCCGTTGGCGTTGATGTAGCCTTGAACCCCAGAAGCGTCACCTACAACGAGGTCTCCAAGCTCCTCAGGACGATGCGCATAGAGACTTTGGCAGAGATAGAGGGGACGGCGGTTGTGGAGGTTGTTGTGAGAAATACAAGACTCGTTGGAAAAGCTCTGAAGGATCTGCCCCTCCCAAAGGACGCCATAATCGGCGCTATAGTCAGGGGGAACGAGTGCCTGATTCCGAGGGGGGACACCACAATAGAGTACGAGGACAGGCTGCTTGTATTCGCGAAATGGGATGAGATCGAGAAGATAGAGGAGATATTCAGATGAATCTCAGATTAACCGCCAGCATACTTGGAAAACTGCTCATGCTGTTCTCCTTCTCCTTCATACTTCCCCTGATAGCCGCCCACGTTTTCGAGGAGCCTTATCATCCCTTCCTGATTCCTGCCGCGCTCTCCCTCCTTGTAGGGGCAGTTCTGGGGTACGGAATTAAAACTGAGAGCGAATTCGATTCTCTGAGGCACAAGGAGAGCTTCGCAATAGTTGCGCTAATCTGGCTTTTCATGTCAATCTTTGGCTCAATTCCGTACATCATTTTCGGAATCAGTCCCGTCGATGCATTCTTTGAGTCCATGTCCGGCTTTACCACGACCGGCGCATCGGTCCTGACTCCTGAGGAGCTTCCAAAGTCTTTGCTTTTGTGGAGAAGTCTAACGCAGTGGATAGGGGGAATGGGCATAATCGTTCTTTTTCTGGCCATATTCCCAAACGTGGCGAAAAGAAGCACAGTGCTGTTTCAGGCGGAGTATCCCGGAGTGAGCCTTTCGAAGCTCAAGCCGAGAATCAGGGATACGGCATTATCCCTCTACAAGGTTTACCTCCTTCTCACCATTGCCGAAGTAGCCTTGCTGTACGCTCTTGGCCTCTCTCTGTTCGACGCAATCAACCACACTTTCACGACGCTCTCAACGGGCGGCTACTCAACGCACTCAGAGAGCATAGCCTTTTTTAAAGACGTTAGAGTGGAGGCGGTTGTAGCCTTTTTTGCCTTCTTGGGCGGGGCGAACTTCGCATTGATTTACTTTCTGCTCTCCGGAAAGCCCGTGATTTTTAGAAATACCGAGTTTAGGGCTTACGTCTGCTTCCTCGCCTTGGCTTCGGTTGTTATAGCAGCTGTCAACCTCGACAGATACAGCATCTTTGAATCGCTCAGGTACTCGATATTCCAGGCCGTTTCAATCATGACCACCACCGGCTTCACCACGGCAGACTTTGATGCGTGGAGCGACTCCGCCAAGCTCATTCTGGTAGTTCTCATGTTCATCGGAGGGTCAAGCGGCTCAACAGGAGGAGGGATTAAGGTCATAAGAATCTACCTTTTAATCAAGTACGCTGTTCACCAGATTTTGAGGGCTGCTGAACCTAGGACAGTGAGGGCAGTGAAATTTGAGGGAAGGGCAATTAAAAAGGAAATCCTCGACGACATCGCTGCCTTCTTCGTTCTTTACATTTTGATTTTTGCCGTTTCGTCAATTTTAGTCTCCCTCTCCGGATACGACATAGTAACCTCAATCTCAGCTACCGCAGCAACTCTTGGAAATGTCGGACCCGGACTTGGACTAGCGGGGGCGGCGGAGAACTACGCGTCGTTTCCCTCTCTAACCAAAATTCTGCTTGCCGTCAATATGTGGATAGGCAGATTGGAAATCTTCACGGTTGTGTCTCTATTCATACCAACCTTCTGGAGAGAAAGGTGGTAAAGGAATGTGGTAGCAATAAACTTGCAATTAAGTTTACCATTAGTCGGAAATAAAAGAAGGAATTTTTTATTCTGATGTGCTACTAGAAGAGAAAAGTTTTTAAAAAATACTTATCACCTTCTATCATGAACGTACTTGGTGTGGAAGGAGAGAACATCCGAGAGGTGGACGTGACAAAAATAAACCGCGTTTGGACTAAGTTTTACGATGAGGGTGTGAGAGCAAACATCGATTATCCGGTAATGCCCGCTTACAGGATTCTTGAAGATGCCGCCGCGTCCGATCCCGACAAGATTTGCTTCGAGTTTTTCGGAACAAAGTGGACCTACAGGCAGATGAAGGATGCTTCGGATAAGGTCGCAAACTTCCTGTTCGACATAGGGGTTGAGAAGGGAGACAGAATCGTCGTTGCACTGCCAAACCTCCCGCACTACGCAATCATAGCCAACGCAATATACAAGGTGGGGGGCATAGTGGTGCAGTGCAACCCGATTTACACCGAGAGGGAGATCAGATACATCGTAAAGAACAGCGGTGCAACAAGGATGTTCGCCTTTGAGGGGATGTATCCGAGAATAAGGCCCCTAATCGAGGACGGCACGCTTGAAAAGGTTGTGATATGCAGAATTGAGGATTTTCTGGGGTTTGTGATGAGCGCACTTTTCAAGGCGTTTCTGAAGAAGAAGATGGTCGGTAAGGTTGATATCGACAGGAGGAAGGAGGTTGTTTTCTGGCAGGACGTTTTGAAGTACGAAAGAACTGACAAGAGGGCTGAAATAAACCCGAAAGAGGACGTGGCAATGTTCCAGTACACGGGCGGCACGACAGGATTCCCAAAGGCCGTTATGCTCACCCACTACAATCTCGTGGTGAATGCTTATCAGGTTGCTGAGTGGGACCCGAGAACGACGCCAAGCGACGTTGCTGTTGGTTGCTTGCCGGTCTTCCACGTTTACGGCATGACCATGCTGAACTCATCGGCGGTTCTGAGGATGAAGGTCATTCCAATCCCCGACCCGAGGGATGTTGAGGCAATACTGAAAGCCGTGCACAAGTACAAAGCCACAACCTTCACCGGAGTGCCGACTATGTTCATAAGCATGCTCAACCATCCGAAGCTTAGCAAGTACGACTTAACTAGCCTCAGGGTCTGCGTGAGCGGTGCCGCTCCCCTGCCTGTTGAGGTGAAAAGGAAGTGGGAGGAAATCACCGGAGGAAAGCTTGTTGAAGGCTACGGGTTGAGCGAGGCTTCCCCTGTTACGCACTGCAACCCGCTCTATGGGCTTAATAAGGCCGGAAGCATTGGAGTTCCCTATCCCGACACCTATGCCGTTGTGATAGACGAGGAGGGCAACATTCTCCCGCCCGGTGAGGAGGGGGAGCTTGCCATATACGGCCCTCAGGTGATGAAGGGCTACTGGATGATGGATGAGGAAACTGAAAAAACTCTGATCAACGGATGGCTTTTAACGGGGGACATGGCGAAGATGGACGAGGATGGCTACTTCTACATCGTGGACAGGAAGAAGGATATGATTGTGGCAGGAGGTTACAACATCTATCCAAGAGAGGTTGAGGAAGTTCTCTTCGAGCATCCCGCTGTTGCTGAAGCTGCTGTTGTCGGAGTGCCTGATCCGTACAGAGGAGAGACGGTCAAGGCCTTTGTGGTCTTGAGGCCAGAATACAAGGGGAAGGTCACGGAAAAAGACCTGGACAAGTTCTGCAGGGAGAGGCTCGCTGCCTACAAAGTACCGAGGCTGTACGAGTTCAGAGATGAGCTTCCGAAGTCCCTCGTTGGGAAGGTGCTGAGGAGGGTTCTGAGGGAGGAGGAAGCAGAGAAATTAAAGAAAAAGAGTTAAAGCTTTTCTTTTCTTAAATCTATAATCTGCTTCAGCTCAGGTCCGGTGGAGATGAGCGTTACCGGAACCCTGACGTCCTCCTCAACCTGCTCAATGAACTTTTTCGCTTTGGGAGTAAGTTTCTCCCACTCCGTAACCCCGTAGCACTCCTTGTCGAGCTTGTCCACTCCGGTTATCGCAACCTGCGTTGCGCCGTTAACCATTGCGGAATAGCGAGCGAACTCTCCGTCCCAGTAGCCTATTCTCCTCCTCCTTCCGGTCACGGTGCCGTACTCAACTATGCCGAGCTTCTCGGCCTCCTCCTGAGGCATTTCCGTGGGGAACGGACCAGCACCAACTCTCGTCGGGAAGCACTTGAAGACGACAATAACGTCATCAACCCTCGTCGGCCCAACCCCAACGTCCGAGGCTATGGCCGAGGCAGTTGTGTCCTTAGACGTCACATACGGGTAGGTTCCGTAGTACAGGCTGAGACCGAACCCCTGGCTCCCCTCTATCAGCACAAACTGTCCGTTCTCTATAGCTTGATTCACCTCAAGGGGGACGTCAGCAAGGTAGTCTTTGAGTTCTGGAATGTCCTTCGCCTGCTTTGCAACTCTGTTAACCCTGTCAACATTCGCCGGCCCGCAGCCAGTTCCGGTCGTGCCGATTTTCTTGCTCAGGTGCTCGCTTCCCTTGTCAGCCTCAATGTGCTTCGGCTCAATTATCGCACACCTGTAATCAACCCTCGCCCTGTCCCCAACCTTCAGAAGTTCAACCTCTTTGAGAAAAACCTCGGGATTGACGAGAACTCCGGCCCCGATCAGCAGTTTCGCGTCCTTGTAAACGAACCCCGACGGAATCATCCTCACTCCAAACTTCTGACCGTCAATCTCCACTGTGTGGCCCGCATTTGGCCCTACGCCTCCCCTGGCAATAATAACAGGCTTATCGCTGTGTGCAACGTGAGCCACTATCTTTCCCTTCCCCTCATCTCCCCAGAATCCGCCAACAATTATCGTAGCTCCCATAACACTGACAGTCCTTCGCAGGGGTTTATTTGGTTTGCGATTTTTGGAAAAATGGTAGGTTTGAGTTAAGGTTTAATAGATCAAATGAAGCTCAGCAAGCCAAGAAAACCACCGGCAATCGTCGATATGAAGAGGAGAAGGAAGTTTAACACCTGCAGTGCAAGGCCTCCTGCGCTGAGCAGCACGAACGGCGACACCACGAAAATCGACCCAAGGATGAGTCCGGCGAGTCCTGCAAGCACACCGAGGAACAGTCCCAGCCCAGAAAGCAGAGCAACGAGCAGTATCATCCAACCACCTCATGTTTTATCACTACATTTTACTTTAGTGTTGTTAGTAACTTCTCGTTAGCGATGTGATATTTAAATTTTTCTGCTTAGATTTGCAAAGCTGCAAACACCATCTAAAACCTTATATTGTCCAAAAAGGATTTAAGGGCGTGAAGGTAAAGGACGCGCCCAAAACAGCCACCTCCATCATAGTGAGGTCAGCATCCAATGCTAGAATTTCCCAGTCGAAGATGCCAATGCTTGAGCTGATGCGAAGAATTTTCAGGAAGGAAGAAGTTGCGCTTAAAGCTGTGAAGTTCCTCACTCTGGTCGAGGAGAGGCAGAAGAGCGGGAAGCCGCTCAGAGTAGAGGAGTGGGAGCAGATAATGGAGGAGCTGGGAATGGTGCGCTCCTCTTTTTACTCCATGAGGAACAAGCTTCTCGGAGCGGGGATGATAACGATCAGAAATGGGGAGTATCATCTGTCTGGAGCTTTCAGCAAGGATTTGGTGGATATGGCGAGGTGGTGGTGGGTTGTCGTTCTAGGCTATGATCCAGAAAGCCTCTGAGCTTCGAGCTTCTTTATTCTTCTCTCAATCTCCTCCGCAAGCAACCTGTCCCCCATAGCGAGGTTGTAAGCCTCTCTGAGCTTCTCAACGTCTCCGATTTCCTCACCCCACTCCATCAGCATTCTGGCAATCCTCCTGTCGATTCCGGGGTAGAGAGACCTCAGAGAGGTGTAGATGAAGTAGGCCTTCTCGTAGTTGCCCATGCTCTCGTGGATTTCGGCCATAGCCAGCCTTGCCTCAACGGTATCCTTTAGCCTGAGCGACTCTTCTATCTTCTTCATCCCCGCTTCGGGGTTGCTCATCGCGAGACTTCTGCCCCACTCAAGCAGAACACTTGCCTTTGCGTCAATAACGGCATCGGTTTCAGGCAGAAGTTCGAGAATCCTCATGGCCCTCCTGTAGTCACCCTCCTCCGAAACTTCGAGAGCGAAGAACAGAACCTTCTTTACGTAGCTCTTGAAGCCGAAATCCTGAAACTCCATGACGAGCTTTGCTGCATCCTCATACTTTCCGTCCGAAAGTCTGCGCTCTATCGCCTCTTTCAGAAGAAGGAACATGTTCTGGAGAACCCTCCTGTCCCCACATTCCCTCAGCTCCCTCAAAGCGGTTAAAAAAACCGCAAAGCACTTTGCCTCATCCTCACCCTCCAGATACCTGGAGAGCCTTTCGGATATCTTGGCCACAAGATACACAGCTACGGGAGAGTCCCTGAGCAGAATCAGATACTTGTTAGCCTTTTCGGGATAATCGAAAATCTTCTTGATGGAGTGAAGAACGATCGGGTCGCTACCAATTGCCTTCAAAACTTTAACGTCCTCTTCGTCAATAAAATTGGCCACACTCTCAATGAACTTTTCCATGAACTTTTCTGGAATGTAATAAATAAAAAGCTTTTCATAATCTGAGCTTTCCAGCAATGGCTCTCGCGATGATGAGCTTCTGTATCTCGCTCGTACCCTCATAAATCGTTCCAACTCTGGCATCTCTGTAGTAGCGCTCGATGTCGTACTCCTTGCTGTAGCCGTAGCCGCCGAAAATCTGCAAAGCTTCATACGTTGCCTTAATCGCAGTCTCGCTGGCGAAGAGCTTTGCTGCAGAGCTCAACGCAGGATTCGCTTTTCCCCTATCAATAAGCCAAGCGGCCTTGTAAATCAGAAGCTTAGCAGCCTCAATATCCTTCCACATATCAGCGAGCTTGAACTGTATCGCCTGATGCTCTATGAGCGGTTTTCCAAAGGCCTTTCTCTGCTTCGCGTACTCCAAAGCCCTTTCGTAGGCTCCAACAGCCATTCCGAGCTGAACGGCACCAACAAACACCCTGCTCTCGTTGAAGAACCTCATAAGCTGGTAAAAGCCAAAGTTCTCCTGGCCGATAATGTGCGTTTCGGGAACGAAAACGTCCTTCAGGTATATCTCCGCAGTATCGTGGCAATTCAGCCCCATCTTCTTTATTCTCCTCGCTTCATACCCATCCCATCCCGTTTCGACGAGAAAGGCGGAAATTCCTCTGTAGCCAGCATCAGGCTGAGTTTTGGCGAGAATCACAACCCACTCCGAGACGCTGCCGTTGGTTATGAAGGTCTTGGTTCCGTTAAGCTTCCAGCCCCCATCAACCCTTTCCGCCTTTGTCTTTATGGCCTGCACATCGCTCCCCGCATCCGGTTCGGTTATGGCGATAGCCGAGGGCGTCTCACCCTTTACAACTTTCGGCAGATACCTCTCCTTCTGCTCCTCCGTTCCAAAGTACTTGACCATCGGGCAACCAAGGGAAGCTGTCAAAACCGCTGAGCCTATGCTGCTGTCAGCCCTTGTGAACTCTTCAGCAATTATGGCGCATCCGAGGTAATCGAGCCCCGCACCACCGTACTTCTCGGGAATGTCCGCAGCCACATAGCCGAGCTTGGCGGCTTTCCTGAATATTTCCCAGGGATACTCTCCCTTTTCGTCGTACTCCTTGCCGTAAGGCATGATCTCCTTTTCAGCAAACTCTCTAACGCTGTCCCTCAGAATTCGGTGCTCCTCCTCAAACTCAAAGTTCATGATTTTAACTTCTCATTTTCAAAATATAAGATTTGCCACTTTGTTGTAGGGCAGTTAAATAGTGGCAGACAACTCATTCCATAAGTTCGGCGGTTTTGCTATCAAGCTCTCGCATTATCTCAAGCGCAACCTCCTGAGAAACCAGCCCTCCGGCCATTGCGTCAACCACGGCACTCTTCTTTGCGTCGATGACGTACTTCACAGCGGCTTTCCTTAACTTCGACCCCATACCTCCCCTTATCTTCTCCTCAAGCTTCGACCTCAATTCCTCAATCTCCGCATCGAGGTTCGGCAGCATTTCTCTCGCCACAGGCTCAACGATTCTCCCCTGCTCAACCGCCTTCATCAGCTCAAACTTCGCGCTCCTTGCAGCGATGTACCTGGCTATAATTTCCTCCAACTCCCTCTCACTCTCGCTGACGAACTTCCGCTTGACGAAAATTTCGAGTGAAATGCCCTGCAGAAGCAGGGAGAAAAGCACGACACCGAATGCCATTGCCGAGAGAAGCTGGTTGCCGAAGCTGAGGGCGAGGGCAACGGGAATTACACCCCTTAAACCACCCCAGAAAACCACGTGCTTCCACAGGTTTGGAAATCGGTAGTAGGTCATTACCGGGTAAACAACAAAGGCTCTTGCGAGAATCACGGCAGCTATGGCCACCAAAATCTCCTTCCATGCCGAGAAAATTGTTATGTGCGTGTTAACGCCGATCAGAATGAATATTATGGAGTTCACGAGAAAAACAATGACGCTCCAGAAATCCAGCATGATAACTCTCGTTGTGGGGGACATTGAAAAGTCCCTGCCGTAGTTTCCGAGGATTAGGCCTGCTGCAACCACCGCAATCACACCGGAGAAGTGAAACCTCTCCGCCAGAACGAAACCGAGGTAGGCTGCGACTATCGTTACAGCTATCTCAACAAGGGCGTCGTCGATTTTTGCAAGTATTCTGTAGGCAAGGTAGCCTACCGCCAATCCAACAGCCGCACCACCAACGCAGACAACAGCGAAGTCCAACGCAGCGTTCAGAGGGTCGAAAACGCCCTTGAGCATCATTTCGAGGGCTATTGCGAAAACCACGATTGCGGCGCCATCATTCAATACGCTCTCACCCTCGATGAGTATGGAAAGCTTCTTCGGAGCGGAGATCGACTTGAACGTTGCGAGAACCGAAACAGGGTCGGTTGCGGAGACCATCGCACCGAAAATGAGGGCAAGTGCCAGAGGGATACCGAGAATCCAGTTCAAAGAAAATCCAACGACAGTAGTTGTAACCACGACTCCCAAAAAGGCGATAAGCGCAATCGGCCCGAAATTCTCCCTCAGCTCCTTTAAATCCATGTTCATCGCCGCCTCGAACAGCAGAGGAGGGAGGAAAATGAAAAAGACGATTTCCCTGCTCAGAGGGACTTCCGGCAAAAGGCCGGCAAGTCCAACGAAAAGCCCAGCAAGAACGAGAGCTATGGTGTAGGGTAATCGGATGAATTTAACCGTAACTGCAACAGCGGTAGCGAGCATGAGAATCTCGATGAATTCAACCAGATTCTCCTCTATCATAATGTGGAAAGGCTGTACGAAATTATTAAAGTTATTTGTCTGCAATTTTGAAATTTCATGAACATCAAAAAAGCTTTTAATTCACCTGAAGACCAAACCATGAGGTGGTACAATGCAGACAGACCTGCCAGTAAAGGAAGTGATGACCACTGTCGTTTGCACTGTAAAGAGAACCGACAGTGTGCACAACTTAGCGAAGAAGCTCGTCGAGTACGGAGTGGGAAGTGCAGTGGTCGTTGAGGACGGTCGGCCAGTGGGCATAGTGACCGAGAAGGACCTCATCTCGAAAATCGTCGCGAGGAACAAAGTGCCAAGCAAAGTTCTCGTTGAAGAGGTTATGTCGCAGCCTGTAATAACAATCGGCCCCAACACGAGCCTTAGGGAGGCGGCGAGAATTATGATGAAAAGAGGGATAAGAAGGCTACCCGTTGTGAACAACAACCAGGAGCTTATTGGCATAATTACAGACAACGACATCCTCAGCGTCTCGCTTGACCTTGGAGAGTTCGCATCCCTAGTAACGCAGGATGCTTCAGGTTACACAATTCAGCTGGAGGGGCCCGTTATCGAGGAAGAAGAGGAAATCGGTGGAATTTGCGACAGGTGTGGTAAGTATGCGGATAAGCTCTATCCCAGCAACGGTTTGAACCTTTGTGAGGATTGCATGGATTTTGAGGGGTGATTTGTTTTGGTTTTAACGCGAAATGTGATGGAAATTGCCACAAAAGACGTTTTCACACTCCCGCCAACCTCAACCTTGATGAACGCTCTAAAAATGATGCTCAGGCGAAACTTCAGAAGGATCCCCATAGCCGATCCGGGAACGAAAAGGCTTGAAGGAATAATATCCGCCACCGACTTCGTCAACATCTTTGGTGGAGGTCCGAAGTTCGGGCTTATCAAGGGGAGGTACGGTGGAAATCTCTCCGCTGCTGTGAATGAAGTTGTGGAAACAATTATGGAGCGTGAAGTGGTCACGGTTAACGAATCAGATTCTCTCGAAGAGGCTGTTGAGACGATGTTTGAAAAAAATGTTGGTGGCTGCCCGATAGTCAACAAAGACGACGTTGTCGTGGGAATCATCACGGAGAGGGACATTCTGAAGTATCTGGGGGCTAACCGCAGCATAGACGGAGTTGCTTCAGACTACATGACCTCAAGCGTAATCACGCTCAGGCCCAAGGACTCCATAGAGAGGGCGATGAGAACGATGATTGAGAAAAAGCTGAGAAGAATACCCATAATAGATGACGGCATTCTGGTTGGGCTAATAACGGTAAGGGAGATACTGAGGTACTTCGGGACGGGAGAGGCTTTCAGGATGCTTACGAGCGGAAACATAAAGGATGCAATCGACAAACCCATTTCAACCATCCTCGCGAACGATGAGCTGCTTGTTTACAAGGATATCCTCACGTTTCCAAGGAACATAAGCATATCCCAGCTTGTTAGCTCTATGCTGGAAAAGGGTTACGGAGTAGCCCTTATTGTGGAAAACGGCAAGCTTGAAGGAATTATCACTGAAAGGGACTTGATCAGGTTCCTATACTCCAAATCATGAATTTTATTGCTCAGGCTTTAAATTTATCGAAATCAGCAGCCGGAAGGCTGGAAGAGAGAAATATTCTCAGAAAGGCGTTTGTCAGGCACCCTTTTTTTGCCGATATTGAGGAGGCCTTCAGATTCGAAAAAAAGTTTGGCCAGTATGAAGAGGGGACTATAGTAATAAAGGCTAAGGATTCTCTAAAGGTTTTCAGGGGCTTTCCCAAGATAAGGAGGGCGCTGCTGCTCGATCCAACGATAAAAAAGCACTTCGGCGATAGAGAGGTGGTGCTTGAGGAGAAGATGAACGGCTACAACGTCAGAATTGTCAAAGTCGGGGACAACCTTTATGCCATCACCAGAAGGGGGCTCATTTGCCCCTACACAACAGAGAAGGCGAGAACTCTCATAGACGACGAGTTCTTCAGGGACTATCCCGATTACATGCTGTGCTGCGAGGCCGTTGGGAGAGCCTCACCCTACGTCCCTACGGACGTTTACGGCATAGAAACCCTTGAATTCTTTCTCTTCGATGTCAGGGAGGGAAAAACCAACCAGCCTGTAACGATTGACGAGAAAAAGGAAATTGCGGAGAAATACGGTTTCAGGCTTGCTGAAATTCTCGAAACCGTTAGCTCCGACGACGTTGCGAGGATAAAAGAGGTTGTGGAGAAGCTGAACAAAAACCGAAGGGAGGGGGTTGTTTTTAAAGACCGCGAGATGGTGCTGAATCCGTTAAAGTACACCACAAGCTACGCTAATCAGTCGGATCTGAGGTATGCGTTCAGGTTTTTCGGGGAGTACGGCAGAGACTTCATGCTGTCGAGAGTAATCAGGGAAGCATTCCAGAGCTTTGAGTTTGAGGAAGGGGAGGAGGACTTCAATCAGAGATGCCTCAGGCTTGGCAGGGCTATACTTGAACCGATGATAGAGAGCATCAGGGAGTGCAAGCGGGGGGAGATGGTTTGCGAGGAGAGCGAGCTTGTGTTTGAAAGCCCAGACGTCCTTGAACTTTTCAAACTCCACATGAAGCTGCTCGGAGTTGACTTCAGAATCGAGGTTCTGGACGGGGGAAGGGTAAAGTTAAAAAGAATCATGCGAAGTACAAGTGACAGGATAAGGGGCATACTTCAAGGCTCAACCTGGAGGTAGCATGATATCCGCAGGCATCGATCCGGGAACGGGGAGCTATGATGTCGTCGCAATTGAAGACGGAAAAGTTGTATTCAGAAAAAACATTCCAACAGAGGAGGTCAGAGCCTCGCCGGATGTCATAGTTGAAGTTATCGAGGAGTCGGGGGCTGAGGTTGCTGCCGGGCTTTCGGGCTACGGTCTTCCGGTAAAGCGCTTCTCCGAGCTCGATGAGGTGGACTTGCTCCTCATGACGCTAAACTTTGACTCCGAAAGGGCAATAGGGCTGAGAAATATAATCAAAGCTGTGAAAGAGAGAAACGTTAACCTCTACACAGTCCCTGCAGTAATCCACCTCCCCACAGTACCGCCGTGGAGGAAGATGAACAGAATCGACATCGGAACTGCAGACAAGCTGTGCTCGGCAGTTCTTGCCGTTGCTAAGCTGAGCGAGGAAGAGGAGCTTACAAAGCTGAACTTCATTCTGGCAGAGGTTGGAGAGGGATTCAACGCCTTTATTGCCGTCCGGAACGGGAGGATTGTTGACGGAATGGGAGGGACGACGTCATTCCCCGGCTACTCATCTCTCGGAGCTATGGATGCTGAGCTTGCCTACATCATCGGGGAGTTCCCAAAGAAGCTGATTTTCAGCGGGGGGGTAAAGAGCTTCGCAAGTGAGTGGAAGGTCAACGAAAACGAGGTTACCAACATCCTCTCGGAGTTCGTGCTGAAGGGGATAAGAGCCATGGAGGTTTCAACGGATGCCGACTTCTACATGCTTTCTGGCAGGTTTGCTCCAGACGTGCTGAGAAAGCTGAGGGGTGAGGGAAAGGAGGTCAGGCTGCTCGGCGGTTTTGGGAGGGGCAAGCAATCCGCCCAGGGAGCGGCGATAATAGCGAACGCAATTGCTGGTGGAGAGTACAGAGAGATAGTGGACTACATGAGGATTTTCGAGGCTAAGGGGACGCTTCTTGACTACATAACATCTGATATTATGGAATACGTGAGGAGAGGGCTGAAAAGAAGGGGAGATTAAAGGCTCTAAACCTCAAAAGCTTTTACACCTCAGAATTGCCTCAGGTATTGCTTTTACCAAATCCGTCGCCGTGTAGTTGTAGCCGAATTTTTCAAAGCACACATCTCCCGCCAACCCGTTAAGGAAGGCTGCAGCACAGGCAGAGTGGAAAGCATCGTCGTTGCAGAGGAAAGCGGCCGCAATTCCTGCCAGAACATCTCCGGTTCCGCCAACCGTCATGCCCGCATTTCCCGAGCGGTTAACCTTCACTCTGCTGCCATCCGTTATAACATCCTCCCTCCCCTTCAGCAGTATTACTGCCTTCGCCTTCAACGCAGCCTTCTGCACCTCAGTATCACCGAAAACCCTTCCGAACTCTCCTCTGTGGGGTGTGAGAATGCACTCACAGTTTTCTGGCACACTATCAACAATCCCCTGAGCATCTAGAACGGCTTTTTTGCAGCTTTTAAGGAGTTCCTCGACAACCTCCTTAAATTCTGGGTTCTCCCCCACACCCATTCCAGCAACAACTACGTCGTGCCTTTTTACCAGCTCCTCGAGCTCCTCAAGATTTTTCATTTCTATCCTTTCCTCGCCAACACCTCTCACTATAAGATTCGGGCTGAAGGATGCAACTACTTTCCTTATCGCCATTGGAACGGCAGTTGTGACGATATCAGCCCCAGCATACAGCGCTGCAAGGCTCGCCAAGGCCGGAGCGCCTGTGTAATCCCCACCACCCACAACGAGCACTTTTCCGTGAACCCCTTTATGCGCATCCTCGTATCTTTTGTAGGAGAATGCAACATCCCCCGGGCCGCATAGGTTTTCAAAGCTTTCCGGGATTCCTATGTCCTTGACCGCAACCTCTCCGCAAACCTCTCTTGCCTTTGCCAGCCCGGGCTTCGCCTTGTGGAATGTCACAGTCAGATCAGCCTTAACAGCCTCTTCATAACTTCCACTGTCGGGATCCAGGCCTGTGGGAACGTCAACAGCCACCTTGAAGGCGTCGCTCTCGTTAATCATCTTTACAGCCGTGCTGTATGGCTCTCTCAGCCTTCCCCTCACGCCCGTTCCGAGCATCGCATCAATGACGATGTCAGCATCGATTTCTTCGGGCAAACCTTCCTTTACAGGAAATCCTGCTTTGCGGCAGATTTCGAGGTTTTTAATCGCAAGCTCCGTCTTCGGCTTTGAGAGCAGGAATATCTCGACGTCAAAACCTTTTAAGTGCCTCGCAGCCACGAATCCGTCACCGCCATTGTTTCCACTCCCCGCAAAAATCTGAACCTTTCCCTCGTAAAACCTCTTCATTACCTCCTCAGCCACTCCTTTGCCGGCGTTCTCCATAAGGAGCATCCTGCTCAGACCGAAATACTCGCAGTTCGTGTCAAGAATTTGCATATCTCTCGAAGAGATGAATTCCATGAGGGATGTTCACGGAAGCCTTAAATATTTTTCATCCGTAGCAGAGGACATGAATCCTTCAGACGTCTTCCAAATCATCGAAGGGCATACCAAACTGATGCGGGACTCCATACCGCTGATTGCCAGTGAGAACTTAACCTCCCTCTCCGTGAGGAGGTGTTACGTTTCCGATCTCGGCCACAGGTATGCGGAGGGAAGAGTGGGGGAGAGGTTCTACGAGGGCTGCAAGTATGTTGACCAAATCGAGAGCATGGCGATTGAGTTAACGAGAAAAATATTTGAGGCTGAGCACGCAAACGTCCAGCCAATTTCCGGTGTTGTTGCGAACCTCGCAGCCTTTTTCGCTCTGACAAATGTTGGAGACACCATTATGAGCATCTCCGTCCCTTGTGGCGGGCACATAAGCCACGATAGGGTTTCTGCGGCTGGTTTGAGAGGGTTGAGGGTGATTCACTATCCCTTTAACAGCGAGGAGATGAGCGTTGACGTTGACGAGACGAGAAAGGTTGCAGAAAGGGAGAGGCCGAAGCTCTTCATCCTCGGCTCGTCCCTCATACTCTTCAGGCAGCCTGTGAAGGAGATTAGGGAGATTGCGGACGAAATTGGCGCTTACGTAATGTACGACGCCAGCCACGTTCTCGGACTCATTGCCGGAAAGGCCTTCCAGAACCCGCTCAAGGAGGGGGCAGACGTAATGACCGGCAGCACCCACAAGACCTTCTTCGGCCCACAGAGAGCAATAATCGCCAGCAGAAAGGAGCTTGCCGAGAAGGTTGACAGGGCCGTATTTCCGGGGGTGGTGAGCAACCACCACCTTAACACCCTTGCAGGCTATGTTGTTGCCGCAATGGAAATGCTGGAGTTCGGTGAGGATTACGCAAAGCAGGTGGTTAGGAATGCAAAGGCTCTGGCGGAGGAGCTTTACAGCCTCGGCTACAAGGTTCTCGGAGAGAAGAGGGGGTTCACCGAAACCCATCAGGTGGCCGTTGACGTCAGGGAGTTCGGAGGTGGGGAGAGGGTGGCGAAAGTCCTCGAAAATGCAGGAATCATACTTAACAAGAACCTGCTGCCTTGGGACTCCCTCGAAAAGACCGCAAATCCGTCGGGAATAAGAATTGGAGTGCAGGAGGTAACGAGAATTGGAATGAAGGAGGAAGAGATGAGGGCGATTGCAGAAATCATGGATGCGGCGATAAAGGAGAAAAAATCCGTCGATGAGCTTAGGAACGAGGTTAAGGAGCTTAAAGAGAGGTTTAACGTTATAAAGTATAGTTTTGACGAGAGCGAAGCTTACCACTTCCCCGATTTGAGATGAAGGTTTTCATAGACCCCGATGGGGACATTGAAGAGATAAAGGAGGCTTTCAGACTAATCAACCCGGAACTTTACGAGAGATTGCTTAAAATTGACGGAAGCGACGAGTTTTTCAGGTACATGGTAAAACCGCTGAGAGTCAGTGTTAGGGTGAACACACTTAAGGCGGAAGTTGATGAGGTGGTCGAGAATCTGAAGGAGCTAATCACTGGAAGAGTTCCGTGGTGCGAAGAGGGGTTTTACCTCTCCATCGACGAGTTTTCGAGAATTCCAGAGCATCAGCTCGGTTTGATTTTCTCACAGGAAGCAGCATCGATGATACCACCCCTTGTCATGGAACTGGAACCGAAAATGACGGTGCTCGACATTGCCGCCTCTCCCGGAGCCAAAACCACGCAGATTGCCCAGTACCTGCAGAACGAGGGGTGCATCGTCGCGAACGATGTAAAGCACTCGAGAATAAACATTCTCATCTCCAACCTGCAGAGGTGCGGAGTTCTGATCGCAAAGGTTACGGTCAAGGACGGAAGGTACTTCGGAAGGTTCAGAAACAGGTTTGATGCCGTGCTTGTCGACGCTCCGTGCAGTAACATGGGAATGATAAGAAAGAACTACAGAAACATAAGGCTCTGGAAAATGAGGGACTGCTACGGACTTTCAAAGCTGCAGAAAAGCCTTTTAATGGCTGCCTACAAAGCGGTAAAGCCCGGTGGTGTAGTAGTTTATTCAACATGTACTCTGGAGCCAATTGAGAATGAGGAGGTAGTGGACTACATCCTGAGAAACACAGATGCCGAGATAGAGGAGGTAAATCTACCCGTGAAGGGTGTGGAGCCGTTTACGAAATTTGACGGTAAAGAATACAGCGAGGAGGTGAGAAAATGCCTTCGCCTTCATCCCCAGAGCAGCGACACAGAGGGGTTCTTCGTGGCGAAGTTGAGGAAACCGTGAGGAGACTGCTTAAAGAGCAGTTCGAAGCGGAGCTTCCGGAGGATATCAGGTTTTACATGGGCGGGAAGAGCAGAGTTTACGCGTACAAGAGCTGCGAGTTTGACGAAATTGCCTCGCACAGGGGGATTTATTTTGGCACAATCGAGAGGGACGGGTTGAGGCTGTCCATTGAGGGGAGCTTCATTGCCGGCAAACTTGCCAAGAAAAACGTAATCGAGCTTGATGAGGAGAGCTTCGGCAGATGGATGAGGGGAGAGGATATTGAGGCGGATGTTAAAGGTTACTGCATAGTGAAACACGGGAGCTACTTCGCCGGATGCGGGAAGGGGAACGGGAGAGTGCTCAGGAACTTCGTGCCGAAGGACAGAAGGGTAATCGATTAAGGAAACCTTATAAATTTAGCATCAAATTTTCTTCATGAAACTCGGTTTTGTTGGTGCGGGAAGGGTTGGAAGCACTTCAGCATTCACGTGTTTGCTAAACCTTGACGTTGACGAGATAGCACTTGTGGATATAGCCGAAGACCTCGCAGTTGGGGAGGCAATGGATTTGGCTCACGCAGCGGCGGGAATAGACAAGTACCCGAAAATAGTTGGTGGGGCGGACTACTCACTGCTTAAGGGTAGTGAAATCATCGTCGTCACTGCAGGCCTCGCAAGAAAGCCGGGGATGACCCGCTTAGACTTGGCGCACAAAAATGCGGGAATAATCAAGGACATTGCTAAAAAGATCGTCGAAAACGCTCCTGAGAGCAAGATTCTGGTCGTGACAAACCCGATGGACGTTATGACTTACATAATGTGGAAGGAGAGCGGAAAGCCGAGAAATGAGGTTTTCGGCATGGGCAACCAGCTCGATTCGCAGAGATTGAAGGAGAGGCTTTACAATGCCGGGGCGAGAAACATCAGGAGGGCATGGATAATTGGAGAGCACGGAGACAGCATGTTCGTTGCCAAAAGCCTTGCCGACTTCGACGGAGAGGTGGACTGGGAAGCTGTGGAGAATGACGTCAGATTTGTAGCTGCTGAAGTAATAAAGAGGAAGGGAGCTACAATTTTCGGTCCCGCCGTAGCAATTTACCGCATGGTTAAAGCCGTTGTTGAGGATACCGGCGAAATCATCCCGACAAGCATGATTCTGCAGGGCGAATACGGAATTGAGAACGTGGCTGTGGGAGTTCCCGCAAAGCTCGGAAAGAATGGGGCGGAGGTTGCGGACATCAAGCTTAGTGACGAGGAAATTGAGAAGCTAAGAAACTCCGCCAAGATTTTAAGGGAGAGGCTTGAGGAACTCGGATATTAGACACAAACCTTTTATTTTTTAATGCAAAAGACTTTCATGGTTACGTATTCAGACCCGATGGCATCGCTAAGCGGGCTGTTCTGGATACTGCTCTTCCTTTATCTGATCTTTGCGCCTCAGCTGAAGCACCAGCAGCTTTTGGCGGCACGAAGGAGGGCTATGCGCAGGATAGGGATGAAGAGGGGAAGTAACGTCATAACGATGATTCATCGCCAGGAGAGCATAGGCTTTCTGGGCATTCCGATTTACCGCTTCATAGACATCGACGATTCGGAGAAGGTTCTGAGGGCGATAAGGAGCACACCTAAGGACAAGCCGATTGACCTGATCATCCACACTCCCGGAGGGCTTGTTCTTGCCGCAACGCAGATAGCCAAGGCTCTCCACGACCACCCGGCGAAAACAACCGTAATAGTCCCGCACTACGCCATGAGCGGAGGGACGCTTATCGCCCTTGCAGCGGACGAGATTCTGATCGACCCCCACGCTGTTCTCGGCCCCGTTGACCCACAGCTCATGAACTATCCCGCTCCGTCAATTCTGAAGGTGGTCGAGAAGAAGGAGCCGAAGGACATCGACGATAAAACGCTCATCATGGCGGATATAGCAGAGAAGGCGATTAACCAGGTCAGAGAGACTGTCTTCAACTTGCTCAAGGACAAAATGGATGAGGAGAAAGCGAGGGAGGTGGCGAAGATACTCACCGAGGGCAGGTGGACTCACGATTACCCGCTTACCGTTGAAGAGCTAAGGCAGCTCGGCCTTAAAGTTTCAACAGACGTTCCGGAGGAGGTTTACGAGCTGATGGAGCTCTACCCGCAGCCGATGATGCAGAGGCATCCCGGGGTGGAGTTCGTTCCAAGTCCCCCGAAGGGGGAAAAGCCCTCTTTTAAATAATCACCACATCAAACCGGTTTTGGGACAAAATTCCTTTAATCCCTGACAACAATCACATACGCTCTCCACCCAATATACCTCTTGGGCACATCAACCTTTGCTGAATTACCGAAAGGCGTGACTCTCTTCTCGAAAACAACCTCAACCTCCTCTTTCAGAACAAAATCTCCCTTCTTCACTTCAACCCTCCTCATGTTAAGTATATCCATAGAAATACTTAAATACTTTTTGGTTGGAATCAGAACATGAACCTTGGATTCAGAGTGACAGGGAAGTTTGTAAGGGAACTTCTGGATGTTTTGGATGAAATTGCAGAGGAGATAAGACAGGAGGAGAAGGAAAAGTATCCGTACACAGAATGGGAGAGGAAGAGAGAAGTTGTTAAGGAAAGGCTGAGAAAACTCCCTGAATACGTTAGAGAGGCTATTTCTGTGATAACCGTGCAAAAGAGGGTGGGAAGACCAAAGAAAGTTGATCTGGAGAAGAGAGTTATGCTCTTTCTGTTTGCAAGGCTGATGGACAAATCAAACAGAGATATTGAGGAGCTTTTAGAGCTGTTTGAACCTTTATTCGGGATAAAGGTTAGCTACAAAACGATAGAAAGATTATACTCGGATGAAGAAGTTAGAATGGCTTTACACAACCTCTTCATCCTTCTGCTTAGAGAGGAAGGAGTTTCAGGAGATTTTTCAGGAGATGGGACAGGATACAGCCTAACCATCACTAAGCACTATAGAAGCAATCCTAAAAGGAAAGGTAAAGACTTCAGATACGTTTTCAGGATAATTGACATCGATACGGGAATGTACGTTGGCTTTGGCTATTCTGACAGATCTGAGAAAGATGCCTTTGAGAAGGCTTTAGGAATGCTCAAAAGCATGGGGGTGAAGGTAAACTCGATTTCTCTGGATAAGTATTACAGCAGTAGGAAGACTCTGAGGCTGTTTGATGCTGAGACAGCTGTCTACGTCATTCCAAAGCGAAATCTTGCCAGAATAGGATTTGACTGGTTGAGGGTTATCGAGAGGATTGTTGAAGCTCCTTATAGGTTTCTGAAGAGGTACTTCAAGAGGAACTTAAGTGAGGCAGGATTTTCTGCTGATAAGAGGAGATTTGGATGGTTGATAAGGCAGAGGAGGGAGGACAGGAGAGAGATGGCTTTGTTTGCTGTTGGGCTGTGGCACAATGTGTTTGCTGTTAGGGTGGTGAGGTAATTTTGTCCCAAAGTCACATCAAACCCCATATTTTTTAAAATTCTCGCTACCTCCCTCTTCCTATCGGTGAACGCCAGGACTCTGCCCTCTGCGTAGGCATCAACCACCTTCTCGGCAGCGAGAACATCATTCTGCTCGTTGACTTCTATGAATCTTGCATTGAGCCTTTCCGCGTAGCTTTCATCCTTCGAATCCGTCAGATACAGCAGCATATCGAGTAAAGAGGTCCTGTATCCGTTTTTGAACTCCGAGCCGTCGCTTGCTTCAATACTCTCAACGCAGCCGAGCCAGTAAACGATGAGGCCGTTACCGAACATCTCGTAGTACTTTGAGTACTGCTTTTTCCAGTAAAGGTCGTGGCTCCTCGGATCGCCGAAAAGGGCCTTGCTCTCGATCCACTTCAACTCCTCTCCCATGAACTCCACCGGCTCCTCGAAGTAGAAGTCCGGAGTCTTGCTGAACCGGCCCTTCAAGTCCTTCTCGGTCAGAAACTCAATTCCGGCCTTTTCAAGCTCGTATGCCAGACCCCTCTCCCCCAGCTTTCCTCTCGCCCTCTGAAGCCTTGCGGCAATAGGGGAGTAAACGTAGTCGCTCAAAACGGCCTTTCTAATCTGCTCTGCGAGCTTCTCATCCTCAACAACATCCTCAGGATTTCGGAGAGCTTTGTTTATCGACTTCGCTGAAAATCCCATGCCCTTCATGAGCAGCCTTATCTTCATCACAGGCGGTAGGGTGAGCCACTTCGGAAACTTCTTCTCCCTTTCCCAGTAGCTTATAATTTCCGGAATTCTCTCCGCGAAGGTGTGGTACTTCCTCTTCACACTGTCAACCTTCTTCTGCTGCAGAATGCAGTGCAGCGTTCCTCTGGGATAAGGAAGCTTCCGAATGTCGCTGAGCGTCTTCAGCTCCCTCCTGATTTTCAAAAACTCTTTGACAGCTATCCTCATCACAACCCCCTTAGCGAGTAAACGAAGAGAACCCTCACCCTGCTCCCCCTAAGCCCAGCATACTTCGTCGACATCTTTATCCTTAACTTCATCGATTTTCTTAGCTTGGAAATGAACTTCCTCGCCTCGTTAACGTCCTCAAAGTAAATATCCAGTCCGTTTTTGGCCTTCTCCACTTCCGCGTTCCTTTTCAGCGCCATGTTCCTCACGATTTCAATCTTATCCGGCTGAACATCTCTCACCTGCACTATGCAGGGATGGTTCACCACTGTCGCTATTGGTATCTCGGCTTTAAAGTTATTTTCTAAAAAAGATTAAATTTCCCCAAATCGAAGGTAGGTTATGGAAAGACCCATACTTCAGGTCGCCCTCGACCTCCTCGAGCTTAAAAGGGCGATTGAAATTGCGGGGGAGGCAATAGAGGGTGGGGCGGACTGGCTCGAGGCTGGAACGCCTTTAATCAAAAGCGAGGGGATGAACGCGATAAGGGAGCTCAAGAAACACTACAGGGGACACAAGGTCCTAGCAGACATGAAGACTATCGATACGGGAGCGATTGAGGTGGAGATGGCAGCAAAGAGCGGTGCTGACATTGTAATCATCCTCGCGTTGTCTGATGATGACACAATCGCCGAGGCGATAAGGGCCGCAAGGAAGTACGGCTGCGAGGTTATGGCTGACCTCATTAATGTCCCTGACCCTGCCAGCAGGGCGAAGGAGGTCGAGGAGCTCGGTGTTGATTACCTTAACGTTCACGTCGGTATCGACCAGCAGATGAAAGGGCTGGACCCGCTTGAGGTTTTGAAGGACGTTGTTGACAGTGTTTCCATTCCCGTCGCTGCTGCAGGAGGTCTGGATGCTGAAAGAGCCGCAGCATGCGTTTCCATGGGGGCGAGCATAGTCATAGTGGGAAGCAACATCGTGAAATCAAGGAACGTGACGGAGTCTGCCAGAAAAGTGAGGGAGGCTATTGACAGGGCGGCTGAAAAAGGTGGTGTGGAGGTAAGGAGAAAGAGCCTCGACGAGGAGATAAGGGAGCTGCTGATGCGAGTCTCTACACCCAATGTGAGCGATGCTATGCACAGAGCTAAAGCCATGGACGGCGTTTATCCGCTTGTAAGGGGAAAGAAGATTGTAGGAAAGGCTGTTACCGTAAGCACGATGGATGGTGACTGGGCCAAGCCGGTTGAGGCTATAAACGTTGCTGGAGAGGGAGATGTGCTGGTCATCAAGGTTTCAGGCGATACTGCGGCGGTATGGGGAGAGCTTGCCACGAGGAGCTGCATAAACAGGAAGATTGCGGGTGTAATAATCGATGGAGCTGTCAGAGATGTGGATGACATAAGGGAGCTTGGATTTCCGCTTTTCGCCAGAAAGGAGGTTCCCAACGCAGGTGAGCCAAAGGGATTCGGGGAGATTAATGTCAAGGTTATCTGCGGCGGCGTTGAGGTAAACCCCGGAGACTGGATTATAGCGGACGACAACGGTGTTATGGTGATTCCGAAGCGGAGGGCTTACGAGATCGCGAGAAGGGCAATGGAGGTCAAGAAGTCTGAGGACAGGATAAGGGGGGAGATAGAGGAGAAGGGCAGGACGCTCGCGGACGTGGTGGAGCTATACAAGTGGGAGAAGGTTCAGTGATGCGGGGGGAGGGATTCGAACCCTCGAACCCCTACGGGAGTGGATTTCTCCCCATCAGGTCTTGAGTCCACCGCCTTTGGCCACTCGGCAACCCCCGCTCAGGCAAGCTTAGTGAACTTCAGCTTATCAACTTTATGCTTCGGAAGAAATTTAAAAAAATTACCCTTTAGCAACGCCTAAGGGCCTCAGCCTCGCCACAAGCTTTGAAATGCCCGCTCTGTGGACTACATCGACAACATCGTCGCTGAGCTTGTATGCCTCAGGCGCTTCCTCAGCCAGCAAAGCTCCGTGCGTCGCTCTGACATAAATTCCCTTTCTTTCGAGATTCTGCTTCACAACGTTGCCCCTCAGCTTTCTTTTTGCAGCAGCCCTGCTCATAACCCTCCCGCTGCCGTGGCAGGTTGAGCCGAAAGTCTCTTCCATGGCCTTCTCCGTCCCGACGAGGATGTAGCTCGGCGTTCCCATGCTGCCCGGAATGAGGACAGGCTGTCCAACATCCCTGTAGTCCTCCGGAACCTCCTTCAGTCCCGGCCCGAAAGCTCTTGTAGCTCCCTTCCTGTGGACGCAGAGCTTCATCTTCTTGCCATCAACCCTGTGCTCCTCGAACTTCGCTATGTTGTGGGCCACATCATAAACAAGCTCCATGCCCAAGTCATCCTCGCTCATCCCCATTACCTTCTGGAAGGTCTCTCTCACCCAGTGGGCGATAATCTGCCTGTTGCACCATGCGTAGTTGGCAGATGCAGCCATGCCTGCGAAGTAATCCTGCCCCTCTTTGCTGTTTATCGGGGCGCATGCAAGCTGCCTGTCTGGCAGCTTTATTCCATACTTTTTAACAGCTCTGTCGAGAACCTCAAGGAAGTCTGTGCAGACCTGATGTCCCAGCCCCCTGCTTCCGCAGTGTATCATCACCGTAACCATTCCCTCCTCGATTCCGAACTTTGCCGCAACCTTCTCATCAAAGACCTTATCAACATACTGAACCTCAAGGAAGTGGTTTCCGCTGCCGAGAGTGCCGAGCTGTGGCCTTCCTCTGTCCCTCGCCTTCTTGCTCACAACCTCTGGCCTCGCTCCCTCCAAAGCTCCCTCCTCCTCGCAGTGCTTCAAGTCCCTCTCGTATCCGTAGCCGTTCTCAACAGCCCATCTCGCGCCTTCAACAAAAATCTCGTCAAGCTCTCTATCACTTACCCTCAGCCTACCCTCGCTGCCCACTCCCGAAGGCACAGCAACGAATAGCTCGTCTATCAGCTTTTTGATTAGCGGTTTGACATCCTCAACATTCAAATTGCTCCTCAAAAGCCTTACACCGCAGTTTATGTCAAAGCCCACTCCTCCGGGTGAGACCACTCCCTCGTTAACATCAAACCCGGCAACCCCACCGATGGGGAAGCCGTAGCCAACGTGAACATCTGGCATGACGAGCGATGCCACCTGTATTCCGGGCATTGTCGCAACGTTTGCAGCCTGCTCAACCGCATCCTTTTCAAGAATTTGCATCAGCTTCCTGCTTATGTAAAAGTAAGCGGGAACCCTCATTCCAGGCTTGTAACTCTTCGGTAGTTCCCACTTGTAATCCGTAATCTTCTTCAAAATGCCCTCCATGTTCACCCATTGGGGAAACTGTTTAAAGTTTTACTCCTCCTTCTGTAAAGCTCAACCCACCAGCACGTCGTGATAGGCATTACAGCAACCCAGCCGAGAATAACTGCAACCAGCGTCCCCGCCAAAGTCCCCCAGAATCCGAAGAATCTGAAGGGGTAAGCTGCTACCTGGAGAGCCATACCCGCAAGCCCGACAAGAAGCCACATAATTATCGTATCCACCAAGTTGTGCCTCAGAACCATAACTCCCCTCCTTATCCCCGAAAGCGTCCCCTTCAGGTCGATTACAATGGCGTACGGTACGAAGGTGAAGAGAAACTGAATCGTGATTGCGAAGATGCCCAAGAATGCGCTCCAAATCATGAAGGAAATAACGTAATATAGAGCCGCCTCCTTGGTGAGCATGTGAATGTTCCTGAAGAAATCCAGTCCAAGATTGATTAGAGGGATGAAGGCGATGCCAATCAATAGCGTAAGAATAAGCTCGAATTTGAACAGAGGAACGAAGAGGGATTTCGCGTGGTGAAACGCTGTAGAGAGTATGGCCTTGCCCTCAAGAGCGTCGTAGCAAAGCTTAATCCACCAGGCTTTAAACAGCGCAGCAAGAGCCGCTACAATAACCAGCCCGAAAACAAAGGTCACGCCCAGCAGCTCAATATTACCGAGGCACCTCTTTAAAAACTCCCCGAACATCTGCTTGAAGGCCTCATCGCCAAAATCTCCTGAAAGAATCGCTGCAGGAAGCTCTGGCATTATGGCGTAGATTGCCGAAAGCAGAGTGGCGATTGAAACGGCAATCACTGATAGCCCGTGAAGCACAAACGGAACCGCCGTTACCGGATTTCTCCTCCAGGCCTCCCATCCTGCACGTAGTATGTCGCTCTCCATTTCAGACACCGAAAAACTCCCTAACGTGACGTCTTGTGAGGTAGTAAAGGATTGCTCCCAAAACCACAATCCCCACCACTCCCTTTGGGAGTGAAAGCAGCGATGATATCAGACCGAATGCCGTGAAAATCACAGCCAACCACCAACCCCAGCCCCTGCCCTTCCAAAGCCCATAGGCGGTTATGAGCCAGACGGTGCCGGTAATCGAGAAAAAGATTCCGCTGAACGCAAAAAACAGCTCAGCGTAAGGTATTTCTCCCAATTGAGTTGTAGAGGCGACTTGTGCAAGGTATCCGGATACCGCTGCTGCTAGAAAGAAAAATACAGCCGCCAAGACATACAGAATCGCCAAAACAGTTACACCGGTTGGCCTCTCCAACAAACCACCTCAGGCTCTGATAAGCATCGCCGAAAACGTGTGTATGAACTCCTCCAAAACCCTGTTAACGATTTCAGGCTGCTCAAGCATCACGCAGTGTCCGGCATCGGGAACGATCACCATCTTTGAATTCTTTATCAGCCTCGAAAGCTCCTCCGACTTGCTTACGGGGAGCAGTGCGTCCTCCTTTCCGACAACTATCAGCGTCGGTTTCTCTATTTCTCTCGCAATGTCCCTTAAATCCACTGTAGTCAGAGTCCAGAGAGTGTTAAGGGCTGCATGTTTGGGAGTGTTTTCCAGTGCCTCCTTCAGCCCCCAATCCCTCAGCTCTCCAGCCTTTCTCCCGAAGGCCATGTTTGCTATGATTCTTGCGGAGATTCCGTAAGCCAATGTAGCGAAAAGCCTTCCAATTGGGTAGCCGTAGCGGTGCAGGGACTGGATTCTCGCACCACCCCCTATCAAAACAAGCGCTTCAACCCTCCCAGGATGCTCCACGCAGTACCTCATCGAAATCATTGTTCCGAAGGAGTGCCCAACGAGCACGAATCTGTCAAAACTCGCATCCTTAACCGCGGCATGCAAGTCGGAAACGAAGTTATCGAACTCGTAAAAGCTCCTGTTGAAGGGCTTGTCCGACTTTCCGTGTCCTCTGTTGTCGATGAAAAGCATTCTGTGTTTGCCTTTGAAGTACTCCCTCTGCTCCCTCCAGAAATTCATGTTGGCGGTCCATCCGTGAACGAAAACGATTGCCGGCTCTCCTCCATCCTCAACCTCGTAGTAAATTTTAACACCGTTGTCAGCATACGGCATGATGCAAGTTGATAATTATCTTTAAAAATTTTTCCCCACAGCTAAAATTTTTCACACCTTAAGCTTTTTCGATATTTCAAGCAGCCTCTTCCACCTTCTGTACTTCTCCGATAAATCCAAAGAGGGTTCGAAAACTTTATCGAAGGGCATGCAGAAGTCCTTTTTCCACTTGCCCAAAGCCCTCCCAGCAACGAGGTGCGCCCCGAAAGAAGTTCCCGAAAGCACTGCCCCCCTCTCAACTTTCAAGCCTGTAACGTCGGCAATTCTCTGCAGGAAGAAGTCGTTGGAGGACATCTCTCCGTCGCATCTGATTCTGTCAGTTTCGTAGGGAAACTCCTTCCGCATAATCTCGACGATTTCGGCTATTCTGAAGGCTATGGATTCGAGCAGGGCTTTCACTATATCCTCCCTCGTCATGGCGTTGGATATCCCGTAAAGCAAGCCGGGAACCGAGACGTAGTGGGGAGTTGCGAGGCCGGTGAAGGAGGGGATGAGCAGCATGTCGTCATTCTTCGACCTGAAGGCCATTTCTGAAGTTTTAGAAACATCATCGTAGATGCCGATTTCCTTCAGCTTCTCCACGGCAGAACCGCTGTAGAAGAGCATCCCCTCCATCATGTATCTCATTTCCGACTTCAGCTTCCACGCTATGAGGGGAAGCAAACCTCCGGGAGAGGCTTGGGGCTCTTCTCCAACATTGAGGTCGACGAAGGTTCCGGTTCCGTTGGTGGCCTTGATGTCTCCCTCCTCCCAGCATCCGAGGGCGTAGAGGGAGGCGGATTGGTCGGCGATGACTCCAGTGACTGGCACATTTCTGTACTCTCCAAAGATTCTGTCGCTTTCGAGGGTTTTCGGAAGCATTTCCTCATCTGCTCCAACAATTTTTAGAATGGGCTCGCTCCACCGCAGGTAGTAGGAGTCGTAGAGGCCTGTAGCAGCAGCATTGGAGTAATCTGTAAGATGCTCACCTGTCAGCCTGTATACAAGCCAGCTGTCAACGGTTCCAGCTTTCAGATCATACTTCTCCTTTTTCTCTCCAAGCTCCCTCAGCATCCAGCAGAGCTTCACGCTGGTGTGGTTGGGGCGGATTGAGAGGCGGGAGAGTGTGATGAGCCACTTAACCCTTCTCTTGTTTTTCAGCGTTGGAAGCAGCTTCACCACCCCTCTCGCAATCATTCCAGCAGTCCTTGCCATCCTGATGGTAGAGTCTCTGTTCATCTCCTCAGCAAGAGCGTTGGCCCTCATGTCCTGCCATCCAAGGGCATTGAAGACTGGCCTGCCCGTTTTACCATCCCACAGAACTGCGGTGGTTCGCTGGTTGGTTATGGCAATTACCTCAACACCATACTCGTCAATGGCTGTGTCAGCGAAGCTCACACACTTCCTCGCTAAATCCTCTGCATCGATCTCAACCCATCCCGGCTTTGGATTGTGCTTGACAACCGGCTCCTTTTTGATCGCTACAAGTTTATCCTCATCGTAAACGGCAAGCTTTATCGTTGTTGTTCCCGCATCGATTACCCCAATCATAGGCCCTCAGCTATAATCTCAACAATATCCTTTGCCTTCAGCGCCATCCTGCACGAGGGGCAGAGAGTCACGATTTGATGCTCAAAGTGCTCCATCCTCCTCTCCGCAACTTTTTCCGCCATTTCTGGTACGACAAATCTGTAAACCCCGCCGTAACCGCAGCAGTGCGTGTCTTTACCATTGAACACCGGCTCGTGGACAACAAAGCCCATCTCTGCGAGCAGCCTTCTTGGTTCCTCAACAATGTCCAGCTTCCTTGCAAGAATGCATGGGTCGTGGTAGGACACATCCCCGCCAATCTTTACGGGCTTGAGAACAGCCAGAAGGTGGGCAGCCTTTATTCCGTTCTCCCTCATTACGTGAACGCAGTGCGGACAGTTGCTGATAACCCCCTCATACTTCGCTGCAGCATCCTTGAGACTTGAAATCTTCCCCCTGAACTTATCAACCAAGCCGAGTTCGTAGTAGGGCATTCCGCAGCATTCGAGGTTTTTAACGGCAAAATCAACGCCGAGCTTCTCCAGAACCTCAACTGTTACGTCGAAGAGACCACTCTCAAAGGTGCTGCAGCCGGGGAAGTATAGGATTTTCCCGTCTCTTGGCTCAACCTCCACTTTTCTCATGGACTTCTCAAACCTCTCTATGGCCTTCATAGCCCTCTCCCCTCCCCTGTAACCCCTGAGATTGTCGTTCACGCTTATATCCATGGGACAGGCATTTTTGCAGGCATCACACGGAAGGCAGTGGTAAATGGCCTCTTCCGTTTCACCGAGGTAGGCGAGCCTCGATTTCACGGAAGGTGAGACGGTCAGCCTTCTTTCAGCGTCAAATACTGGACAGACATGGAGGCACATGTTCGGGCAGAGCATGCACTTCGTCACGTCATCAGACTTGCCGAGCTTTGGAACCACCTTTGCCAGCCTCATTTTCGTCTTCAGGTCGGTGTTGGCCAGAATTCTCGTTATGACCTTCGGATTTATCACAGCATCACCCCCCTGTTGAGGATGTTCCTCCTGTCCAGAACGCTCTTCAGGTCTCTCAGCAGAGGATAGTATCCCCCAATCTCTGCCGAAAGCCACCTCTTCCTCAACCTCCCCACGCCGTGGTGGTGCGTCAGATTCCCACCGTTCTTCAGCGAAGCCTCGATGGCCCTCCTCCATACTTCAAAGTAGTAGCTCTCTATGTCTGCCGGCAAACCGGCAAAGGTGAAGTAGAAGCACAAACCGCTCTCGTAGAAGTGCGATGCGTGGGCTGAGGCTGTGACTGTTCCCTCAACGCTCCTTATGGCCTTCAAAACCTCTGAGTAAACTCTCTCCGCATCCTTCCAGAAGCACGCAACCTCTATGGTGTCGAAGATGAAGCCGAGGGGGACGATTCGGCTTATATCCGAAACGTCGAACCTCTTCTCAAGCCACTTCTCCGCCCTTCCCTCAACCAACCTTCCCCTAACGAGATTTCTGGCCTCCTTCAGCTTTGCAGACGCAGCCCTTCCCTCGAAAACCGCTATCAGAGTGAAGCTTTCCGAGTCGAAGTACCTCAGACTCTCCTCATCGTCGAAAATTCTCATGAGAGCTGGTCTTAGCTGCATCAAAGCCTTTGCATCCCTCACAGCCTCACCAATACCATCGTATTCGACTGAGAGCGTTAGAAACTCTTCCGGCAATGGAAAAATCTTCATTACCGCTTCGGTAACAACACCGAGCAGCCCCTCGCTTCCCACAAAAATTTTCTTTAAATCGGGCCCAGCCCTTCTGGGAGTTGCCCTCTCCGTAACCACTTCACCATCCGGGAGAACAGCCGTTAGGGAGACAAGAAGGTTCTCGATGTTGCCGTAGCCAGTTGAGAACTGCCCGCTCGCTGCCGTAGCAACCCAGCCGCCAACGGTCGAGCAGTAGAGGCTCTGGGGAGAGTGGCGGAGCGTGAAGCCCCGATGGTTCAGAATCTTCTCCAGCCTTCCCCCAACAACCCCAGCTCCCGCTCTAACAACCATGTTCTCCTCATCAATCTCTATCTGGTCGAGGGAGAGCGTGGAGAGAGCTATTCCCCCCTCGTAGGGAGTTGCTGCATCTATAACCCCGCTCCCACCGCCGAAAACGTACACAGGTATGCCGTAGGTGTTTGCGACCTTGAGAATGACTGAAACCTCCTCAGTGCTCTTCGGGAAAACAACAGCGTCAGGCATTGCAGAAAACTCTCGCCTGAGCAGCTTGGGAAGGTGAAGGGGATTGTAGTCCTTGCAGTAGGCAATTCTGTCCTCCATGTTTGTGGAGACCGCTATCCCAGCAGCCCTGATTTCCTCAAGAGCTTTTTCGATGGCTATCACCTCAGCCTCACAGCCGTTCCGTAGGCGAGAAGTTCAGCAGCTCCAGCCATTGTTTGTGAAGTTGTGAATCGAACGTTTACCACTGCATCAGCGCCGAGCTTTTTGGCCTCCTTAATCATCCTGTTCAGAGCCTCCATCCTTGCATCCCTCAGCATTTCCGTGTACTCCTCTATCTCCCCTCCAACTATGTTCTTCAGACCCGCCAGAATGTCCTTACCGACATGCTTCGCCCTGACTGTGTTTCCGAAAACCACTCCCAGAATCTCAGCAACCTCACGCTGCGGAACTGTTTCGGTTGTTGTAATTATTATCTCCTTCTCCATCAACTCACCCCCTCGATTTTCTTTTCTCTTCCTCCAAACAGTATGAGCGCGATTCCAACAACAATCAGTATTGTGTCGAAGACCAGAAGGACGGGAAAGAGGATTTCAAGTGCCAGCCCTGCTGCAATGAAAGCGATGCCCCACTTGTGGTGACTCTCCATGTTGAGCCTTCAATAATGATTTATTTAAATGTAGCGAGTTCAAACAGCACTTCCTCAACCTTCAGTCCTTCATAAAGGACTCTGTAGATGCTGTCGAGCAGCTTTGTGTCTGCATTTATTTTGCTGGACAGCCTGTATGCTTTCTCTGCCGTTTTGTAGCCCTCAACCACACCAACTCCTCTCCTCTCAAGCTCCTCCATCGCCTCATCGATGCTAAGCCCCTTTCCAAGCAGCTCTCCCAGCATCCCGTTCCTTCCTCCCCTGAAGGTTGCGATGAGGTCTCCAAATCCGGAAAGGCCAAAGGCGGTCTCTCTATCCCCTCCGAGAATCTCTATCAGCTCTGCCATCTCGTTTATGGCTCTCGTTGCAATCACTCCCTTTGCATTGCTCATCTCAACGTTTTTTCTGCTCTCGTAGCCCCTTATCCATGCAATGGCTATGGAATAAACGTTTTTGAGGGCGGAGGTTATTTCCGTGCCAATTATGTCTGTTGTTACTTCAACGCCAAAGTACTCTGTCTCAAAGATTTCTTTCATTTTATTGGCCGAGCTTTCGGATGGGCTGCTGAAAACAACGGTTGTGGGCATGCGTTTCGCCACCTCTCTTGCAATAGCGGGCCCGGTTATCGCCACAGTCCTTTCCCTCAAATCGTGCTTTAACCTCCATACAGCTTCGGGAACCGTCAGAACACTGTTATCAAAATCAATCAGCCCTTTAGAGATGAGTACGATGTACTGGTCCTTGAGATACGGGAGAATTCTGCTCATTACGGGCAGCACGCCATCCGTGCTAACACCCAGAAGTACAACCTCTGCATTCTCCAAACATTTTTCAAGCTGCTCTGGCCAGAAAATTTCCACGCCATTGAGCTTTACACCAAGCCTTGGATGCTCTCTGCCGGCTGAGATTGATTTTAAAATCTCCGTATCGAACTCGGTCCCCCAGATTCTCACTTCGTTGCCGTTATCTACGAGCGGGACGGAGAGGGCTGAGCCCATTGCACCCGCTCCCAGTATCGAAACAATCATGATGTAGCTATGATTAGAATTACAAAAAGCTAACGTTTATATTGTCTCCGTCCAAATGCAGTTATGCCCGGCATCGTCCCTCACAGGCACTGCGTGGTTTGTGGCAAGGCCATTGAGCCTGACCAGCAGGTTTGCAGCGATGAGTGTGGAGAGATACTCAACAAAGAGAGGAAGAGGCAGAGGAACTTCATGATTCTGATGTTCGGAATTCTGATTCTGCTGCTTGTGATGATGTGGCTGCCCTATTTTAAGATTTAACTTTTTAACACTCACACTCCTCTCCAGGCACTGAAACGGGGTATTTGGAGGTCAGACAGGCAAGGCAGTATCCCCTCTTTCCACCCGCCCTCCTAACCGCTTCGAGAAGACCTTCCAGGCTCAGGTAGGCGAGGCTATCCGTTCCGAAAATTCTCCCTATCTCCTCAACGGTATGGCTGGCGGCTATCAGCTCCTCCCTCGATTTCATGTCTATTCCGAAGTAGCACGGGGCTATGATTGGGGGGCTGCCGATTCTCATGTGCACCTCCTTTGCTCCCGCGTCTTTTATCATCTGCACGATTCTCCTTGAGGTGGTCCCTCTCACTATGCTGTCGTCAACCAGCACAACCCTCCTCCCCCTCACGTTCTCCCTGACGACGTTTA
Source organism: Archaeoglobus fulgidus DSM 4304 (assembly GCF_000008665.1). Lineage (NCBI taxonomy): Archaea > Methanobacteriati > Methanobacteriota > Archaeoglobi > Archaeoglobales > Archaeoglobaceae > Archaeoglobus > Archaeoglobus fulgidus. The sequence goes on from NC_000917.1 coordinate 776,532, forward strand.
CCTTCAGCCTCACTGACGTCTCCCTTAGACTCTGAACCGGCATTATGAAAGTCCTGCCCACGTATCTGTTCTTTATCAAGCCCTCAAAGTAAGGCAGCCCTGATTCCTGAGCGTAGCCTATTGCCGCGGTTATTCCGCTGTCGGGTACAGCTGAAACGAAGTCAGCTTCGACAGGAGACTCCCTCGCCAGAACCTTTCCCATCTCGCTTCTCGCTTTGTAAACGCTTATTCCGTCAATTATTGAGTCCGGGCGGGCGAAGTATATGTACTCGAAAATGCAAACAGCTCTCCTCTCCGATTTGGCGATTTTTACGAACTCAAGCTCACCATCTTTTATAATCGCCGCTTTCCCAGGCTGTACGTCTCTTATAAACTCTCCACCGAGAGCATCGATTGCGCAGCTTTCGCTGCATATCACATAACCATCATCAATCCTTCCAACGCACAGCGGCTTGAAGCCGAGAGGGTCGCGGTAGCCTATCACCGCATCGTCAACGAGCATGGTCATGGTGTAGCTGCCCACAAGTGATTCGTTCAGCCTTTCAAGAGCATTTATGATGTCCCCTTCCTCGATCAGAAACTTTGAGAGCAGCTGGGAAATTACCTCGGTATCTGAATCGGTTGTGAAAACCCTTCCCTCGTTTTCCAGCTCGTTTCTCAGCTGAGAGTAGTTAACGAGGTTTCCGTTATGTGCTACAGCTATGTATCCCGCCTTTGATTTGACGACGAAAGGCTGAGCGTTCTCAAGTCTCGACCTACCGGTCGTTGAGTATCTGACGTGGCCGATTACCGATTTGCCTGCAAGCAGCTCAAAGTCCTCGTCGTTGAAAACCTCGGTGACGAGGCCCATGCCCCTCTTCTGCCTTATGTGGTTGTCAAAGGACGCGATACCTGCCGACTCCTGACCGCGATGCTGAAGGGAGAAGAGAGAATAGTAGGCGAGTCGGGGAGCAAGCTCCCCGTCAGGATGGTATATACCTACAACCCCACACATTTACGTTCTGTTTTTCTTCTTTCTAACCCAGTTGTAGCTTCTAAGCCTCTTGCTCCTTCCGAACCCACATGCAGCGCAATAACCCTTTCTTCTGTGGAATGAGTGCCTTCCACACCTTCTGCACCTGATATGAACTCTCTTTCTGCCCTTCTTACCCATCGCAGCCGTTCCGTCCGACATCACTCACCACCCGGAGCTGGTGAAACGAAAACAACCGTGTCTCCTCTTATAACCACACTTCCTACCTTTCTGACGACCTCTCCATTCTGAATTTCCTCCGCATCAAGCAGCACGAGATTCATGTGGATGTCGTATCCATCCAGCGTTCCTCTAAATTCCCTACCCCCCTTCAGCCTTACGATGACTGGGGATTTCAGGGACCTGTTTAGCACATCCAATGGTCTTGGTGGCATATTCTTTCCCTCCAGAATTATCTAAGGTTCGTTGCAGGAGGAGTTATTTAAAAATATCGCTGAACCCGAATTTTGCCAGATGCTGAGAGCTTAAAGGCACACAAGTCGAAAACATTTTTAACCCTGAAGCTCCAGCAATGACAAGCGCGGGTAGTCTAGCGGTAGGACAACGCCCTTCCGAGGCGTTAGCCCGGGTTCGAATCCCGGCCCGCGCACATTGGTTTTTAATTGCCTCCATCCGAAGAAACTTTTATAGGGAATCATGCTAGAATTGGTGGTATGTACAGAGCAAAGATTGTTGCTGAAAATAATCAGGCGGTGATGGGATGAAGTTAAAACTTCTACTGGTTATTTCAATTATTGTTGTTCTCTCCTCCACCTCCCAGGCAGCAACAATAACAATTCTTCACACCAACGACGAGCATTCCGCATTAATCCCATACCACGGAAAAGGGGGGTTTGCGAAGCTTGCCTACTTAGTGAAAGAGCTGGAAAAAGATAAGCAGAACGTAATTCTCGTTTCGGCGGGGGATTACATCGGTGGAACTCCCTTTTCGTGGCTGATAGCAGAAGGCTACTCACCTGAGATTTCAATAATGCAGAAAGTAGGCTACGACGTCGTCACAATAGGAAATCACGAGTTCGATTATACCTCAAAGGCCCTTCAAGGCTACCTGCAGAACGTGACGATACCGGTGGTGGCGACAAATGTTCATGCTGAGGGGCCGCTTGGAGAGGTTCTAAAAAAGCACTACATCGCCAACGTTGGCGGGGTTAAGGTCGGTTTCATCGGAATACTTGGCGTTGATGCTCAGAGAAAGGTGTATTCCCACGAAAACGTCACCTTTGAAGACCCTGTTGTTGCAGCTAAAGAGGCTGTTGAAGATCTTGTGAGAGAGGGAGCGGAGGTTATCATCGCTCTGTCTCACTCAGGAATCGATGAGGACCTCGTTCTTGCAGAGGAGGTGCCTGAAATAGACGTCATCATAGCAGGCCACGACCACAGGGTGCTCGAAGAACCGATTGTCACCCCCGGAGGGACAGTAATCGTGGAAACCGGAGACAGTCTCAGATATCTGGGTGTTCTGGAGATTGAATACGAAGATGAAGTTAAGCTCAAAAGCTACAGCCTTTTGGAAATCAACGACAGCATTCCTGACGACCCCGAAGTAGGTTTGATGGTTCAAAACTACGTTGAAAAGCTGAATGCCTTTGTGAAGGAAAGAAGTGGGTTTAACAGCATTTTCGAAACGGTGGTGAGATCGGACTTCAGCCTGACCACTCAGAAGTTCAGGGAGTCAAACCTGGGTGACTTCATAACCGACGCCATGCGCTTCGCTGTTGAGAAGGCTACGGGTGAGAAAGCAGATATTGCAGTCTTCGCCAACGGGGAGATTAGAGGTAACATCACTCCGGTTAATGGCGAAATTTCCCTTTACAACCTCCTTGTTCCCGTAAGCCTTGGAGTGGGGAGCGACGGCAGTGCAGGCTATTCCCTGGTTAGCTTCTACCTCACGGGGGATGAAATATACAAAGTTCTCGAAATTGCGGTATTGCTACAGAAATTCTACGGTGATGACTTTTTTCTGCAGTTTTCAGGCTTGAGGGTTTACTACAACCCCGACAATGCCCTGATAGATCTTCCTTTTATCGACAAGAAAATCCCCACCGTTCTTCTTCCCGGAAACCTGGGAGCGGTGGTGAAGGCCGAAACCTCGGAGGGTGAAATTGAGCGTGACAAACTTTACAGAGTCGTTACCGACAACTACATCCTCTCCTTCCTCCCCAAGGTTGCGGAAGTTCTGCCGCAGCTCACAGTTGTGCCGAAGGACAAGCATGGAAATGCAATACCTCCTGAAAGGTTCGGCGAGCTTGTTATAAAGGCCAATGGAAGGGAGGTGAAGGTCTGGGAGGCCGTGGTTGATTACGCTCGCTCAATGGGGAAGATAGACGATAGGTACAAAAATGCCAACAACCGAATCAACGAGGTGTGGAGCTTTCCTGCTGTGGGCTATATATTAGCACCTATTGCTGTCGCAGCAGCGGTGGTTGCAGCGGTGGCAATAAGAAAAAGAGGCTAAAAGCTCAAGGATTGAAATCGCAGAGACAAAACCTAAACTGAACCACAAACTTTATATACCGGATAAGTAATTATTTTTCATTACATAACGGAGGTGGTAGCATCGTACGAGATAGAGTTTATCGGGGAAGGAGAAGTTGCAGGCATTTTGAGGGAAGCTCTGAGAACGGATAGCAGGGTTGAGAGCTTCGAGGAGTTCGAAAGAGGGTTCAAGCTGAGGTTGGTTGGTGCGAAAAGGAGGATAACGATAGTCTGCAAGGGAAGCGTTCAAAGCGACGATTGTTTGCTAATCGTGAATGCGAGAAAAATGCCTGAGAACGGAGGAATTGCGTTAAACGCGGATAAAATTGCGGAAAGGTGCGGAAGTAAGCCTGAAATTGCAATGCTCGGAGCGATAGCAAAGCTGGGAGTTGTGGACCTGAAACGTCTGATGAGCGTGATATACAGAGAAATGGGCTACGGGGACGTGTTAGCGGTCAAAAAGGGGTTTGAGGCGACTAATATTTAATTTTATTTTTATTTCATTATGTTTGATACTCGTGCGAACTTAGAGGTTAATGATGCAATTGGTTTTCAGAAACTCCTGCAAGTTTCATTTTTGTGACAATCCTGCCAATCGTCTTTATCACCAAAAAATACCGGGCCCGCCGGGAATTGAACCCGGGTCGGAGGTTCCGGAGACCTCCAGGATATCCACTACCCCACGGGCCCCCAAATTATACCCTCCCTTTCAAGGATGAATTTTGCCCACTTAAGCTTTTTCAGCTTGACAGGGTTATCAGCTTTCTCAAAATCAAAGCCGTAGAGTCTTATTCTCCTCGCCCCGAACTTCTTTGCCAGCAATGCAGCCCTGTCTCCATCTGTGAAGCCACCAAAGTTGTAGATTCTGTCGAAAGGTGTGCTCTGAGTCGTTCCCACAAATCTTTGCACTACTGGAACAACCCTCTTTATCCTTTCCACATTGTCCCCATGAGCGTGCAGAACAAGAATGCATCCCCTCTCCTCCAAACTTGCCAAGATTTTCTCATCCTCCTCCATGTCGGTTACATGAATATGCGGAACGAAATTGACCTTGTTTACGGCCTTTCCTGCCGTAATTACTACCTCCTCTCTGATACTCTCACCCTCATAAGCCCCACCGATTACCGCCACGCTTTTCCCCCTTATGAATTCAAGAACAGAGCTTTCAAGCAGCCTGTCCCCAGCCAGCTCCTTCATCAGCCTTGCAGCCCTCTCATCCTCTTCCCTGCTGAATCCGAAATCCCTGAGAATTTGCTCGTAAATCTCCATCCACTCTTCAAGATTCAGCTTCCCACCTCCAGAATCTCGCTCTCCTCTACCGCTTTCCTTTCAAGTTCCTCAAAACCCTCGTATTTAACGACGTCTTCAATTTTCGCCCTTGTCTCGGGATGCTGGGCAACCATGAAGCTGCAGCAGTCCTCGTAGGGAAGAATGGAAATCTCGTAAGTTTCAATTCTCTTTGCAATGGCAACAATCTCCTCCTTGTCCATTCCTATCAGTGGTGGAAGAACCGCAAGCTTTGAGGCTGAGTAAATGACATTGATGTTGTCGAGCGTCTGGCTCGCAACCTGAGAGAGGCTGTCTCCCGTGACTACGGCCTTACATCCCTCCTTTTCTGCAATAAGGTTGGCCATTCTCATCATGCTCCTTCTGTAAACAACCATCCTCAGCTTGGGCGGAACCCTGTTGATTATCTCAAACTGCACCTCCTTAAACGGCACCATGTAAAGCTTAATTTTTCCTTGGTACTCAGCAAGCTTCTCAGCAAGCATCCTTATCTTCTCCCTCACCTTTGGGGAGTGCATGGTCTGGTTGAAGAAGTGGACAGCCACCACCTCACAGCCCCTCTTCATCGCCATAAATGCAGCAACGGGACTGTCTATCCCTCCTGAAATGAGAGCAACAACTTTTCCGGCAACACCAACCGGCAGGCCACCAATCCCCTCGTACCTCTTCGAGTAAACGTAAGCCTCCTTTTCGCAGATTTCAATCCAAACTGTTACGTCAGGATTCGTTAAATCGACCTTCTTTCCCGTCTTTTCCACAATGAACGCTCCAACTTTTCTGTTGACTTCAACGGAGTTCATTGGGAAGTTTTTGTTGCTTCTCGAAGTATCAACCTTGAAGGTTTTGAAGCTTTCGGGCAGCACACTTAAAGCTGCCTTTTTAATTGATTCAAGGTTGAGTTCGGTTTTAAACCCAACACCAAAATACCTTATTCCTGGAATTTTCGCCATCCTGCTTTCCAGACCTTCTCTGTACTCCACCTCTATTCTCCCGTATTTTCTTCTAACCCTCATGCCGGTGGCCCTTTTTATTGCCTCAATCAACTTCCTCTCGAAAAACTCCCTGTTTTTGCCCTTGATACCAATCTCACCGTAGTGAACCACTGCCACCTTTTCCATCATTCAATGTTGTTGAGGCGATATTTAAGCGAAAGGATTATAACTGAGAAGAAACATGATTGGGTATGGCAAAGTATCAGTGCACGATTTGCGGATACGTTTACGATGAAGCTGAAGGGGATCCGGAAAGTGACGTTTCTCCAGGTACGAAATGGGAAGACTTGCCTGATGACTGGGTCTGTCCTGTTTGCGGTGCGACAAAGGACCAGTTCGAGAAAATCGAGTAATTTCTCCTATTTTTAAGCTAATTTATCAAACAAAATCGTTAAATATTTTCTCCACAATACTCACTATAATGAACTTAATCATTTCAAACGAGGAATCGCATTACCTTCCGGGCTGGAAAATAATTCTGAGCATGGAGGAATTCAGCAAAGTTCTGCATTTCAGCATAGAAGAGGCTAAAATCAACCTTGAAATCGACTGGGCTGAAGCTGCTGAACTGAGTGCTGAGATAAAGAGGAAAAATCCTGCTTGCAAAGTCGAGTTCTTTGAGTCAGATAAGGGCGAGTTTTCCTTTCTTAAAAGTTTTCTTGAGAGAATAAAGTATCCTGCAGTGATCGGAAGGTTTGTGGGTGAAGAACCCGTAATTGTCTACGCCAATCAGTCCTTTGTAGACTTGTTCGTCAATAATGGAAGTTTTATTGTGGGCGATTACCTCGATAAACTTGTTGTACCACCTGAGAATCATGAAGAGGCCTTAGATTTGAACAGAAGAGTTAAAGAGGGTGAAGTGGTGTTTGTTGAGGTTAAGAGAGCTACAAAGACTGGAGAGAGATATTTTGAGCTAACCGCCCTCCCCTTTTCCAGAAAGTATGCAGTTGCTATTTACAGAGACATCACAAAGAGAAGAGAGGCCATGCAGAAAATAGTTGAGTCTGAGAGGAAGTATAGGGGTGTTTTCGACACATCCTTCGAGCCCATGGTCCTTCTCGATGGTAGTTTCAGCATTATTGAGGTCAATAAGGCTTTTGAAGAGGAGTTTGGTGTAAGTGGTGAAGAGCTTAAAGGGAAAAATATACGGGAAATTCTGGATATCGACCCCTCACTTGAAGAATCCGAGATTGAAGCTTTGGTCGGGGGAAGAAGAAAAATAATGGTTTATCGAATAAAAAAGATTAACTCTGAGATTCTGCTCAGCATTAAAGACATTACTGAGTTTGAGGCAACAAGCAGACTGCTCAGGGCAATTACCTACGCCAACGACCTTATTGTCAGAGTGGATGACAGAGAGGAGCTTTTTGAGCAATCCGTTAAGCTTCTGGCCGACATAGGCAAGGAAAGCTCCTGCTGGATAGGCATGCTTTCAAATGGAGAAATAACAAAGGTTTACTGCGAGGGTTGCTGCTGTGCAGTTGAGATTACAACTTATCCAAAATGCTTTGAGGAGGTTCTCAGGAAGAAGAAAGCCATCATTGTCTCTGCAGAGGATAGAGACGAGGACTGCCCCTTTTACACCAAGAAGCCAAGGCTTTGCTGCATCATTGCTCCTCTCATAATAAACGGTGATGTGATAGGCTTTAACGTTCTGCACTCTCCAACTGAGTTCTCTGAGGAAATGAAGGAGTTTTTTGAGTCCGTAACCAACAACATAGCAATAAAGGCCAAAGCAATTGAAGCCGATAAAGCTAAGAAAATTGCCTTCAAGCAAATTGAGGACAACATCATCAAGCTTGCGGGGAATCAACAATGAAGCAGGATGAGCAGGAGATTGAGTGGTATAAGGCATTGGTGGATAATTCGTCCGAAATACTGATGATCATCGACGAATATGGAAACATAAAGTACATTTCTCCTTCTGTGAAGGATATTGCGGGATATGACAGTGATTCGCTCATAGGAGTTAATACCTTCATTTTTGCCCATCCCGACGAGGTTGACTACATATTTTCCAAACTTCAGTTTTTGCTCGAAAACCCAGGAGTTCCAGAGTTCATCGAGTTCAGGGCTTTGCATAAAGACGGGCACTGGGTGGAAGTGGAAGCAATGGGCAAAAACCTCCTTCACACGCCAGTTAAGGGAATTGTAGTTACAATGAGGGACGTGAGCAAAATCAAAAAGCTCGAAAAAGAGCTTAGAAGGCTGGCAGAGAACGTTCCCTTTGGAATTATTGTTTTGGGTGATGGTGGGATTATATACTCCAACAAAGAGGCCGAAAGGATTCTCGGATATAGCAGGGAAGATTTTCCGTCTTTGGAGGAAATCTCATCCAAAATTGAAGGAGAGAAAGGCAGCTTCATTTCAAAGATGAAGAGAAAGGATGGTAAGGAAATCTGGCTCAGTGTGAGATACATTGAGACGGAGTGGATGGGAGAGAAAGCCTACCTTGTAGCCTTCTCAGACATAACCGAAAACCTGTTACTCCAGAAAAGGCTTGAGAGCAGAACAACACTCCTCAAAACCATCAACAGAATTCTCCGCCACGATTTGATAAACGACTTAACTGCAGCCCTTGGAATGCTTGAAGTTTACAGGGATTTAAGGGAGGAGAGCCTTCTTTCTACAGTTGAAAGAAGATTGAATGATGCTGTAAAGCTGATAAAGAGGATGAGAGAGCTTGAAGTTCTCTCTGAAGATGGAAAGGAGCTGAAGGAGATTAGAATCTCCGAAATTGTTGGGGAATTGAGGGGAAAATACGACATTCAGATATCACTTCAGGGAGATGCTGTGGTGGAGGCTGATGATGCCCTTTTCTCTGTTTTCGACAACCTGATAAGAAATGCTGTCGTCCACGGAAACGCCTCCCTTGTTGAGATTAAATGCACTCAGAAAGATGGACTTTGCGAGATAGTGGTTGAGGACGACGGCTCTGGAATTCCTGAGGACAAGCTGCAGAAGGTGTTTGAGAGAGGTGTAAAATTCGGAAAGGGTGGGGCGATGGGTCTGGGGCTGTTCTTGGTTAAAAAGCTAATTGAAAGGTATGGTGGTAATGTCAGGGCTGAGCCCTCCTCCAAGGGTGCAAGGTTCGTTATACAGCTTAGGGGTAGAGTTACTTAATCTGAAAGTAATTGCAATTTTGAGCAAAAAATTTATTAATGATTTTTTGGTTAAATTAGATTGGAGGTGATAGCCAAGAGGGGGAAGAAGAGCAGAGGCTAATACTGTGTCGTCGGCTCTATTTCGCCGGCGACACTCTTCTTCACCATTTCTTTCGCCTCTTCTATGCTGTAGTTTCCAAGCAGCCACATGAGCTTTATTAGGGCGACTTCTGGAAGCATGTCCTCTCCCTCTATTACTCCTGCCCTCAGAATGTCCCTTCCGGTGTCGTAAACTCTATCGCAGACCCTCCCCCAGAGGCACTGGGAGGTCATCACAACAACGGAGTCCTCGCAAACTCTTCTTAGCGTGTCAATCCAATCAGTAGAAACGTGGCCCAATCCAGTCCCCTCGATAACAAATCCCCTGTAACCCTTGGAGTGGTAGTATTCGAGGATGTCGCTGCTCAGCCCGGGGAAGAACTTGATGAGGACTACTTTCCTCTCAAGCCTGTCCGTAAGCTTCAACTCCCTCTCACCCCTGCGGTAACGCCAAGAAAGCCACTCAACGCTGAGCGAGGGGTAGTCGATTCTGCCTATGGGCTTTGCGTTTACAGACTGAAAGGCATCCCTTCTGGAGGTGTGGTTCTTCCTTACTTTCACACCGCGGTGGACTAAGCAGTAATCATCACTTGTCGAGCCGTGCATGCAAACCACCACCTCGCCAATGTCCTCTGTTGCTGCCTTCGCAGCACACAGCAAGTTCATCGCAGCATCGCTGCTGGGCCTGTCGGAGCTTCTCTGGGCACCAACAAAAACCACGGGCTTTGGTGTTGAGAGCATAAATGAAAGCGCAGCAGCGGAGAAGTGCATTGTATCGGTGCCGTGGGTGATTATTACTCCCTCATGGTCTTTTAAAGCTTTGTAGACGTGCCTTGCAAGCTCAATCCAATTCTCTGGCTTCATATTCTCGCTCAGAATGTTGTAAAGCAGCTCGGCATCAACATTGCAGATTTCGGTTAGCTCAGGCACTTCCGAGGCTATTTCCTCCGCTGTGAACTGGCTTGTTACCGCTCCGGTTCTGTAATCAACCTTGCTGGCTATAGTGCCTCCCGTTGAGATAATCTTGACATCCGGCAATCCCTCCCTCTTAACCAGTTCAGGAAGATGGGGTTCGAAGGGTTCAACCTCAAGGACTTCGAGAAGCTCGTACTCCTTAAATCCAACATTGTAGCCATTATCAAGCTTCAGGACAAAGTTTCCGGTAAAGGAGGGCATCACTATGCCTTCAAAAATCTTTCCCTTTGCCTTTATTCTGACTCTCTTGCCTTCAAGCCTTTCAGACATTGATATCCACCCCCAGCTTTTTGGCCTCATCGTAAAGCATTTTAAGCCCCATTTTAACCTCTCCCCTAAGCTTCCTTAACAAAGTTTTCCTGTCTTTCAGATCGCTTTTCCTCGCTTTTATCATTCTCTCCACCTCAGCCTTGCTCGTCCCTCCCAGATTTCCCCTGTTCTCCACGACCTTCTCAACGTCCAGAGCTTCAAGCACGTCTTCATCTCTGACGTTTATTTCAACACCAAGTTCTTTAGCTGCCGAATTAACATCGGATGCTGTAGGCCTCTCCAGCTCCTTTGCAGCCAACCTCCCAACAATGCGATGCGCCATCCTGAAGGGAACGCCGTACTTCATTACGAGCATGTCTGCAAGCTCGGTTGCGGTGGCAAACCCCTTTGAGGCTTTTCTTTCCGTAATCTCAGGGTTGAACTTTATTTTACCCATCATTGAGGCAAAAACCTCCACAGCCAAGTGCGTTCTTTTCAGAGATTCGTAGAGCAGGGGATTCATCTCCTGAAAGTCCCTGTTGTAGCTGAAGGGTGTCGCCTTGTAAATCATCATTGCTGACGTTAAATTCCCCGCAATTTTTCCCGCATTGGCTCTCAAAAGTTCTGCAATGTCAGGATTCTTTTTCTGAGGCATGATGGAGGACGTTGACGAAAACTCATCAGGTAAGGTGATGAAGCCGAATTCTGACGAAAACAGGACAATTTCCTCGGCAATTCTGCTGATTGAAAGCATTGCCTCGGCCGCCACAAAAATGGACTCAATAACGAAGTCCCTCGACGCCACTGCATCCTCGCTGTGCTCAACGACTCCGTCAAATCCCAGCAACCTTGCAGCGTAGACTCTGTCAAGGCTGTATCCCGTGGACGCGAAGGCAGCGGAACCGAGAGGTGATTTGTTCACTCTCCTGAACGCCTCTATTGCCCTCTCAAAGTCTCTTGAGAGCATATCGTGATAAGCGAGAAGGTGATGCGACAGCCTCGTTGGCTGCGCATACTGGAGATGCGTGAATCCGGGCATCAGAAAGTGGGACTTCTCGGCCTTCTTAATCAAAACATCCAGCGCGTTGAGGATTGCCTCTGCGAGATTCAGCAGGTGGTCTCTCGCGAACATTCTCAGGCAGGTTGCAACCTCATCGTTTCTGCTCCTTCCCGTGTGCATTTTTGCACCGTGAGGGGTTATCTTCGTCACCTCTGCCTCAATGGCTTCGTGAACGTCTTCGTAGGGCCAATCTTCCCTAAATCCAGAATCCTTTACCTTTTTCAGAGCCAAAATTATCTCCTTTGCTTCTTCTTCGCTTAAGTAGCCTCCCTTCTTGAGAGTCAGGACGTGGGCAACGTCAACGAGAATATCGTACAGGAAGATATTTTTATCGTGCTCGATTGAAGAGGAGAGCTTCAGAGCCTTTGGGTCCATGCCTTTCTTCATCCTGCTTTCTCTCAGCATGCACTCAGTTTGTGCAGAGGTTATTAATTCTTACCGCAAATGTATTTATGTTTTGGAGATGATGGCAGAGCATGAAGTACAGAATAGTCAGGATAGAGCTTAAAAGTGACGATGAAGTTACGCTTTACCTGAAATCGGCCAGCAGGAAGCCGGGCGTTATGGCCAAAGCCGATTTCAGCGATCCGGTCAAGGTAATCGAATTCGGACTGCAGATGGGGATGGACCTGGCGAGGAGGATAGAGGAACTCATGCAGTTCGACGCCTTTCTCACCGTTCCCTACGATTACTACAGCATGAACGAGTTGAAGGTCGGAGACGTGGTTGAGGTTGAAGTGAGGCTGGCTGAGAGGTAGGCGAAAGTGATATATATCTACTCTCTTTAAGTCAATCCTAAGCTCCGGTGGTGTAGCCCGGCCAATCATTCCGGCCTTTCGAGGTTTCGCCGAAGAGAGCCGGCGACCCGGGTTCAAATCCCGGCCGGAGCATTATCCTTTTGTGCTTGGAAACTCACACAAAAAATTAAAAGTCAATGCAGTTCTTGACAGCCTCCTCTCTGCTGCTCAAGTCCATCAAAAACCGCAGGGTAATGAGGGCGGCCGTTGGTGAGCCTCCGCCGTGGAATGCTCCCACCAGGTGGGATGAAGTAGTCCAAAATTCGATGAACTTCACGATTTTAAGTCTCTGCTCCGCGGTAAATTTCTCGCTTGCCCGGAGGAAGTCCCCAACCATTTCAAGGTCAAATTCTGAAGGAGAGGTGCCTATAATCCCTCCCGAAATGTCTATCAGGTTCATCAGAGCTTTGGCGAACCCCTCTACACCTATAACCTTCCCGGAATTTGCCATCTGAAAGTTGGGCAACCAGCAGCCGTTGTGATTTGCCCCCTTCACCGCAGCACCGACGGAGATTGCAAAGGCACCCTCGCTGACTGCAACCATCTCAGCCACTTTCTGCTGCAAAGCTGAAACGTTCTCAAGACCGCTCGTCTTTAGCATTAGACTCGCTGCACCGGCCATCGAGTCGATAAACCCTGCCTTGCACGCTGCCCCCACACACCTGTGAGAGGGTGCGAAGTAGCTGACCACGTCCCTCGCCGCCTTCAAGTCCTCAAAAACGAAAACCCTTTCCCACGGTATGAAGACGTCGTCAAACACAACCATGCAGGTTGTTCTGTCTCCGTACTTATTTCCTGCCTCAAACTTTCCCCCTTCGCGCTGCTTCGCCTGAATTCCAGTGTTCTGAAGGATATACTTTATCCCCTCGTCCTCGGGCATGGCGGCAAAAACGACAGCGAATTCCTCCTCTCCTGGACGGAAGGTCTGAGTTGGTAAGACGAAGTTGACGTCTGCCGCAAAGGCACCGCTCTGGCAAATCTTAGCTCCTCTGACCACTATCCCATCTTCTCTCTTCTCAACCACACGAAGGTACTTGTCCTTTTGCTCCGAGGGCCTCTTTCCCCTATCCCCCTTAACATCCGTCAGCGCGGCGGTGCAGGCATAATCCTTCTTCTGGATCTCTTTGAGCAGTTCCAAAAACCTCCTGTGATAGTCCGTTCCCTCCCTCTCGTCAAGCGCCTTTGTTGCCGGGTAAATGGCGTTAATTGCATCACAACCGGTGCATCGGTAGTTGCAGGTTGCAAGCTTTAGGCTTAGCTCTCTCTGATAATCATATCTCGCAATCAGGTCTTCAAAAGTTTGGTTAACGTAGTTCAGCCTGTTTACCTTCTCTCCAACAAGCTCGGAGTGTGGAGCGTACTTTTCCGCTATGCTGTAGGTATAGGCCATTGCCTCAACCGTCGGCCTTATATTCGGATGGTTTACGAAATCCTCAATTTTCTTTCCGAGAACGTAGATATCCCTTTTGTATTCACCCAACCTCTCTATGTATTCCTCCGGCTTTAAAAGCATAGTTCCACCTCAATCAATCCTGATAGAATTTCTTTTTTAAAAGCATTTCTATTTGTACATCATTATGGCTTCCAAAATTGTCGATTCTATGTGGTGGGGAAGGGGGATAATTCCGTCAAAATCGCTCCTGCTCAAATGGTTTAAAGCAAGGATTGCCGCGGAAAAGGTCCTGTCCATCACCTCAATCGGTGTTCCGCTACCGAGGGCGAGGTTTGCCGCATAACCGTCAGCGACCAAGAAATACCTTTTCCCGGCTATCTCGTACTCCTTAACCAGGCCGTAGTCTTTGATAAGCTCACCTGCAGGCTCAATTTCCATCTCAGCACCCATGTTCAGAATAATGCTCCCATCAGAGATTTCTTCAAGCTCCTCTTTACCGAGAACACCTTTAACTCCGGTGCACGTTACCACCACTTCCGCGGTAAAATCTTTCTCGACTCTGAATCCCTCATAAAGAGCTTCAATCTGCCTCGTTTCGTCATTGTCCCAAACGGCTACATCACAGCCTACAGACTTCAGGAGTCTCGCACAACCTCTCCCAACTCTGCCAAAACCCAGAATAAGGGCCTTTTTTCCCGGCAAAAACACGTTCAGCCTTAGCAACGCATCGAGCAAACCAAAAGCCGTCCCATGTGTGTTCTCTCCAGTGCCCTTTAACGTCGAGGAGTCAAGCGATATTGCTTTCATCCTAACATCCATCTTTCGCAGGTACTCCTCGCCGGTTTTCGTGAGCTCCACAACCTTAAGCCTTTCCTTCCCGCTTTTTACCGCCACTCTCGAAAGCACCGCTGCACAATCAAGGAAGTACTCAGCATTAACAACGTCCCTTTTCATCTTCACCTCAACACCCTTCTCCTTCAACCAACTAACAACCTCAGGTTTCGTTGAAAAATCGTCGAGCTTTGCAGCATAGACGTTGGTGTACCTGGAAAGCTCGTAAATTAGACAAGCGGACTTGTATTCGAGAGGAATGCAGATAGCCAGCTCATCCACCTCAATGTCCCTGGCAAATTTCCTGACGAGCTTCATTCTTCTGTGATACCAATCAACAGATATCACGATACAGTTTCTGCAGCAAAATATTTCAACTTATTGAAAGACTCAGAGATAAACCGACCTTCAGGCTGAGGTGATAGCCTTTGGAAACTCTGCTCGAAATGAGGAACATAGTTAAGCGATTCGGCAGCCTTGTTGCCAACGACCACATCAACTTCGAAGTAAAAAGGGGCGAGATTCACGGACTTCTGGGTGAAAACGGAGCGGGTAAAACGACTTTAATGAATATTCTCTACGGAATTTACCAGCCGGATGAGGGAGAAATAATCTTCGAGGGTAAAAAGGTGAGATTCAAAAGTCCGAAAGATGCCATCTCAGCCGGTATAGGGATGGTCCATCAGCATTTCATGCTTGTTCCGAGGATGAACGTACTTCAAAACATAGTTCTCGGTTATCGCACTCCCTCTGACCCCCTAATAAACCACAGGTGGGTTGAGGAAAGAATTGAACGTCTCTCCGAAAAGTACGGGATTGACGTGGCGCTTTACGAGGTCATTATGAACTTGAGCGTTGGAGAGGAGCAGAGGGTCGAAATTTTGAAGGCTCTCTTCCGTGACGTTAAGCTTCTCATCCTCGACGAGCCGACAGCTGTTCTCACACCTCAGGAGGTTGACAGCCTTTTTTACGCTCTGAAATCCATGACGAAGAGTGGTCTTACAATTATTTTCATAACTCACAAGCTAAAGGAGGCTCTTAAGGTCACGGACAGGATAACCGTCTTGAGAAGAGGGAGAAAGGTGGGAACTGTCATAACTTCTGAAACAAACGAAAGAGAGCTTACCAGGATGATGGTTGGTCGGGACATAGTGCTTGATATTACAAAACCGCCTTCAACGCCCGGCAGAGAAGTCCTCAGGGTCGAGGATTTGTGGGTTAGGGACGAAAGGGGAAATTACGCTGTGAAGGGTGTGAGCTTCTCAATAAGAGAGGGAGAGATTTTTGGGATTGCCGGAGTTTCGGGCAACGGACAGAAAGAGCTCGAAGAGGCTATAGCGGGACTGAGAAAGGTTGAGAGGGGCAGAATCATTCTTGACGGAAAGGATATAACAGCCAAAGGCGTGGCGGAAAGAGAGGACATAGCATACATACCCGAAGACAGGATAGGCGTCGGGTTGGCACCCTCTCTTTCCGTTCTGGAAAACCTTATGCTGAAGGACTTTAAAAAGTACAAAAAGCGCTTCTCCCTGAACTTCGAAGAAATGGAAAAGAGAGCGATGAGCCTCGTTGAGGAATTCTCTGTAAAAACTCCATCTTTGCACTCTCCGGCAGGAACGCTTTCTGGTGGAAATATCCAGAGGCTGATTCTCGCAAGAGAGCTTTCAAGAAATCCCAGATTGATCATAGCCTCCCAACCAACAAGGGGACTTGACGTTGCCGGCATAGACTACGTGAGAAGGAGGCTTATAGAGGCGGCGATGAGGGGGTCTGCAGTCCTTCTGATTTCCGAAGATCTGGATGAGATTTTCCAGCTCAGCGACAGAATAGGGGTTATGTACGAGGGTGAGATAAGGGGAATCGTGGACAGGAAAAATGCCAACTACGAGAAAATTGGTTACCTGATGGCGGGAGGTTTGGAGGTCGCAGCATGAGGGACATAGTAACTCCAGTCATTTCCGTAGCCGCATCCCTCGTCCTGGTGGGGATTTTACTCGCCGCCATAGGGATAAATCCCCTCGAAGCGTACGCTGTGATGTTCACAAGGTCCTTCACATCCAAATTCGGTCTCGCGGAGCTGTGCGTGAAAACAACACCTCTGATACTCACCGGCTTGGCGGTGGCAATTCCACTAAGAGCGGGGCTATGGAACATCGGCGCGGAAGGGCAGCTTTACATGGGTGCCTTCGCCGCAAGCGTTGTGGCCCTTTACTCCAACCTTCCGGGATACGCGATGCTCCCGGCAATGTTTGCTGTGGGAGCTTTGTTCGGGATGGGCTGGGCGGCAATTCCGGCTGTTTTGAAGGCAAAATTCGACCTCAACGAGATAATTTCCACACTCCTTCTTAACTACGTCGCCATATACTGGGTGGAGTACATGGTTTACGGCCCTATGAGGGGCAAGGAGGTTTACAACTTCCCGTACACAGACCTTTTTCCCGATGCCGCAACACTTCCAAGGTTCTTCGGAACTCGCTTCCACCTTGGGTTCTTCATTGCTGTCGTCATTGCCTTGGTAATTTACTACATCATCAGGAAGACGGATTTTGGCTTCTCCCTCAAGGTTGTCGGAGCGAATCCGAGGGCTGCTGAATACGCGGGGATAAGCAGGCAGAAAATGGTAATATACTCCATGCTTCTCGGCGGAATGCTCGCAGGAATAGCGGGGATGATTGAGGTGAGCGGTATTCAGCTAAGACTGAGGCCCTCAATCTCCACCGGATACGGGTACGCGGGAATTCCCGTTGCTCTTCTCGCTTCCGGAAATCCGCTGCTCGTCATGCTCTCCGCAGCGCTGTTTGGCTTTCTGTACGTTGGTGGCTCAGCGCTCCAGACCACCTACTCTGTGCCAGTTGCTATAGTCTACGTATTTCAGTCATTGATAGTTCTGTTCATAATAGGCGGGCAATCGCTAAGGAGGAGGGATTAAGATGGTGGACCCAAGCTTCTTGGCCTCGCTGCTGGCTTCCTCGATTAGGGCCGGTACACCACTGCTTTACGCAACGCTGGGTGAGATTCTTACCGAGAGAAGCGGAATTCTTAACCTCGGACTTGAGGGGATAATGATTACCGGAGCCTTTACCGGATTTGCCGTAAGCCTCGCGACCGGCAGCCCATGGCTCGGAGTTCTCTGCGGTGGGCTTGCCGGAATGGCTCTCGCCTTCGTGCATGCGTTCTTTTCCATAACGCTGAGAGCCAACCAGTCCATAACCGGATTGATGCTGGTTCTTCTCGGTCTCGGCATAACGGGATTTCTGGGGAGAAACTACATAGGGGAAGTTGCGTTCTACATCGATCCAGTAAAGATTCCCGTCTTGTCAGACATTCCTTACATCGGAGAAATTCTTTTCAGTCACGATCCGCTGGCTTATCTCGCAATAATTCTCGCAGCAATTATGTGGTTCATCCTTTTCAGGACGAGGTACGGTTTGGAGATAATTGCAGCCGGAGAGAAACCGGAGGCTGCTGACAGCATGGGTGTTAACGTTGACAGAGTGAGGTACCTGAGCACGCTTTTAGGAGGCTTTCTCGTTGGGATTGGAGGGGCGTATCTCAGCCTCGCCTACGCGAAGCTGTGGACGGAGGGGATGACCGCAGGAAGGGGATGGATCTGCTTAGCTTTAGTTATCTTCAGCGGATGGATGCCGCAGAGAGCAGTTTTTGGTGCCTACCTCTTCGGAGGTCTTGACGTGCTGTCCTTCAAGCTCCAGGCGACGGGAATAGAGGTGTCGTACCACCTCATGAAAATGGTCCCCTACGTCGTCACGATAGTAGTGCTGCTGTTCAGTGTCGTGAGAAAAAGGGCTGCCTTTGGAGCGCCTGCAGCACTTGGAATACCGTATGTCAGGGGGAGGAAAGAGTAAAGTTTATTTCTTTTGGCATTTGGCAGAAGATATGAAGGCAAAGGTTCTGGTTTTTATCGCTCTAGCGGTATTAGCTGCTGGGCTGTTTGCAGGGTGTGCAGGAGAAGAGAAGACTCCTACAACCACGCAAACCACAACTACTGAAACTGCATCTGAGAAAAAGCTTAGCGCTGCCTTCGTTTACGTAAGCCCGATTGGGGATGCGGGGTGGACTTACAGCCACGACTTAGGGAGGCAGTATATTGAGAGGGTTTACGGAGTGAAAACCGCCTACGCAGAGAACGTTGCCGAAGGTGGTGACGATGAGAGGGTTATCAGAGAGTTTGCAGAGCAGGGCTATGACGTGATATTCACAACGTCCTTCGGTTTCATGGATGCCACGATAACCGTTGCGAAGGACTTCCCCAACACGATATTCATGCACTGCAGCGGTTACAAGACCGCGAAGAACGTTGGAACCTACTTTGGCAGAATGTACCAGGCCAGGTATCTGAGCGGTCTCGTGGCAGGAGCAATGACAAAAACCAACAAGATAGGTTACGTTGCCGCAGTTCCGATTCCGGAGGTCATCAGAGGAATAAACGCCTTCGCTCTCGGTGTCAAGAAGGTGAATCCGGATGCCAAGATTTACGTTGTTTGGACGGGGACTTGGTATGACCCAGCTAAAGAGAAGGAGGCGGCGCTCAGCCTTATCGATGAGGGGTGTGACGTTATAGCCCAGCATCAGGATTCTCCAGCAGCGCAGCAGGCTGCAGAGGAGAGGGGGGTTTACTCTATAGGCTACCACAGCGACATGTCCAAGTTCGCTCCTCACGCGCACCTCACCTCTGCCGTTTGGAACTGGAGCGTGATTTACTCCTACGTCATAGAGCAGGTGATGCAGGGAACCTGGAAGAGCGAGCAGATCTGGTGGGGAATAGACAAGGGCGTTGTTGGTCTAACACCTCTTAGCGACGTAGTACCTGAAGACGTGAAGAAGATGGTAGAGGAGGAGAAGCAGAAGTATCTGAACGGGGAGGTTCCGGAGCAGTACCCGTTCGTAGGGCCAATCTACGACCAGCAGGGCAACCTCGTTAAGGCAGAAGGAGAGGTAATGACCGACAAGGAACTCCTCTCGATGAACTTCTTCGTGGACAACGTTGTTGGAGAAATTCCTTCAGCCTCTGAATAAATTTTTTATTTCCTCAATTTTTCAAGCAAGTCCCCCAAGTAGGTTCCAGCAGCAAAAAAGATTGCGTAGATTAACGCCGCAACAATCAGGCCGAAGGCTTTCACGAATTCACCCCATCCTGCACCGTCAAGAACAGCATGGGAGAGAGCGATTCCGGAAACCAGACCCAGCAGCAGGGAAACGAATATAACTTCGATAATTTTGGCTCTGTCCTCCTTTCCCCTCCTCAGGAATCCGAAAGCTATCCCTAATAAAAATGAGATGATGGCGTAGGTGTCCATGCAAGGGGTAGTTTACAACACTATAAAAACTTACTTTTGTTTTGAATCTTGCCTTTCCCCCTCCTCGAGGTCATCAACCTTTCTGAAGTACAGACCCTCGCACATAGAGCGGATTTTCCTTCCCACTTTTAAAACGCTAACCTTCAAATTTGAAATTACTGGAGAAAGACTATATACCTCAATACATAACGACTAGAGATGAGGGTAGCCCTTCTTGGAGGCACAGGTAATCTGGGAAAGGGTCTGGCGTTAAGGCTTGCCACTTTAGGCCATGAAATTGTTGTCGGTTCTCGTAGGGAAGAGAAAGCCGAAGCTAAGGCGGCTGAATACAGAAGAATTGCTGGAGATGCTAGCATTACGGGAATGAAAAATGAGGATGCTGCAGAAGCCTGCGACATTGCCGTCCTCACGATTCCATGGGAACACGCAATAGACACTGCAAGAGACCTCAAAAACATTCTGAGGGAAAAAATCGTCGTTTCCCCTCTCGTGCCTGTATCCAGAGGTGCTAAGGGCTTTACCTACAGCTCAGAGAGGTCTGCTGCTGAGATCGTTGCGGAAGTGCTAGAAAGCGAAAAAGTAGTTTCCGCCCTCCACACCATCCCCGCTGCGAGGTTTGCAAACCTCGATGAGAAGTTTGACTGGGATGTTCCGGTCTGCGGGGATGATGATGAGTCAAAGAAGGTGGTCATGAGCCTCATATCAGAAATTGATGGACTTCGCCCACTCGATGCGGGGCCTCTGAGCAACTCGAGGCTTGTCGAGTCCTTGACGCCCTTAATATTGAACATAATGCGCTTTAACGGCATGGGGGAGCTAGGGATAAAGTTCCTCTGACTCTTGCCTTCTAGTCTTTCTTATACGGAAACTTCAAAACGAAGACTGTCCCTGTGGGCTCGTTGTCTTTAACCTCCACATTCCCTCCGTATCTCTCCATAAGGCTTGCAACGATGAACAGACCCAGTCCCTGACCCTCTCCCGAATGAAAACCTTCGTTGAATATTCTGCTCTTGTTCTCATCCGAAATGCCAATACCATCATCCTCAACCCTTACAACGACTTTGTCTTTTTCCCATTCAGTGGCAACTCTCACGTTTTTGCATCTTCCATGCTTTACGGCGTTGTTCAGCAGGTTGTCTGCGATCGAGTAAAGACCGTCGTCTGCCATTACTGCTGCATCTCCCGTCACAACGACGTTAATGCTGTAGTTCTTGCTAACCTCCTCAAAAACCTCCTTTACCGACACAACTCTAAGCTCACCTCCCGTTTTCATCAGCAATTCCAGGTTTCTCAACCTTCTGAGGGTCTTTACCGACTCCGCCAAAATCTGGTATGCTTTCGAGACTATTTCATCCTCCCGCTTTTCCATTGAAAGCTCAAGGAGATTCATCGCCGCGGAGATTTTGTTAGCAAGGTCGTGACGGATAATTTTCCCTACAAGTTCAACGTATCTCTCGATGCTCTTTTTTCTCTCCTCCTCCAGCACCAGTTCGGTAATGTCGATGACGTTGCAAACTATAGCTTCCTTTCCTTTAAAAATGGCCGGAAAAGCCTTCATTTCAACCCAGGCCGGGGAACCGTTCTTTCGCCTAATCTTCGCCACGTACCTCTCCGGAAGATTGTCAAATTTACCGGATTCAGACATTTCGGTAAAAAGCCTTATGTTTTCTCTGTCCGTCTCGTCAGCAAGCAAATCGTAAGGACTTTTCCTCAATAGCTCCTCTCTGGTGTAGCCCGAAATCCGCTCAACCTCTCTATTGAGAAAAACGAATCTACCTTCCTGATACACGTAAATGCCCGTTCTCAGCTTTTCCAAAACTTCGAGGGGAAGGGCTACATCAAGATCTAACATTATTTAATCTTGAATTAAATCCTTAAAATAGTTTGCCATAACCTTTATAACTCACTGTGACAATACTTTATTTGGTGGGCTAGGCCGGGGGGTTCGGCGTCCCCTGTAACCCGAAACCGCCGATACGCGGGGGCCGAAGCCGAGGGGAGGCCTGTCAAGCGGGCGGCAGCGGTTCCAGGCACCGCAGAGTCCTCGTCCCGGAGGGCCGGCGGTTATGGCCGGGCTGCCCGGAGGGGCTGTCCGCCATATTAGCCGGGGGGAACGGCCCAGGCCCGGAAGGGAGCAGGCTAACCCCGGACGACCGGCGCTTCCGGGGGTGCGGGGAGGAGGTGCCTGGGGCTTCAAGCCGCCCGTAAGGCAGGTCGACCCGAGGCGTGCCCACCTTTTCAGTTAAATTGAAAAATCCTCCAGCCAATTCTGACCGATGTTCCTGCGCTTCATAGAGGAAGTGATTAAAGCACTGGGTGAATACGGAGACAAGAAATTTCTGAGGGAGAGCGAGCACGCTGACCTTGCCTCAACGATAGCCTTCAAGCTTGCAAAGGAGAGAAAGAAGAGCCCTAAGGAAATAGCGGACGAGATAGTGGAGAATCTCGAAGTAGAGAGCGAATACATCGGCAGTGTTGAAAGCGTAAACGGCTACATCAACTTCTTTGCGAGTTACGAGTTTCTTGAGGACACCGTTAACGTAATCCTCGACGAAGACGAGAATTACGGTCACCTCAACCTAAAAGGAGAGATTCTGATTGAACACACCTCAGCCAACCCCGACGGGCCCCTGCACATAGGTCACATAAGAAACTCCATAATAGGGGACACCATAGCGAGAATTTTCGCCAAGGCCGGGTTCGACGTTAAAACGCACTACTACGTAAACGACATGGGAAGGCAGACCGCAATCACCGTTCTCGGCATTGAAAAGTTTGGCCTCAAGGACAAGAAGCCAGACCACGCGGTTGCTGAGGCCTACATCGAGGCCAATAAGCTGCTCGAAAGCAATCCCGAACTTGAGGAGCAGGTGGAAAAATTGATGCTCGCTTACGAGGAGGGAGACGAGAAGACTGTTGAGAAGTTCAGAAGGGCTGTGGAGACGGCTTTAGAGGGTATAAAGCAAACTCTGAAGACGATTAACGTCGAGCACGACGAGTTTGTTTGGGAGAGTGAGTTCGTCCGCAACGGTTACGTGGGCAAAGTCCTTGGAATTTTGGAAGAGAGGGGTCTTGTAAAGAAAAACGGTGCCTGGACTATTGAGCTTGAAGGCTTCGACAAAGAGGTGGTTTTAAGAAGGGAGAACGGAACGACTCTCTACATCACCAGAGACCTCGCTTATCACATGTGGAAGAATGAGAATTACGAGAGATTCATAAACGTTCTTGGGGCAGACCACAAGCTTTACGGCGCTCAGCTGTCGAAAATTCTTGAGCTTCTCGGACTCAAGCCGCCGGAAATAATCTTTTTCGAGTTCGTTTCTCTGCCTGAGGGCAGCATGAGCACGAGGAGGGGCAAGTTCATCTCCGCCGATGAGCTGATAAGCAAGGTCAGGGATGAAGCGTGGAAGATACTCTCGGAGAGGGATATGGAAGAGGATGAGAAAAGGAAAATTGCCGATGCAGTTGCTGTAGGGGCAATAAGGTTCGATTTCATAAAAATCGCCCCGGAGAAGCACATGACCTTCGACTGGAGTAAGGCTCTGGACTTTGAGAGGCAGACCGCAAGCTACATACAGTACAGCCACGCAAGGGCATGCAGCATTCTCCGAAAGGCCGTTGAAGATGGCATGCCTGAGCTTGAGTTCAAAGGAGAGCTTTGCACGGCAGGAGAGAGAAAGCTCGTGATGCTTCTCTCGAAAATGCCGTACGTCGTGAAGAGGATTGTTAGCGAGCTTCGTCCCAACGTTTTTGCGGAGTACCTGCTGAGCGTGGCGGGAACCTTCAACGACTTCTACCGGGACCATCCCGTTCTGAAAGCGGAGTCAGAGGTTAGAATGCACAGGCTGGCCATAGTTGATGCCACAAGAGTCGTGCTTAGAAACGGCCTCGAGCTGCTGGGAATAGAGCCGCTTGAGAGGATGTAAGGGTAATAGTATCCTGAATTATTTCATTACTAAACACCCACTTCACGTGAGAAAGCCAAGAACAAGAAAATAAGGTGGATAATCTGACAGCTCAACAAGGGAGCCCAGTAAAGGAGATATCTGCTGATGAAAGTAACACCAAGAAGCAATATGAGGAATTAGGTAAAATTCAAGACGTTACTGGTACAATTATGTTAAACATCAAATGAGCCTGAATTTTGATGAATGGAGACTCCATATCAGGTTTTTCTCAGGAAGCTGAGAGTGTTTGAGTACACAAAGGGTTGGTTGTTTGAGGAGTGAGATTATTTCGGGATATCACATAAATGGGACATGTCCCCATTACTAAAACAAACAAGTACCAAAAAATAACACCAAAATATGCAATCAGTAAAGAATATTGTTAAGGAGCTTAAAGTCTTTTCGAAATTAAAGTTTTGGGAGTAGCAACCTATATCCAGACATCATCGGTGAGAAGAACTGCTAAAATTCTGTCAGAGTTGCATCCGGTTTCCAAATCATGAGTACATCGCTGGATAAAGAAGTTTGAGGAGAAATTTCCCATCTCAGCGGAGAAAAAAGGAATCTGATAGCGATGGATGAGACAGTGGTTAAGGCGAACAGGAAGCATTACTACGTCTATGCTGCGATAGATGTGGAGAGGAATGAGCTTATTCTTATGAGAGTCTATACGACAAGGAATTACCTGACCACAAAGTCCTTTATCAAGGAAGTGCTTGAGTATTGCGAGAATAAACCAAAATTTGTGGTGGATAAGGCTCCCTGGCTGGTTCAGTTTGGAGAGTCTTGGATTGGAATACGAACACCAAACCTTTCGGTGAGAGAAGTCTGGTCGAATCAGTTTTCTCTTCGCTGAAGCAGCGAATTAAGATCTTTTTCTGTTCGATTAGCTGCCATAATCTCTGTAAGCTGTTTATGCTCTATTATAACAGGTATAGGTGGTGTTTGTGTTAAGTGGACACGTCCCATAAATGCACAAAAATTTATATCAAGGAAAAAGTAATTCCTGCGTGGGTTGAGATATAGTTTAGCTACAAACAGAGAATTCGAAAAAAATACTCAAAGAGCTCTTGCCTAGGGTGGAGATAGAACTGACCAACTATCATAAATCTTATATCTGGGATAGTTAACAAAGAAGGAGGTGGAGATCATGTTCCCCATCAAGCCACCAACAACCGAGCGTTTTGAGTTATCGGCAGAGTTTATAGACTACCTAGATAGGGTCATAAAAAGTAAAGAGATGCCGACCTCACTCAAGGCGATTTTCACAATTTCCAATTTTAAGAGCGCTGATGAATTTCTCTATGATCTAAAGAAATCTGGATTTAAGCTAATATCTGACTACGGATGCGTTTTTTATCTCACAAAAAAATCTGAGTATGGAGATGTAAGATATCTTGCTCTTTTCACTGAAAATCACAATCCAATCTTTTTCACCTTAGCAACAAAAACAAAAGAGATACCACCGACTTTACTTGAATATTTAAACAAATCCCCCTATATATCTAATTTATGGATAAGCTTAACTAAAATGGACGAATTAGTCGAGTCTCTTAAAAAAGAATATTCAGACCAGATTATGGGAACATACTTTACAGGGACGTACAGTCCATTTTTCAAAAGAAAAGCGTTAATACGTCCGAACATAGAGAGATTTGTCGAATATAGGGGTGACGATGCAATTCAAATTTATGAGGAATACAAAAAATACTATGGAATTCTTCCGAGGGTTTTTGAATTCAATCTGATTGGATACGGAACGTATAGACTAGACTACAGAGGGATTTTAGTTATAAAAGCTAGATCGTCTTTTAACTTTATTTATCAGCTTATGGATAGTATTGTTTCTGAAGTTGAAAAGTCTAAACAAAAAATTACCAGAGCCCGTGTCTTGGACAAATTCATGAAAACAAAACGCAAAGAATTCAAAATAAACATCAAAATACCTTGGTCCATAAAGCTAACTGAGCAGCTTGAATGCGTAAAATTTGATGACTTCGTTAAAGTTTTGGAACCTGAATGGCAATTTTTACCATTAGACATTGATATTAGTGAGAATGCAGAAAATTCAGAATTTTTGGATTTCAGTTATTTTAGAGTTATAGACCTAATAAAACCAAGTGAATTCTCTGTTGTTTATAATAACAAAAATCTAAAGATTTACCCTTCTGATAAGTTAGATCTCGGCTCCTCTCTTAGGTTCTTCCAGTCTGTAAGGTCATCACTCGATCCGAGTGCATACCTAACTTGATCGAAGATGGCGAAATATGATAGAGATTGGTTCGCCAATAGTATTAAAAAAATAGCGGAAAAGAAGTTAGAAGAAGCTAGAAGACATGTAGAAGTGCAGCTTGATTCCGCAATAACTTTAGATAAACGCCATTGTTCGCTTGTTAGACATTGTAAATCTCTTTTGATTAACTTATATGAAAACACTCCCATAGGGTATGACATTATTATGCGTGAGCCGTTGATTGACCTATCTCTGAAAAAGAATGATATTTCTGTTTTCGATCTGGTAGCAATAAATTCCACAAACGGAATAGCTTCACTAATCGAATGTAAAACTGGCCATAATTCAAAATACATGTTGAAGAGTTTTGCTAAAAAGATTGTGTCATTCAATGAACACTGCAGCCACATTGAAAAAATGTTAGGGATAAATATTAAAGACTCTGAATTTATTTTGTGCGTGGAATCGATTAATACTGGAGGAGTTTTGCAGTCTGTAAACGACCACACCAATAAAAAGCGAAGAGGACAAAGTTCAGCATTCAATGAATTAAGTGAGGACAAAATTAACAGGATAATAATTTGGTCTGTTCTTGAAGGCGAAAACAAAATAGTTAAAGTGTATGGCAATCACCTTGACACAAATTTCGATAGGATCATGAGAGGTCCTCCCCTATTTGATTACCTCTCGGATTTGGATTTAGAATATTGTTCACAACCGTGGAGGTTCATTGAAAGAGTAATTTACGAAAGAATTTTTGTAGAAAAGAAGAGATTAGATGAAGCGAATCCTAAGGAATTTACTTACATCGAAGTCGTAAATGCGCTTGTTGATGAATTTAGTGACTTAGCTGTGGATAATTTAACATTGCGATCTATAGCCGAACAAAAAGCATCAGAAATAATAAACCATGGTATCGAATATGGGATATTTGAAGAAGTAAAGAAAAATAGATATTGCATAAAATGTAGAGGTGAGCGAATAAGCACAGTTAGAGAGAATTTAGAAAGAAAATACAGAAATAACTACATAAACAAAGAAGCCGAGAGGAAAGCTTACGAAGAAGCTAAAAAAGAAGTTAAAAGAATGCATGGAGACTTATCTAAGTTTGGCATTACTTAGCATTTTTCTCCTAACTTCAATGCTAAGTTCCTAACATCAATTCTTCAGATATTTATTTAAAAATAATTGTATTAAAACTTCTTTCCATCTTGATACCAGTTCTTCAGAACTTCCACGTGAGCTTTGGCTTTTCCGCTTCGAACTTCGATTCGGGGAAGGGGAAGTATGTCTGCTCCATTGTTATGCTATTGAAACCTGTTATTCATCCTTAGTAGAAATCACACAGCTCTATTTGACGAAGCCCATCAGTGGAGCGTTGTTTTTGCTTGACGCGAGCAGTGTAACCTCTCCCCGTTATCCTATGTTATCGAAACCGCAACAGTTCTCTTCGTCCAGTCTTTTGACGGGTTTGACATTTTCAGAGTCTTTAGGTGTGAACCCCACATCCATCGACCTCAGAACCATCAACGAAGATTGCAACATCTCTAATCCTCAATTCAACTGCTCCTTCAGCCATTTAACCGCCTCTACAAGACGATAACCAGATCCAGCACGATTTTGCTGAGCACTACGCTTAGATAGGTTGCTACCCTGCATTTCTCAGAATTCTTGCTGACTTATCGGAGGCCTTATATCATCGTAGTTCGGAGCCTGCACCTCGTAATATCTTACCAGATTTCCATCCGCGTCAACATAACCCTCCTCATAGCTCCGAGGCTCTGTGCAACTCTGCAAACCCTCCTCGATTACGGCCTTGATCATGTTCAGACCCTGAGGTTATAAGGGGGTCTTCTGGCCTGCATGTTGGCAAGGCGGAGCTTCAGGTTGATCAGAGCGTTTTTGATCTCAGTTGCAAGATGTGTCTTCGTCCTCAGGGTGTCGACCCAGCTGCCGTCAAGACTCTTTTGTAGTTGAGATTGCAGCCTTCCCCATCTCTCCCATGATTTGATTTGAGCTTATCGTGTTTTCCCACCTTGAACCATCTTCCTAATCTTGCTTTCCTTTAATTTTTCATAATTTTCTTATTACCTTTACCGATTCCTAACCTTTACCAAACCCAATCAGGAAATTTTTAACCAGCAGTCACGAGGAAAAGATATGATAATAACCGACGACCACATGCACCTGTACAACCACCTCAAGCTCAAAGCATTAGAGCAGTTCAGGGATGCGGGAGGGACGCACGTCTTCCTTGTCAACCTTCTGTGCCACCACTACGGCATAAGGCCTACAAGCGGTAAGGACTTCAGGGAGGTTTTCGAAAGGCATCTCAGCCTTGTTGAGAAGGCGAACAAAATCGTGAAGGCTTACGCAGTGCTGGGAGTCCATCCAGCTGAGATTACCGTAATAGGGGACAGAATTGGCCACGAAAAAGCGGCGGAGATGATGAAGGAGGCTCTCGAAATTGCGGGAAAGTACGTTGAGGAGGGCAAAGCTGTTGCACTGAAATCTGGAAGGCCCCACTATCCTGTAAGCAGGCACGTCTGGCAGCTGAGCAATGATGTTTTGAGGCACGCCTTTGAGGTTGCGAAGGATGTTGGATGTGCCATTCAGCTCCACACGGAGAGCTACACGAAGGAGGGAATGCTTGAAATTGCAAAAATGGCCGACGAGGTTGGCCTGAAGAGGGAGAAGGTGGTAAAGCACTTCTCCCCACCACTGATCAAGGAGTTCGAGGAGATAGGTATCTTCCCTTCTGTTCTTGCTGGAAACAATAACGTTTTAAAGGCCGCAGAGCAGGGAAACCGCTTTACCGTTGAAACAGACTACATAGACGACAGGAAAAGGCCGGGAGCGGTTCTCGGACCAAAGACGGTTCCGAGAAAGGTGAAGGAGCTTATCGAGCTTGGTTATGAAGACATTGCCTACAAAATTTGCGTTGAGAACGTCGAAAAGGTTTATGGTGTGGAACTGGAAGAATAATTGGGCAGCATGATAGGCGGAGATTTTGCTGTGGTAAAGGCCAAGAAAAGCCTTGAGAGGAGGGGCTTCGGGGTTAAGAGAGGGGATAAAATCTACCTTCACCCGCTTGAGGTTGTTTACCTCCAGATAAAGGGGATAGAGAGCTTTGGAGAGCTCGAAGATGTCCTGAGTTGGGCTGAAAGCAGGATGGAGGACTTCTCAACCTACTACTTCGTTTACGAGGACCTGAGGGATAGAGGAAACAAGGTGAAGATTCAGGGGGAGTTTTTGCTGACGAAAAAGCCCTACTTACCAATTTCTGAAAGAAAAACAATCAGAATGGAAGAAATTGCCGAAAAGGCAAGAAATTTCGACGAGTTAAGGCTTGCTGTCGTTGACGAGGAGAGCGAGATAACCTATTTCAGGGTGTATGAGCCAGATATGATGGGAGAGCAAAAGGAGGAGCTTCCCGAGATAGCAGGAATTCTGTCAGATGAGTATGTGATTACAAAGCAGACCGAGATTTTCAGCAGATACTTCTACGGGAGCGAGAAAGGAGATCTCGTCACACTCTCGCTGATTGAGAGCCTCTACCTTCTCGATTTGGGAAAGCTCAATCTGCTGAACGCTGACAGAGAAGAGCTTGTTAAGAGAGCGAGGGAGGTTGAGAGAAACTTTGATAGGAGGTATGAGGTTTACAGAAACCTCAAGGAGAGGGGGTTTGTGGTCAAAACTGGCTTCAAATTCGGAAGCGAGTTCAGGGTTTACAGGAAAGTCGAGAGCGTTGACGACCTGCCGCACTCGGAGTACCTTGTAGACATTGCAGACAGCAGGGAAATCAGGCTCATCGACCTTGCAAGGGCTGTAAGACTGGCCCAGAACGTGAGGAAGAGGATGGTCTTTGCCTACGGGAAAAACTATCTCTGCTTTGAGAGGGTTAAGGTTTGATAGTATGGTGAGGGTTGTCGTGGGCTCGAAAAATCCAACGAAAATTGAAGGGGCGAGGCGGGCCTTTGAGCAGTATTTCGACGATGTGGAAATTGTGGGTGTTGAGGTCAGCACCTCAGCCCCACCACAGCCCTTCGATGCTGAAACAGTGAGGGGGGCTATAGAGAGGGCGAAGAAAGCCTACTCACCTGATTTCGACTTCTCAGTCGGAATAGAGGCAGGACTTTTCCGCTCTGAGTGCACGATAACGGGCTACCTCGACTTTCAGGTTGCCGCTGTTTACGATGGGGAGAGATGCACAATCGGATTCGGACCGGGATTTGAGTACCCAAAACTGGTAGTTGAGGAGGTTCTGAAGGGGAAAGAGGTTGGAGAAGTGATGGAGAAGGTTTCAGGGATAAAAAACCTTGGCAAAAAGGTGGGGGCCGTGCACTACCTCAGCAAGGGGGCAATATCGAGAACCGACCTCTCAAGAATCTCCGTAACAATGGCTCTAATCCCCTTCATCAACCGAGAAATGTACCTATGAGGGTCATAAGGGAATTCGACCCGTGGAAATCGCCCCTATGCACCTGCCCGGAGAAGTACTCCTTCAACCCCTACACCGGCTGCGCTCACGGCTGCCTTTACTGCTACGCCACCTACATCCCCAGCTTCTTCAAGCTCAGAGAGAAGAGGAACCTTTTCAGAAATCTTGAGAGAGACCTTCAGGAGCTTCCAGCAAACGCTCTCATCTCAATGTCCAACAGCTCCGACCCCTACCCGCCAGTTGAGAAAGCAAGGGAGATTACGAGAAAGTGTCTCGAAATCATGAAAGACTACGACGTCAGGGTGATGGTTGTTACGAAGAGCGATATTGTGGTTAGAGACCTCAGGCTGCTGAGTGAAATGCGAAGTGCGGTCAGCATCACCATAACAGGCCTCGATGAGTTTGAGCCAAACGCTCCACCAACTGAAAAAAGAATAGAAGCGCTGAAAGCGGTTAAAGATGCGGGAATTCCAGCTGTTCTGCGCTTAGACCCCGTAATTCCGGGAGTGAACGACTCGAAGCTTGATATTATCGAGAAGGCTATGCCCGACCACGTTGTAACCTCCACCCTTAAACTGAAAGCCGACTCACTGGCAAGAATGGCGAAAAAGCTGCCGTGGCTGAAAAGAATTGAGTTTGAGAGAAAGGGTGCCTACAGATATTTCCCTGAAGAGGTGCGGAGAAGGGTTCTATTCAAAATAAAGAGCTTCTGTGAAGAAATCGGAGTCGGTGTGGGGTTCTGCAGGGAAGGTTTCGAATTCCCCTCTAAATCCTGTGACGGTAGTCACCTTATTGACCACGTTAAATAGACTGGAAAATTTTTAAATATATGAGGGAAGAAGACAGAAGAGGAGGTGTAAAATTGAGCCTTACAAGGCTGTTTCTTCATGAAAGAACTGTAGAGATTATTCTTAGAATCCTCAAAGCTGAGGAGAACGGAGAAAAGATATACCCGCTTCAAATTTCAACTGATATCGGTTCACCGTACAGCTACGTTTCAAAGGTTTTGGGAGAGCTCGAAAAGTGCTCTCTCGTCGAAAGCAGGCCTGAAGGCAGGATGAGGGTCGTTTCATTGACGCCCTACGGGAAGGTGGTAGCTTCGATGCTCAGGGACCTCTACACAGAGCTTGAAAAGGACTTCAACTCAAGAATGAAGCTCGACATCCTCAAGGACGTTTACAGCAATGCAAACGGAGACGTCAGAGTTTACCTTCCCGTAATGGCGGAACTGGAGATGCTTGCCAAGTCAACTAATGATGGCTTCGTTGTCGAGGAGGCTAAAAAACTGATATCGGAAGTTAAGAGAAAAATAGAGGGGGCGAAATGAGGATTGTGGAGGCGGTTGAAGACTTCAGAGATGACATGGTCAAAACGCTTTGCGATTTGATTGAAATAAAAGCCATAGCCCCTGAGTTCGGAGGGGACGGGGAGTACAAGAAGGCGGAGTATTTGATGAAGCACCTCGAAGGTTTTGACAGCGTTGAGAGGTACG
Source organism: Archaeoglobus fulgidus DSM 4304 (assembly GCF_000008665.1). Classification (NCBI taxonomy): domain Archaea; kingdom Methanobacteriati; phylum Methanobacteriota; class Archaeoglobi; order Archaeoglobales; family Archaeoglobaceae; genus Archaeoglobus; species Archaeoglobus fulgidus. The sequence goes on from NC_000917.1 coordinate 808,255, forward strand.
ACGTTGAGGATGACAGAGTTAGCGACGGTGTGAGGCCCAACATAGTCGCCAAGGTTAAGGGCGTCCTCGAAAAAACAATCTGGATTGTTGCCCATCTTGACGTCGTTCCCGAGGGTGATGAAAGGCTGTGGGAAACTCCACCCTTCAAGGGAATCGTTAAGAACGGAAGGATTTACGGAAGGGGAAGCGAGGACAACGGTCAGAGCTTAGTGTCATCGCTTTACGCAGCGAAAGCCATCGTTGAAAGCGGCCTGACTCCAAAGTACAGCCTCGGCCTTGTTTACGTGGCTGACGAGGAGGCGGGAAGCAACTACGGAATAAAGCACCTTCTCAAGCAGAACATTTTCGACAGGGAGGACATGTTTGTCGTTCCGGACATCGGAACGCCCAAAGGGGATATGATAGAGATTGCTGAGAAGAGCATTTTGTGGCTGAAGTTCGTCGTTCACGGTCAGCAGAGCCACGCAAGCATGCCGTCAGGCCTGAACGCAAACAGAAGGGCCATGGAGTTCATACTTGACCTGGACAGAAAGCTTCATTCGAAGTTCAACGCAAGAAACAGGCTATTCGTTCCGCCCTACTCCACTTTCGAGCCAACAAAGAGGGAGAAGAATGTGGACAACATTAACACCATTCCCGGCCTCGACGTGAGCTACATGGACTGCAGGATAATTCCTGACTACGACGTGGAGGAGGTGCTGGACTACATAGAGGACATCAGGAGCTTCCACCAGATGAGGGGCAACAGCAAGATTGAAATTGAAGTGGTGCAAAAGGTGTCCTCCCCGCCAACCCCCGAAACAGCCCACATAATCGAAAGGCTGAGACACACGATAGAGGAGCTAAGAGGTTTCAGGCCGAAGGTTTACGGAATTGGCGGCAACACATGCGCTTCGTTTTTCAGGAAAAGCGGTTTCACCGAAACTGCTGCATGGTGCACCGCAGACGGTGTCGCTCACCAGGCAAACGAGTACTGCGTAATAGACAACATGGTTGAGGACGCAAAGGTTTTCGCCCTTCTGCCCTTCGATCCGGGATATTAGAGTTCAATTCCACTTATTTTCTCGTAAAAAGCCGAAATCTCCTCGACCTTCGAAATTTCCTTTCTTACGTTGCTGAAAATCTTTCTCTTAATCTCAACGTCCGGAATCTTTCCGTAAGTTTTCAGAGCTTCTACGAGGCCCTTTTCTATCTCCATTCCTTTTGCATCCGAATCTGTCAGAATTATGACTTTTCTGTCCTTTAAAGTGTCGGCGGTTGATGCGTAGCCCGTAAACACAACAATCTCACCGCTCACCCCTATCGCCCTCAGAGACCTGACGTCCTTTTTCCCCTCCACCACCACAACCCAGCCGTTCTCCGATTTCTCCTTCAGTTCGTCAATGGCTTCAAAAAATGGCTTATAATCCTCCATACCTGATTCCCGGCTCTATCTGAACGATAACGTCCGCGATAACACCCCTTTTCATCCCTCCTCTGACGACGGTGAAGGAGTTGAAGTAAACAGTCCTGACTTTCCCAAGCTCCTCCTCGCTCGCCCCGAACTTCTTCGCCACTTCAACGACCTTCTCCTTTGCTACCTCTAGAATCTGCTCATCGTCCGGCAAGCTACCCGGTTTGAAGGGGCAGCTTTCGGTGTGGCCGTTGTACGCTGCAAAGCACTTTTCCGTATCAATGCGAACGTAGAGAGTGAGGCTCACCCTTGAAACTGCCACACCAACGGCGTTTGCCGACTCGTAGTGGTCAGGGATTACATATTCAACCCCTGCAGCCTTTGCAACCTCGGGAATGAGATACGGTGCCAGGTAACCCGTGCCTACTATCTTTTTGCAGCCTATCTCCCTCACCGTTGTCGCTGCAAGAGAAACAAATTGATTAAGGGCTTTCTCAACGTCACACTCATACTTTCTCGAGCTTCTGTAGTCTCCAATTTCGTATCCAGCGCAGTTCAAAGCGTCGGTGAGCGTGAAACTCTCTCCTCCAAAGGCGATAGGTTTTGAGCAGACTGGAACGAGCTTTCCGTTTTCAACCACCGAATCCCCACCAAACGGAATGCTGACAGAGTCAACGCACCTTATCAGCGTCTTCCTTCCGGCAAGCTCTATCCCCTCTACTATCTTCGGCATTCCGTCAATAACCTCAACAAAGTCCGTTGAAGTCCCCCCTATGTCGACAACCAGAGCGTTCTTCTCCCCCGTCAGATAAACGGCACCAAGAGCCACAGCGGCAGGAGATGAGTTGTACAGCTCTGAAGGATTGTTGAGGGCTATCGTGTACGGCACAATTCCTCCATCCCCTTTGAAGTAGTAGAAATCCCCGGCATAAGCTTTAATCAGCTCGGTGAGCCTGTAAACAGTCTCCCTTATTTTGGCGTTTACTACAGTCGTGTGAATTCTCGCAGGATAGTTCATCCCACCTGCATAGTGACTCAGGGCAATTCTGTAGTCTTCCACATAATTTCTCACAATCTCAGCCACTCTGTCCTCCAGAGAACCGTTTCTGACCGAAAATTTTGATGAAATCGCTACGTTATCGTAGGAATTTTCCCTGAAGATTGCCGCAATTTCGTACTCATCGATGTCCTCAACAACGTCTCCCCTGTGGTTTACATAGCCCTTCAAAACCTCACCATACTCAGAGTAATTCAACCCCGGCCCAGGTATTACGAGGCTGAGAGTGCGGGACTCGCTAAACTTTGAAATGATGAGGTTTAACGGCCAGGACGTGCTAACAACAACCTTTTCCTCGATTAGGTTAGCTTCCTTCGAAATCTCCTTGAGAATTCCACCTATTCCCGCCTCATTCGGGAGCTTAATCGTTTTGATTTCGTCAGAAACAATAGCAGCGTCCGTGTTGGTTCCACCAACGTCAATCCCAATTATCATTAACTTGACGAATTCGTGTGATTTAAAAAAGCTTATCGTTTTTCATGGACAAATAAAATCAGCACCGCCGAAACCACTGATGCAGCGAGGCAAAAGGAGAACGCGAGTGAGTATGCTTCCGGAGGATAGGAGCCATCAACCATCCCCACCGTGTCCATAAGATAGCCCATGAAAACCTGGAAGAGGGCTCCGCCAAAGAAGGGGAAAACGTTTACGATGCTTGTCGCCAGACCGGTAACTTCGAGCGGGTAAGACTCCTTAATCAGGGCGTAGGCAACCGGACCCGCAGCGCTGAAAAGGCCAATAAGAAATGATATTGCGTACAGCTGGAATACCGTGAGGCTGGCCGTGAAGAAGACGAGCGGAGCCATCGTAAAGGTGAATCCGATACCCGCAGCAACGAGGAACCACTTTCTCGTTCTGAAAACCTTGTCTGAGAGGAATCCTATGATTGGCGCTCCCAGAATCGTTCCGAGACCGACCATCATCAACACACCGCCAGCCTCTTCCCTCTGCATTCCGTAGACGTCCATTAGGTACGGACCACCCCACAGCCCCTGGTAGCCCATTACGATGCCGTATCTCAGAAAGGCAGACGTGGCGATTAACCAGACAACCGGGTTGAGCACCACCACGCGAAAATTAGTCGCAAACCTCCCACCCTCTCTGGACTTTTCCAAAACTCCTCCCGGTGAATCCCTCACGAAAATCCAGCAACTGAGAGCAAGAACAAAGGTAATTGCCCCAATGAAGAGAAACGTGACCCTCCATCCGAACAGAGAGACCATCGTTGCAAGCGGATAGGCCGAAACTAATGCACCCATATTGCCCACAGCGAACAGCACGCCTGTCAAGGTGGCAAACTCGTCTACTCTAAACCATCGGGATAGCAGTTTTATCGTAGGGATGTAAACTCCCGACACGCCGATGCCAATCAGGAATCTCCCAAGAACGGCCACTTCAAAGTTTGGGGACACGGCGAAGAGTACAGTCCCTACGAAGGCCAGCAGCGTGAACACGGTCGTTGTCAACCTCGGTCCCTTGGTGTCGGAGAGGTAACCCACCGGAATCTGCATTAAGCCGTAGGGGTAAAAATAGGCAGATGAGAGTACACCGACGGCAAGAGCGGTTACGGCAAACTCCTCCATGAGCGTGGTTGCGAGGATAGCTGATGACGTGCGGTGAAAATAAACAAAGAAGTAGATTGAAGCCATCACACCGAATACAACCCATCTGTACCTGCTCGCCCCCACCTGAGTTCGTAAGCGCAAAAATATATGAACTTTTTTCATATCGTGTTAATTTTCCAAACTTTCGAAAAGTAAAAATATTGTAAACTGATTATTGTTATGAACCCGAAAACTCTTGCCGAGGAAATTGGGAGGTACATAAAGCCCCAGACCTTTCCCCTCGGCTTCAAAATGGTTAAAAGCGAGGATGAAATCGGAAAGGCGAGGAGGTTCGAGGGGCTTACAATCTGCCAGATTTACAACATGGCGAGGAGGTATCGCTGGATTGTTTATTTCGACCTCAACACTACCTGCCCTGTTGGAATTGTCGCCTATGGCTTTGCGGAGCCTGATGAGCTTTACAAAAGCGGGCAGCTCGCCTACGAGGCGGGATATGTGGACTCTCCTGAAACTGGAGTGAAGTATGAGGATGCATTACCAAAGCTGGCCGAGAAGTACATTGGATGCAAGGTCTCTCCCCTTGAAATAGCGGAGGAAGAGCCAGACTTCGTCGTGGTTTACGGAATGCCCGCCCAAATCCTCAGATTCGTTCACGCCTACCTTTTCAGGAGAGGAGGGGGCTTTGAGACGGTGATAAGGGGAAGAGGGGCGTGTGCTGAATTTTTAGATGCCTTCATTTCAAAGGAGCCGAGGCTTGTTATTCCCTGCTACGGTGACAGGCTCTTCGGCCAGACTCAGGACTTCGAAATAGCCTTCTCCTTCCCCTTCGAGATGGCGGAGGAGCTTGTGGAGGGTTTGAGGGAGACTCACAGGAGGGGGATAAGGTATCCAATTCCTTCAACTGGCCTGAGAGTGCCGCTGCCAGTTCCCAAAGCTTACGAGGAGTCGGTCAAAAAAATGAGGGGTACTGGTTGATAATCACTCCAAAAAGTCGTCCATGGTGTAAAAGCCGGGCTTGTCAACCTTTGCAATCCACTTCGCAGCCCTAACTGCCCCAATCGCAAAGCACTCTCTGCTCATCGCCCTGTGTGTAAGCTCAATCCTCTCCCCGCTTCCGAAGAAGAAGACTGTATGCTCTCCAACGACGTCTCCTCCTCTAATACCAAAAACACCAATCTCGCTTTCCCTCGGCGAAATTCCCTCTCTGCACGTCTTTAGGTCTGCTTCTATTCCCTTTTCCTCCTTAACCTTCCTTATGATCTCAGCAAGCTTCAGGGCAGTTCCGCTCGGAGAGTCACGCTTGTGCCTGTGGTGAAGCTCCACAATCTCTGCATCCCACTCGTAGAGCATTTTTGCGGCGTATTCAACAATTTTCCAGAAAATGTTGACACCGAGGCTGAAGTTTGGCGAAACAATCATCGGAACCTTCTCCGCCAGCTCTGCAAGCCTCTTCCTGTCCTCGTCAGTGAAGCCTGTTGTCCCCATCACCACCCTCACTCCCTTCTCCGCAGCAACCTCAGCGTTCTTCATTGCAGCCTCTGCTGTGGTGAAGTCAATCAGCACATCAGCATCAAGCTTTGAGATGTCGTCCTCAATCGGAACACCAATCTTTCCAACTCCAGCAAGTTCTCCCGCATCCTTTCCAACTTCGTTGATGTCGAAAGCCTGAACGACCTTCAAGCCCTCTGCCACTGCATTTTTAACAACAAGCCTGCCCATTCTGCCCGCTGCCCCGGAAACCGCAACTCGCATAAATAAAATTGAGCTGGAGTATATAAAATGTTCAGCTAATCAGCTCAAGACTCTTGAGAACTTCTTTAACCTTCTGAGTTTTCTCTTCAGAGAGCTCGACCAGAGGCAGCCTCGGCTTTCCCGCTGCAAGCCCCATAAGCTGCAAAGCCTTCTTAACCGGAATAGGATTGGTGTCGATGAAGAGCACGTCGAAGAGTGGCGTAAGCCTGTGGTGCATCTCCCTCGCCCTTTCTATGTTCCCCTCAACGAAAGCTTCGTACATCTCCTTCATCAGGTGGGGGGCGACGTTGGCGGCAACGCTGATTACGCCCTTTCCTCCAAGGCAGAGAATGGGCAGGGTGAGAAAATCATCGCCAGAAAGCAGGACAAAGTCGTCTGGTGTTGTTCTTATAATCTCGGAGATCTGCTTGAGGTTCCCGCTCGCCTCCTTAATGCCAAAAATGTTGTCAATCTCCGCCAGCCTTCTTACGAGTTCGGGAGTTGTGTTTATGCCCGTCCTGCTGGGAACGTTGTAAACTATGATTGGAATGGAAACTTCAGACGCAACAGCCTTGTAGTGCTGGTAGAGCCCCTCAGCGTTGGGCTTGTTGTAGTAGGGAGTGACGAGCATTGCAGCCTCTGCACCAGCCTTCTCAACTTCCTTTGCAAGCCAAATTGCCTCCCTCGTTGAGTTTGAACCTGCACCACCAATTACAGGAAGCTTTGACGTCTCTGCAACATACCTCACAACATCGATGTGCTCCTCGTAGCTGAGTGTTGCAGCCTCTCCTGTTGTCCCAGCAGGAACCAGAGCGTTGACGTGCTTCTCAAGGTAGTCGAGATTCTTCGCTATCCCCTCGTAGTCAACGCTGAAGTCCTCCTTGAAGGGCGTTACCATTGCGGGAATCACGCCCTCAAACATTGACCAACCCTCTGTTAACTCTCCTCGTGATGTATCCAGCAACCCTGTTTCTCACGGTCTTGCTCTGGATGTTGGTAAGCTCCGCCACGAGCCTCTTGTTCTCGTCGAAGTTGCCCGTAAACACTTCCGGATACTTCTTCAACAATTCCCTCGCGATGACCTTGATGTAAGCGGGTTTTACCGTGCCCATGGCGTGATGCCAACCATACAATATTTAACGTTTGCCTCCTCTCGCGGACAGCTTTCTCATCATAATCCTTCCGGCAGAGTACGTGGCAAGAAAACCTGCTGTGAACATGAAAACTTTCGTGAAGTCAATTTCACCGACGTTCATTGAAACAGGAGGTGTGGCGGGTGCAGGAGTTTGCTGAGAAGCTTTAGCAGGCGGAGTGGTGGCTGTAACGGAGTTGTTGGTAACGTTCTCTGCGCCGGTGGCATTCTCCTTCAAAGTTATGCTGACGTTGGCAGTATTGCCCTCCTTCCTGCTCTCCTTCACCACCACGTCAGCCTGAGAGGTGGTAACGTCAACGAATTCCCCCAATCCGTTGTAAACCCCTGCATTTTTTATCAAGAGCCTTGATTCGCCCGGACTCTGAGCAGCAACCTTTACCTCTGCAAGAAAGCCCGTTTTCGTTTTGTTCGTGGTGTAAGCGCTGATTTTCAGGTAGTCGGGATAAAGGGTTTTGTCGAGCAGCCTGAAACCGTCGGGTAAAGTAACCGACTCGATTTTCACGCTGTTTCCGGAAACAAAAATAACGAATTCGAAGGATGATAGCTCCACCGACTGGTTGAGGAGAACTTTAAAGCTCATGGTGGTTCCGTTAAAGATTTCCGCTTTTGAGGGCTGAAGAATAACCTTCACACTTTCCTTCCCATTCCCCACTATCCAGAGCTCTTTTTTCACCAGAACGTCATCCTCAGCCTGAATTATCCTTGAAAAGCTGTTGTCAGGCGGCAGGTCGTAGTAGTTTTTAGCCAGATCTGAGATCGAGAGGGTTGAGGTTTTGGACGTGTCTCTAACGTAAATTGCATACTTCCCCTCCCTCAGTCCTGCAGTTTCGAATTGAACCTTTGCTTTCCCGTTTTCATCAAGATACGCCTTCTTGTACAGCAGGAAATTGTTGCCCTCCAGCACAACCAGTATTCCGTCGTATTCAGTGTCACCAACTCTGTTCGTGTCGATGCTAACAACTACTGGCTCCCCAACCTTCACTTTTTCAGGTGCGGAAACCGCAACCTCTGGTTTTACGACTGAAACCGTAACTCTTCTGGAATCCCAAACCTTCCCGCCGTATTCAAGCTTTAAATCTAGGATGTACTTTCCAGGTTTTACCGCATCAGCAATATCCCTCGTTCTCTCATACACTTCCCTCAGATTCAGGTCGAATTTGGCGGAGTAGACGTTGCTCTCCTCCTCGTAATCTGCAGTTTCCTCGTAGTAAAGGTCAACGTTGTTTCCGTAAAGCCTCAGCTTCAAACTCGCCGGATTCGCACTCTCCACGAGAACCTCCAGTTCCGTTCTGCTCTGATACACAAGATTTTTCAGTTCGAATTCCTTTATTTTTGGTTTGACCACCTTGAACTCTTCAGAATGCTCTTCAGGCTCGGTGTCGTCAATCACAACCTTCAAACGGTACGTTCCCTCCTGCCAGTCCTCGGGGATTCTAAAAACCCACTCCTCCCCGCACTTTTCATAGAGGTCTTCCCCCTCATCCACGTGACAGAGGAGAGCGCCATCCCCACCATCCCCCACAACTGCTATATCCGCCGAGCGATTAACTTCAAAATAGACCTGAAACCGGATTTGATCCCCCAGGTTTACGCTCTCCTTATCTACAAATATATGCACCTCCGCCGCACTAACCGAGGAAATTGCGATTAGCAAGGCTACAAATGTGGCGAGCCACCTCACACTGGGAGTTCCGCAAATTAATCTTAAAATTTTCTTTCAAAAAAGAAATTACTAAGGCTTAATGTACGCATAGCCTTCATTCTGAAGCTCCACGAGCTTTGTAACACCTGCTGGAACAACTTCGCAGAAATCAAAGACGTCTTCTATCTTTATACCGTGAAGGGTTAGGGCGTTGTTGCATACGAAAAACTTAACTCCTCTCTCTGACAGCTCTCTCATCCTATCTTCGAGCTTGGGATTTGCTGCTCTTACGAATAGCTTTACCGCATAGCCGTTGGCCAGCACCGCAACCTCGGCCTCTGGAACATCATTAAGGAAGTTATTAACGTTAGCGAGGCACAGTTCCAGCAGTGAGGTGCTGTCCATGTCGAGATGGAAAACTACCTTCATGTAATTGATTATACGAGGGGTTAAAAACCTTTGACGTCATCAAAGCTAAACCGCATTGCCTATGCAAAGCAGGGAATGATGATGTAACCGAAAATTTAAAATTTTGCATATACCCACTTCTTAAAAAGGAGGTTAAGCGGGAAGATGTCGGAAATCTGCCCTGTTTGCGGACTGCCGAAAGATTTGTGTGTTTGCGAGGAAGTTGCGAAAGAGCAGCAGTTTATAGTGATTAAAACTGGCAAGAGACGCTACGGGAAGGAAGTGACCATTATCGAGGGAATTGATAAGGGAGAGATAAACCTTGAGGAACTTGCGAAATACCTGAAGTCAAAGCTGGCGTGCGGTGGGACGGTAAAGAACGGAGTGATAGAGCTTCAGGGCAATCACGTGAACAGGGTTAAGGAACTGCTTATAAAGAAGGGATTCAATCCTGAGAGGATAAAGACCTAGAGGCGTAATCCATTATTTTTCTCATCATCTCGAGGTCAGCTTCCTTTTCTTTCAGCCTTAGCTCGAAAATTTTCTCTCTGCACGCCATGTAGGCGTCAAAGGCCGTGAAGAGTATCTCCTCAAACTTCCTGCCAAATTTTAGCCTGTCCTCGGCTTTAAGGTTAAGCTCGTCAGCCATGAAGTCCCTCAACTCGCAAAAGAGCCTTATGCTGTCTCCGGGACCAAAATTCCTATCTGTGGCAAGAAAACGCATAATGTCATCCACCGCATCGCTCAAATCAACGCTCTTTCCTTCATAAAGGCTCAATGCTCTGTCAACTATTTTCTCAGCAGCCTCCTGAAGGAAGCTGACCACCTCAAAGACCGGCTTTACGGGGTAGTTGATCAGAAGCCTGTCAACCCACCACTCAACGACCTTTTTCCTGTCCATATTTTAGTGGCTGCGCGGCACCATAAGAAGATAACCTTTTAAGTTGCATTCTGCACTGCATGCACATGAGCGAAATCATGGAAATGCTGATACGCAGAGGATTCCTCTGGCAGTCTTTCGAGATATACGGAGGAATGGCAGGTTTTATCGATTACGCTCCTCTTGGTAACAACCTCAGAAGGAAGATTGAGAACATCTGGCGGAAGTACTTCGTGATCAATGAAAGAGCGGCTGAGATTGACACACCAACCATAGGCATAGAGGAAGTCTTCATAGCTTCTGGCCACGCAACCTCCTTCACGGATGTTGCAATTGAATGCGAGAACTGCGGGAGGGTTTACAGAGCAGATCACTACGTCAAGGAAAAGCTGGGAATCGAGGTAGATGAGACTGTCGAGGCGGTTAAGGAGGTCATGGAAGTTTACGACTTGAAGTGCGAATGCGGAGGGAGATTCAAAGACCCTGCCCCCATGAACCTCATGTTCTCCACCACCATTGGGCCGGGGAAGGGAAAGAAGGGCTACCTTCGCCCCGAAACCGCTCAGGGAATGTTTGTCGACTTCAAGAGGCTGGCGAACTTCTTCAGGGAAAAGCTTCCCTTCGGTGTGGCGCAGATTGGAAGGGCTTACAGGAACGAAATCAGCCCGAGGCAGGGAGTGATAAGGCTGAGAGAGTTCAATCAGGCGGAGCTGGAGTTCTTCGTCCATCCGGGGGAGAAGAAGCATCCACACTTCAGCCTTTACGCTAAAGATGTGGTAAAGCTTGTGGATAAGTTTGACAGCCAGCACGAGATAACGCTTGAGGAAGCGGTGGAGAAGGGAATCATAGCCAACCAGATTCTGGCGTACTTCATAGGAAAGACGAGGCGATTTCTGCTTGAGATAGGCATCAAGGACGAGAAGCTGAGGTTCAGGCAGCACAAGGATGTAGAGAGGGCTCATTATGCAACTGATTGCTGGGATGCAGAAGTTTTAACCAGCTACGGCTGGATTGAGGTTGTTGGCATTGCGGACAGAACAAACTACGATTTGAAGAGGCACAGCAAGTTCAGCGGTGAAGATCTGAGCGTTTTCGTGCCCTACGAGGAGCCAGTTAAGGTGAAGAGGAGGAAAATTGTCCCCATACTGAGCAAGCTCGGTCCCGAGTTCAGGCAGAAGGCAAAGAAGGTAGCTGAGGCTCTTGAAGCTTTAAATGTTGAAGCTGACTTGGATGAGGTAGAGGTTGAGGTTGACGGCGAGAAGGTAAAGGTAACGAAGGAGTTCTTCGAGATTCAGGAGGTCGAGGAGGAGGTTACGGGAGAGAAGGTCATACCGCACGTCATAGAGCCATCCTTCGGCCTTGACAGGATTACCTACTCCGTTCTTGAGCACGCCTTTGATAAGGATGTTGTTGATGGAGAAGAGAGGAGAGTTCTGAGGCTCAAGAGGTGGGTCAGCCCGATTGAGGTTGCCGTCCTACCTTTGCTCTCAAGGGAGCCCTTCGAGTCGAAGGGGATGGAGATTGTCCAGATGCTGAGAGAAGAGGGTATTTTCACCGATTACGACGATTCGGGAAGCATAGGGAGAAGATACAGGCGTTTTGATGAGATAGGAACTCCCTTCTGCGTAACCGTTGACCATCAGACCTTTGAGGATGAGACCGTAACAATCAGGGACAGAGACACGACTGCACAGGTTAGGGTGAAGCTTGGCGAACTCCCATCAATCCTCAAGGAGCTGCTGAGAAGTGAGAAGGACATAACGGAGTTCGGGGAGGTCTTCAGGCAGGTGTAGGCTTTGCTCGTCCTCTCTGGGGGAACAGGGACGCCAAAGCTTCTGCAGGGGTTGAAGGAGGTAGCTGACTTCTGGGTTGTCGTGAACACAGCCGAAGATGTCTGGGTTTCGGGAAACAAAATCTGCCCTGACATTGATTCGGTCATCTACGCAATTGCGGAGGTCATCGACGATGAGAAGTGGTGGGGGATAAAGGGCGACACCTTCCACACGCACGAGAGGCTGAAGGAGCTCGGCTTTGACGAGGGCATGAGGATTGGGGACTTGGACAGGGCAACGCACATTCTGCGGAGCGAGATGCTGAGGGCTGGAAAATCTCTCTGCGAGGCTACAAAAGCTGTTGCTGAGGCTTATGGGGTAAAGCAGGAAATATTCCCGATGTGCGAGGAGGAGGTTTCCACCACTGTTGTGACAGATGAGGGGGAGATGCACTTTCAGGAGTTCTGGGTTCTCAGGAGGGGAGAGCCTGAAGTGAAGGACGTCTACTTCAGGGGCATTGAGAAAGCGAGAATTCCCGATGAGGTCAAAGAAAGGCTGAGGAAGGAAAAGGAAGTGCTTATAGGCCCCAGCAATCCAATAACCAGCATACTGCCGATTTTGAGCGTTGAGGACTTCAGAGAGAGGTTGAGGGACAAAAAGGTTATAGCAATCTCCCCCATAGTGGGAGAGAAGGCTGTTAGCGGTCCGGCGGGGAAGCTAATGAGGGCGAAGGGCTATGAAGTTTCTGCAAGAGGAGTGGCGGATGTGTATGCGGACTTCCTTGACCTTCTGGTGGTTGATGAAGCCGACAAAGGTGTAATGGAGAGAAGTGTGGCCACGAACACCATAATGAAGACAAAGGAAGATGCCGTAAGGCTCGCAGAGTTCGTGGTTAAGCTTTTTGATGGGCTATGATAGTAAATGTGGCAGAAATAAAGAAATTCTTGGAATCTTTACCGTATCCAAAGCACTGCATCCACTGCGAGGGCACTGATGAGAATGCTGAGAATCCAGTGCACCATCCAAGCTACGAAGTCACACCATCCTGCAACCTGAGATGCATCTTCTGCTACTCCAGAGTTGCCCAGCTTAAAGGCACTGCCCCAAAACCGGGCTACTACGGTTCTTTAAATCCGAAGGCCATCACCATCTCGCAGTACGGGGAGCCCTTCGTTGTTGGCACGTCCAGGGTTGTAGAAATCATCAGAAAGCTCAGAGAAAGGTTTGGGGAAGTGAGGATTGACATCCAGACCAACGGAACACTTCTTGAGCCGGAAATTCTCGGCAGTGAGGCGGACATAGTCATGATCAGCCTCGATGCTGGTAGCAGGGAGAGCTATGCTGAGATAACGGGGAAAGATTTTTTCGAGAGGGTTGTGAAAAACATCGAAAAAATGTCAGAACATACTTACACAGTTGTAAGGACAGTTTTCATGCCGGGCATTAATGACGAGGAGCTTGAAAGGATTGCCGAGATTGCTTCGCAGGCTGATGAGCTTTTCTTGCAGCCCCTCTCCATCTACAGAGAGAACACAGAGCTTTTGAAAAGGCTTGACGTTGAGAGGGCTGAGAGCTTGGGTGATTACCTTCAAACTGCTTACAGACTTTCAGAAATCGCCAGCGTAAGAATTCCGGGCTGCCTTCTTTTGAACATGCGCTGGTTTTTGAGGGAGTTCGAAATAGGGGAGCTTATGCTTGTAAAAAGGGATGCCTTCGGAAGCGTTCCGATGATGCAGAGGCGCTGGCAGTTCATCATTGAGTAAATTTATTCTTTCCTCTGTCGAACAACCATTATGAGATTTGCCGTTGTGAGCGACACGCACGACAACCTTTCAGCGGTGAAGGAGCTTGCTGATGCCCTGAGCAAAGAGAAGCTGGATTTTGTGGTGCATGCGGGCGACGTGATTGCCCCCTTCACCTTGAAAGAGTTCGAAAGGCTCGGAGTGAAGCTTTACATAGCCTTCGGGAACAACGACGGCGAGAGGAGAATTCTCACGCAGATTGCGGAGCGAAACAGCTGGGAGATTGGCGACATCGTTGAATTTCCGGGCGGAGTGGTTTACCACGGCACAGACAAGAGAGTGCTGGAGGTGCTGAAAAAGCTCGAAACTCTCGTTGTCTTCGGCCACACGCATGAAGTGCTGAAAGAAAAGAACCTGCTCAATCCCGGAGAGGTTTGCGGCTACCTGACGGGCAAGAGGACTTACGCCATAGTCGAGGACGGAGAGATAAGCATCTTGGAGCTTTGAGGCTAAACTTAAAAAACTGCCTGAAGGTGTAAGAGCATGCGTGTTTACACTGCCGACGTAAAGCCTGAAATGGAAGGTCAGAAGGTCACGCTGTACGGCTGGGTTCACGAAGTTCGTGATCTCGGTGGGCTGGTGTTCATACTGCTGAGGGACAGGGAGGGGATTGTTCAGATTACTCTCCCGAGAAAGTTTGTCAGCAAGCAGGTTTTCAAGCTGGCCAAGAAAATTAGAAGGGAAAGCGTTATTGCGGTAACGGGAGAGGTTAGAAGGGAAGAGAAGGCTCCGGGTGGTGTGGAGATTATTCCAGAATCAATTGAGGTTCTGAACGAAGCTGATGCTCCCCTTCCCCTTGAGGTCACAGAGAAAGTTCCAGCAGAGCTCGACACTCGCCTTGACCACCGCTTCATGGATTTGAGGAGGCCGAGAGTTCAGGCCATCTTCAGAATAAGGCATCAGGTGATGCAGAGCGTGAGAGAATTTCTGTCAGAGGAGGGTTTCATTGAAGTGCACACACCAAAGATTGTTTCAACCGCAACTGAGGGAGGAACGGAGCTTTTCCCAATAAGCTACTTTGAGAAGGAGGCTTTCCTCAACCAGAGCCCCCAGCTATACAAGCAGGTTCTGATGGCTGCTGGCTTCGAGAAGGTCTTTGAAATTGGCCCGATTTTCAGGGCCGAGGAGCACAACACCACACGCCACCTCAATGAAGCAATCTCCATCGACATTGAGATGAGCTTCACCGACCACAACGGAGTCATGGACGTCCTTGAAAGGCTCGTTCAGAGGGTTTACGAGGATGTGGCTGAGAAGTGCGAGCGCTACCTTGGCTGGCTCGAAGTTTCGCTGGAAATACCTGAGCTGCCCTTCCCCAGAATAACCTACGACGAGGCGAGGGAGATTGCAGCGAGAAAGGGAGAGGAGATTCCGTGGGGAGAGGACCTGAGCACCAACGCCCTCAAGCTTGTTGGAGAGGAGATGGGAGGCCTTTACTTCATCACCGACTGGCCTACTGAATCAAAGCCCTTCTACGCGATGCCCTATGAAGACAGGCCTGAAATCAGCAAGAGCTTCGACTTAATGCACGGCTGGCTTGAGCTTTCGAGCGGAGCCCAGAGAATTCACCTCTACGACATGCTGGTTGAGAGCATAAAAGCGAAGGGAATGGAGCCCGAGAGCTTCGGCTTTTATCTTGAAGCTTTCCGCTACGGCATGCCGCCCCATGCAGGCTGGGGACTTGGAGCTGAGAGGCTCATCATGTCCATGCTCGGCCTGAAAAATGTGAGAGAAGCGGTGCTTTTCCCGAGGGACAGGCACAGGCTCGTTCCTTAGCTCTGCTTTACAATTTCTCCCTCTTTTATCACCGCTTTAAGGGCATCCATCGGCTTTACTCCCAGACCAACGAGAAGCTTGATCTCAAGGCTGTTCAGGCCGTAAAGCTGCACCTCCTTTGCCCCTATGAAGAAGTCCGTTCCCGTTGCAAGCCTCACTCTCTCCCTGTAAGCCCTTTTTATGGACTCGGCATGTATCTCGTGCACTTCTTTCAGCTTCTCAAGCATCCATTCGGGCAGGTTGTTTGAGGGCCCGAATTTCAGTGCGACGTCAACGATGGAGAGTGTGGGAATGAGAGTAACGTCCTTTTCAACTGACAGATTTATTGCATCCTGATTCAAATCCATTCCGTGGGCGAGGGTTTTTACCCCCTCCTCAACGGCGTTGATGTATCCCTCAGATGACTCGGCATGGGCGTGGACAAGCCTGCCTGCCCTCCTCGCCTCCTCAACAACAGCAGCAATCTCCCCCCTCGTCATCTGGGGGAATTCGGGCTTGTCCTTCTGCGACGCAACACCTCCGGTGACAAAAATCTTGATGAAGTCCACTCCTTCCCTCAGAACGTAGCGAGCACCTTTCCTGAACTCATCCTCCCCATCGCAGAGGAGAGACTGGAAAGGGACCTTTATCTTCGAAGTTCTTGCGTCTGCAAGCTCAGGGGGGAGGAAGTGGATGTCCCCATGCCCGAAGGTCTGCGAGAGGGGATATCCAGACGCCACTATTCTCGGCCCCCCTCACAACACCCTCCTTAACCGCTTCTCTGAGATGCAGAGCCACAACACTCCCTGCATAACTATGGTAGTATATCCAGCATCAAGCATCGCCTCCAAATCCTTTATTGCCCTAGCAACGAAAACGCCGAAGGTGTAAGCAGGCTCTCCCTCACGTAGTCCCCACTCCTGAAGCCCGTGACGTGCAGGTGGGCATCTATCAGCTCGTCCCCATGTCAGAGCCGGGGATGTAAAGGGCCTTTTTAAGAAACTGAGCAATGTATCTGGCGTACTGGTAAGTATCTCCCTCCTATGCTCCGAATTTGGGTCTGCACAGATTCCTCCCTTCGCCCCGCCAACGGGAATTCCAAAGATTGCAGCCTTGAGACTCATAGCCCTCACAAGCCATGCAACCTCCTCAACCGTAACGTCGGGCAGCATCCTTATTCCACCGGCACATGCACCAAATTTCAGAGTGTCAAGGACCTTGTCCCGTATTTCGGGTCGTAGAACCGCATCACCACTTCCGGCCCGATCTCATCATAGACAACGGCCATAGAATTGTTCTTTCTTAAACATTAAAAATTTTCCTCCGTGGAATTGAAAAATTTCCTCAAAACCTCCCTGATTTTATTTTTCGAAACATGTATCGAATTTTATGCCTGCTGTAATAGATGCGGCAAGATGTGACGGATGCGGGCTTTGCATTCCAGAGTGCAAGGGAAATGCCATCCACCTCAATGGCAGCAAGGCTTACGTTGATGAGGATGCCTGCATGGAGTGTGGCGCTTGCGTGAGGGCCTGCCCCAACAACGCCATCAGCGTTGAGTGGTAAATGTTTGTGTCCAAGGGCTAAAATCAAGATTATTACCCTTTTTAATTATTTGTAGCCAATCAGCCAATCTGGCTTTTCGGGTAAGGAAATTTCTGTGCCGCTTAGTGTGTAGTATTCTTTTAAGACTTCAAGAAATTCCTCCCAAAGAACATCCAGAGCCTCTTTCCACTGTTCAAAATCTTCCTTGGCATAAAAAGTCCAATTTGCAGATCCAGCGATTTTATCGGCCTTGAATTTGAAATGCATTGGCAAAACTCTTAACAGGTTATTACCTGCCAAGTAGCGTCTGCATGTTATTATCGTCTCGATTTCATCTTCAGTCTGGGCTGTATACACATAGCTTGAGAAAGCCTTTATTAGCGGTATGTAGAACTTTTCTAGTCTATCTTCGATTGCTTTCAATCTCTGTTGTCTTGCCATCAGCTGAACCTGTCTGTTACTAACTAAAATAGTCACGAGTGCTGCTGATGCCATTATGGCTGTTGCTAAAGCAACAACTGAATTTGAGAGGATTATGTCCTTCATAATAACAGATTCAGCAACAAGAAATGCAAAAAGAATCAAAATGACCAATATAGGTAACCAGAGTCCTATAACACTTTCACTCTTTTTTATGAATTTCACATTTTTCACCTCCTTCTTTATTTGTTCCGACTCCTCAACATTTTAACGTTTGATGCGCCAACAAAATTCTGTATCTTAGGGGCGGGTGAGTTTGAGGAATAGGCTGGTTAAGGATATTCCGAGGGAAGAGGTAGTAAATACTCTGTTTCAACAAAATTTTCAGGATTTCAAATGGTGTCACATCTCCCGAATTGAAGTTTTTCAGGTCTATTTTGCCGACAAATTCTGCATAATCCCCAAGAACATTGTAAAAATACGTCTTGAAAAGAGCTTTGGAGAAGTTTTCGTACCCAGACTTTTTAACTGCAAATAAATCGGCTTCATGCTCGTTTATCCAGCTGAAAACCATGAAAAATGTTGCGTAAATGATAAGTAGCGCTCCTAGGGTTATAAAAAGACTTACTTTAAGATTTGGTTGAAATTTGCCCATTTCCAAGAGAAAAAGTGTAGTTAATACAACAGCAGCTATCAAAACCCAAAACATCATGGCAGTAGATCTAGTTATCATCCACCACTTGTTTTTAGAATGCCCTGATTCATGGTAAATAACAGCTTTAAGCTCCTCACCGGAAAGAACGTCTTTAAGACTTTTCGTGACAAAAATTTTTCTTTTAAGCGGTGTATAAAATGCGTTGTATACTTTCTTGCCCTTTTCGTAACCAATAATAACAGGAATACCATCAATTTCGCCGTATTTCTCTTCATTTTCAAATTTCAATTCAAACACCACCTTAAAAATCGGCAAGAGTATTATAAAGACCGCTAATTCTACCAATAAGATAAATAATAGGTTGGAAAGTAAATTCCAGAATGACCAGAAGAAAAGAAGGATATAAACCGCAAATGAAGCAACACTGAAAATTCCCGAAATCTTCCACCACCTCTCCCGCCTTAAGTATGAGCAATATAATAAAGATAAAGATATGACCACAAGAATCGCTACGAACAAAATTAGGCTGCTTGTTGCCCATGACTCGAGCATGTAATTTATATGTTTTCAAAAATAAATATGTTTCGTTTAACCTCCTTGATTCACCAAACTCAAATCCAAAATTATTAAAAATTTCCCTCCCCTTCAATTTTATGGATGAGTTTGAGGGGCTTTTGAAAGCTGTTGGCTCTGCACCCTGGTACAAGCTAATCGGAATGGTTCCGAAGTTACAGGGAGACAGGGTTGTTGTAGAGATGGAGATTGATAGAAGCAAACATCTTCAGGCCCTCGGCACCACTCACGGTGGGGCAATTGCCAGTGTTCTCGATTCTGCCATTGGCCTGAACGTCAACAGAGAGGTGGTGAAGATGGGGAAAACTGCAGTGACAGCACAGCTCAACATTCACTACATCAGGCCCGTTACGGAGGGAAAGATTGTGGGAGTGGGAATGCCGATGCATATCGGCTCAAAGGTTACGGTTGGTTACGGAGAGGTGAGGAACGAGGAAGGAGAGCTTGTTGCTGCTGGCACTGCAACCTTCTACATAATCGACAGAAGGTTCAGGGACTGAGCAACTCTCCCTTTACCTTTTGCAGATACTGGATAATTCCCTCCACGGCCTCAGCAAGAACCTTTGAGTTGTCGTAATTTTCAACGACTTCTTTCAGCCTTTCCCTTTCCCACTTCCTCATTTCTTCGGCCATCTCTACCATTTTTGGAAAGGCCCTGATTATGTTGTCAACGATGGTTATGTCAGCCATTCTTGCTGTCCTCGACAGGGGGTTGAGGTCAATGGCTATAACCTTCTTTCCGTGCCTCTTCAGAATCTCGCACCTGTCACCATCCTCCAAGGGCACAAGCACGACGTCAGCGATGAGAATCCCCCTGCTGTCAACTATCCTTCTCGCCGACTCAAGGCCCTCAAGCACCGCATCTCCTGCAGCGAGAACCTCAATTCCGTGCTTTTCAAGGTAGCGTTTAATCTTCTCCACTCTCTCGGGGCTGTGGTGGAAAACGTTAATCTCCACCTTTGCATTTACGAGCTCTGCAAGCTTCCTCGTCTCTTCTGGAACGAGCACCGCTGTATTCCCATTAACGGAGATTACGGGATGCTTTGCCAGAAGCATTAAAGCGACTGCAGCTCTCTCTGCCTTCAGGGCGAAATCTCTCGTCTCCTCGCCGAGAATGTAGTCGAAAGCCTCCCCCCTTCCGTGGGCTATCAATCCCTGGCATCGCAGTAACTCCCAGCTCAACTCCCTCGACAAGCTTCTCCCTTGTTACCAGCGACGCGTATCTCGGATGGCTTTTCGGTATCTCCTTCATTGCTCCACCTCAAGGAAATCTGCCAGCTCTTTCAGGGACTCAAAAACGTAGTCTGCGTGCTGGATAAAAGACTTTGCCATCCCCCTGTTTCTATCTGTCAGTATCAGGGCGGTTTTTGCTCCCGCCGCCTTTCCCGATAGCAAGTCGAAAAGAAAGTCTCCAACCATCAAAGCCTTTGAGGGGCTGACGTCAAACATCCTCAAGGCGAGGTTCAAGGGCTCAGGAGAGGGTTTTGGCTCGGCATCTTCCCTTCCGATGATAAAATCGAACTCGAAGCCGAGCCTCTCGGCAACTATTTCCGCACTTCTTCTGCTGTTCCTTGTAATGACTCCTTTTATGGCATCAAGGCCGTTAACGAGCTCAACGGCGTAGTAGGCTGGCCTTGCCTCCATCGCACACCTAAGCTCATAGCTCTCAAGAACTCTGAGCATTTCCTGCCTTCTCTGAAGGTCCTTCTCATCCATTATGGACTCAAGGATGAACCTCCCCTCAATTCCAAGCTCTCTCCTTATCTCATCAAAGGGGATGTTGAGCTCGATAAGAGTTCCGTCAAGGTCGAAGGCAATTAGCTCAAATCTTGAGGACTCTCCTGAGCTTTCTGGCTTCCTCTGCTGGATTACCTGATGCATAAATTCCCCTCCCCACTATAATTCCATCAGCATACTTCACAGCTTCGATGCTGCCTTTCTGTGCCCCAATTCCCGGGCAGAGTATCTCCATATCCCCCGCAGCTTTTCTTATCTCCCTCAGCCTCTCAATTCTTGTTGACGGAGCGATGAGGCCGTGACAGCCTGCTTCTTTGGCCTTCTCAACGATTTTCAGAGAAACTGCACTCATGAACTCCTCCCCTCCGGGGCTGCTGAGCTCCGTTACGGCATAAACCTTTCCCCCAAACTCCTCAGCCACTCTGCAAACCTCTCTAAGAGTGTCACTGCCAACAAAGCCGTGGACAATTACCGACTCGGCTGAGTTCTCGAAGGCAATTCTCGCGATGAGGGAGCTTGTGTAGGGGACGTCAGCAATCTTGAAATCCGCAATTACGGGTTTGATTTCGGAAAGTCGCTTCATTATCCCCACGCCAGCAGAAAGAACGAGAGGATAGTTGACCTTTATTCTGTCAACGTGTTCAGCAACTTTTTTGGCGATTTCCATCGCTTTTTCACCATCCATCACATCAAGAGCCAGTATGAGCTGTTTCATCAGAGTTTGTTGGACGGGAGTAAAAATTACTTTTTCCCCGGCATTGATTTTCAAAGCCTTCCGGAGCAACAGCTTTATACCGTTCTGCACGACCATGCATAATGGTCAGGGAAAAGGGGTTCTGGAAGAGGGAAAGGGTTGATGAAGCCCTCTACAGGTTGCTAAAAAAAATTAAAGCTCTTGAAACTGAAGATGTTAGCGTTTATAACCTCCAAGGCCGTGTTCTGGCAGAGGATATTGTAGCGGGCTTCGATGTGCCGAAATTCAACAGGGCGGCGATGGATGGATACGCCGTCAAAGCCGAGGACACCTTCGGTGCATCCGTAAGCAACCCCATCATGCTCCAGCTTGCGGGAAGCGTTGAGATTGGAGAGGTGCCGAAGGTCGTGGTGGAGTCGGGAATGGCTGTCAGAATAATGACCGGGGCAATGATGCCCGAAGGCACCAACGCTGTTGTAATGCTCGAACACACAAGGTTAAACGGCAACTTTGTTGAGGTTTTGAAGTCCGTAACGCCTATGAAAAACGTTTCGAGGGTGGGAGAGGACATAGCGGCGGGAGAGGTTGTGTTCAGGAAAGGGGAAATTCTGCAGCCTCAGGATGCCGGAGTGATTGCCTCACTGGGAATTGAAAGCGTCAGAGTTTACCGCAAACCGAGGGTGGCGGTTATCACCACCGGAAACGAGCTTGCGGAGGTTGGTGAGCCGCTTGAAGGGGCCAAAATCTACAACTCCAACAACCCGATGATTTGCAATGCCCTTCTTGAGTTCGGTTTCGAGGCGATTTCCCTTGGAATTGCGAGGGATGATGAGGAGGAGCTGCGAAATAAGCTGCAGAAAGCTCTGGAATTTGATGCTGCTGTGATTACGGGTGGCACTTCTGTAGGAGCGAAGGACCTCGTTCCTGATGTTGTTGGCGAGTTTGGTGAGATTGTTTTCCATGGCGTTTCCATGAAACCCGGTATGCCCACTGGAGCTGCGGTTGTTGAGGGAAAGCCTGTTTTCATGCTTCCGGGCTCTCCTGCTGCTGCCCTGCTCGGCTTTTACACTTTCGCCATTCCTGCGCTTTACAGAATGATGAACGTCAGGATTATTGCGAGAAAGTGGAGCAGGCAGAAGGGTGTGCTGCAGGGCAGGATACCGTCGGAGATAGGAGTGAGGAGTAACGTAAGGGTTCTGTGGGAGGATGGGAAGGTTTATCCGATAAGAATTTCAGGGTCGGGGATTCTCAGCTCCTTTGTCAGGGCAAATGCCCTCTTGGTTGTTCCCGAGGATAAGGAGGGATACGAGGAGGGCGAGGAGGTGGAGGTTACCCTTCTGAGAGATGTAACAGAGGTGTTTGAATGAGGAAGGTTTTTCGTGATGTTGTGACAGTTGATGAAGCAAGGGGGCTTCTTTTCAATCACTTCAGCCCTCGCAGAAAGACTGAGGTCGTTCCGCTCCACCTCGCAGCAGGAAGGGTTCTGGCAAAGGACGTTTACGCTTTAACGGATGTCCCCCCCTTCGATAGAGCGACGATGGACGGATATGCGGTAAGGGCTGAGGACACCTTTGAGGCCGAGGAGGATAGTCCAGTCACACTCAAAGTTGTTGGAACGGTGGAGGCGGGAAAGAGGCCTGAGTTGGAGGTTGAAAGCGGTAAGGCTGTGGAGATCGCAACGGGAGCTATGATGCCAAAGGGGGCCAATGCAGTTGTTATGGTGGAGTTCACGAGGAGAAGGGAGGACGAGATTGACATCTTCAAGCCTGTCTCTCCCGGAGAGAATGTAATGTACGCAGGAAGCGACGTGATGGCTGGTGAGCTTATAGCCAGAGAGGGGACAGAACTGACGCACAGGGAGATTGGCGTGATGGCTGCATGCGGAATAAGCGAGGTTGAGGTTTATTGCAGACCGAAGGTGGCGATAATCTCCACAGGCAATGAGCTTGTGAAGCCGGGAGAGAGGCTGGGAGAGGGAAAGATCTACGACGTGAACTCCTACAGCATTGCCGCTGCTGTGGAGGAGAACGGTGGTGAAGCAATTTTGATGGGCATTGCAAGGGATAACGAGGAGGAGATGCGCAGCATTATAGCTAAAGCTTTAAGAGAAGCGGACATTGTCATAACGAGCGGGAGCACCTCCGCCGGAGCTGGAGACGTGATGTACCGCATTCTCGATGACTTTCATCCGGGAGTAATCGTTCACGGCATAGCCATAAAGCCCGGAAAGCCTGCTGTGATAGCGGTGAGTGATTCAAAGCCCATTTTTGGACTGCCGGGTTATCCAACATCTGCAATGACGGTTTTTGAGGTGATCGTGGCTCCAATAATAAGGGAGCTTGCAGGAAGAAGGGAATCTTCGGGGGCAAAGGTGAGGGCAAGGCTCGCTATAAAGGTCTTCTCAGCTGAAGGAAGGAGAGAATATCTGCCGGTGAACGTTGTGGAGGGAGCTGAGGGATATTCTGCCTATCCGGTAAGCGGTTCTTACAGCGGGGCTGTCACAGCCTTTGCCTTCACCGACGGCTTTGTGGAGATTCCTGAAAATGTTGTGATGCTCGAAGAGGGCGATGAGGTTGAGGTGAAGCTCTTCAGCCATCTAAAGCCTGCAGATTTGATGATAATCGGGAGTCATTGCATTGGCGTTGACATCCTGCTCTCCCTTATGCGGAAGAAAAAGCCCTACACAAGCAAGGTGGTAAACGTCGGCTCAACAGGAGGAATTCTTGCAGTAAAGAGGGGTGAGGCGGACATTGCGGGAACGCATCTGCTTGATGAGAGCGGAGTTTACAACGAACCAATTGTAAGGAGATATGGTGTAAGGGATGCTGTGCTGGTCAAGGGCTACCTGAGGGAGCAGGGATTGATTGTTGCAAAGGGGAATCCTAAAAGCATAACGGGCTTCGAAGACTTGCTAAGAGAAGACGTCACCTTCATCAACCGAAACAGGGGGAGTGGAACGAGGATTCTGACCGACATGTACCTCAGAGAGGTTGCGGAGAGAAAGGGGCTGAGCTTTAACGAGCTCACAGCCTCCATTAAGGGATACAGCATTGAGGCGAAAACCCACACCTCCGTTGCAGTTGCAGTAGCAAGCGGAAAGGCTGATGTCGGGGTGGGGATAAGGAGCGTTGCCTCCCAGTACGGCCTTGACTTCATACCGCTGAGAAGCGAGGAGTACGATTTCCTGATAAGGAAAGACAGGCTGGAAAAGAAGGCAGTGAGGGACTTTCTGGAGTGCCTTACCTCAGAGGAATTTGCCAAGGAGCTTGAGAGGGTAGTGGGCCTGAGGGTTTACGAGAGAACGAGAGAGGTGATCGAAATCGATTAGAACGGAAAAACGTTTTAAATCAGCTGATTAACTCGCCGAGTATGAGATTACTCCTCGAACACGAATCCAAAGCTTTGCTCGAAAAGTATGGCATAAAGACTGCAAAGTGCATCTTCTGCGAAACAGAAGAGCAGGCTGTTAAAGCTGCGAAGGAAATCGGCTTTCCCGTTGTGATGAAGGTTGCAGGGAGGGAAATCATCCATAAAAGCGACGTTGGTGGAGTCATTCTTAACGTTAAATCGGAGGATGAGGTTAGGGAGGTTTTTCAAAGGCTGATGTCCATTCCAAAGGCTGAGGGAGTTAACATTCAGCCCCAGCTTGAGAAGGGGATCGAGGTTATTATTGGCGTTGCAGAGAACGAGCAGTTTGGAAGCGTTGCAATGTTTGGGCTTGGTGGTGTTTTTGTTGAGGTTCTGAAGGATGTCAGCTTCCGGCTTTTGCCCTTAACAAGGAGAGATGCGGAGGAGATGGTTAGGGAGGTTAAGGGGTATAAATTGTTGGAGGGTTACAGAGGGGTTAAGGGAGACGTTGGGGCTGTTGTTGATTTGCTGCTTAAGCTGAATGAGGTTGTTGAAAAGGAAGGAATAGTGGAGATGGACCTGAATCCTGTTTTTGTTTATGAGAGAGGAGCTGTTGTGGTGGATGCGAGGATAGTTGTTGGGGAGAGGAAGAGGTTTGAGATGGATGTTGGGGATATAAGCTTCTTTTTCAAAGCAAGGAGTGTGGCGGTTATTGGGGCCTCCACCAATCCGATAAAGGTCGGAAACTCCGTTGTAAGAAGCCTGATGTCGAACAAAAACCTGAGAATTTACCCGATAAACCCGAATGCCAGCGAAATTCTCGGCCTGAAAGCCTATCCCTCAGTTAAGTCCCTTCCAGAGGTACCGGACATAGCAATTGTAACCGTTCCCGCCGAGTTCGTTCTTGACGCTGTAAGGGAAGCCGCAGAGGCTGGAGTGAAGGGAGTGGTAATAATCTCATCCGGCTTTAAGGAGGCAGAGGTTGAGGAGGGGAAAGTTAGGGAGGAGAGGCTGAGAGAAATTGCCAGAAAGTACGGAATAAGAATTGTAGGGCCCAACACATTTGGTATTGTGAGTGTAGTGGGCGGCATCAACGCGAGCTTTACTCCAATGTTCAGTGAGGTGAAAAAGGGCAGAATAGCGCTGGTTTCGCAGAGCGGTGGGATATGCCACTACATAATCCACAAGTTCAGGGATTCTGGGTTCAGCCATATCCTGCATCTGGGAAACAGATGCGACGTTGATTTTCCCGATGTAATGAGGTTTCTAAGGGAAGATGAAAACACCGACGTAGTTGCGGTGTATGTTGAGGGAATCGACAACGGGAGAGGGCTCTTCGAGGAGCTAAAGAGGCTTTGCAGTGAGAAGAAAGTTGTGGTGATGAAGTCCGGAAGGAGCAGCGTTGCTGACAAAGCATCTGTAAGCCACACGGGCAGCATGGCGGGAGATTACAGAGTCTTCGCTTCAGCGATGAAGCAGGCTGGCGCAGTGGTGGTTGAAACTCCGACGGAGCTTATTGACACAGCAATCGCAATGGAAAAGTTTGAAGTCAGTGGTGGGGTGGCTGTTTTAACAATACAGGCCGGTCTTGGAATCGTTGCGGCTGACATCATCGAAAGCAGCGGGGGGAGATTGGCAAGGTTTGGAGAGGAGACGGTAAGGAAGCTGAAGAGCCTGCTACCCCCCATAACCTTAAGGGAGAACCCCGTTGACCTGTCTTTCAGCGGTCTCAACCTAAAGGTGTTCGCGGAGGTAATCGATACGGTGTGCAGGGATGATGACGTGGGGCTGGTTATGTTTCTCTACGCAGTTGCACCCCCAAGCTGGGTTCTGCCGGCAGAGGTCATATCCCAGATTATGGGCAGAATAACAAAACCATCCATTCTCGGCTACTCCTCAACTCCCGAAAACTACGCAGAGATTAAGGAGGCGCTCAAGGGGTCTAAAACGCTAATCTTTGACTCGGTCGAGAGGGCTGCAAAGGTTGCCGCAATTCTATCAGAGAAACGAAACTATTTTTAATTTCACCCTTCATTTCTGGTTGATGCTGTACGTTTATATGGATGGTGAGTTCGTACCGGAAAATGAAGCGAAGGTGAGCATCTTCGACCACGGCTTTCTTTACGGGGATGGCGTTTTTGAGGGGATAAGGGCCTACAACGGGAGAGTCTTCAGGTTAAAAGAGCACATAGACCGGCTTTACGATTCGGCAAAGGCCATCGACCTCGAAATACCAATAACAAAGGAGGAGTTCATGGAGATAATCCTGGAAACGCTCAGGAAAAACAACCTCAGAGATGCTTACATCAGACCAATAGTGACGAGGGGGATTGGAGACCTCGGGCTTGATCCGAGAAAGTGCCAGAATCCGTCGATAATAGTCATAACAAAGCCGTGGGGGAAGCTCTACGGGGACCTCTACGAGAAGGGGCTTACGGCGATCACCGTTGCCGTGAGAAGGAACTCCTTCGACGCGCTCCCGCCAAACATAAAGTCGCTCAACTACCTGAACAACATTCTGGCAAAGATAGAGGCAAACGCTAAGGGAGGGGACGAGGCCATATTCCTCGACAGAAACGGCTACGTTTCGGAGGGGAGCGGAGACAACATTTTCGTGGTGAAAAATGGAGCTATCACAACCCCACCGACGATAAACAACCTGAGGGGAATTACGAGGGAAGCTGTGATAGAGATAATAAACAGGTTAGGAATACCCTTCAAGGAGACGAACATAGGCCTCTACGACCTCTACACGGCAGACGAGGTTTTCGTAACCGGCACCGCTGCTGAAATTGCGCCTATTGTTGTTATCGACGGCAGAAAAATCGGAGACGGAAAGCCCGGAGAGATTACGAGAAAGCTAATGGAGGAGTTCAGCAAGCTCACCGAAAGCGAAGGCGTACCAATATATGAGTGATGTTCTGATTACCCTGAGCGTCGAACTGGAGGACAGGCCGGGCCAGCTGCTGAAAGTTCTACAGCCCATCTCAGGGATGGGGGGAAACATAGTCGGAATAGTCCACCAGAGAGGAAAAAAGACACCTCTGAACAGACTTCCCGTAGAGATTTCTTTCAAAATGGACAGCGAGAAAGTGCAGAAGCTGATAGACGAGCTGAAATCGCTTGGAATAATAATAAGGAGCTTCAATGAGGTTAGGCTTACGGCAACGACGTCGGTTCTTCTGATTGGCCATTTAATACACACCGACATCAGCGACACGATAAGCAGCATAGACGTTGATGGTGAGGCTGAGTGTGTGGAGATGCACGTCAGCATGCCTGAGATATCCGGCCCCTCGACTGCAATAATAACGATCTCCGCCTCGGGAAAGGAGAAGCTGAAGGAGGCGGTGGAAAAGCTTAAGGAGGTCTGCAGAAAGAAGGAAATAATTCTGATTGAGCCGGTCAACGAGGAGCTTGTATGATAAAGATAGCCATCGTGGGATTCGGAACTGTCGGACAGGGGGTTGCCGAGCTTTTAATCAGGAAAAGGGAGGAGATTGAGAAGGCCATCGGTGAGTTCAAAGTTACGGCGGTTGCAGACTCCAAGAGCTCGATAAGCGGGGACTTCAGCTTAGTTGAAGCGCTGAGAATGAAACGAGAGACCGGAATGCTTAGGGATGATGCAAAGGCCATCGAGGTTGTGAGGAGCGCTGACTACGACGTGCTGATTGAGGCGAGCGTGACGAGAGTTGACGGAGGAGAGGGGGTGAATTACATTCGCGAAGCTCTCAAGAGGGGCAAGCACGTAGTAACCTCCAACAAGGGCCCGCTCGTTGCCGAATTCCACGGTCTGATGAGCCTCGCAGAAAGAAACGGAGTAAGGCTAATGTACGAAGCAACGGTGGGAGGGGCGATGCCCGTCGTAAAGCTGGCCAAAAGGTACCTTGCCCTCTGCGAGATAGAGAGCGTAAAGGGGATATTCAACGGGACTTGCAACTACATCCTCTCGAGAATGGAAGAGGAAAGGCTCCCCTACGAGCATATTCTCAAGGAGGCGCAGGAGCTCGGCTATGCCGAAGCTGACCCGAGCTACGACGTTGAGGGGATAGATGCAGCGCTTAAGCTCGTGATAATTGCGAACACGATAGGTGTTAAAGCTAGTTACGAGGACGTTGAGGTTACGGGGATAACCCAGATAACTCCTGAGGCTTTTCAGGTTGCTGCCGAGAAGGGATACACCATCAGGCTAATTGCAGAGGTTAGCAGAGAAAAGCTAAAGGTCTCCCCCAGACTCGTGCCGTTCCACCACCCCCTTGCAATCAAAGGGACAATGAACGCAGCCATGTTCAAAACAGATACAGCAGGAAGCATCTTCGTGGCGGGAAGGGGAGCAGGAAAGGAGGAGACCGCCTCAGCGATACTGTCAGACCTGTACGAGATCTATGCTGGACCTCGCTAAGTTCCTGGTAGTCCTCGGATTTCTGCTATACGCATGCAAGCTGGATTTAGAGAGCAGGATAGTCCCCAACAGGGTATGGAAGCGCATGCTGCTCGTTTCTTTGCCGATAACAGTTTACCAGCTTTTCTTGGGAAAACACCTCATTTTCGAGTACATGATTGCGGGAATTTTTGTTGTGATGGTCATTGCCCTCTCCTACGCCCTTTACCTAATCGGAGCTTACGGTGGTGCGGATGCAAAGGCAATCATGGCTCTGGCAGTTATCTTCCCTTTCTACCCAACCTTCAACGGCTTCCCTCTTCTCGGGCCTAGCTTCTCCTTTGCCTTCTCCACCCTCGCAAATTCCGTAATAGCCGCACCGTTCCTCCTCCTGTTCATGTTCTTGCGAAATCTGGCGAAAGAAGGGGTAAGGTCGCTGAAGGGGAATTTGCTCTACTATTTCACCGGATACAGGGCTGAGGTTGGAAATCTACCGAAGTTCCACAACCTCCTGGAGTACATAGACGAGAATGGAGAGTTAAGGCGGGTGAGGAGGGCTGTCGAGCCCGATGAGCAGATGATTAACAGATTGAGAAAAAGCGGTGTGGAGAAAGTCTGGGTTACCCCTGCATTGCCCTTCCTTCTCTTCATCACAGCGGGGTATATTGTTGCATTTATTCTTGGGGATTTACTGTATCTGCTAATCTCCACCATTTTAAGCTGGTGAAAGGTTTATATATCCTCCTAATGGATTTAACGAAAAACCAGAAAGGAGGAGATAGGTATGGCTAAGGAAAAGGAGCACATTAATGTTGCCTTCATAGGGCATGTGGACCACGGAAAGAGCACTCTGATTGGAAGGCTGCTCTACGAAACGGGTGAGATTCCGGAGCACATCATCGAGAAAATGAGGAAAGAGGCTCAGGAGAAGGGCAAAGCCACCTTCGAGTTCGCGTGGGTCATGGACAGACTGAAGGAGGAGAGGGAGAGAGGAGTTACAATCGACGTAGCCCACAGAAAGTTCCAGACCGACAAATACTACATCACCATCGTCGACTGCCCCGGCCACAGGGACTTCATCAAGAACATGATTACCGGCGCATCTCAGGCGGATGCAGCAGTTCTCGTCATGGATGTCGTTGAGAAGGTGCAGCCGCAGACGAGGGAGCACATCTTCCTCGCAAGAACTCTCGGCATTAACCAGATAATCGTGGCTATAAACAAGATGGACAGAGTTAACTACGACCAGAAGGAGTACGAGGCTGCAAAGGAGGCGGTAAGCAAACTTCTCAAGATGGTGGGTTACAAGGTCGACGAGATTCCGTTCATCCCAGTTTCAGCCTACTACGGAGACAATGTTGCAAAGAAGAGCGATAAGACCCCCTGGTACAACGGTCCGACGCTGCTTGAGGCCTTCGACCTGCTCAAGCCACCGGAGAAGCTTGTTGATAAGCCGCTCAGAATTCCCATCCAGGACGTTTACTCAATCAGCGGTGTTGGAACGGTGCCTGTTGGCAGAGTCGAGAGCGGTGTGCTCAGAGTTGGAGACAAGGTCGTGTTCGAGCCTGCCGGCGTAAGCGGTGAGGTAAAGAGCATCGAGATGCACCACGAGCCCATCCAGGAGGCTTATCCGGGTGACAACATCGGCTTCAACGTTAGAGGTGTCAGCAAAAAGGACATCAGGAGAGGAGATGTCGCTGGCCATCCAGACAACCCGCCAACTGTTGTGAAGGACTTCACGGCCCAGCTTGTGGTTCTGCAGCATCCCACAGCAATCACAGTAGGCTACACTCCAGTTGTGCACGCTCACACCGCCCAGATTGCCTGCAGGTTCGTAGAGCTGCAGAAGAAGATTGACCCGAGAACCGGCCAGGTTAAGGAGGAGAACCCGCAGTTCCTCAAGACAGGTGATGCAGCGATTGTCAAGCTTGAGCCAACAAGGCCGATGGTCATCGAGAGAGTCAAGGACATCCCGCCGATGGGCAGGTTCGCCATCAGAGACATGGGCATGACCATCGGAGCCGGAATGGTTCTCGACCTTACCCCAAGAAAATAACTTTATTTTTTTGGTGGTCTCATGCCGATAAAGGGTCCAAAGGCGAGAATTAAGCTCTCCGGCCTGAATCCAAGAGAGCTGGACAGAATTTGCAGCCAGATTAAAGAGATTGCCAACAAGACCGGCGTCGAGCTCAGCGGTCCCGTTCCGCTCCCAACGAGAAGGATGGTTGTGCCTGTGAGAAAGGCTCCCGACGGAGAGGGCAGCGAAACGTGGGACCACTGGGAGATGAGGGTTCACAAGAGGCTGATAGACATCTCCGCCGACGAGAGGGCACTGAGGCAGATTATGAGGATTCAGGTTCCGAGAGACGTGAACATTGAAATAGTCCTCGAATCCTGAATGTTATTTAAAATCACTTTTCTTGGCACTTCTGGCACAATTCCAAGTGTTGAGAGAAATTCTCCTGCTATTTTTGTTCAATTTGGCGGGCAAAGAATGCTCTTCGACTGCGGTGAGGGGACGCAGAGGCAGATGATGATTGCCAAAACCGGTTTCAGAAACCTCGACAACATATTCATCACCCACCTACACACCGACCACTTCATCGGGCTTTTCGGGCTGATTGAGACCATGTCGCTGAACGAAAGAAGCAGGGAGCTGAACGTTTACTCGCCAAGGGCTGAGGTGCTAAGGGCTCTCTTCGAGGCCTTCGGCTACGACCAGCTGAACTACGATATCAGGGTGAGAGAGCTTAAGGATGGCGAGGAAGTGAAATTTGATGGATTTAAGGTTGTTGCCTTCAGAACGGAGCACATAGTCAAGAGCGTTGGCTACGCCATCATTGAGAACGACAGAAGGGGAAAGTTCAACAGAGAGAAGGCGGAGAAGGAGCTTGGAATCCCTCCCGGGCCGCTTTACGCAAAGCTCGCCAGAGGAGAAAGCATAGTCTGGAAGGGGAGGACAATAACTCCGGACATGGTTCTGGGTGAGAAGAGGAGGGGCAGAAAGGTCGTTTACACAGGTGACAGCAGGCCGACAAAGAGGACAGTTGAGATTGCAAGAAATGCGGATATCCTCATCCACGATGCCTCATTCAAAGAGGAGTTGAAGGACTGGGCTATCGAAAGCGGGCATTCCACGGCGAAGGAGGCTGCCGAAGTTGCAAGAGAGGCGAACGTGAAAAAGCTGATACTTACTCACATCAGCACCCGCTACTCCAAAGACGCCTCTCCACTGCTTGAAGAGGCAAAGAAGGTGTTTGAGAACACGATTATCGCTGAGGATTTTATGAGCCTTGAGGTCACCTTCGATGAGAGCTAAATCACGCCAAGCTCGGAAAGTCTCTCCGGAAGATAGACATCGGTAACGTAGTCCAAACCGTACTTTGCCAGGGCCTGCTGCTCTGACTTCTTGTTTATCTCGAGCTGCAGGTTTACCTCCTTCTTCCAGAACTCGGAGTCAAAGCGTGGGTCGGTAAGAATGGCGTTGAGAGCTTTGATGTCTTCCTCCGTAAGCTTGTCAGCTGGCAGGTCATACTTGACGATGTCCGTCGGCCTTATTCCGACAAACTGCGCAGCTGGGGTGGCGAGATACTCGGAAAGGTGGGCGGATTTGATGCTTCCGTAAGCTACGCTGGCGAAGATTCTGTAGCTCCAGGGGTCGCCATCGGTGAAGACAACAACCGGCAAATTTAGCTCAGTGTTGAGCCTCCTGAGTAGCCTCCTGGTGCTTCTCGCAGGCTGGCCCTTCAGATGGACTATGATTGCATCGTACTTCTCATCAAATCCGTTCTCCACAAGCCTGTCCCTCATACCGCCGGTTTCAATGGCGATGACGAACTTGGCGTCGTGGTCAACGAACTCAATCTTGTCCACATTGACAGGAATCTGGTAACCTCCCTCTCCGACATCATCCTGGCAGTGTATCTCCCTCACTCCTCTTCTTGTCTCTTCCCTGACTCTCAGAGGGCCGATGACGGTGGCACCATCTTCCTCAGGGCGGATGTGAAAGTGCTCCCTCTGGAAGTTCGTAAGAATTTCGAGGTCCTCAACAAGCCTGTCGCTCTCCGGCTGCTCTTCAAACTTCGCCGCCCCCCAGCCCTCAGAGATGTAGTAAAGCTCTCTGAGGGTTGAGGACTTGTTGAGGTTAAGCTGCTCCTTGAGGAAGCCGATAACATACGTCATCTTGAGGATTCTGTACGCACCCTTAACGGTTTTAGCCGACCTTACGGATTTCCTGTCACCGTAAACCCAAACCTCACTTTCCTCATTAAACTCGATGTTGTACTTGGTTCTCGTTGCAATGTGAAGCTCGGGAACCTGCCCAGCCTTCATCTGGTCGTATATGTTCTGAACTATACCGATTAAAGCCCGCAAGCATCTCCGCTCTATCTCTTTCATTAAAAATGCATTATCGCAACGGATTTATAGCCCTTACCAATAACTCAATCTGATGCTCTACATCAATTCGTTTCTTGACAGAATGGGAGAGATTATTAGAGGAGAAAAGAGCGTTGAGGAGGCGGACAAGCTTTTAGACCAGAAAAACATCTTTGAAATGTTCAGGAGTGACTGCGAGGAAATATTAAACCTTTACAAAAGCGGTAAGGCTGAGAAAGAGGAGGTTCAGAGAAACTTCTACCTCCTCAAAACGTACGTTGTTTCCCAGCTTTCGATTCACTTCGAAAGATTGAAGGAGTTCGCCGAAAGCAAGGGTTTCAAAATTGAAAAGAAGCTTGATCCCGAAGTGATAAACGAAATAGCTCTCTACATCGACAGAGTAGAGAAGGAAGTATGAAAATCCTCTTAACTAACGACGACGGGCTTTACTCCGCCGGACTTAAAGCCGCTTATGACGCGTTGAGCGAGCTTGGGGAGGTTTTTGTTGTAGCCCCAGCAGTGCAGAGGAGCGGTGTTGGGAGAAGCCTTTCCATAATGGAGCCGATAAGGGTTTCGGAGGTTAAAGTAAACGGGATGAGAGTTTTTGCGGTTGACGGCACCCCCACCGACTCAGTAATCATTGGAATGTACGAGGTAATCGGAGAGATTCCCGATTTAGCGGTCAGCGGAATTAATTTAGGGGAAAATCTCTCAACAGAGGCCGCTACAACCTCAGGCACTGTTGGCGCAGCGCTTGAAGCAGCAACCCACGGAAGCAAAACCATAGCCATCTCCCTGCAAATGCCTGACGTGAGCAAGTTCGAGCTGACGAGCAAGGCCGATTTTAGCTTTGCATCCAAGGTGCTGCGGGGTATAGCGGAAATTGTGCTTTACAAAGGATTGCCTGAGGGTGTGGACTTGTTGAACGTTAACGTTCCGGCAAAGCCGAACGGAAAAATTGCTGTAACGAGGCTCGCAAGAAGAATGTACAGAGTAAGCGTCGAGAAGAGGCTGGATCCGAGAGGGAGGGAGTACTACTGGATTTATGGAGAGGAAACGGAGGATGCGGAGGAGGGGACTGACATCCACGCACTCAGGCAGGGGTACGTGAGCATCACGCCCCTGAAAATCGACCTGACAGCTTCGGTTGAGTTTGATATAGTAGAAGGGTGGTTTGATGGACTCGAGTGGGAAGTATAACGCCGCAAAGCTTGCTCTTGAGCTTGTAAAGGATGGCATGGTTCTCGGAATAGGGAGTGGTTCTACAGTTGAGGTGTTTCTGAACCTGCTCGGAGACAAAATAAGGGAGGAGGGACTGGAAATCTACGGAATTCCATCATCATACCAGTCCTACTTCGCTGCGATCAGGAATGGGGTTGAAATTGTTGACCTGGTTGAGTTCGAGCCGGACCTGTGCATTGACGGGGCTGATCAGGTAGATGCCAAGCTGAACTGCATAAAGGGCGGCGGGGGAGCGATGACGAGGGAAAAAATCGTTGCCAAGGCGAGCAGGAAGGTTGTGATAATCGTGGACGAGAGCAAGCTTGTGGAAAAACTGTCAATGCCTGTGCCGGTTGAAGTGCTGCCCTTCGCTTACGGATGGGTTCTGAGGGAGATTGAGAAAATGGGATGCAAGGCAAGGCTGAGGGAAGGAAAGGGAAAGATTGGGCCGGTGATAACGGATAACGGAAATTTTGTTGTGGACTGCGACTTTGGTGTTATAGAAGAGGATAGGGTTGAGGGTTTGGAGGGTGAGATAAAGCTGATTAGCGGGGTTGTCGAGAACGGTATCTTTTCGAAAGAGCTGATAGATGCTGTAATTGCTGGGTCAAGTCGATCTGCAAGATTTCTTTAAACTTCTACCATTTGTCTCTCCTCCTTATGCTTACGATGGTGTAGACTGTCACTATTATAACTGCAACACCCCCAGCTATGATGGCCAGCGTTACTAAATCAAATTCAAAGGTGTTCTTTACGTTGATTGATTCTTTCAGAGTCTCAGCCCTTACCTTCAGCGACGTAAGGTTGCTGCTTATGCTCTCAATTTTTTCATCAGCAGCGGAGAACTGCCCCTTGGAAACAAGCTCAACAAGCTCATCAATCTCGTTATCAAGCTGCTCCCTCTGCAGAGTCAGGTTTCTCCATTCCTCCATCATTTCATCGTAATTCTCAATTTTTTCCCTATCGTAATCAAGCCGGTACTGAATAAAGGCAAGGGTGGTCGTGATTTTTGACAGCTGTGATTTGAGGTCATCGATCTCCTCATCGTATTTCTCCTTCAGGGTTCTGAAATGGCACTCGTTGATTGCCTCTTCAACCTCAGCGAGAAGTTTCTCAGCCTCAGAATACTTCCCCTCGTTGTAAAGCGTCTTTGCCTCCCTGAGCTTCTTCTCGTCGGCACAGCTTTCCTTTTCAAATTCCTTTAAGTCTGAGTAGAACTTCTGCTTATTCACAACAGTAATCTGAAGGTCAAAGAGCTCCTCATCGGCAGTGACTTTCAGAGCTGAGATGTTCTCCAGTCTTTTTTCTATTACGGGAACGTAGCCACTTACAGCAACCTGAATTTCCTCAACTCCATCGTCAGTTTCAGGAATGTAGAAGGAAAGTGTTGTTCCGTTAATTTTTTCGTAATCATCGTCAGGAGCCGGGTGAAGATGCTTCTTCCCGTCCTTGAACTCCACGGTGACGGTAATTGCCGAGGAGTCGAGGTTTGTTAAAAAGGTGTACTCCGTGTCATCAGCCTGCTTTGAGTCGCTTGATGAGGCCGGAATAATTGTGCATGTGAAGTAGAGGTACTCCCCGCCAAAATAGTAGTCATCGAACGTTTTTGAGCATGAGTAATCAAAATCGAAGGCTGAAGCCGGGATGGTCAGGATTGCTGCTAAAGTCGCAATCAGTAAGAGTGACTTTGCTCGCATGTTAAAATTTATACAACGAGAATTTAAAATTTTCGAGAAAATTAAAAATGAAGGGTTACCTGAGTTCGTCCCACTTTCTCCTGCCACCCCTGAGTTTGATGGCAGCTACAATGGCCACTGCTGCCACAACCAAAGCCGCTGCCAGGTAAAGGGGCGAGATCGGAAGTTCAACATTCAGCGCTGGAAGCCCAAAACCCCCCTGCGTTGGCGACGATGTAACCTCAGCGTCAACCTTCTCCCTGAGAGTCATTATGTCTGAAAGAAGACTGCTAATGTCGTCTTCCAGCTCTTTAAAGGAGTTGTAGGCATCGGAGTACTTCCCGTCCTTGTAAAGATCGTCGGCAGCATCGTAATCCTTTTTAACGTCATCATACCTGCTCTTGAGCTCAGCGTAGCTTTGGAGATAATTCGTGTAGTTCTGGCTGTTCTCAATTTTGTTCAGGGCAACCTCAAGCATGCTGAGGTTCAGGTAGGCATTATCAAGGCTGTCTTTCAATTTGGACCTTAGCGTTTCGGCCTTTAGCCTGTCAGCCTGAGATGCGATTTCATCGAGCTTTTCCTCAGCCTGATTAATTTTATCATCAGCTTCGAGGTACTTTCCCTGAATGTACAGATTATAGGCCTCGTCAAGGAGTGAATAGACCTCATCAAAGTCGGACTGGTTGTACGAAACGCCCGCCGAGTCAAGATCCGATTTCAGCTTGTCTGCGTCTGCCCTTACTTTGCTAATGTCCTCGCTGAACTTCTGCACGTTGACAACCTTCACTGTTAGAGGTGGGAGGGCGTCTTCTTCTGCCTGCTCTACTGAAACGCTGACAAGGTCAATCTCTTCAACCCTTTCTGTCACTGAAGGTATTCTGCCTGTTAAGTTCGCCTCTATGTATTTGACCCCTTTTAGCTCACCTTCAATGACCAAACCATAAACATCCACTTTTACCTTATTGCCGGTGAAATCTTCGGACTTGGTTGCGCTGCCGTAATTGTAGCGAATGACTATTGTCCAGTACGGGTTTTCAAGAGCAGTTTCAAATGTGTATGTTCTGGGTGTTTTATAATCCTCACCTCCAATTAATTTCATATCGTCTTCGGTTTTTGGAAGAATAATGTAGTCAACTGACACAGTATCGCCAGGGAAATAGTAATCCTTCTCTGGACTCACCTGTGTATCAGGAGTGGCAAAGTTGTCTTTCGTAAGTGTCTCAAGAGCTGCAGTCGGTGCGATTAGAACCACGAGACACAGGATGAGCATCAGCTTTTTCATAACCAGAATACAGGCTCGTAGCTTAAAAACTTTATCACAAAATAAAAAAGAGAAAAATTTGGGGAATTACTTCCTTCTCAGCAGGTACGCCACTGCCAGCAGGCCAGCAATGGCGAACACTGCCTCGAAGCCAGGCACTCCGCCGCCCTGCTGGGCTTCGGTTGTGGTTGTGACAGCTTCGGTTGTTGTGGTTTCTACTGCTGTGGTGGTTGTGGCAACTGTTGTGGTTGTAACGGCAGTCGTGGTTGTTACGACTGTTGTTGTAGTTGGTGCGGTTTCAAGGAGTTCGATTGTCTTGATTACGAGGACGTCATCGTCGGCCTTGTACATTGGAGCAAGTTCACTTGCCGGGTCAAGCATATAGTGTTCATCAACCCAAGTGTATTGGTCGGTTTCGCTGCAAGTATCCATTGTATCTCTCACGTAAACTTTGTAAGTTCCCGCGCTCATCCCATATGTTTCGAAGGTTACGGTAGCCTTGCCCTCGCTATTGAGAGTTGCAACCTGAGTAACCTTGTAATTTGTACCTACCAGAGTCACAAATATTTTGTCGTATCCTGCCTCAAGCCTGTCAGTAGTTATGTTGACAACTATCTCGTCACCAATCACCACAGGTGTGTTGACATCTACTTCGAACGTGAGCCCAAGGATTTCAATCAGCTTGTCCTCTGAATCCACCTTTTCTCCACCTAAGCTCTGCTTGAATCTAAGTTCAGCTGTCAGTACGTAAAGCCCCGGCTCAAGTGCGTCAAGGTTAAGTTTATTTTTCGCTATATCCCTGAGATCTACCGTCTTGTTGAAGTAGTTATTTGTATCTACGGAAGCCCAATCCGCTACTGTTGTATCTCTAACATTAGGCCCAGAGAGGACGAGCCTAACTTCGACATTGTCCCTGTCACCGGGATCTGTAAGAACACTTACTTCAAACTTGGACTGGTATGGAACTTTGCTCGGAGCGGTGACTTCAACGATCTGCGGGTCGGTAACAGTGACTGCGATAATCTTCTGCGGGTCTGAGGCTTTATCGACTACTGAGATGTTAGCTGGTGCGTAGAAGTACAGATAGTATGTTCCAGTCTCCACCCCCGTAACGTTCACTGATATCTGGAAATCAATGTTGTCATTATCGTCAGGTTCCATGTAAGGAACATCGGTAGTGTTAATCTTAGATCCTTTAGTCTTCAGATCCACATCCGGGACTGGTGTATCACCAACCGTAAACACACCTGAATCGCTGGCATAGATGTAAACTCCGTCGGCAGTCGAGGATCCTGTAACTCTTATATCTCCACCTCTGGGAACTGTAGTTCTGTCGACGCTGATATCCAGCGTTTGCTTAACTACACTAACCCTAATGTCTGTTGAGATGCCCAAACCAGGAATTTCTGCTGTAAACTTGTAGTCAGTCAACGGAGCCTCTGTGTTGACATCAAGCTTTATTACAACATCGCCCAATGCGTCAACGTAATAAGTTTTTTCTTTTACGTCACAGTCTGGATCACCACTGCAGAAGGCCAAATCGTCTATCTTGAATTTCACTTCTGAATTAATTTTGAGGTTCGTGTCAATTGTGAATGTAACTGTGTCACCTCTCGTGACAGTTGTCTTATCAGCTATGAGTTTTAACTCGGGCTTAACAACCTCGAACGTGGCAGTCTCAGTGTCCGTGTATTCTCCAAGAGAGTCGGACTGTATTTTCACTTCGGCGATGTAAAATCCAGTTTCAGTCGCAAAGTACTTACCAAAGTAGTCGATCTTGAATTTGAAGCTTCCATCCGAGTCGATGAGGGAGACAGCATTACTCTTAACTTTTCCTCCTGTTGAATCGTACACCTGATTGCTCAAAGTATCGTTGAATACCTCCTTACCTGAGAGGTCCTTTATAACCAGGTACGCCTTATTTTCCGCGGCATTGCTTCCACTATCATCTTCGGTACCCGACTTAGCCAAGTTAGTTGTACCCGTGATTACCAAGTCCTGTCCTTTGACATGCTGCGATGGAACGTCCAAGCTAAGGATCTTCGGCTTGACAACCTGGAACACAGCCGTTGCCTCAGCCCTGAGTTCACCCTCTCCGACATCTATTTTAGCAACATAAACCCCCTCTGGTCTGTCTTTTATTTGTATCCACCACTCGTCATCGCCGCAGGCTTCCTTCACAGTCCAAGCCCCTACAGTCGAAGCCCCTGGCTCGGGATAGCTACACAGCACCTCAGTCTGATTTGCACCTGTAATAAACACCGCAATTGGCTTTACTGCCTGATCCGTCGACATTGACGCACCCACTTTGATGTAATCTCCAAGAGCAACCACACTCTTACTGACGCTTATCGAGACCGTTGGCTTCTCAGCCGCTGTTGGTGTTGCTCTAAACACCAGCACATCAGAGAAGTTGGTGTCGTCCACAAACGCTACCACTACATAGTAACCTGGCTCCGTGGGTGTGAAATCCCAACTGTTAGAGCCGCCATCTTCTGGAAGAGAAATCGTCATCTTCGATTTGTCGAGAAGTGTAGCTACGTCAATCGTGGCCCCACTCCTTATGTTCCTGTAATCCGCCCATGAAACCACTGCAATCCTTCTTGTACCATCTTCTTTGGCATAGTAATTCCAATTGGCTTCAATGGTCACAGTCTCCCCAACGTTAACTTGGTCATCTGACAACTTCAACGACGGTATTTTCAGTACATCCACAGATATCGGACCGTCATCTTTCAAGTCCAGCGTTGGAATCTGAGGGACATAGGATTCCGGTAGCTGAGTTGTCCAGAGAGTGAGCGTCACGTTTTGTAGATAGTCTGTTTTGTTTCCAACTGAGATGTTGGTCTGACTTGTGTCTGTTATTGTATATTCAATGCCACATGACATCCAACTGGTCGTGTTATTCGTCTGTGTTACACTACAGTAGTAATTATTCTTTATTTGCCCATTTACGTACAAGTACACTGTACCCGAAAGAGGCGTAGTGAGGTTAGTATTTTTCAGATAGACATCAGTAATGTTTATAGTCAGTGGAACCCTGCCGTAAGTTGGCGTTAAATTGAAATTCTCGACTGTCAGCTCGCCAGGATAAGTCGTGTTAACCGACACTTTAACCGACACTCCTGCCATCACTGGAGTCGCTGATATCACTAAAAGCGCCGCCATTATTACGCCTATTAATCCTACCCTTTTCATACTTCTCTACCTCCTTTTCTCACCTTCCATCTCACCTTCAACTATATAAATTCTCCTGTTTTTATGGCGGCGGGAAAGCTACAGCATCAGCTAACCCGCCGCCACCGTAATTTAATGGTCCCTTCATATATTTAAACCTTTTGCTTATGAGGAAGGAAATTGTAACAATCGATAGGTATTGAGGGAAGGCTGGGTTGAAAGGAAGTAAGGAGAGGGTATGACAAAAAAACTAACTGAACTGGAACGAAAGTTGAGGGATTCTGCCTGCTAGAGCTGCAAACTAACCTGCAAGCTTATCAGCAGTCTTCACGAGCTTCACGGCAACCTCGTAGAGCTCGTCAAGCTGCGTTAACGCTCTCTCAACCTTTGAGAGGTCCAGGTGGTTGTAGTGGTGGGCAATGGCATTCCTGAGGCCGTTGTATCTTCTCAAAAGTTCCGCCTCGCTCTCCTCAATTACACACTCTTCAAGAAGCTTTGAAATGTTGGTGTAGTCATCCTCCACCTGCTTTCCCAAATCCTTCACTAACATCGCTACAATGTCCATTACAACCTCCACCGCTGTCATGATGGAGTAAAGAACTGCTCTCTTCCTCACCTCATCCGACATCGCATGCTCAGTGGCAAAGTTAATCTCCCTCTCCACCCACTCAAGTTTTTCCAAGTATCTCCTTCTTCGCACTTAACCACCTCTTCCTCGCCTGAATTTTCTCCTCCACGCTACTGAACTCGTTCTCCCTGATCCTCCTCTCCATGTCTTCCCATATTTTCCTCTGCTTGTAGAGGTAAAAGTCAAGCTCATCCTTTGCGTAAATCCTGATGTGATTTTTTATCACCTCAATGCGAACGTAAAATGGAAGGTCTTCGAAC
This sequence comes from Archaeoglobus fulgidus DSM 4304, assembly GCF_000008665.1. Taxonomy (NCBI): domain Archaea; kingdom Methanobacteriati; phylum Methanobacteriota; class Archaeoglobi; order Archaeoglobales; family Archaeoglobaceae; genus Archaeoglobus; species Archaeoglobus fulgidus. Next base: position 849,366 of record NC_000917.1, read on the forward strand.
ACCTTAACGTCATACTTCCCGCCCAGCTTATGCATTACCCTGTCAAAAATCCCCTCCTCTGGCCTGACCAGACAAACGTCAATGTCACTTCTCTTCGTCTCCTCACCTCTGGCGTATGAGCCGTAGAGCAGGATGCCCAGACAGGAATCGGCGAACTCCCTAAAGTCTTCCCTCAGACTTTCCAGCAGTTTATCATTGCGCCTGATTTCGGGAGCCACATACATTCTCTGACATTTCCTTTATTTTGTTTTTGATTATCAGTGGTAGAACCTGAAAAATGAACTGAAAAACAAATTGAAGAAATCAGATATCAAAATACTTCATGAATTCCCACGGAGTGATGTAGAGACAGTACTGGTTCCACTCGTCAATCTTCAGCTCCATGAAGGCGTCGAAGATGTGGCTGCCCAGCACTTCCTGCATAAGCTCATCGCTTGCCAGATGGTCTATCGCATCTCTAAGCGTTGTAGGCAGCTCTCCCACTCCAAGCTCTCTCTTCTGTGCTGGTGTCAGCTCGTAAACGTCCTCAAGCAGCGGGTCACCGGGGTCTATCTTCTTCTTTATTCCGTCTAAGCCGGCAGCAAGCTGGGCTGTGATGGCAAGATAAGGATTGCAGCTCGGGTCAACACCCCTGTACTCCACCCTTATTGCTGAGGGCTTCTTGACATACATCGGCACCCTCACTAAAGCGGACCTGTTCCTCGGGCTCCAGCAGATGTAGATGGGAGCTTCAAAGCCCGGCACAAGGCGCTTGTAGCTGTTCACTGTCGGAGCGCAGAGTGCTGTCAGAGCCTTTGCATGCTCCAGCAACCCACCTATGTAGTAGCGGGCCTTCTGGCTCAGCATGTACTCATCATCAGGATCTGCAAAAACAGCCTCGCCGCTGAAGGGCTCTCCCTTCCAGAGGCTCTGGTGGGTGTGCATTCCGCTCGCGTTGTCGAGGTAAAGCGGCTTTGGCATGAAGGTCGCATACAACCCGTGCATCGCTGCAATGTTCTTCGCTGCGAACTTGTAGAGGTAGAAAGCATCACCAACATCCACAAGCTGTTTTGGCTTGAAATCCAGCTCCACCTGCCCTGCTGTGGCAACCTCATGGTGGTGGTACTCAATGTCTATTCCGAGCTGCTCCAAATAGTAAACCAGCTCGTTTCTATATTCAACCGTTGTATCTTCAGGTGGAGGTCTGAAGTAACCCTCCTTGGGCCTTATCATGTACCCACTCTCAAGTTCAGAGCTGATGGGCATGATTCTCGGCGGACCCCAGCTGTCTCCCGCACCGCCGTTGGGCGAGACCCACATGTCCCAGCTCAGCCTTGTGAAGTCAACACCCTCGAAAAGGAAGAACTCAATTTCTGGCCCGAATATGGCTGACATTCCCTCGCTCTTCAGCATGTCCTCGTACCTCTTGGCCACGTAACCTCTTGGATCACAGTCAGCAATCTCAGTGCCCCACGCCTCGTAAACGTTGCCGAACATTATCGCGGACTTCTGAATAGGGTCATCTATCCACGGAATGATTTTAAGCGATGATGCATCAGGCATCCAGACCATGTCGCTCTTCTCTATCGTTCTGAACCCTCTGACTGAGGAACCGTCAAAACCGATTCCGTTCTCGAAGGCGCTGCCGTCAACAAACTCCCTCGCGGGAATTGAGAACATCTGAAGGTATCCCCTAACATCCGCAAATGCACAGAGTACCTGTCTGACGTTATTTTCCTTCAACACCGCCTTAGCTCTCTCAACCTCCTCCATACAATCACCTCTCAGCCGCCTTACCATTTCGATATATATTTTTTTGCATTCAAGGGGATTTGTTAAATTACCTGCAGGCAAGCGTAGGTAAATCTGAAAAATCTTCACCAATTCTCAAATACATACCAATACAAACCAATTTTAACAACACAAATCCTCATGTATCCTGACGGTAAGGTTTAAATACACTTAGAGTTGAAGCCCATGTCCGGAGGCGAGAACATGGCAAGAATAAGGATTGTTTCAAAACCGGAGGTTTGCATTGGATGTCACCTGTGTGAGGTATGGTGTAGTGTCGCCCACTCAAAGTCAAAGGACATCATCAAGGCCTTCCTCTACGAGCAGCCCAGACCGCAGCCAAGGATACTTGTTGAGGAGGACTTGCCGGAAACCTACGCCCTGCAGTGCAGGCATTGCGAGGAGCCGAAGTGCGTTGCGGCATGCATAGCTGGAGCGCTCTACAAGGATGACGATGGGATTGTGATTCACGATGAGAGTAAATGCGTTGCTTGTTATAGCTGCATCATGGCCTGCCCCTACGGGGCCATAAGAATCAATATTGAAACCAAAAAGCCCCTGAAATGCGACCTGTGCAAGGGGCTTGATTATCCTTACTGTGTTAAGTACTGCCCGAACAATGCCTTGGAAATCGTTGAAGAGGTGGAGGAGTACGTATGAAGTACGATTACGTGATTATTGGAAACTCGGCAGGAGGAATTGGATGCGTGGAGGCGATAAGGGAGCTTGATGTGGATTCAAGCATTCTGGTAATCTCCGCAGAGAAGTACCACGCCTACTCAAGAGCCCTCATCCCCTACTACCTCGACGGCAAAATTGAGTTCGAGAAGATGTACTACCGCCCACCAGACTTCTACGAGAAAATGGACGTTGAAACGAAGCTCGGAGTGAGGGCGGTAGGAGTTGATGTTGAAGCTAAGAAGGTTCTGCTTGAGAGCGGAGAGGAGGTTGAGTACGGGAAGCTTCTCATCGCAACAGGAGGAAAGCCCTTCATACCGCCGATGGAAGGGCTGGGAGGGCAGAGCAACGTCTTCACCTTCCTGAAGATGGATGATGTGCTTGCGGTTGAGAAGGCCATCAAGGAGGCAAAGAAGGCGGTGGTTCTCGGTGGAGGTATCATCGGTCTGATGGCATCAGAGGTTCTGGCCAAAAAGGGTTTGGATGTGAAGGTTGTTGAGCTCGCAGATAGGGTTCTCGCTCCCGTTGTTGATGAAACAACCTCAAGAATCGTGGAGAGAAAGTTTGAGGAGAATGGGGTGGAGATCATACTCAACAACACCATCTCCAAGGTTGTTGGAGAGGAAAGGGTTGAGAAAGTCATTCTGAGGGATGGAAGGGAGCTTGAGGCGGACATGCTGCTCGTCGCTGTAGGTGTCGTTCCGAATGTTGACATCGTGAAGAACACTCCGATAAAGGTCAACAGGGGCATAGTGGTCAACAGGAAAATGGAAACATCCGTAAAGGACGTTTACGCATGCGGTGACTGCGCTGAGATTTACGATTTCGTGTTTGGAGCGAACAGAGTTCTGCCACTCTGGCCCACAGCCTACACTGGCGGTAGAATTGCGGGATTCAACATGGTTGGTATCGAGAGGGAGTACAATTTGGCAACATCAATGAACGCCATGCACTTCTTTGATTACTATATAATCAACGCTGGCCTCAACGTTCCAAACGACAGCGAGGAGTTTGAGGTGATTTACAGGCTGGAGGGGGACAGCTACAGAAAGTTCGCCCTTAAGGATGGTAGAATCGCGGGATTCATAATCGCAGGAAAGATGGAAAGAGCAGGAATATTCCTCAAGCTGATGGAGGAGGGAATAGACGTCTCATCCTTTAAGGAGAAGCTGCTTAAGGACAACTTCGGATTTCTGGACATTCCCGAACCAACGAGATGGAAGCTGATTGAAGATAAAATCAAGCTTGGAGTGGTGAGAGAGATATGAGGGGTAAGAGAGTCGTTCTTCCCGATAAGGATCACCAAGCCTGCGGTCTTTTCGGAGTTATAGACCGCAGTGGCAGGAGATTCAGTGGTGAGATGGCCATAAATGCCATGATAAACATGAAGGTGAGAGGAAACGGCCTTGGCGGTGGTTTTGCAGCTTACGGCATCTATCCTGAGTACAAGGACTACTACGCCCTTCACGTGATGTTCCAGGACTGGGACATGGAGGCAAAGCACAGAGTTGATGAGTTTCTGGACGCAAACTTTGATGTTGTGTATGCAGAGGAGATTCCGGTCAATCCGGAAGCGAATGTGGCCTCACCCCCGCTATTCTGGCGCTACTTCGTCTCGCCAAACAAGAAGGGGGATGAGAAGAAGCTCAGCGATGATGACTATGTTGTGAAGAAGGTTATGGAGATAAACACGAAGATTAACAACGCCTACGTCGTCTCATCGGGCAAGGACATGGGCGTTTTCAAGGGAGTCGGCTTCCCTGAGGACATTGCAGAATACTTCATGCTTGCTGAGGAATACAAGGGCTACATGTGGACGGCCCACTCCCGCTTTCCAACAAACACTCCCGGATGGTGGGGTGGTGCGCATCCATTCTGCATCCTCGACTGGACTGTTGTTCACAACGGCGAAATCTCATCTTACGGCACGAACAAGCGCTACCTTGAGATGTTTGGCTATTACTGCACACTGCTTACAGACACAGAAGTGATGGCCTACGCAGTTGACTTACTCATGAGAAAGCAGGGGTTGCCCATCGAGATAGTCTCCAAGATTTTCGCCCCGCCAATGTGGGACCACATCGACATAATGGACGAGAAAAAGAAGAAGTTCTACACCGCTTTAAGAATGAACTACGGACCTCTGCTGATAAACGGCCCCTGGACGATAGTTGTTGCGAGGCACGGAGAGATGTTTGGAATCACTGACAGAATAAGGCTCAGGCCCATAACCTCGGGAGAGAAGGGTGACCTGCTCTTCGTCTCATCCGAGGAGTCGGCAATCAGAGCTGTGTGTCCAGATCTGGACAGAGTTTACACGCCGATGGGTGGAGAGCCCGTCATTGGCAGGTTGAAAAGCAGGGAGAAGGAGCTGGCAAAGCAGCTTTCAGAGGTGGAATGATGCTGGAGGGTGAATTTCACACTCACATGCTTCCCGAATTCATGATTGAAAGAAGACAGGACCGCTGCATACGCTGCAGAGTTTGCGAGAGGCAGTGCGGCTTCAACGTTCACTGGTATGATGAAGAAATGGACATGATGAGAGAGGACGAGATGAAGTGCGTCGGCTGTCAGAGGTGTGCTGTGATGTGCCCGACAAACGCTCTTGTGGTGAAACCGCATCCCGGCAACTACAAACCCAACGCCAACTGGACGAGGGAAAGGCTGCAGGACTTGAAGAAGCAGGCTGAAACAGGAGGAGTCCTTCTCACTGGCTCGGGAAACGACAAGCCCTACAGAATCTACTGGGACCACATCGTGCTGAACGCCTCTCAGGTCACCAACCCCTCCATCGACCCGCTGAGAGAGCCGATGGAGCTGAGAACTTTCCTCGGCAGAAAGCAGGACAGGCTGGAGTTCAAGTACTCAGAAGACTTTGAGGATATAGAGATTACAACCGAGCTCTACCCCAACGTTCAGATTGAAACGCCGATCGTCTTCTCGGCCATGTCGTATGGAGCCATAAGCTATCAGGCATTCAAATCCCTTGCGATGGCCGCAAGCGAGTTTGGTACGCTTTTCAACACCGGAGAAGGCGGATTGCCCAAAGAGCTCAGGAAGTACGGCAAGAATGCCATTGTCCAGTGCGCAAGCGGTAGGTTCGGAGTCGATCCGGAGTACCTCAACGTTGCAGCGGTGGTTGAGATCAAGATAGGACAGGGGGCGAAGCCGGGAATTGGCGGTCACCTGCCGGGCGAGAAGGTCACTCTCCCCATCTCAGTCACCAGAATGATTCCTGAGGGGACAGATGCTCTCTCGCCCGCTCCTCAGCATGACATTTACTCCATTGAGGATTTGAGCATGCTCATCTACGCCCTCAAGGAAGCGACGAACTACGAGAAGCCCGTGAGCGTTAAGATTGCAGCCGTGCATAACGTTGCAGCGATAGCGAGCGGTATGGTGAGGGCAGGAGCAGACATAATAGCCATTGACGGCCTGAGAGGAGGAACGGGGGCTGCACCGAAGATGATTAGGGATAATGTCGGTATCCCCGTTGAGCTCGCACTCGCAGCAGTTGATCAGAGGCTGAGGGACGAGGGAATCAGGAACAAGGCCTCCATCCTTGTGGCTGGCGGTTTCAGGTGCAGCGCTGATGTTGTCAAGGCAATTGCCCTTGGTGCTGATGCGGTTTACATCGGAACTCCGGCTTTGGTTGCGATGGGATGCACCCTCTGCCAGAAATGCCACACGGGTATATGCAACTGGGGAATCTGCACCCAAGACCCCTACCTGGCAAAGAGGCTCAACCCGGAAATCACTGCAAAGAGGCTTGTTAACCTCCTGAGGGCGTGGAGTCACGAAATAAAGGAGATGCTCGGTGGGATGGGTATAAACGCCATAGAGAGCTTGAGAGGAAACAGGGAGCAGCTCCGCGGTGTTGGGCTTGAGGACTGGGAGCTTGAAGTTCTCGGAATAAAGGGGGCGGGAGAATGAAGTACTCTATTGGTGGTTTTTGCGACCTCTTCCTCGACTTCTGCAAAGGAATTGAGGACTTGCTTGACAGGGTCAAGGTGGAAGGCGATACGGCAGTAATCGACGCTAAAGGGCTGACGCACAAGGAGCTGAACGATTTGATGAGGTATGCTGTGGTTGAGAAGGGAGTGTCGAGGCTCAAGCTGCTGAACGTGATGGGGCAGAGATATATCGGGACGAGGCTCTACCTCCCGGACTCCAGAAAGGTAGAAATTGAAGTGCACGGCTTCCCAGGAAACGACCTCGGAGCGTTTCTCGCAGGGCACAAAATTGTGGTTTACGGCAACGCACAGGATGGAGTCGGAAACACGATGGATGATGGAGAAATAATAGTTCACGGCAGGGCAGGAGATGTCGTGGCTATGGCGATGAGGGGAGGGAGGATCATGATTCGGGACGACGTCGGCTACAGAACGGCAATCCACATGAAGGAGTACAAGGACAAGGTTCCGGTGCTGATAGTCGGCGGAACGGCTCAGGACTTCTTTGGGGAGTACATGGCGGGTGGAAGGGTTGTTCTTCTCGGTCTCAATCTCGGAGACAAGCCCCACAGAGCGCGGTACATAGGAACGGGCATGCATGGGGGAATAATGTACATCCGCGGAAAGGTGGAGCAGTGGCAGCTTGGCAAGGAGGTCGGCATCGTTGATATGGAAGAAGAGGACTGGAAGTTCCTCGAAAAACACATAGGAGACTTCTGCAAGGAGTTTGGTTTCGAGAAGGATGAGATACTCGGCGGCAAGTTCCTCAAGCTGAAGCCCGTCACGAAGAGGCCTTACGGCAGAATTTACGCCTATTAAACTTTTTTTAAAAAATTAGGGTTATACCTTTGTCGTTATACCTTCGTCCCTGCCTTGAGGAGGTCCTCAGCTATCAGCCTCACCGTATCCTCAAGAATTCCGTCCTCGTATATGTCGTCCCCCTCAAGCACAGCCTTTATCATTCTCCCAACTCTGCTGTCAAAGTCAATCTCCACCTTCTGGCTCCCGTAGTAGTACTTCAGAATTACCTTTTTCAGAACTACAGCGTCTTCTCTGAGCTCCGAATCCGATTCAATGACCTTATCCAGGCAGTGCATGAAGTTAATGGACTGAAAACCGAAATTTCTGTAGGCCATGAAGCCCAAACAGGCCGCCTCCATGTAGTGCTTGGCGGAGTCTTCCCCCTTTTCCTCGGCCCTTCTCGCCTTGAAGTAAGCTATCTTAGCCTTTAAATCGATTGGAAGCTCTCCAAAGCTCTCAAGACGCTCCATAACTCTCCTCAGCTCATCCTCGTCCAGATAGGGCAGGAGGTTCTGCAAAACGGCCGCAATTCCCAGGTCCTCTCCAACCCGCTCTAAAGCGTCTAAAGCCATCTTCAAAAGCATTGCAGCTTCTCTCTTCCTTCCTCCCCTCTGATAAACCACCGCCAGGTTGTTAAGCAGAGTCCCCAGCAACCTTGCATCTCCCTTCACCTTCGCCATCTCGAAGGCCTCAACCAAGCACCTTTCAGCGTGCTCCTTCATGTCCAGCTTTGCATACATCGTTCCGAGAGCGGTCAGAATAGCGAGCCTCTGATCGTTTCTCACGTCACCCAGAACCTTCAACGCGTCCGTGTAGGCCTTCTCCGCCTCAGCGAACTTCCGGGAAACCTGATAGAGGTTGCCGAGATTGTACAGGCATCCGACAACGTAGGGCAGGAAACCCTCATCCTCCTCGGAGAGCTTCAGATAAACGTTCAAGGCCTCAAGGTATGCCTCCTCAGCCTCCTTCAGCCTGTGGAGAGCGTAGTAGATATTGCCCAGCGTTCCGAGAACCTTTCCCTTCTCGTGACCCTCAAGGTCGTCAGAAATGCTCTTTCCAAGCTCTGCAAGCAGCTCAAGCTCTGTCAAGTCTTTTGCATTGTTAAAAGCCTCAACAAACTCATCAGCGTTCATCCTTCTTCCCCTTCTTGAATATCTTCTCAATTTCCATATCCATATACCTTCTCTTGTGCTCGCTTCCCAGAGCCTTCCGGTAATCGGCCCTCAACTGCTGGGAAGCAAGCTTTTCAAGGAGCTTTTCCTTCTCTTCATCATCCATGTCAAAGCTCTCTATGAAGTTCATTTAAACCTTCTGGAAGGCCAAAGTTTTTTTACCCACTCGTTATTTGCTAATCCGTGCAAGTCAAAATCCTTGATACAACACTCAGGGATGGAGAGCAAACACCCGGCGTTTCGCTGAGCGTGGAGCAGAAGGTGATGATAGCCGAGGCCTTGGACAACCTCGGAGTTGACATCATCGAAGCCGGAACTGCCATAGCCTCTGAGGGAGACTTTCAGGCAATAAAGGAAATCTCGCAGAGAGGTCTGAATGCGGAGATATGCAGCTTTGCGAGAATCAAAAGGGAAGACATAGATGCCGCTGCCGATGCCGGGGCCGAATCAATCTTCATGGTTGCCCCTTCATCCGACATACACATCAACGCCAAGTTTCCGGGAAAGGACAGGGACTACGTCATCGAAAAGAGCGTTGAGGCCATTGAGTATGCCAAGGAAAGAGGTCTGATAGTCGAGTTTGGAGCTGAAGACGCTTCAAGGGCGGATTTGGACTTTGTAATTCAGCTTTTCAAGAGGGCAGAGGAGGCTAAGGCTGACAGAATTACCTTTGCCGACACCGTAGGAGTTCTTTCCCCCGAAAAGATGGAGGAGATAGTAAGGAAAATCAAGGCCAAAGTTAAGCTGCCGCTCGCAATCCACTGCCACGACGATTTTGGTCTCGCTACTGCGAACACAATCTTCGGAATAAAGGCCGGAGCCGAGGAGTTTCACGGAACCATTAATGGTCTGGGGGAGAGAGCGGGTAATGCAGCAATAGAGGAGGTCGTTATTGCCCTTGAGTACCTCTACGGAATCAAGACGAAAATCAAAAAGGAGAGGCTGTACAACACCTCAAAACTCGTCGAAAAGCTTTCAAGAGTTGTCGTCCCTCCAAACAAGCCGATTGTGGGCGACAACGCCTTCACGCACGAAAGCGGAATACACACCTCGGCCCTTTTCCGGGATGCAAAGTCCTACGAGCCAATATCTCCCGAAGTTGTCGGAAGAAAGAGGGTCATCGTTCTTGGAAAGCACGCAGGCAGGGCTAGCGTGGAGGCAATAATGAACGAGCTTGGATACAAGGCAACGCCGGAGCAGATGAAGGAAATCCTCGCAAGGATCAAGGAGATTGGAGACAAGGGCAAGAGGGTTACGGACGCAGACGTCAGAACGATAATCGAGACGGTTCTGCAGATAAAGAGGGAAAAGAAGGTCAAGCTCGAAGACCTAGCAATCTTCAGCGGTAAAAACGTCATGCCGATGGCAAGCGTGAAGCTCAAAATCGACGGTCAGGAAAGGATAGAGGCCGCTGTTGGCCTTGGACCTGTTGACGCGGCAATAAACGCCATAAGAAGGGCCATAAAGGAGTTTGCCGACATAAAGCTCGTGAGCTACCACGTTGACGCAATAACCGGCGGAACTGATGCCCTTGTTGACGTGGTCGTGCAGCTGAAGAAGGACAACAAAATCGTGACAGCAAGGGGTGCGAGAACGGATATAATCATGGCTTCAGTTGAGGCATTCATTGAAGGCATTAATATGCTCTTTTAATAATTTATTACATGAACATTTCCTTAACAAGCTTCTCCGCTCCATCACCCTCCCCGAAGTAAATGGCTTTTCCACCAACAAGAACGCAGGTTTTCTCCGACATAGGAAAGACCTCGTTTATTTCGTCGTGAGTAACAACCACCACCCCGCTCTTCTTTGAAGCTTCGTGAATTAGCTCAACAACTCTCCCCCTGACCTCCCTGAAGAGACCCTGAAAGGGCTCGTCAAGAAGAAGGTATTTCGGATTGGAGATGAAAGCCCTCGCCAGCACCACCATCTGCCTCTCCCCACCGCTGAGCTTTCCAGCCCTCTTATTCGCCAGCGGCCTAAGCTCTGGAAAGAGCTCAAAGGCCCTCTCAACATCCCCAGCAATGGCGAGGTTCTCCTCAACTGTAAGCTTCTTCGCCACCCTCAGCCTCTCAGGGGCCAAAGTTAAACCAAGCCTGAACCTCTCAGATGGTTTCAGCGCAGTCACATCTTCCCCATCAAGAAAAACCCTTCCCTCATGCTCCACCACCCCCATCATCGCCTTCAGCAGTGTGGACTTGCCGCTTCCGTTGGGGCCGAGAACAAGCATGATCTCTCTCCTCTCAACCCAACAGGTGACCTTTTTTAAAATCTCCCTCCCGTTAAGCTTTACACTGATATTCTCAGCCTTCAGCAAGCTTTCCACCCCTCATCTCGTAGCTTTTGTCAGCTAAATCCCTTAAAAGCTTCATTCTGTGGGCGGTAATCAACGCTGGAACCCCCTCTTTCTTAATCTTCCTGAGAATCCTCCTGACTCTCCTCGCATTCTCCACATCAAGCCCCGAAAAGGGCTCATCGAGGAGCAAAAGCTTTGGCTGCATCGCTAAAGCCCTCCCGATTTCCAGCAACCTAAGCTCCCCCTGAGATAGCTTCCCCGCCCTCTCCTCCTTTAAAGCATCGAGCCCGACAAACTCGCAAATCTCCTCCGCCCTCTCCATTGCCTCTCTGTATCTCTTTGAGAGCAGAAGAGGTGTAGCAATGTTCTCCACAACGCTCAAATTCTTGAAGGGCCTTGAAATCTGAAAAACCATTGATATTCCCATTCTGGCAATTTTCTCCGCCTTCATCGCCGTTATGTCCTCTCCCTCAAAAATTATCCTCCCGCAGGTGGGCTTTTCAAGTCCGGCTATGATTTTCAGAAGTGTGGACTTACCGCTACCATTTGGCCCGAAAATTCCAACAAATCCCTCTACCTCAAGATTTATTCCCCTCAACACCACATTTCCGTTGTAAACCTTTGAGAGGTCAATCACTCTGAGCATTCCACCACCTGCTCAGCTTTGGGGAGAGAATGAGCACCGCAGCGTAAAGCAAGAGATGGGCTTCAGGCAGCACTCCCGAAAAGGCCCTTGAAACCACCACAACAACGTAGCTACCAACTACAGGCGAAATCAGCCTTTTTCCTGCAATTAGAGTTGCTATGTAGGGAAGCAGAGCAACCTCCATCGAGAAAATTTCAGGCGAGGCATGGCCGAAGTAAAGCAGGTAGCAAACCCCAGCCAGAGTTGCCAATATCACGGAAATCAGAAAGCTCACAGCCCTGATTTTCAAAACGTCAATTCCCACCGCCCTCGCAGCGACCTCATCATCCCTAACAGCCTCGATTTTAAGGCCGAGAGCCGACCTCTTTACTGCCATCAGGAAAAAAACCGTAAGAGTCAAAAGAAGGGAGGCGAGGAGGTAGGAGTTAAGGAGGCCAATTGATGTAAAGCCAAAACCCTCCTCACCACCAACCATTTCCCCATTTTTCTCAACTACGATGTAGTGGGAGAGGTACCAGAAAATGACTGCCGTGAAAAAGGTTGCAAAGGGAAAGTTCTCTCTGCCGAGTCTACTCAAGCCAAGAAAGATGAGGAGAGAGGCAACGACTGAGAGTAAAATCAGGAAGGGATTTATGGCAAGGCAGTAGGCTGCGAGGCCAAAGGGGATTGAGTGAGAAAGACTGACCCAGCCTGCCCTTCTCTCCATGAAGTACCATGAAAGCGATAGGGTGGAGTAAATCATCGCCAAAGCTGCAACCGATACTGCAAAGCTGCTCTGAAAGGTTGCTGGCAGAAGAATCAGAAGGGCGAGGAGCAGCAATTCTGCCTTCAGGGCAACCACCCCACCAGAATTGAGTAGGCGAGGGCGATGGGGAAGGTTGCTGCGTACTTCCTGAAGGTGTTGCCCGCTGCTGCTGCAAGTGACGCTACAATTACTGCAACAACCATAACGCTCCAGCCCATCGCCGGATGAAGGATGTGGGTGGGGGAAAGCAAAGCACCATTCAGGCAGACCAAAGCCGACGAAAGAGATACAGCAATAAGCCTTATTCTTTCCGTCCTGACTCCGTAAATCTCCGCCAACTCCCAGTCCTCCTCCATGAACTTCAGCTCAAGCCCTCTTCTTGAATTCAGTATCAGGCCAAAAACCACGAGAAGAGAAGATAAAACAGCAGCATTCAGGATTTCGTGGATTTCCAGAGTCTCCCCATAAAATTCTAAGTAGCTCGCCTCCACAATCTGATAGTAGGCACTTCTGAATAGAATTCTGAGTAGCTCCTCAATGGCAATGGCAAATCCCAGAGATACCACGGTAGCCTCGCCCACAGACAACCTTTCAGTTAACTTCGAAAGTATGGCACCAACCAGAAATCCTGCCAGAAGTGATGCAAGCACAGATAGCTCCTCAACTGCAAGGTAGAGGTAAGCTCCCAGCGTAAAGAGGGATGCAAAGGTGAGGTTCAGCATTCTGCCGAGCTTGTAGTTCAGGATTACTGCAGAGGCGAAAAAGGATAAAAAAATTGCTGTAAAAACTGCTGAAATCATTCCGGCCACACTACTTGTGAGGTGGCAAATTCGGGCGGATAAACAACTTCCACTTTGCCGTTAACGAACTCTCCAATCGTTCCCTTCAGCTCCTCGCTTCCCCAGAGCGCCTGATGGTTTTCGTTAAACCTGTAAATCCCAGCAGCTCCCTTAAAGCTTCCTGATTCAAGCGTTTCGATAAGCTTCTCCTTTCCACCCTTTTCGAAGGCCTGCGAGAGAATCATTATGGAGTCGTAGGTGAGCAGCCCTGCGTAGTTGTTGGCATCTTCCCCAAACTTTGCTTTGTAGTCGGCAAAGTACTTGGCAGTTAAATCGGTTTTCTCCGTCTCTTCAAGCGCAGCGGCCTGAAAGGCAGTGTAGCCAGCATTGAGCTTTTTCAGAGTTGCGGGCAAAGCGAGGGCACCTCCAACAGAGTAAATTATGCCTTTACCCCCATTCGCCCTGTACTCCTTCAGGAAGTTAATTGAAACTCCTCCGGGGTCACCAAGGATTATTGCATCCCTCTCGCCAGCCCTTTCAGCAATCTGCTTCGCAACATTCTTGTAGTCATCAGGCGAGACGCTTGGAGACTTGTAGTAAACCTCCAGCTCAGGCTCTCCATACAGCTCATTGATTTTTGCGAGCATTCCCTGATTGAAGGTTTTCAGCGGGTCGTAGCCGACGAAGTAGTATTTATCTGGCTTCGATAAGCTGAGAAACTCAGCAGCCAGAACACCCCAGTATGTGGTGTTGTAAGCAGTTCTGAAAACGTACCTGTTCCCCTCTGTAACCTTCTTCTCTATCACACCCGTCGATGCCACGCTAACCAGATAAACAACCTTGTTTTCCCCAGCAGCATCGGCAACAACCATTGCCTGCGGGCTTGAGTATGCCCCAACAACAGCATCAACCTTCTGTGAGACTAAATACTCAAAGGCAGTTTTCGCCTTTTCTGGAGAGTCGCCGCAGTCGGCAAAAACAAGCTCGACATTACCGGCATGCTCAGCAGCAAGCTCAGCAGCATTCTTCATCGCAACTCCGGCGGAGGAATAAAGGCCAGTTTCGGGGATGAGAACTCCAACCTTTATTTTCTCCTCAGGTTGGGGCTGGGTAGGTTGAGCGGGTTGTGTGCAACCAAGGATAAACACAGTCAATAAAATAAGGGAAAATACAACTCTAAAATCTTTCACTCCCTCTCCCTCCTGAAGTCAGCTTTCCTTTTCTCCACGAAGGCCTTTATCCCCTCTTCCGCATCGGGAGATGAGAAGGAGAGGGCGAAGAGGTCCCTCTCATACATTATACCATCTCTCAGCCCCATCTTGAAGCCCCTGTTCACGGCCTGCTTAACCAGCATTACTGCGTAGGGAGACTTGCTCTTGATGACCTCTGCCATCTTTTTTGCTTCATCCATCAACTTATCGTGCTCCACAACCTTATTTACCAAGCCGAGCCTGTAGGCTTCCTCTGCGGAGATTCTCTCTCCCGTGAGGCAGAGCTCCATGGCCTTCTTCCAGCCCACTATCCTGGCAAGCCTCTGCGTTCCTCCCGCTCCGGGAATGATGCCGAGGTTAATTTCAGGCTGACCGAAGCTCGCCCTCTCGCTTGCTATTATAATATCACACGCCATCGCAATCTCACAGCCCCCACCAAGGGCAAAGCCGTTTATGGCTGCTATCACCGGCACCTCCAAATCCTCCATCTCCTCAAGAACTTTGCCGAGCTCCTCAATTGTGCTTCTCGCAACAAAATGGGAGGATTCAGAGAACATCTTTATGTCCGCTCCAGCACAGAAGGCCTTCCCCTCTCCAGTGAGGACGATAACTCTCACAGTCTTGTTGTTCCTCGCATAATCAACGACTTCTCTCAGCCCTTTAACGAAGTCCTTGTTTATAGCGTTGAGCGCTTCGGGACGGTTGAACTTCACCCACAGAACTCCGTCTTCCTCTCTGTATTCAACTGCAGCCATAATTTCACGTCCTGTAGCTCTTCGGCATGCCGAGGATGTGCTCCGCTATGAAGTTCAGCGCCATCTGCTGCGTCACTGGAGCGAGGCGAATCAGATTGATTTCTCTCCACCACCTCTCCACGTCGTACTCTTTAGCGTAGCCGTAGCCGCCGAAGGTCTGCATTGCCCAGTAAACCGCCTTAATGCCAGCCTCAACAGCCACAGCTTTAGCCATGTTGGCAGCAGCCCCAACTTCTCTGTAGTGTGCCCCCTGATCAAAGAGAGTTGCTGCCTTGAAGTTCATCAGTTCCGCACATTCGAGGGTAGCGTAAGCCTCAGCTAAGGGGAACTGCAGGCCCTGATAGCTCCCGATGGGGTCTGCAAAAACCTTGCGCTGCTTTGAATACTCAACAGCCTTGCTTATTGCCAATCTGCTGATGCCGATGGCAGCAGTTGTGAAGCTCATTCTTTCAGGGTTGAGTGTGTCGAGCAGGTGATACCACCCGCCATCGAGGGGCGGGATGAGGGCGTTTTCAGGCAGTCTCAAATTGTTGAAGCTCACCTCGCAGGTCTTTGAGTAGTTTATCCCGTGCTTTGGAATTGGGTTAACCTTAACTGCATCGTTGGGAAGATCAGCAAGGAAAAGGCTTATGCCGTGAGTTTTCTTCTCAGCCTTCTCCCTCGGCGTCGTTCTGGCGATGATGAGCATTCCCTTCGCCCTGTCCGCCCCGCTGATGAAAATCTTGTTTCCGTTTATAACCCACTCGTCACCATCCTTCACGGCAGTGGTTCTTATTGCCAAAGTGTTTGTGCCCGCATCAGGCTCCGTTAAGGCCATGCAGAACTCCATCTCCCCCTTGGCAATCTTCGGCAAATACTTCTCTTTGTGCTCCTCAGTTCCGTGTCTGACGATGGTAAGGGCACCAAAAACCTCCGTCAGAACCATGTACCAGACTCCAGCCATCCCGCAGCCGTTGGCAGCGAGCTCTTCCATTGCAATGAGCAGCTCTGTCATCCCGTAGCCGCCACCACCGTATTCCTCTGGAATAACAATGCCCATGAAGCCCGCATCGCTTATCGCCTTGAAAAACTCCTCCGCAAACTCACCATTCTCCTCCTTCTCCCTCCAGTACTCGGGCGGAAAGTCCTTTGCAATGTCTCTCGCAGCGTTTGCAATCATTCTCTGCTCTTCGCTAAGCTCAAAATTCATAAAATCACCTCAAAAAATTAAAGGGGCTTGAAGTAGAGGATGTCGGTGATTTTGCCCTCTCTTTCCTCCTTTGGCTTCAGAACGGGCTTTACCTTCATCCCCACCTCAACCTGCTCTGGCTCCACCTCGCCGAGTAGGTGGATGAGACAACCATCAGTGCCGTCAATGTCAATTACAGCGTAAATCTCGGGCTTCTCAAGCGGGTTCTCGTAGGCGTCGAGCCTTGCAACGGTGAAGGCTCTCACACATCCCTCCCCACTAACCTCCACAAACTCAGTATCGCTGAAGTCCTTCTCGCAGTAGATGCGGGGCGGGAAGTAAACCTTTCCGCACTTTTTGCACTTCGCTGCAATAAACTTCTCCTCATCCTTCAGTTTCTTGAAGAACTCGTCTCCCGCTTTGCCGCTTGTGTAAATCCAGTAAAGCTCTATTTTACCATCCCAGTGCCTCAACTCCTTGGGATTAACAATCTTCTCTATCATCTTCACCCCTCCAACGGCTTCCAGTACTTAATGTCTGTAATCGCTCCCTCCCTCTCCTCTTCGCTCTTCCACACTGCTTTGACCTTCATTCCGATGTAAACGTCCTCAGGCTTCACTTCATCGAGAATGTGCATGATTCCCATGTGCGGTGAGGCTCCATCTATGGAAATCACTGCAACAATAACCGGCTCAGGCAGTGGCCTCGCATCGGGGTCGATGTAGGATATAGAGAAGGTCTCAACCGTCCCCGTATCTTTAAGCTCAACCCATCCGTCGATGGGCTTGTAGCAGAGCTCACAGAACATTCTGGGTGGAACCATAACTCTACCGCACTTGTTGCACTTCACACCCAAAATTTTGCCCTCCTTCAGGCCGTTAAGAAACTTGCTTATCGCCTGTCCTGCAGTCCACGAGTAGCGGATGTCAGGGTGGTCCTCAACGTAGGTAACCCTCTTTTCCTTGATATCCGCATCGCTTAGCGGTGTGCCTTCAGCATAGGGAGGGCACTCAATATCCTTTTTGCCTACAGCCATCCTATCACCTCTTGTTAGACATAACCATAACAGTTCCAACCTGCATCAGGTCTCCCCATGCCTGACATACTCCTGTTGTGACTTCCTTCGCCACCTGTCTCTTTCCAGCCCTGTAGGCGAGCTGCCAGTAGATTTCGCACGCCTTAACACCCATTGTAGCTGCAATTGGATTTCCAACACCAAGCAGACCTCCTGACGGGCAGGTGGGCAAGTCACCGTCTCTCTGCGTAACTCCTTCCCTTGTCAGAATTGGAGCCTCACCTTTCTTCGCCAATCCCAATCCCTCCATGTGGTGCAGCTCCTTGTAGTCGAAGGGGTCGTAGGGTTCAGCAACGTCAATCTCCTTTCTTGGGTCAGTGATGTGGGCCATCCTGTAAGCCATCTTCGCAGCCTCAGCCACATAGCGCGGGAAGTAGAGGTCTCTGTTGGTCCACCAGGTCGTGTCGAGGGCCCAGCCAACTCCCGTCACCCAGACTGGGTTGTCGGTTAGCTGCCTCGCAATGTGCGGGGCGACCATTATCAGCGCTGCAGCTCCGTCTGATGGCGGTGAGACGTCGAGCCTTCTCACGGGCAATGCCATCGGCTCGCTGTTGAGAACATCCTCAACAGTAATCTTTTCCGCCACCTGAGCACACGGATGATCCAAAGCATTTGCCTTGTTCTTGACAGAAACCAAAGCGATATCCTCGTGCTTTATGTTGTGGACGTGCATGTATCGGCGCATTTCGAGTGCGAAAATCCATATCAGGTTGGGGTTAAGCGGGCGGTCGAGGATGGGGTCCCAGATGTACTTGAAAGCCGACTGGGGATGGGGATGGACTGAAGACATCTTCTCCTCGCAAACGACAAGGCAGACATCAGCTAAACCGCTTGCAACGTGCCAGTAGCCAGCGATTGGGGCAAAGACTCCAGTTCCACCACCGACGAAAACTCTCATGTAAGGGCGGTTACTCCCACCAGAGCCGTCGAGCAGGTACTCTCCCTTCATGTGGAAGCCATCGAAGGCGTCTGGTGCAGAGCCCATCACCACCATCTCAATGTCGTCAATCGTAAGGCCAGCCTCCTCTAAAGCCTGCTTTACAGCAAGGTAGCTCAGCTCTCTTCCCGTTTCATTGAGCCTCCTCTTGAAGGTGGTCATTCCCGCTCCTACAATGGCCACATCCTGCTTCTTGTGAAACTTCAAACCGCTTATCCTCTCAACTTCCATAACCACCACCTTACACACCAAAAACTGCTACAGCACCGCTGTGCGTCGGCAGGTAGCGCCATGCCTGAGCCACTCCAACCTCCACATCGCTAAGCTGCCTCTTGCCCGCTTCACCGCGAAGCTGCAGAACCACCTCTAAAGCTTTCTGCCCTCCTGTGCACTCCAGCAGATTGCCAACTCCCAGACTTCCTCCAGAAACGTTTACCGGCTTGGCACCATCCCTGTCGAAGTAGCCCTCAGCCATAAGCCTTGCAACGTCGAATTTGCCAGCAAGCTGCAATGCTTCGATGTGCTGCATCTCCTTGAAGGCAAACCTGTCGTCAACCTCAGCAAAGTCCACCTCCTTGGCGGGATTGGCTATTCCCGCCATCTTGTAGGCCATCTTTGCTGCCTTGTAGGCATACATTGCAGAGAAGCTCGCAGTATCGTAGCCGTAGGTTTCGCTCCACCATCCAATTCCCTTAACCCAGACTGGGTTGTCTGTCAGCTTCCTCGCCACCTCATCGCTTGCAAGGACAAAGACAACACAGCCGTCAGCAAGAGGAGCTATTTCCATCTTTTTCATGGGGTCAAAGAGCTTAGGGCTCGCCATGACGTCGTCAAGAGTTACGTTTGCAGCGTAAGGGGCTGCAGGATTGAGCAGGGCGTTGTTCTTGTTCTTCACTACAACCCTTGCCACGTCTTCCTCGCTGAGACACCTCTCAGCCATGTACTGGAACATTTCGAGAGCAGCGAGGTAATATGGATGGGCATTTCCAACGTTCCTCAGCCATATCGGGTCCATCGCAAACTTAACAACATTGCCAAATGTCTGAATGTCACTCGCCTTGCTGTGGGCTTCAACAACTGCGATGTCCGCCAGCCCACTGTTTATGTGCATGTATGCCGTCGCAACGCCATAGAGGAAGTCTGCCGTTACGGTGCACGTCGGCTTCACCACCGCTCCGAGCTGGTCCGGGACGAACTCGTCGAAAATGGCAAAGCCCTCGTATATGTCCTCAGCACACGTTACAAAGCTGTCCACATCCCTGCGCGGATTTATGCCAGCATCGGTGTAGGCTCTGACCGCAGCCTCGTACATAATTTCTTTCCAGCTCAGGTCGGGCGTGGTGGAGTTGAAACCCGCATAACCAACTCCCACAACAGCTACCATTCCATCACCAATTATTCTTTGCATTTCGTTAATACTTAAATTTTACGTAATGTGCCGATTTAAAAATAGATAATCCGCCTGTACCGAATTTGTTCCAATTAATACTTGATATATTCAATTTTTACGCGTTTAGATTTTTCATTTGCTCTCGTAATTAATTATTGACATTAAAGCTAAATACAGTACGCTAAAAACAGCGTGTTAAAAACAAAAATATAAAAATAAAAATTTAAACCTCCTTGGTCAGCTCAACGCAGTACTTCTGTACAGCCTCCTCCTCAACGGGCTTGGTTATGAGAGACACGATGATGAACAGCAGGAAGCCCACTGGAATTGCCCAGACTTGGTGTGGCGTAATCAGGGCCTTTGCGTTGCCAAACAGCACGTCGTTGAGGAAGAAGAAGGCATGATGCCCGAGCACGAGCTTTGCCTTCAGCCATGCGTAGAGGTGCAGTGGGGTCATGACTATTGCTGTTGTCCACATCGCCGCTCTCGTTGCCCTCTTCCACCACAGTCCCAGCACAAGTCCTGGACCGAGGGCGGAGATGATGACGACGAATGCCCATCCTGACAGGTCAAGCACAAGTCCCGGCGGGTTGATGGCAACGAGGAATCCCACGATCAGGAATATTACTGAGATTATCCTGGCCAGAGTCACCGGCTTCTCCTTAGCAAACTTGCTCTTCAGAAGCATGTCTCCCCAGTCCCTTGTCAGAAGAGTGTTGACAACCATAACCCATCCTGCTGCAGTTGACATTGCAATTGCTAAACCGCCAGCACAGAGGATACCGAGAACCCATGGATTCTGTAAGGCCTCAACTGCTGCAATCATTGAGTAGTCAGTCCACCCTCCAACTCCATACTGGGCCATGTAGCTCTGAAGGATTTTGACCGCATTGGCTCCCTCTCCTCCCATCGGGCCTGTTTCAATCATAAGCTTTGAGGCAGCACCGATAATTTCCAGAGCCATGTAGAAAATGCCTGCAGCGAGAGTGCACCAGAAAATGCTTCTTCTTGCGGTCTTGATGTCCATGGTTGTGAAGAACCTCACGACGGTGTAGGGCATCGTTGCGAATCCGTAGTGCCAGACGAAGAACCAGCCAATAACTGCAATCCACGTTCCGCTGAGGAGGTGGGGTGGCTCAGGGTCGCTCGGGGTGTTCCAGAACTTGGGATTGTTGGCCAAAACAGCCTCGTAAAATCCTCCAAGTCCTCCGAGCTTGATAACAATTACTGCAGCAGCAATAACTGCAGCAACAGTCATCAGGAACGCCTGGAAGGCAGCGTTCCAGCTCGTTGCTATCATTCCGCCCCACACAACGTAGAGCATCACTATAATCGTTCCAACTATCAGTCCAATGATGTAGGGCACTTTTGCGACAGCTAACAGGAAGAGGGCCATACCCACAAGCGAGAGCGTTATGTAGAGCACCGCACCAATCACTGTAACTATACCCACAAGCCATCTGAGCCTCTGGTCGTTGTACCTGTCAGCGTAGTAGTCAGCAAAGCTTGTTGGTGCGTACTTTCTCAGTGCTGATGCTGTCAGCAGAGTTGCAATGGGCATTCCAGCAATTATGGCCGACATCGCCCACCAGAAGGGGTAGCCGAGGATGAAGATGTATGCCGGTAGTCCGAGCATCGAAGCAGGGCTCAGGTAAGTAGATTCCAGTGCAAGACCGTTAACAACAGCGCCAACCTGCCTTCCAGCAACGTAGTAGTCTGTAGCGCTCTTCAGCCTTTGCCTCGAATAGTATCCTATTATAATTATGGCCAGGAAGTACAGCACTGTAATTCCTATGACCGGTGCCTCCACCTGAGCCATTACGAACCACCTCTCGCTTCTTCAGCCTTCTCCGGGAAGTAGAAGTATATTATCGACATGAACAGCGGTATCAAGAACGTCCCTAGGAACGACGCGTACCAGAAAGCTGCCGTCGGTATGTGGTTTATCCCTGCAGTCGCTTCCCCAATCCAGCAAAGTGCCACAAAGCCGTAGTACACTACCAAACCTACCCAAAACACTTTCGGCGGCCAAGGCATTTTCTCACCTACCTTCTCTATTGTTTGTGATAAATCCAACATATTTAAATTTTTTCATTTATGAACACAACTAATGTTGATTGATATTTAAAATGAGTGTATCTGCAAAAGCTTTATATTGCCAGATTTGTTAATTATAAAAAATGCTGCCGCCTAAAGAGTTTTTGAGAAAAATAAAACCCTTCAATCTACTGAAAGAGGAAGAGCTTGAGAAAATAGTTGGCGAGCTGGAAGTGGAGGCTTACGAGGAGGGCGAGGAGATAATAAAGCGCGGGGAGAACAGCAATTACGTTTACTTCGTTTACTCTGGCGTTGTCGGAGTATATGAAAATGGAGAGCTAATTGACCGGTTCTCAAGGGGAGAAATATTTGGCCTTACGCATAACCCGCAGAGGGTTGCTGTAGCTGAGGAGGACACGATTTGCTACCTCATCAAGAAAGACGTCTTCATGGACATCATGGAAAAAAACAAGCTTTTCTCAGACTTTTTCAAATCTTTTGAGGAGAAAAGGTTTAGCAGAATTCCTGACCTCTTCAGGGAGGAAGAAATTACTGACAGGTTATTTCTGACAAGAGTTGGAGAGCTTATTTCAAAAAAACCGGTTGTCTGCAGTCCATACACGTCAATCAGAGACGCTGCAATTAAGATGGAGCTTAACGGAGTCGGTTCGATTGTGGTGGTGGATGACAATCTCAAACCCCTCGGAATACTAACGAGCAAGGACTTTAGAACCTTCATTATCTACGGAAAAAGCCACCAGGAAAAAGTTTCCGCGTACATGACTTCTCCAGTAGTTGCTGTTGACTACTCAACACCGGTGTTCGAGGCCCATCTCGAGCTACTGAAGAGGGGCATAAATCACCTTGTTGTCACAGAGAACGGAAAGGTGAGGGGCGTAATAACGGCCAACGACATCTTAACACTCTTTGAGCCAACAACCTCCCTCATCGTGCTGTACAGAAAACTGAAAAAGGCCAAGAGCCTCGAAGAAATAAAAAACACGTTTAAGAATTTGACAAAATCGATTTCTTCCCTTGTAATGCGAGGTATGCACTTCTACGACCTTTCCAACATACTGACGGAAATCTACGACTATCTGGTTGTAAAGGTGATTGAGATGGAAAAGGAGAGATTTGAGAGGGAGTGGGGAAAGCTGCCCTCTTTCGCATGGGTGCACATGGGAAGCTCAGCCAGGAAGGAGCAGGTAATTGCAACCGACCAGGACAACGCAATCGTTCATGAGGGTGACGGAGAGGGGCTCAGCCAATTTGCGGAGAGTGTCAACAACGCTCTCGATTACGTTGGAATTCCGAAATGCAGGGGAGGGTACATGGCGATGAACTGGTGCAAGAGCGTTGAAGAGTGGAAAAGCGTTTTTTCAGAGTGGTTTATCAAGCTGACACCAGACAACCTCAGATTCCTCTCAGTATTTCTCGACCTGAGGGTCATCTACGGAGACGAAAAACTCTGCAAAGAGTTGATTGAGCACATCAAGAGGGAGCACACTTCTCAATCCCTACGATACCTCGCCTACGATGCCACGATAGCGGAACCTCCCCTTGGGCTTTTTGGGTTAAGAATGAAGAAGGAAATTGACCTAAAGATGAACGGAATATACCCTATTGTAAACGGTGTGAGGGTTCTTGCTTTAGAGCACGGATTAATCGAAGTAACTAACACGAGGGAAAGGCTGGAAGAGCTTAAGGAGGCTCATGTAATGGACGCAGACCTTGCCGAGTCCCTTAAGGAAACTTACGAGTTTCTCCAGGATTTAAGGCTTAGACTCCAGGCGAAAGAGGTTGTTGAGGGCAAAAAAGCTGATAACGTCATCAAAGTGTCTGAGATCGACAGAATCGAGGCCTTCGTCCTTAAAGAGGGCTTCAAGGTTATCAAAAAGTTCCAGAACTTTTTAAAGGGGCATTACAGCATTGAGAGGGGTCTTTAATGGAGGGCAGTTTAAGGAAAGTACAGTTTCTGTCGATAGACCTGGAAACCACAGGCTTAAACCAGAAAAAAGATGAAATCATCGCAATAGGAGCAGTCCCAATAATCGGAACAAGAATTTTGGCCGGAGAAAGCTACTACAGGCTTCTCAGACCGGAAAAATTCAAGCATGAGTCGATGAAGTTCCACGGCCTCGACCCCGCAAGACTGAAGACGGCACACGACTTCTCAGAGATTGCTGAAGAAGTTGCGGACCTCTTAAGGGGAAAGGTGCTGGTGGGTTACGCGATAGAACTCGACTATGGCTTCCTAAAGAGAGCTTTAAAGAGAGAGGGCTACAAAGTGGAGAACAAGAGGATAGATGTTATAGACTTCGAAAAGGCGGTCTGCTACATTCTCGGAGAGAGACCGGTAGGGGAAATGACTCTGGACAATTTGGCAAAGAAATACAGGGTTGAGGTAAGCTACAGGCACAACGCCCTCGCCGATGCCTTCATAACGGCCCAGATTTTTCAGGTTCAGCTTCTTAAAATTCTGAAGTACGGAATAAAAACTATCGATATGCTGTTTGATCTTATAAAGAGAGTTGAGAGAGACCGCCAGTATCACATTTTCTAATATTTCTACAATTTTTTAAAGTTTGAAATCGAAAAACTTATACATTTGAAAATTACCAAATTATTAATACTGCATGGAGGGATTGTATTGAGTAGTGTGGAGGAGTATATGGATTATATGAAAAAATTGCTCGGTGCTGAAGACCTCTTTGACAGGGATGAGCCCCTCAAGGGCGTTAGGGTTCTTGAGGTTTGCAGCGTCGTTCTCGGACCTGCAGCAACAGACTATCTGGCTGAGTTTGGGGCAGAGGTGATAAAGTTCGAAGCCCGCAGGGGAGACCAGATGCGCTACGTCACTCCGTACGCCTACTTCTGGAGAAACCTCTCTCCGGGACTGCTGGAGCAGAACCACAACAAGTACTGGGTTGGCATGCACCTCGGCCACCCTAAGGCGAGAGAGCTCTTCTACGAGTTCGTGAAGCGGAGCGATGTGGTCGTGGACAACCTCACTCCCGGAAGGCTTTCAAAGTGGGGTATTAGCTACGACAGGCTGAGAGAGATTAATCCGAGGATTATACAGCTTCACGTCTCTGGTTTCGGAAGCTGGGGACCATACACTGGAAGAACTTCCTACGATGCGATTGCTCAGAGCGAGGGTGGCTTGGCTTACATTACTGGCTTTGAGGGGAGAGGCCCGCTCAAGTCGGGTGTGTGGATTGCTGACTGGACAACTGCTCTGATGTGTGCAGTTGCTATCGTTGCAGCCCTGAACTACAGGGAGAGGACAGGAGAAGGGCAGTACATCGACTATTCTCAGGTTGAGAACGTCATCAGATTTCTGGACTGGACTTGGACCTACGTGGATATGACAGGAGAGAACAGGGAGAGAGTGGGGAACAGGGATCTGGCAATCTGCCCCTCTGACCTATTCGACTGCAAGGATGGATGGGTTGCAATCGTTGCTTTCAGCGAAGAGGAGTTCAAAGGCCTGTGCCAGGCTATGGGGAGAATGGATCTCTACGAGAAGTTTGCCGACCCGCTTGAGAGGCTGAAGGATGAGAATGCGAGGCTGATTCTGAAGGAAATTGCTGAGTGGGCAAAAACCAAGACGGTTAAGGATGTTGAGGAGCTTGCAGACAAATACGGCTTTGCAGCCTCACATGTTATTGAGGTTGACGAGGCCTACTACAGCGAGCATCTGAGGGAGAGGGGGGCAATTATGGCCTACGACGACCCACTGTATGGGGAATTTGTTGAACCTTGCTACCCGCCAAGGATGGAAACGCCTTCAAGGCTGAAGTGGGGTGCGAGGCCATTGGGCTTTGACAATGAGTTTGTACTGACAAAGTACCTCGGCCTGAGCATGGATGAAATCGAGCAGCTTTACGAGGAGGGCGTCATCTACAGGTGGAATCCAGACGTGAAGCCGCAGTGCCCTCCGCCGGACTGGGACGGAAAGAAGGGGTTGAAGTTCCCGTGAGGTGATAGAATGGAGGAGAAGGCGATTGTTGGAATGGCCCTCGACCCCCAGTATGCCAGATTCATCTACAACGAAACCAATCCCGACGACGTGATGAGAAAGCCCGAGGCAATAGACGACATGGTCGTCCTTGATATGAGCTACGGGAACTACGCCGGGCTGTTTGCATCGTCTCTGCTTGCTGAGCTTGGGGCGGAGGTTATCAGGATCGAGCCGCCTGAAGGAGACATTGCCAGAAAAATGACGCCTTACGGCATAATGGTCAAGGATGCAGGTTTGGCTTATCTGACTGAGGGAAGAAACAAGTTTCACGTTACGCTCAACATTGAAAAGGAAGAGGGCAGAGAACTCCTTAAGAGGCTTGTCAAGAAGGCCGATGTTCTTATTGAATCCTTCAAGCCGGGATACATGGATTCTCTGGGCATTGGCTACAGGCATCTGAAAGAAATCAATCCCGGACTGATTTACTGTGCTGTAAACACCTACGGCCAGTTCGGAGAGGATGCGAAGAAGCATTCAAATCAGCCCGACTATGACATGACTGATCAGGCTAGGGGAGTTGTAATGTCGGTGACAGGCGAGCCAGAGCTTGACCCTGAAGTTCCACAGGAGTACAAGAAACCTCTCAAACACGGAAACTGGATGGGGTGGTATGTTGGCGGTACGTGGGCGGCTTTTGGAATTCTTTTGGCGATGTTCTACAAGAGAAAGACGGGAAAGGGGCAGATGATTGATGCCGCCCCGCCAGAGGGGATGATGGCAATCTCCAACTACCTGATGCAGTACTTCCACCTCACCAAGAACAAGATGGTAAGGGCTGGCAATTTCGACTACGCTGTCTTCCCCTACACCTACGTGAGATGCAAGGACGGCTACGCCTTCATGTCGGGCTTCACTGATCCAAACTGGGCTGCCCTCTGCGAGATAATGAACCGCCCCGATCTGCAGCAGCAGTTCCCCACAATCAAGGAAAGGCTGACTCCAGAGAACCAGCCCAAGATTCAGCATGAGATTGAGAAGTTCACAATGAACTACACTGCTGCGGAGCTTCTTGAAATTGTGACTGAGTACTCAAGAAGGCCCGACAAGAAGGGGACGGTTGTTACTGGCAGATTAAACGCTCCAAAGGAGGTTCTGGACATTGAGCACTTCAAGGTCAAGAGGATGTTCGTAAAAATGAAGGACCCGCACTACGGTGAGGTGCTTGTCCCCAACTCAACGCTGAGGTTCATGTCCAAAACTCCGGGAAGAGTTAAGTGGGTCTGCAGGCCGATTGGGGCTGATAACGAGTACATTTATGGGAAGTATCTGGGTATTTCGGGTAAGAAGCTTGAGGAGCTAAAGGAGAAAGGAATTGTTTAATTTTATTTTTTGAGGTGAGAAAAATGGGCTTTATCTGGCATCCGCCAAAAGAATTGGTTGAGGAGTCCAACGTCAAGGCCTTCATGGATGCTGAGGGCTTTTCCGACTACAAGCAGATGGTTGAGAAGTCCACTGACGACATAGAGTGGTGGTGGAGCAAGGCTGTTGAGTGGCTCAATGTGGAGTGGTTCAAGCCCTACGAGAAGGTCTACGACATGTCGAAGGGCATAGAGTGGACTGACTGGTTCGTGAACGGCAGAGTAAACGCCGCTTACAACGCCTTGGACAGGCACAGAAAGAAGAGGAACAAGTTAGCGTTCATCTGGCAGGGAGAGGATGGAGAAGTGAGGAGATACACCTACCTCGAGCTTTACAGGGAAGTGAACAGGCTCGCCAACGCCCTCAAGGCCTTTGGAGTTGGGAAGGGGGACGTTGTGGCCCTCTACCTCCCAATGTTTCCTGAAACTGTCGTTACTCTCTTTGCTGCCATGAAGATTGGCGCCATTGCGATGCCGATATTCTCGGGCTATAGCTCTGCAGCCATTCAGACGAGGCTTGCTGATTCAGATGCGAAGGTTGTTGTTACAGCAGATGCAAGCTACAGAAGAGGGAGGGCTGTGCCACTCAAGCCCGAACTCGACAAGGCCCTTGAGGGGACGAAGGTTGAGAAGGTTGTTGTGGTGAACAGGGCGGACACCGAAGTTGAGATGAAGGAGGATAGGGACGTTTACTGGGATGAGGTTAAGGAGAGCAGCAGGTGTGAGACGGTTGAGATGGACCCCAACGATGCTGCTTTGCTGCTCTACACCTCAGGCACAACCGGAAAGCCGAAAGGGGTTGTTTTATCCCATGCGGGAGTGATTTTGCAGAGCAGCAAGGAGATTTTCTTCAACATGGATTTGAAGCCTGAAGACGTTTTTCTTTGGATCACCGACATTGGCTGGATGATGGGGCCTTGGCAGATTATTGGCTGCCAGCATCTCGGCGGGACTCACGTTCTCTTTGAGGGAGCCCCCGACTATCCCAACACCGACAGGATATGGGCGATGATTGAGGAGTTTGAAATTACGCAGCTTGGTGGTTCAGCGACGGTTTACAGATTGCTGAAGAGATACGGAGATGAGGCGGTAAAGCAGCACGACCTGAGCAGTTTAAAGGCTACGGGCAACACCGGAGAGCCGATAGACCACGACACGTGGATGTGGCTGCTGAAGGTCGTTGGCGAGGAGAGGTGCCCGATCATAAACCTCTCAGGAGGAACCGAGATCTTCGGCTGCTTTTTGCTTCCCTCTCCCGCAATGCCCCTCAAGCCGACAACCTTGGGCTATCCCGGATTGGGGATGGACGTGGATGTGTTTGATGACGCTGGAAACTCTGTGAGGCAGCAGATTGGATATCTGGTTTGCAAGAAGCCAGCCCCATCAATGACAAGAGGCTTCTGGAAAGACCCTGAGAGGTACATCAAGACCTACTGGAGCAGGTGGAAGGGAGTCTGGTACCACGGAGACTGGGCTTATGTTGACGAGGATGGTTTCTGGTTCCTCTTCGGCAGGGCCGATGACGTCATAAAGGTTGCAGGAAAGAGAATGGGACCTGCAGAGATTGAGACCATCGTGAACTCCATTCCTGCTGTCCAGGAGTCCGCATGCATTGGAGTTCCGCATGAGCTTAAGGGAGAGGTTGTTTGGGTTTTTGTGACTCTAAAGCCCGGCTATGAGCCGAGTGAGGAGCTGGAGAAGGAAATCGTTGACAAAATTGTGAAGGAGTTCGGAAAGCCCTTCAAGCCGGACAGGGTTGTGTTTGTCCCCGATCTGCCGAGAACGAGGAGCGGGAAGATTATGAGGAGGCTGATAAAGGCTGTTGTTGCCAAGCAGGAGCTTGGCGACACCTCAGCTCTGGAAAATCCGGACTCGCTGGAGAAGATAAAGGAGGTTTTGGGGTGAGTTTATGGAGATTGAGAGATATATCGTTCCAAAGGAGACTTGGCCCGAGATAATAATTCCTGTCGAGGTGCAGGAGTATATTGGAGAGAGGAAGGAGCTGAATCTGGCTGAAGAGTTGCTTGACCGAAATATCAGGGAAGGGCGAGGCAGAAAGGTGGCTGTTTACTTTGAGGACAGGAGAGTAACTTACAGAGACCTCTACAGGCTGAGCAACAAGATTGCCAACTTCCTTGTTGGGATAGGCGTCCAACCGTATGATAGAGTCGGTTTCAGAACGAGGAACATGCCGGAAGCAATTGCAGTGAACTTCGGCATAATGAAGGCAGGAGCCATTCCTGTGCCTCTAAACCCAATGTGGGCGGGCAAGGAGGTGTCATTCGTCTCGAACAACGCTGAAATTAAGGCCTTGTTTGTCAGCGGTGACGAGAGAGTATTCCCGGCGGTGAATGAGGTCAAGGATGAGATCAAGACTGCAAAGGCCATGGTTGTGATGGATGGGGAGAAGGAGGGCTTCATCCCCTTCTCGGAGGTTACGGCTGAGAGTGCGAAGTTTGACCCAATACTGCTCAAAATCGGAACCCCAGCACTGATTCTCTACACCTCTGGCACAACAGGCTTGCCAAAGGGCTGTGTGCACTTCGTTGAGAATGTGATATCATCAGTCTACCTCGTGGGCAAGCACGTCTGGAAGCTCACACCAGATGACGTTGTTGGAGGGCCCGCTCCGGTAAGCTTTGCGATGGGCTACGGCAACGGCTGCCTAATTCCCTACTTCCACGGTGCTGCAGCGAGCATCTGGCCGAGATTCAGCGTTGAGAACTTCTTCAAGTACGTGGAGGAGCACGGCATCACAGTCTTTTCCTCACTTCCAACATCCTACAGAATGATTCTCGCCGACCCCAAGCTGGAGGAGTACATGAACAAGTACGACATCAGCAGTCTGAGGCTCTTCACGGGCGGTGGAGAAGCTTTGGGTGCTGAGACGGCAAAGAGGTGGAAGGAGGTCTTCGGAATGGACATCTACGAGTCTCTGGGTGCTACAGAGATGCTGCACATCTGTATCGCCAACGCCTGCGCTCCCAAGCCCGTTGCTGGAAGCATAGGTTTTCCAGTGCCGGGCTATATTGCTAAGATAGTTGACCCTGAAACTGGAAAGGAGTGCGGGGCAGATGAAGTGGGGAGCTTATACATCAAAGGTCCGACCGGAATAAGATACTGGAATCACCCATCGAGAGACCTGAGCGAGAAGCAGGCGAAGAGTGTGAAGAACGGCTGGAACGTGCTCGGAGACTTCGTCAGGAAAGATGAAAACGGCTACATATACTTCGTTTCCAGAGATGACGACCTAATCAAGTCCAGCGGCTACAGAATCGGGCCAGATGAAATAGAGCAACCCCTCAACACCCATCCGGCAGTTGCCGAGTGTGCTGTCATAGGCGTTCCTGACCCAGAGGGAATCAGGGGACAGGTAGTGAAGGCCATAATAAGGCTCAAGGAGGGTTATACTCCAGACGAGAAGCTCAAGGAGGACATTTTAGCCTTCCTTGAAAAGCACATCGCCAAGTACAAGCTACCGAGGATAATTGAGTTTACGGATAAACCTCTGCCAAGAACACCCACAGGAAAGCTGCTGAGAAGGCTGTTGAAGCAGAGTAGCTGATTTTTCTTTTTTTAAAAAGAATATTTTTTATTTTTTGATGTCGATTTTAACATTTTCTAAATTGGCCGCGTTCTTGAGAAATCTTCAATTTCTACAAATTTTCTTAAAAATTCTTCAGTAAATTCTCTAATTCATGCAAAAAACTTTTAAATCTGGCATGAAATCCTGAGTACATGAGTGACGGAAATGTCGCATGGATACTCGCATCCACGGCCCTTGTAATGCTGATGGTGCCGGGAGTGGGGTTCTTTTACGCAGGAATGGTAAGGAGAAAGAATGCAGTTAACATGATTGCGCTGAGCTTCATATCACTCATAATCACGGTTTTGCTGTGGATATTCTACGGCTACTCGGTGAGCTTCGGAAATGACATCTCTGGAATCATTGGAGGGCTGAATTATGCACTGCTAAGCGGAGTTAAGGGGGAGGATTTGCTGTTCATGATGTACCAGATGATGTTCGCCGCTGTCACAATTGCAATCCTCACCTCCGCAATTGCTGAGAGAGCAAAAGTTTCATCGTTCATTCTCCTCAGCGCTCTGTGGCTTACGTTCGTTTACGCCCCCTTCGCACACTGGCTTTGGGGTGGGGGGTGGCTGGCAAAGCTCGGCGCCCTCGACTTTGCTGGAGGTATGGTTGTTCACATAAGCTCGGGATTTGCTGCACTTGCAGTCGCGATGACGATAGGTAAGAGGGCGGGATTCGAGGAGTACTCGATAGAGCCACACAGCATTCCGCTGACGCTCATTGGCGCTGCCCTGCTTTGGTTTGGGTGGTTCGGATTCAACGGCGGAAGTGCATTGGCTGCAAACGATGTGGCCATCAACGCCGTGGTGGTCACAAACACCTCAGCAGCAGTAGCAGGGTTTGTCTGGATGGTAATTGGATGGATTAAGGGAAAGCCGGGGAGTCTTGGGATAGTGAGCGGTGCAATTGCTGGGCTTGCCGCCATAACCCCCGCAGCAGGCTTTGTGGATGTAAAGGGAGCGATTGTCATAGGTCTTGTGGCTGGAATAGTATGCTACCTTGCTATGGACTTCAGAATAAAGAAGAAGATAGACGAGAGCCTTGATGCTTGGGCGATTCACGGAATAGGCGGTTTATGGGGAAGTGTTGCAGTTGGCATTCTTGCAAATCCGGAGGTTAACGGATATGCAGGCCTACTGTTCGGAAATCCGCAACTGCTAGTTTCACAACTGATTGCGGTTGCATCCACAACAGCCTACGCCTTCCTCGTGACGCTGATACTGGCAAAGGCTGTTGATGCCGCTGTGGGGCTGAGGGTTAGCTCGCAGGAGGAGTACGTCGGTCTCGACCTGTCGCAGCATGAGGAGGTTGCCTACACGTGAGGTGGTGGAGATGAAGATGGTTGTCGCTGTAATAAGGCCCGAGAAGCTTGAGTGCGTTAAGAAAGCTTTGGAAGAGAGAGGGTTTGTCGGAATGACCGTTACAGAGGTGAAGGGCAGGGGGGAGCAGAAGGGTATAAGGCTTCAGTTCAGGGGAAGAGAGGTGGAGGTTGATTTGCTCCAGAAGACGAAGGTGGAGGTTGTGGTGAGCGACGATGCTGTTGATGAGGTTGTGGAGGCGATAGTGAGTTCGGCAAGAACTGGGAAGTTCGGTGATGGGAGGATATTCGTTATTCCAGTGGAGAAGTCAGTCAAGATAAGGACGGGTGAGGAGGAAGTTTAACGAGAAGAATTATCTGAGCCGAATCTTCCTTCTATTTTTGTAAAGCTTACGTCGATAAAGACGGCTATAAGGATTGCAGGCAGCGCTCCGGCTATAACCTTCTCGGTGTTGAAGCTCGCCAAGCCCTCAAACACAAGCCTTCCGAGCCCCCCACTACCAATAATAGCAGTTAGAATGGCTATGCTGTTGGCAAGAATCCCTGCAAACTTTATCCCCGCAAACATCGGGGCGTAGGCGTTGGGGAGGCGGATGTAGCGGATGATTTGGAAGTCAGTGAGGCCTATGCCCCTCGCAGCATCAATGGTAGCCTCATCAACGCTCATCATCCCAACGTAGGTGTTTCTGACTATCGGTAAAAGAGCTCTCAGAACGATGGCGAAAACGGCTGGAGTGAAGCCTATTCCGAGGAAGGGGACGACAAGCGCAACAACGGCAAAGCTCGGAACTGCCTGAACGACGTTGGCGAAGGCCATAATAACCGATGCAAGCTTCCTGCTGTAAACCGAGGCGATGGCGAGGGGGATGGCAAGGGCTATGCTTACGGCCAGCGCCCCATAGGTTAGAAGGAGGTGCTCGTAGGTGGCAGCGAGAACCTTCAGCAGCTCAATCATACTCTCCCCTGAATTTTCTGCTCAAAACTCTCTCAACAGCCCCGGCAAAGGCGTCGAGCAATACAGCAAGAATCCCAACCCATAAACCCGCAACGAGTATGAGGAGCTTGTCGTAGAGATGAATCCCCGTCTGAAGTGGTGCTCCAAGCCCACCTGCAGCAATTAACCCTCCCAGAGTAACCACACCCATCGTGAAAACCACCGCAATCCTGATTCCTCCCATGATTAGGGGAAGAGCCAAGGGGAATCTCACCTTCAGCAGAATTTCCCTCTCAGACATCCCTATTGCCCTCGCAATCTCGATGTACTCCTCGCTGACTGTAACAAGGCCTGTGTAAGTGTTCCTTGCTATGGGGAGAATGGAGTAGAGTATACATGCTGCAATTGTTGGAACCATTCCCAAACCGAGAATTGGGAGTAGGAGGACCAGCAGAGCAAGAGTGGGAATCGTTTCGATGACATTCAGAGCGTTGAAGGTGAGGCTCTCAATCTTGCGGTGCCTGTAAATCAAAACGCCGAGGAGCACTCCCACAATGACTGACACTGCGAGGGAGACTGAAAACATGTAGAGGTGTTCGAGAGTTCTCTCCGTAAGCCTGTGAAGCTCCCAGATTTCAATAAGGGTGGTTAAAAAGCTGCCGTCGGTCATATCAGCCTCATCAAAATCTCGTTTGAGAGCAGAACTCCTGCCACCTCTCCCTTTTCCTCAACCACACCCACGAACTCACCGCTCTCCCTCAGCTCAAGCAGCGCTGAAACCAAAGAGTCTGAAGGGGCAAAGGATTTAACCTCCCTTGCGTATTCCGAGATTTTCCCCTCTCTGCCAGCAATGTCCTTCAGAAAAACCGCTCTCCCCGAATCGAGGAATCCCACCTCCACTCCCCTTTTCCTGAACTCCTTCAGAGCCTCGGCAACCTCCATGTTCTGAATAAGATACTTTTCGGCGGAAATCATGAAATCCTTAACCTTCAGAGTGTCAAGGTGCCGGAACTTCCTTCTCGCTCCAGTTATGTCCTCTACAAATTCGTTTGCAGGATTGATGATGAGCTCTTCCGGCTCTCCAACCTGCACGAGCCTTCCCTCATTCATTATTGCAATTCTGTCCCCAAGCCTGAAGGCCTCTTCAACATCATGAGTAACAAAAACGATTGTTTTTCCAAGCTCCTCCTTTATCCTCGCAAACTCCTCCTGAAGCTGCTTCCTCAAAATTGGATCGAGAGCGCCGAAAGGC
Organism: Archaeoglobus fulgidus DSM 4304; assembly: GCF_000008665.1. Lineage (NCBI taxonomy): Archaea > Methanobacteriati > Methanobacteriota > Archaeoglobi > Archaeoglobales > Archaeoglobaceae > Archaeoglobus > Archaeoglobus fulgidus. The sequence goes on from NC_000917.1 coordinate 883,257, forward strand.
TCGTCCATAAGCAGTAAAGGCGGGTTGAGGGCAAGAGCCCTCGCCAGACCAACTCTCTGCTGCTGCCCCCCGCTCAGCTGCCATGGATACCGCTCCGCAAATTCTATGGGCAAATCAACGAGTTTGAGGAGCTCATCTACTCTCTGCCTAATCTTCTCCTCCTCCCAGCCCTCAAGCTTTGGAATCAAGCCGATATTCTCCCACACCTTCATGTGGGGGAAGAGGCCAATCTGCTGTATCACATAACCAATGTTTCTTCTCAACCTTACCGCATCGATTTCGCTTATGTCCTGCCCGTTTATCAGCACTCTGCCCTCATCAGGCTCAACAAGCCTGTTAATCATCCTGAGCGTTGTGGTTTTCCCCGAACCACTCGGCCCGATGAGAGCAAGCAACTCTCCACCTTCAACGGTGAGGTTCAGCTCCCTCACCGCAAAAAAGTTTCCGTATCTCTTGCTTACGTTTTCCAGCACAACGTCCTCGATTCTTTTGAAAATCATTTAACGAGTCCCTGCTCCTTCAGAAAGCTCATCGCAATCTCTCTCGCATCCTTCTTTTCCACGTCATACTGATAATTCAGGGCCCTCATTGTGTCGGTGTCAATTCTGTCCTCCAGAAGCTTTAGCACTGAAATCAGCTTCTCGTCCTTGGCAGTGTTGCCATTGACGATTATTATCGCATCGTAAGGAGGTAAAGCTCCTTTATCATCCTCCAGAATCTTCAGATTGAAGAGGTCAACTCTCGAATCGGTTGTGTATGCCGGTATTACGTCAACCTGTTTGTTCTTTATTGCCTCATACATTAGCGTGGGCTCCATCTGCTTTACCTCCTTGAACTCGAAGCCGTAAACCTTCTTTATCTGCGGCAAGCCGTCAGGCCTGCTGGCAAATTCGGGGTCACTGCCAAATACAAGCTGGTCTGCAAACTCAGCGAGGTCTGAAATCTTCTCCACACCATTCTCCTCCGCCCAGTCCGCTCTAACGGCGAGGGCGTAGTCATCCCTGAATCCGAGCTTGGCGGCAACAACCACCCCATCGGCCTCAAGAAGACCCTTCTTCACCTCATCAAAAATGTACTGCTGGTCCCAAAGCTCAGGGGGCTGCTTTCTCAGGATTACGTTGTAGGCGGTGCCCGTATACTCAACATAAAGCTGAATGTCGTTCCTCTTGAGAGCCTCGTAGTTAACCAAAGTCCCTCCAAGCCCCTCCTTCACCTCTGCCTTGTATCCGTTCTCCTCTAGGAGGATTGCAATCATGTTCGCAAGAATGTACTGCTCGTTGAAGGGCTTTGAACCTATAACCACCCTCTCAGATGATTGGGAGCAGGCTGCAAGCAACAAAGCTGCCAGAAGGGCAAAAAGCAACTTCCACCTCACCTTACCACCTCTTTCAATTTAAATGATAAATCCCTTATAAAAGCTTTTTGAGGTTCGGACTCTAGCGTGATATCTCAAATTTTACAATTACATTTTCCTTGTCACCTGAAAGATTTCCGCATGTTTGTTAGCTTTCTCACGTGGCAATCTTGTTGGGGGTACAAAGATATTATGGGATGCGCTTTCAATTAGAGAGCAAAATTTTAAAAGATGAAGAAAAACCCCACTTATGGAGCAATTATACAACATTCTGGACAACTTAAACCTCATTACCTTCCTAATAACTCCCGATTTTGAGATAACATACGAGAATAGGAAAGCAAAAGAAATTTTTGGAGATGTTGTTGGAAAGAAGTGTTACGAGGTTATGCATGGTCTGACATCATCACCAACCTTCTGCAGAATAATCGCAGCTCAAATAAGCTATTAATGGACAGATATGGGGGTAAAATTACAATAAGGGATAACGAACCACAAGGAACGATTTTTGAATTAAAACTAAAATGTCCTGAGTGAAAATCCCTCAATTCACTCTACAACTCAAATTACCCTGTCAGCGGTAATCATCGAGAGTGTTGCAATGATTCCGTCATAAGCAACAACGAAAAGGATTCTGAAGAAGTCAAGATATCCTGTTAAAGCATTATCAACGATTACAACGGTGGAGCTTATCAGCGGGAAGATGACAGGGAAAAGCACAACTGGCAGAAGCATCTCCCTTGCTCTGGAGTGGGAAAGGAGGGGGGAGAGGGATGTGATTGAGACGGACAAAGCAGCGTTGCAGACAGCAAATGCTGCAAACGCGGAGATAAAGTTGCCTTCGACGTCGAAGAGGGCGTAACAGATGGGAAAAATTAATGCCTGAACGGAAAGCATGAGGCAGAGGTTGAAAACTACCTTCCCACCAATTATCTCCTGAGGCGTTAGCGGAGAGGCTTTAAGACCTTCAATCGTCCCAGAATCGTACTCTTTTAAAAAGGAGGTGGAGTAGCCAAGCATTCCGGTAAGGAAGAAAATGATGAGGAGGAGAGGTGAAAACAGCTCACCCGGCTTCGGAATTGCTGCGCTGAAAAGAAATGCCGCTGTTAGGCTGAAAAGGAGCATCAAACTGATGTTCGACTTGGCCTTAAGCTCAAGCCTTAAGTCCTTCTTTGCAAGCTCAAGCAACCTCATTAATGGCCTCCAAAGCTCTTTCAAAGCTACCTCCATTGTAAACGAGCTGTCCATCCCGCAAAACGATGAAGGCCTCGCAAACTTTGGCCTCGTTAAGATTGTGAGTTGTAAAGAGCAGTGTCCCTTGGAAAGTACCTACAATTTCGAGAACTTTTTTTCTTACTGTCGCATCAAGTCCAGACGTCACCTCGTCGAGAATAAGCAAATCCGGGTCGTTTATTAGGGCTTTAGCCATTGAAACCCTCTGCAAGTAACCCCTGGAAAGCTCACTGACCTTAGTGTCAAGATACTCCAAAAAGTCGAATTTCCGAGCTAACTCTTCCAGTTTGGGTTTACTGTTGTATATTCCCGCGTAGAATTCTAAATTTTCCCTAACCGTAAGCTCTCCGTAGAGCATTGGATTGTGAGTGGCAATGCCAATCCTCTCCCTCACATCCGGAGAGGCAGAAGGGTCCTTTCCGAAAACCTTTACCTCACCCTCGGTTGGCCTTAGTATTCCTGCAACCATTTTAACCAGAGTTGACTTTCCCGCACCGTTTTGTCCAAGTACAGCTACCCTTCCAGCGTCAACTTCGAAATTGAGGTTCTTTAAGACGAGTTTCCTTCCGAATCGCTTCGAGAGATTTCTAACCTCTATCATACTGCATCTCAGTCCAGAACTCCCTTCGCGCTTCTGTAATCATTTCCATTTTTTGTCAAAGCTTTTTTCAGCGATATAGCAACTGCCTTAACCGCAGCCTCCATTTTGTGGTGGGAATTGCTCCCCTTAACGCTAAGGTAAACGTTCAAGCCAGCATTTCTGCAGAGGGTGTCGAGGAAGTGGAGAAAGTCCTCTTCCCTCATCTCACCATCCCCAAAAGTCCCCTCCACCACAAGCACGCCTCTCCCGCTGAAGTCGAGACCGCAGATTGCTACAGCATCATCCATTGGAACGATGGCATCTCCAAACCTCTCCAAACCCTTTTTATCCACCCCGGCAAGAGCCTTTCCGAGCGCGATGGCAACATCCTCTATAACGTGGTGCTCAAGGTCTCCCTTTGCCTTCACTCTCAGCTTTATCCCGGAGTGCCTTGAAAGCGTTTTCAGCATGTGGTCGAGAAAAGCGATGCCAGTATCAACTTTCAGCTCTTCTCCAAGAACGACTTCCACCTCTGTCTCCTCCGTTTTCCTGCTAAACTTTTTCATACTCCACCTTTATTGCTTCCTCAAATTTAAGCTTTTTAGTGTACAAAGCCGAGCCAATCACAACTCCTGCAGCCCCAACCCTCTTTGCGAATCTGATGTCCTCTATGCTGCTAATCCCTCCCGCGACGTAAACCGGATTTCTGAGGCTTTTCACAACTTCCTCAATTCTTTCCCTCTCTATTCCGGAAACCAGCCCCTCAACATCGATGTTGGTGTAGAGGAATGAAACGTCGAGGTCATCATAGAGCTCTGCAAGCTGCACGGGTGTAAGCTCCACCACCTCCTTCCAGCCCTTCACAGCAACTCTGCCCTTCTTCGAGTCTATGGCAACCATGACCCTCCCCTTCCATTTCTTGGCGAACTCTCTGAGCTCCTCAACCCTCTCTACAGCAATCGTCCCGAAAATAACCCTGTCCACACCAAGCTCAAAAAGTCTCTCAGCAACTCTGAAATCCCTTATTCCCCCACCAACCTGCACCTCTGCCATTTTCGCAATCTCAGCGATAATCTCCTCGTGCCTCAGCCTTCCCTGAAAGGCGCCGCTCAAATCAATGACGTGCAAAACCTTCGCTCCTATCTCAACCCATTGCTTTGCAACTTCAATGGGGTTGGTAGCCTCAAAGGTTACCTCATCCTCTTTACCCTGCCTCAACCTTACAACCTTCCCATCCTTGAGGTCTATGGCGGGAATAACTCGAAACATCTTAAGGAGTGGGAAGAAAAGGTTAAAAAATTATTTGATGCAGACAACAGGCTGCTTTGCGTGCAGTATAACCTGCTGAGCAACACTGCCGAAGAGCAATTTACCAGCAGGCCTCCTTTTTCTCACTCCTATCACAATCATCGAGGCTTCAACTTCATCAGCAAACTCCACTATGTCCTCTTCCGGCTCCTTGCCCCTCACGAGCAGATGCTTCTCGGCCTCAACACCCCTGTTCTCAGCAAGACTTACGACGTAGTCCAGCAACCTCTCGCCTGCTTCAATCTCCTTTGCACTCGTTTTATCCCCACCGTAGAGGGAGTGAACGAAGAGAAGCTTCTCTCCCCTCAATTTCGCCTCCTCAATGGCAAAATCCACGACCCTTGGTGTTCTGTCTGAGTGGTCCACAGCGACAACAATTGCCATAAAACTGATAATAAATCACTTATAAATAGCTTTGTCCGGAGGTAGGGATTGATGGTTTCAATAACTATTTTGAAAAACTTTTTATTGATAAATCAATCTTCATTAATCTATGAAGAGGTTGGCGGTGGTGCTTTGCCTAATCGTGATTGGAGTTTTTTTAGCCGGCTGTGCTGCAGAGGAGAAGCCTGAGGGAGCAACAACCCCTAAGGTAGAGGTTAAGCCGTGGAGCTGGGCTACCTGTGACCCGTCCTGCTACGCTTACAGAGTAGTAACTGGAATTTTCGATGCGGTGAAGGATGACGTCCCAGGCTACGAGTTTTCTGTTAAACCCTATTCCTCAACAACTGCAGCTATTAAAGGATTCTGCAACGGTGAAGCTGAGAGTGCCTATATTGCTGACCTGGCAGCCAAGAACCTTTATGAGTCAACCGGGTCTTTTGAGGGATTCGTGTGTGAACAAAAGCCCGTTCAGACATTCTGGGCTTACACCATGGAGACTTTCCTCGTCACAACAAAGGAGAACGCTGAGAATATCAGGAGCTGGAGTGACCTTGATGGAAAGTCAGTTTACCTCACCCCTGCGGGATACATGAACCATCTGAACCTCAGAAGAGCCTTCGCCGTTCTCGGAGTGGAGCCGCAGCACACAGAGGTTGACTCAAAGTTCGTCTGCAAGGCCCTCGAAGAGGGAACGATTGTGGCAACAGGTCTTTACACCACAGCCGGAGTCTCTCTGCCCACATGGGGGCAGGAGCTGACCATAGCCTGCAAGGACAAGCTTGTTGTAATCAAAATGAGCGACGAGGAGAAGCAGAAAATCATGGCCAAGTACGGGGTCAAAGAGATTGATGTGAGCAAGTGGGGCATTGAGGGGACTGCAGATGCGGTTCCGTTCTACTTCGGATTCCACACAAGCCTGAATACACCTGAAGATGCGGTTTACAATCTGTTAAAGGCTCTGGAGAAGAATTCAGACAAACTCGCTCAGGTTGACCCAGGACTTGAACCTCTCGCCAAGAACGTTGCGGAGTTCCAGGTTGGAGGAATAAAGTCTGCTGACCCAAGCGTTATGCCCATTCATCCTGGTCTGGCGAAGTATTTGAAGGAAAAGGGGTTGTGGAACAGCGAGTGGGATCAGTACATAGCCAAGTGATCGGAGGTGGCTGAATGGTTAACTCTTCCAAATTTTTTTCCTACCTAATTTTTATCGCGTCTCTCATTTACTTTTCCTGCGCCATTTACTACTACACCACTGGCACAATGGGAACGATGTTCTGGGTTCTCGCCTTGGTGCCGGTGGCGTATATAATCTACACACTTGAAAAGCTGAAGGATGGCAGTCTTTATCCGAAGCTTGGTAAATTTCAGTATGCGGTTGGGTTTTTCTTCATAGCCATATGCGTTTTTTCGGCCGTTTACCTCCCCATGAACTATCTCGACTTGATTTACACGAGAGTTGGTTCTTTCACGCTAACCGATAAGCTTGTTGGTGTTTTCCTATTCCTGTTTGTTGTTGAATACGCGAGGAGGGAGCACAAGGTTTTATTCTTTCTGATAATATTTCTTATCATTTACTGCATGTACGGGGACTTGTTCCCCGGAATTCTGAAAACTTCGAGAATAAGCCTCGAAAGGGTAATCACTTCATCCACAATCGAAATTAAGCTCGGAATGTTCGGCACCTACGCTCAGGCCGGTGTGGGAATAATAGGTGCCTTCCTTCTTCTCATGGGAATTGCAAAGGGCTTCGAAATAGACAAAGCCCTGATCAGGACGATAATAAACGCCCTGAGCAAAAGGCCCGCGCTGATTCCTCAATCAGCCGTGATAGGTTCAATGAGCGTTGCGATGTGTACGGGATCAGGAGCGGCAGATTCAGCTCTGGTAGGGCAGTTCACAATTCCGGCAATGCGCAGGGCTGGATTTCCTGCTCTATATGCAGCAGCAACTGAGGGCGCTGCTGCTCTCGGTGGGCTTATAATGCCACCAGTTATGGCCATAGCAGCCTTTCTCATGGCTGAGTTTCTGGGTGTAAGTTACTTCGAGGTTGTAATCAGGGGATTCGTTCTGGCTTTCATTTACTACTTCTCCATAATACTCACGGTCTACCTCCTCACCATTCAGTACGTGAAGCCGGGCAGGATAAAAATTGACGACGTGCTTTCGCAGCTTGGCAGGGTTGAGATAACGGACAAGGTTTATGCCGTAATATTTTTCCTCAGCCTCATCCTTCTCATTGTTTTGATGGGAGTTTTCTGGTGGCCGGAAGTCAGGGCAGCGCTCTTCACATCGATGCTTTTCCTGATCGCAGCATCGGTGATCAGAGTTTTAACAGCGAAAGACTTAAAGAAGGGTTTGAAAGAGCTGCTTAAAGGATTAAGGGGTGCAATAGAGGGTTATCCTGCAGTAGTAGTCGATATACTGCTACTTCTGGCTGTACTCGGAATTATAATAAACCTCTTCACCGTTAGCGGGTGGTTGATTAAAATCAGCATGCTTCTTCTCGACCTCGGAGAGGAAAGTCTGATCATTCTCGTCGCCCTCAGCTTCATGCTCGCCTACTTTCTGGGATTCGGCCTTCCACCATCGGCAGTTTACATCATAGCCTCCGTGCTCGTTGTAACTCCCTTCATCTCCTTCGATGTGGACAAGTGGGTTGCGCACTTCTTCGTGTTCCTCGCTGCGGCAATATCCGAGTTCACACCCCCGGTAGCGCTGATAGCTGCTGTAACCTCAAGAATTGCCGAAACTCCCTTTGTAAAGACAGCATTCTACACCCAGAAGTGGATTCTGCCAATATACCTGCTGATATTCGCCGTTCTGACGTGGCCGGAGCTCGTTGTTCAGCCCGGATTGGAGATGCTCAAGGCCTTCGCCATTGTACTCATCGCCTGTTTAACAATAACTGTAGGAAGCTTTGGCAAAGTCAGCAGAAGAAGGGCTTTGGACTACTCAGCGAGATTTGGGATAATAGCGCTTGGATTGGTGATACTTTATGGGCCGGTTAAGGCATTGGCTCCAATGCTTGCACTGATTTCTGTTGTTGTGGTTTTCCTGGGTTTCAGACAGACCAAGAAAATATCCATGATGGAGGAATAAAAATATTTTAAATTACTTTTAAGCCCTCAAATCTGCTATTTCCTCCTCTGAAAGCCCAATAGACTTCAAAATCTCTTCAGTGTGCTCCCCAAGCTTTGGCGGCCTTCTCACCTCAACCTCAAAGCCTGAGAACTTCACAGGGTTGTTGAAGAGCTTGATTTTTCCAAGTTCAGGGTAATCCACCTCAACCACAGTTTTGCGGTGCTTTGTCTGCGGGTGCTCTATAACTTCCTGTATTGTGTTCACAGCCCCGCATGGCACTCCAGCTTTGAGCAGTATCTCTATCCAGTCGTCCCTCGGCTTCTCCCTGAACTTCTCTATGATGATTCTCTCAAGCTGCTCCCTGTGCTTCAGCCTCTGCTGGTTTGTTGCAAACCTTGGGTCGTCAAGCAGCTCCTCCAGCCCCACAGCCTTGCAGAACTCCTTCCAGTGCCACTCGGTTGCAACAACAACGTTGACCAGCTTTCCGTCTCCAGCCGGATAAGGCTCGTAGGGTGTGGCGAGGAAGTACTTTGTCCCCATTCTAAGCTCTTCATCCTTCATTCCCTCGACAATGGCCATGTTCATCAGATTGAGCATCATTGTGACGGCACAATCAAACAGGGAGATGTCAATCTCCATTCCCTCCCCCGTCTTTTCTCTTCTCAGCAGTGCTGCGAGAACAGCATAGGCACCGTACATTGAAGCCAGCAAATCAGTGATGGGAACGTTAATCTTGCACGGCGTTTCTCTTGTTCCTGTGTAGCTGATTATCCCCGCCTCGCCCTGAATGAGCTGGTCAAAGGCCGGGCGGTCTCTGTAAGGCCCGTCCTGCCCAAAGCCCGAAACGTGGCAATAGATGATGTCCGGCTTTACTTTTTTTACAGCCTCATAGTCAACACCGAGCTTCTTCACAACTCCCGGAACAAAGTTCTCGATTATGACATCAGCCTTCTCTGCAAGCCTGAAAAAAATCTCCCTGCCCTTCTCCTGTTTCAAATCGAGCGTCATTGACTTTTTGTTTCTGTTGACAACACCAAAGTAAAAGCTCAGGTCAGCCCTTATGGGGATCCAGTGCCTAGCCAGATCCCCAACTCCCGGCCTTTCAATGTGAATTACCTCAGCCCCCAGATCAGCCAGCAGAGTTCCGATGTAGGGCCCTGCTACAGCCTGCCCCAGTTCGAGAATGAGCAGGTTGTTGAAGGGCTGGAAGGCCAAAATATCACCTTAGCTCCCTTCTGAAGGCCTGATATCCTGTTATAGCCCTGCCCAAAATCAGCGTGTGGATGTCATCCGTGCCCTCGTAAGTATAGACGGACTCAATGTTGGCCATGTGCCTTATCGGCGAGTAGTCAAGGCTTATGCCATTGGCCCCAAGCAATTCTCTCGCAGTTCTTGCACAGTAGCGAGCCACTCTAACATTGTTCTTCTTGGCCATTGAAATCTGCTCGGTTGTAGCCTTCCCCTCATCCATCAGCTTTGCCAGCCTCCACGCGAGAAGCTGCCCCTTGGTTATCTCAATGAGCATGTTAACCAGCTTCTCCTGCACAAGCTGGTAAGATGCTAAAGGAGCTCCAAACTGCTTCCTCTCCTTCGTGTAGTTTAACGCAGTCTCGTAGCAGTCCATTGCTGCTCCTATCGCCCCCCATGAGATTCCAAACCTCGCCTGATTCAGGCAGCTGAGCGGTGCCCCCAGCCCTCTTGCCTCAGGCAACCTGTTCTCCTCGGGCACTCTGCAGTTGACAAGGCCAAGCTCGCCCACACTTCCAGCCCTCATCGAGGCTTTCTTTGTTATTGCCGTCTGCTGGAATCCCTTCGTGCCTCTCTCTACAATAAAGCCCTTTATCTTTCCATCTTCAACATCCCTCGCCCAGACAACAGCTATGTCAGCCACATCAGCCTCGCTGATCCAGGTCTTGGTGCCATTCAGCACCCACTCATCCCCATCTCTCCTTGCAGTTGCCTCCATGCTGCCCGGGTCGCTGCCGTGATTCGGCTCTGTAAGGCCGAAAGCCCCGATAATTTCTCCCCTTGCAAGTTTTGGCAGGTATTCCCCCTTCTGCTCCTCACTGCCGTATCTCCAGATGGGATACATTACCAAGCCAGATGTGACGGCAACAAAGCTTCTCAGAGCGCTGTCAACCCTCTCGACCTCCTGACAGACTACACCAAAAGTTGTGTAGGTCATTCCGGGGCATCCATACTCCTCTGGCAGGAAGGTGCCGAGCATTCCAAGCTCCCCAAACTTCTTCCCCAGCTCATGGAAGTTTAACGGCTTCTCCTCGTGCCAGGCATCGGCAACAAGCGGCACAACCTCCTTCTCCAGAAACTCTCTCACCGACTGCCTTACAAGCCTGTCCTCGTCGCTCAAAAGCTCGTCAACATTGTAAAAGTCCACTCCTCTGAACATGCTACCACCTTTTTTCTGTATTTAACATTCTTTTTTTGAGCGTTTAAAAAGATTTCGGAAAAAGTTTGCCAATAAAGATGTAGGATGGTTCAACTGCAACATAAAATTTACCTTAAAGGTCTTTAAAACAAAAATTGAAGTTTCTCAAAGAAGTATAAACCAAAGTAAATCCTAATAAAGCTTTAAATTTGCTTTTAAAGCCTCAAATCCGAAAGTTTCGTTATATTTTTTGAGGTTCAAGGTTTGATCGGTGATGCGAGATGTTGGGGAAGTTCGGTAGAATGTTGGGGGTGCTGGCTCTGCTGGTGCTTGTCGCACCAGCAATGGCAGCTGGAAATGGAGAAGATTTGAGAAATACAGTGAAAGTGTTTGAGAAGGTGAGGGACTGGCAGAGGTTTGGAATTGTATTAAACAACGACACACTGGATGAGGCAAGGAACCTCGGCGTTGCGATGGTGGACTTTGGAGTTGCCTCCTTGGAGAGCATAAAGAACAGGCTTGAGGAGAGCAACCTCAGCATGAAGGATGAAATAATTGCTGAGATAAACGAGCACATCACCGACCTAATCAACGCAAAGGAGGAGATTGAGGCCGCTGAGACAGTTGAAGAGCTGAAGGAAGCTATGAAGAATGCAAGGGAAGTTTGGAGGGATGCAAAGGTCTCACTGCAGAAGAGTATAATCATTGGAGTCCTCGACAGGCTTGAGACCTTCGTCGAGAAGGGGGAGAACCTCGAGAACTTCGTGGAGGGGAAGATTGCAGAGTTTGAAGAGGAAGGCAAGGACACAACGCTCCTTGAGAACTGGCTTGACAGCTACAGAGAGCACAGGGAGATGGCCCTTGAAAAGATAGGCGAGGCAAAGGAGAAGGTACTTGAAATTGAAACACCTCAGCAGGGATTTGAGGCAATGAAGGAAGTTAGAGAGGCTGTTAAGACTGCAGTGCAGCACACCAAGGAGTGCGTTAAGGACCTGAGGGAGATAATTCAGCTAATCAACCAGTACGGCGATGCAGAGGACAGCGAAGAGCTGATGCAGGTCGTGGAGGAGGTTGTTGAGGAGTAAAAAATTATTTATTTTTTCCTTTTCTTTTTGTCTTTCTCTTCAGCATCCTCTATTCCTCTCTCAGTCACCCTGAAAATCGCCTCCCCTTCAGGCAAATGTGGAGAGTCGATCAGCCTGGCAATTCTAAGGTCATCCTTGCCCTTCTTGAGGTAAATTCTGAAAGTTGCCGTGTGGGCTACGATGTGTCCCCCCACAGGCTTCGTCGGGTCGCCGAAAAGCACGTCAGGCCTCGCCATAACCTGATTCGTCACAACAATTGCAGCGTTGTATAGCTCACCGAATTTCATCAGGTCGTGGAGGTGTCTGTTGAGCTTCTGCTGTCTGTCTGCCAGCGTTCCCCTGCCGACATACTCCGCCCTGAAGTGTGACATGAGAGAATCGACGATTATTAGCCTTACTGGCCTCCCCTCCTTTTTCAGTTTCTCAGCCAGCTCCTTCGCGTTATCAACAAGAAGCATCTGGTGGTTGGAGTTGTAAGCCTGAGCAACGTAGATGTTCTTCAGAACCTCATTGCCATCAAGCCCCTTCGCCTCAGCCATCTGGATTATCCTCTCAGGCCTGAATGTGTTCTCTGTGTCGATGATAATCACCGAGCCTTCAAGCCCTCCCTCATCCTCAGGAAGCTGAACGTTTACAGCGAGCTGATGGCAGATTTGAGTCTTACCACTACCAAACTCTCCAAAAAACTCGGTTATGGCTTGGGTCTCAACTCCACCACCAAGCAACTCGTCGAGGTCTTTGCTCCCAGTAGTTATTTTCTTAACAGACCTTCTTCTCTCCAAAACCTTATCTCCGCTCTCAAAACCACCTATGTTGGCCAATTTCCTCGCCGCCTGAATTATCTTTACCGCGTTACCTTCAGTGATTCCACCCACATTGGCGAGTTCTGAGGGTGATGCTACGGCAACAGCCTCAATTGTTGAATATCCAGCCTCTCTAAGCTTTCTTGCCGTCTCAGGACCGACTCCGGGAATATCCTCAAGCTCAATAATCTTCGTCTCTTCGTTGCTCTCTTCACTCATTACCCTACCTCATACACAATCCATTAAATTTTTTTGGTCTCGGCAGACGTAAAGGGTGTCATCGCACGATGAGGGACACGTGGAGAGGGTTATCAAGCTGGCCCGTTACATAGCGGAAAGGGAAGGAGCGAGACTTGACGTTGTTTTAAAGGCAGCAGAGCTGCACGACATTGCCAGAGGCTATCCCAACCACGCCAGAAAGTCCGCAGAAATCGCAAGAGAGCTTCTCAAAGACCATGACGCGGAATTTGTTGAGGCTGTCTGCCACGCCATCGAGGCCCACTCCTTCTCAGGAAAGATGAAACCGAAAACGCTGGAAGCAAAAATTCTCAGTGATGCCGACAAGCTGGATGCAATTGGTGCTATAGGTGTGGCGAGAGCCTTCCTCTACAGCGGCGAAAAGGGAAGGAGCATTGAGGAAACCTTGAAGCACTTTGAGGAGAAGCTTCTGAAGCTGAGGGACTTGCTTTACACTGAAACTGCAAGAAAAATCGCAGAAGAAAGGCACAGGTTTCTCGAAATCTTCTACCGGCAAATAAAAAAGGAGTTAGATGAGTTTGAAGCCGAACAGGACGCTGAAGACTATGTAGGCAATGGTCAGCATTATAAGTGAGTGCTTCGCTCCTGCGCTCAGACTGCCTTCTCCCATCACTCCGGCAACCATTCCTGCGAAGATTCCCTGAAACACGGCAGCATGCATGAATACGTTTCTGTAGAGTGTGACGTCAACACTCTGGAGCATCTGGAAGTTCTGTCCGGTAGCCTGAACCTTTGCAGCGCTCTCAGCGAGGGTCGAGAGGAAGGTTGATGAGATGATGTAAACTATTCCAATGAAGACGAAGAAGGCTATGTAAACGATAATCACGTACATGAACATGTTCGTCATCCTCTCCCTTCTGAGCAACTCCGCACTCGTCGCATCCTTGGCGGAAATCATCAGAACCTCTGTGACATTTCCCGTGGACTTCAGCGCCTCGTTGAGCAGCGTCATCGTCCTCGAAATCTCAAAAATCTTCAGCCTGTTTGCAAACCTCACGAGCGCGTCGGAGAGGCTTATTCCCCAGTCGAGGTCCGCCTTTATCTTCGCGATTTCCTTTCTGAGGGGGCTTGTGTCGGTTTTGGCAATCATCGTAATTGCGCGGTAGATCGGCATGCCGCTTTCGTTAGCCGAGGCAAGCTTGCTGAGGAATATCGGCGTTAGACGCATGTAGGTCTTAACACCTCTTCTGCCAAGCTCGTAAAACAGAGCAAACGGGCCAAGAACGACCATCAGAGATATGAAAATGTAGTCGTCGTAGGAGAAGAACCAGTTCTTCAGGTCCATGCCCGGAATGTAGGGGTTTACCACCAGCCCATAGATCAGAATTACAAGGGCCGCGGGGATTGAGAACGCGAAGGTGTAGAGGGGGTTCTCCACAATAAGCCTGAAAGGATTCTTCAGCTTTTTCATCAGCTTATATCTGCTAACCTTCTTCTCCAACTTTTTTTTCTCCTCGGAGTCGAGCTCCGAAGAGCGCCTGACGTAAATATACCTTTCCCTCAGCCTTGGAGCGCTGCCCTCCTCTCCGGGAGTTAGGAGCTTGATGAGCATCGCGAACATGAAGGAGCCGATGGGGATGACGAAGTAAATGATTGAGAACATCGCCACTTCGTTGGTCTGCCCCATAACCGACATGACTGTCTGGATGATTATGAGGAAGAGCGGGCCTGCAACGAATGCCGTAATGTAGGTCTCCGCCATGAGCCCGAGGAATTCGAGAAAGCTTTTCTGGTCCTGCCTCGCCCTCTCAAAGTAGAACTCAGCTCTCTCCTCAAAGTACCTCGTGATGTCACCACCGCTGTCGATTATTGTTATTAGGCCGTGCAGAAACTCCTTGAAGTTGTCCGAGGGTGTGGTGTCAACAGCCTCAGCCAGCGCCGTTCTCAAATCCTTGCCCAGCCCCTCTACCTCCCAGAGAATTCTCGAAGCCTCCTTTGAAACCTCTCCATAAACCTCGTGGTTGTCTGCAAGGGCTTTGAGAATCTGAACCAGGCTCATCCCACCCTTGCTGAGGGAGTACATGAAGATAATCGCATGCGGGAGAATCCTGTTTATTTTGCTCTTTCTGTCGCTGATGACGGTTGAGGGGTAAATGGCGAAGATCAAGTTTCCGAGGTAATAGAGGGCCAGCGTTATGCCGATGGCCAGAATACCTGCGTAAACAAAGGGTCTGTAGAACAGCCAGTAGGTCGCGATAGGTTCTGGGAGACGGATGTTGAAGAATGGTGGCACACCAACGTACTTAACGAGTATGAAGGCCGCAATCAATCCGATAACAGCTCCAATTATTCCAAAAAGGAGAGAGAACATTCTTGCCGTTGCGATGTACATTTCAGGCGGCATAGAAATCATGGCCTTTTTCAAGGACCTCTCAAGCTCGAAGTACTTCGATTCTTTCTTCATGATATCTTCAGCAAAAAGCCTGTATCCTATGTAAGTAAGCCTGTTCGCCTCCTTAAACATATTACCCCTCCTTTGAAATGGCTTCCATAATTTTATCCGGCTTGGTCTGGTAGGTGTGAATTATGTTGCTCACCCTCTTGAAATCCCTTACGTTGTGCTCGAGCATAAACTCCAGCACTCTCCTCCTCCTCTCAAGCTCCTCGTTCAGCTCCCTCACACTCCACCCTCTCTGCCTCCTTATCTCCTCCAGAGCTTTGGAAGTTCCAACCATCGCGTGCTCGTCCTTAACGCTGTCCCACTGGAATACGGTTGAGGTTCTCAGCATCTTTGTGTGCGCATCCAAACCGACAATCTCCGCAATCTCCATGTTCCTCCTAACTCTCCTGTCCCCAACGTAAGTTTGGGCCTGGATGCTTATAATGTCAAGAGCCTCGAGCATCGGCCTCGGCACTCCTATTGGCGGGTTTTCAAGCCTGTGTATCGCACCGCTTATGCTGTCAGCGTGCAGTGTTGAGTAGGTTGTGTGGCCTGTAGCCATCGCCTGGAAGAGCGTTAAAGCCTCCCTCCCTCTAACCTCACCGACTATTATGTATTCAGGCCTCTGCCTCAAAGCCGCTCTCAGCAAATCGTACATGTCAACTGCTCCCTTCTCCCCGTGGAAGGCATCCCTTGTTACAGCAGGAATCCAGTTCTCGTGGGGGAGCATAAGCTCTCTTGTGTCTTCAATTGTCACTATCTTGGAGCGGCGGGGGATGAAGAGCGAGATGGCGTTCATCGAAGTGGTTTTACCGCTCGCAGTGCCGCCGGCAAAGATAAGGGACTTCTTGTTCTCGATGCAGAGCCATAGATATGCCATCTGCTCGCTGCTGAAGGTTTTCCATGCTATTAGGTCGATGGGAGTGACGGGCTCTTCGCGGAACTTTCTTATGGTGAAGGTCGAGCCGTGGTCGGTCACCTCCCTCCCCAAAGTCATCTGGATTCTGCTGCCGTCGGGCATTGTCGCGTCAACCATTGGCTCTGCGATGCTGATGTGCTTTCCGCACTTCTGGGCGAGGTTGACAACGAAGCTGTCAAGCTCATCCGGATCGTCGAAGATGACGTTGGTGCGGAGGTTTGTGTAGTTTCTGTGGAAGACATACATGTACTTCCGAACACCATTGCATGAGATGTCCTCAAGCATCTTGTCCAGCATTAGCGGAGTTATCTTGTCGTAGTAAAGAAAATCTCTCATGATGTAGTACCATATTTTGTAATAGGAGCGGTCTTCCAAATCGAACCCCACTTCGCTGATCAAATCGTCAAAGGTTTCCTTGAGAACGACTTCCTTGGCAACCTTCCCATCCTCAAAGAAATTTTCCTCAAGCTTATCTTTGAGCAGGACAGAGAGGTGACCGTAAACCTCCGTTTCGTATGGGTCTAATCTCGGTTCGACGACCTGATACCTGTACTCCTGCTCCTCCTCGTTGTAAATAATAAAAGCCTTGCAGTACGGCTCAAGCAGCCAGTACTCCTCGACGATGCTCCACCCAACTGGCGGAGAGTACTCCACAAGCTCCCCATGCTCTTCAACACTGTACTCCTTCCTTTTTGGCAATCCGATGATCTTCTTCTTTTCACGCTTAACTTTGAGGATTTCCTCCTTTTGCTTTACCTCCTCTATCGCCTCCAGAGCTTCTTTTTCGTAGTCGGCAAGCTGCTCAGCCTCTTCTTCCTCCGACTCCTCCTGCTCTTTTCCCCTGAATTTCAGTTGCCTGAAATTGATTTTTGGCATTGTTATGATGTTAACATAAGAAATAATTAAAATTTTCTCCTATTTTTGCAAGCATTCTGGCTAACCACCTACCAGCTCGAGTGCCGTTTCCTCAGCCTTTTCGATTACTTTTTCCTCCTCAACGTTCACAAGAATGCCGTCCTCCATGACGAGAACACCATCAACAACAGCATGAAGCGCCTGATTTTCGACGTAAAGCATCGCTGCTGGATCGTGCATCGGAGCGTTCCTGCACGTTTTGCTGAAAACAACAATGTCGGCAAGGTATCCCTCCTCGATTCTCCCTCCCTTAAGGTTGTAGGCCCTGTATCCGCCTTCGGTGGCCATCTCAAGCCAGTGCCCAGGTTTCAGAGTCCTGCCTCTCAGGTTCTGAAGCAAAGCACCCACTCTCGCGTCTGAAAGCACACTGAGCATGTTGTTGCTCGCAGCGCCATCCGTGCCTATGCCCACGTTTACACCCATCTCAAGAAGCTCAGAAACTTTTGCTATGCCTGACGAGAGCTTCAGGTTGCTTGTGGGACAGTGTGCGACGCTAACGCCCCTCTCTGCAAGAATTTTCATCTCAGCTTCAGACAGCCAAACCGCGTGAGCCAGAACGGTGCTGGAGTCGAGAAAGCCTATTGAGTCCAGGAACTCAACGGGCCTTTTTCCGTACCTCTCCCTAACCTCCTTTACCTCCCACAGAGTTTCAGAGACGTGTATGTGCTTCAAAAATCCCTTATCCTTCGAAGCGTCGCTGACCACTTTCAAAAACTCCGGGGAGCATGTGTAGGGGGCGTGAGGAGCCAGCATGGTGGTAACTCTTCCCTCAAAGCCGCCGTTCCACTTCTCCGCAAATTCAAGTCCGATTTCAAGCTCCTTCCTTGCTCTCTCCTCATCACCTCTGTCAGCCATGCCGTAGCCGAGAACTGCCCTCATTCCCGACTCGCCCACAGCCTCAGCGACTGCATCCATGTGTATGTACATGTCCGCAAATGCGGTTACTCCCGATTTCAGCATTTCAACGCACGCGAGCATGGTTCCCCAGTAAACCGCATCCTCATCCAGCCTTGCCTCAACCTCCCAGACCTTCTCAAGCCACTCCCTGAGCGGCAAGCCCTCGGCATAACCCCTCAGCAAGGTCATGGCAGCATGAGTGTGAGCGTTGAAGCAGCCGGGCATGACGAGGCAGCCAGCAGCGTCAATCTCTATTTCTCCCCTCTCAACCTCCTTGGCTACATGGGTGATTCTGTTGCCGTCCACACCAACGCTGCACTCGACAAACTCCCCGTTAATGAAACAAAGGCCGTTTCTGATGACAAGATCGTGCATGTAAGGTCCTCAATCTTTAAGATTAATACCTTTCGCGGTAAAGCTTAAAATGCTGAAAATAAACATATTTTATGAATGTTCTCCTCAGCAGAAAGGACACCATCAGATTCCTCATTCTGTCGGAGCTCATGGTGAATCCCGAATGCAACCAAAGAGATATAGCGAAAAAGCTTGGATTGACCCCTCAGGCGATTTCGGAGCATTTCAAGGAGATGGTTTCAGAGGGGTTCATCAACGTCGTTCACAAAGGCTACTACGAGGTCACGAGGAAGGGAGAGGAGTGGATGTCCAGAAACCTCATCGACCTCCACCTTTTTAGCGAGGAGCTGCTCAAAAAAATTTACTCGAAAACAGTTGTTGCAATCGCCAAGGGAAGAATAGCGGAAAACGATTCGGTGAGATACTGGTTTGGAGACGGGTACATTTTCGCAGAGAGGAGCGCCAAGGGAAACGGCGTGGCCCTGACTTCTGCTGAAGACGGAGAAGACGTCCTGATTAAGCCCACCGGCAGCTTCGAACCACCTGAAAAGGGAGAGATAATCATAGTTAAGGTTCCGGGAGTTGCGGAGGGTGGAAGCAGAAAAGTTGACCTCGATTCGTTCAGGGAGCTTGTGAAGTCGAGGCCCACGAGCATAGTCGTTGCCATCGGAATAGAGGCGCTCGTTACGTGCAGGAAGATCAGAGTTGAACCAATCTTCTTTGGAGCGAAGGAAGTCTGCATCGAAGCCGCCCATCACGGGAGTGGAGTTATTGTTGCGTGCACCGAGAGCATGCTGAACGACCTGCTGAGAAGTTTGATAGACGAGGGGCTTGAGTTTGAAATTAAGGAGTTTGTGAAGGCTACTTGAGGAAGATTATGTTTCCTCTCCCCTTCTTTACCTTTTCCACAATGCCACGGCGCTCAAGGTCTGCGATGATTAAGCTCATCTTCGCCTCGCTGTAACCGAGCTTTTTCCTCAGCTCCTTTTGCGTTATCCTTCCTCCTTCTCTTTTAATCAGCTCAACAACCTCTGCAAGGTCTTCGGGAAGGTCGTATTCCTCTGGTGTAACTTCCTGCTCCAGAAGCTCAGGTTGTTTTTCTGAGCGTATCTTTACGATGAAGAGGGCAGCCAGGACAAAACCGGAAACGAGGATGGCTACGATGTAGTAAGGAAACTCCTCCTGTTGGTCAACAACCGGAAAATCGGGAATCTCCTCAACCTCCTCAAGCGACGGGAACAGAATGAGGTCGAAACGCATGTCGCTTGAAACGGTAACATTTTCGATCGCGTAATATTCCCCTGATCGTGCGATGATTGTGTAGTTTCCGGGAGTGACGTTGAAGCTGTACTCACCGTTTTCAGCAACCATCCTCTGAACACTGCCATCCCTTACTTCAACAACAGCACCGCTCAAAACGTCAAGCGTGTCCCACCTGTAAACCTTCCCGTAAATTTCTACAGCGGAGGTCGTTGAAATCGTGAGTATCAGAAGAACTAAAAGCAAAGCTCCTTTCATAGCAAATCTCTCACCCTTGCTACGGGAGGCATCTCCCTCTTGTGCCTCGACCTCTCAACCATCTGCACAACTCTCCTGAACTTCTCATCGTCTCTCCTCTCCCCCTTCTCGATCAGCTTTAAGATTTCGTCAAGCTCGGCGTAGCTTATTCCCATCTCCTCCTCATCGGTCTGGCCAGGCCACAGCCTTGCAGAAGGCTTCTTCTCGATTATTCTCCTTGGAACTCCGAGATAGGCGGCAAGCTGAAATACCTCGGTCTTGTAGAGATCTCCTATTGGCAGGAAATCCACTCCGCCATCCCCGTATTTGGTAAAGTACCCCACCATTAGCTCGCTTTTGTTTCCGGTCCCCGCAACAAGCCTGTTCATGCTGTTGGCATGATAGTAGTTGAGCACCATTCTTATCCTCGGCTTTAAATTCGCCTCCGCGATCTTGCTTCCCTCTCCGGCCTTTTCTTTGAAAACTCTAACGATGTCATTGATTTCAATCAGCTTGTATTCCATTCCGAGGCTCTCCGCGACATTTATCGCATCCTCAACATCCTGCTCAGGAGTCACTCCAGTCTCAGGCATGATGAGCGCAAAAACTCTCTCGCTCCCAAGAGCCCTCACGCAGAGATAAGCAACGGTTGCGCTGTCGACACCACCACTCAATCCCAGAACAACTCCCGTTGAACCTGATGATGAAACAACACCCCTTATGAAATCACAAATTCTCTCAACGACCTTCTCAAAGTTCATGGAAAGCTGTAGGGGAGTGGGGATTAAAATCTTTTTACCAGTTAAAAAATAAAGGGGTTAGCTTCCGTAGGAGAACTGGCAAACCTTCCCATCCGGCTGGAATAGCGAGGGGTTGTAATCAACAGTTTCAACCTCATACTCCCAGACGTTTCCCTGTGAGGCGAAGGTAGATTTGAAGGCATCTTCAACTGGCTCATCTCCTATGTTGCTTTCAGACTGGGAGATCGTAGAGGTTTGAGTAATAACAATCCAGTCACATCCCTGAGCTTCCATTTTCTCACTTTTCATGTACATTGTTTGAGTAAGCGTGGTACCGGAATACTTATTCTTGATTATCGCCGTCATTTTTCCCATTCCTCCCTGCTCTCCCTCATACCTTAGCAAGGTTTCCTTATTTGGCATATCGAAGTAGTACCAGAATTCGACCGTTGTCGTCTCTCCCTGTAAAGTAACCTTCGCAGTCCCGTGCACCATTTTTTTGCTGTTGTAAAGGTCAGACAGGGTCTCAATCCCCTTTGATTCTGCCACCGTAGTTGTGGTCTTTTGCTCCGAGGGTTTTTGTTCCTGCTCACCCTGACCCCCGCAACCTGCTAGCAATGCTGCGAGGGCAACTATAACGAAGAACGCCACAAACTTCCTCATAATTTTTGTTGATAAAGATGTATATAAAGCTTTGTAAAAAATTTTTCAACTAAGCCAAATTGCCAGAAATCAAACCACAATCTCGGGTCTGACAGCCCACAGCAACCTCCACTTCCTTTCCTCCCTCTCAAGACATACCACACCGCCGAAAGTGAAGGCGACGGCATCCAAATCGGGATTTCCGGAAAGTAGGTAGTTGGCAAGCCTGGACAGGTGGGGAAGGTGGCCCACGAGCATTACGTCTTCATCAAGCTTCTCAAGTCTTTCAGCCCATATGCCGATGTCCGCAAGGGGATCGAGGCCTTCGGCCATCTTCGCCTCCACACCCAAATGCTTTGCCACAATTTCAGCCGTCTGCTCCGCTCTTCTCTTCCCGCTGTGGTATATCCTCTCAACCCTTATTCCCGCCTTCTCGAGAAACGCCGCAACTCTTTCAACCTCCTTAACACCCTCCTCGGAAAGATTTCTCTCCGGATCCACCTCCTTCGGCTTAGCCTTTCCGTGCTGCATGAGGTAAAGTCTCATATTTAATACTCAGCATTTTTCCTAATAAGCATTCCCCAACGCAAAGAAGATAAGAAGGTACCGCAATTGACATTCATGGACTTGCTGAGAACAGAGTTTGACATACAGCACCACCTCGTGCTGTCGAGGAAGGATACACTGCACCACGCACTGATAAGGATGATAGTCTCAACCCTCTCAACGCCGGAGGAGCTAACCAACCTGAGAAAGAAGGACTTCAGGTTCAATAAGGGCAAGAACTTGGACTACTACACCGTAAAGCTAAGTGAAGGAGGTAGAAGCAGGATATCCCCCGTCGACAAAAGGACTTTCGAGATAATTCAGACGATGCCTTCCCAGCCATTCAGGATGAGTGAGGAGGAAATGAACGAGATTGTGAGAAGTTACAGCCCTCCGGGGAGAATTTACACCTGCAAAAAGCTCAGAGAAGCTGTAGAATCGATTCTTTCCGACTCTGATTTGTTTGGAGTAAAGCTGAGGAATGACGAAGAGAGGTATGCGTTCATGCTGGATTTCAACCCGCTTTACAGCGGTCTCTGGGACCTTGAGGATGAGGAGGGTGTTGAGGACTTCATCCTGAGCTACTCCGAGGTAACAGGGTCAAGGGACTGGAGAAAAATTTCCGATGAAACAGGGATAGAGGCCGAGATTGTGAAAAAGGTGATTGAAAGCGGGAAAAAAAGCATTTTAAGGTTTAGGGCAGATTTTTGATTCATCGTTTAATTTTTAGCCTCAATACTGCGAGCGCTATTACCGCGATGGCCGCTATCAATGGCACCAAATATCTCTCATACCACGCCCTCTCCGTAACCACTACGTAGCCGTAAGCAACGCCCGAAACTTCCCTTCCAGCCCCGTTCTCTGCCTTCCATGAGAGACTGAGCCTGTATTCGTTTCCCGCAATAACATCCTCATCAACGTCAACGCTGAAGCTTATGTTGAAAGCTTTCCCCGCTTCAACAACCTCAGCAAAGGCTTCGGGCATCTTAACCCTTATTCCGGGGCTTGGAATTAGCTTGAAGTGCACGTCTTCAGCTTTTCCACCAGCGTTCAGCAGCTGGAAGGTCACAACGTTTTCGCCGTGGTAAACCACCGGCTTTGAAATTACCACGAAGTAGGGGTCGTTTTCGAGGTAAAGCTGAATCTTTCTGCTCTCCTCGACTCTTTCAACCCTCTCAGCCTGCAGTTGGTAGCTCACCTTAACATCCCACTCCTTCTCTCCAGCTTTTGCGTCGTCATCGAGAGAGTAGGGGACGGAGAACTTCACGATACCCCCAGCGGAAAGAGTTCCAATGGCAATCTCGCTCCTTTTAATCTCAAACTCCTCTGGAGCCTCAAAAGAGAGCCTCAGGTTGGTGATTGGGCTTAGATGGGCGTTCATCACGGAGAACTCCACCACACCTTCTCCTCTGCTCAGCCTCGGATTCTCGGTAATTACAAAAACATCGGCTTCGAGCTTCTTAACCTGAACTTCGAACTGAAAGCTCTCCTCAGCCTCGATTAGCTTCCCCGCATCGATGTAGCTGTACTCAGCCTTAATCGAAAACGATCCGTTCCCACCTTTAACGCTGAACGAAATCTGCTGAGACTGGGATGGCTGGAGGGCTGGGATGTAGTGCTGTGCCGGAACAGCATCTTCAAAGCCCTCAGCCTTCAGAACCACGCTTCTAACCTCACTCAGCCCCGTGTTTGCTACGATGAAAGAAAGCCTGCTGAACTCCCCGGCGTAAACCTCAGGAGTTAGCAGAAAAACCCGCAGCTCAGGCTTTGCCTCCTCAAGAACCTCGACTTTAATCTCTATGGTCTCGCTTTCCTCTGCGTAGTCGTATTTTGCCGTGTAATTGTTTCCATCCCACTCCACATCAACGCTCTCAACTCTCTCGTAGTTCACCTTCAGCTTAACCAGCCCCTCCCCTCTGTAATCTGCAGGAACAGAAACCAGAAAGCTGAGCTTTACGCTTGCAGATGGCGGCAGCGACTGAAGATACACTTTGTCGCTTTTCACGTCAAAAACGTCGCTCTCCAGCCATATTTCGAGGTCGTAAGCCGTAAGCGTCGCGTTCTGTATCAGCTGCCTCTCCAGATCCCCGCCGTAAACGTTCTCCGGCTTGGCTGTGTTGACAACCACAACCTGCAGCTCGTTAACCTGCCCGGCTTTCGGTATGGTGTTCAGCGGATAGGCGGTTAATTCCGGCTCATCCTTTGCCTCGACAGCCTGCGCAGCCTGAACTGTCAGCAGGAGCAGAAAAAGCACAAAAAGCTTTCTAAGCATGCGAACCACCTCCCATAACCTTTCTCAAAACCGTAATGGCTGCTAAAACACTAATGAGCGTGTAAAGGCAGAGAACGGCAATCTGCGGGTAAACCACCTCTATTCCATTCCCCTTTACCATAATCTCCCTGAAGGCTATGTTTGCGTAGGTCAGGGGAATGAAGTAGGAGACGAGCCTCGCACCCTCGGGCATGCTTTCGAGGGGGTAGAAGAAGCCCGAAAGGAATATGCTCACGAGAGCGAAGAGCATTGAGCCCTGAATGCCCTGAAGCTGCGTCTGAGAGACAGCTGAGATCGTCAGACCAACGCCAATGGTTCCGGTCAGAAAGAGGAGCATTGTTGAGATTAGCAGCAGCATGCTTCCCCTGACCTCAACATCGAAGGCGTAGTGGGCTATGGCTATGACTATGAAGACGTCAGCGGTGATGAGTGCAGTAATCGCCAGAAACTTGCCCATTATCATGTCGAAGCTCGTCATCGGAGTGGAGAAAACGAGCTCAAGTGTCCCCTCCTCCTTCTCCCTCGCTATGGAGCTCGATGAAAGGATTATGGCCAGCATCTGGGTTACCACACCTATTATTGCAGGTGCAACAAAATCAATCAGCCTCGACTTTGTCGTGAAAACGAACCTCTGCTCCACCGCGATACCACCTCGATGCTCCATTGAAAGCAGCGATGCAATTTTTTCGATGCCGTTCAGCACCGCAGCGACCACGTTGTAGTTCGATTCGTCTGCATAAACCTCAACACTCGCCTTTCCCGCTGCGAAATCACTCTGAAAGCCTTCGGGGATGTAAACGCCCGCGTGAACTCTGCCGAGCCTGATGAGCTCGATTAGCTCACTCCTTGTCGAGACGAAATAAGCGAGATCGAATGTATCACCGCCCTGCATCGCCGAAATCAGCGAGGAGGACAGCTCGCTGGAATCATCATCAACCACCGCAATCCTGACGTTCTTCACCTCCCCGCTGAAGGCGTAGCCAAAAAGGGAGACGAGGATTATGGGCTGGAGGATGAGGATGGCAAGCAGCCTTCTCTCCCTGAAAACGACCTTAAGCTCCTTCAGAAAGACCGCGTAAACCTTTTCAAGCATGCTCCATCAACCTCATAAAAGCCTCTTCGAGGGTGCACCGCCTTATTTCTACCCTGAAAACCTTAACTCCAGCCCTGCTAAGCATCTCGATGATTTTCGGAGCCTCTGAAGCCGCATCATCCACCTCAACAACAACCTTCCCGTTTATCCACGAACGGTAATCTGACAGTATTCTGGATGCGGCAAGGGCATCGTCAACCTCAAGAAGCAGCCTGTCACCACAAGCTCTCCTCTTTATCTCCTCAGGCGTCCCTTCGGCAATTTTCGAGCCGTTTCTTATCAGAACCAGCCTCTCGCACCTCTCAGCCTCGTCCATGTAGTGCGTTGTTACGAGGATCGTCTTTCCCTCCTCCCTGAGCTTCTCAAACTGCTCCCAGAAGCTTACCCTCAATGGTGGGTCAACTCCCGCAGTTGGCTCGTCGAGAACGAGCAGCTCGGGGTCGTGGAGCATAGCGCATGCAAGCATGGCTCGCTGCCTCATCCCGCCGCTCAGGTTCTTGACAAGCCTTTTGCGATACCTCTCAAGCTGAACGAGCTTCAGCATCTCCTCTACTCTCCTCTCGTCCTCAATTCCGTAAAGGGATGCGAAGAACCTGAGGTTCTCCTCAACCGAGAGATTGAGGTAGAGGGGAGAGTTCTGGGGCATCCAGCCTACTGAGGTGGCGTAATTCCTTATTTCGCCTTCGTAGGGCACCATCCCGAAAATCGCCCTGATGGTGGTTGTTTTACCGCTCCCATTTGGTCCCAGCAGTCCCAGAATCTCGCCCCTTCTGACGTTGAGAGTCAATCCCTTGACGGCGTAAAAGTCCCCGAACCTGACGCTGAGGTTTGAGATTTCGAGGATGTTCATATTGATTTAATGGAAAATTTAATTTAATAAATTGTTGTCACTGGGGTCGGTTAATTGATTGGATTTGGTAATTTATTTTGAGAGTTAGAAGGAACCTTGCCAACTCGGTCTGGTGATAAGTAGCCTTTTCCATGTTCTGTAAGAATATTTTGTGAGTTTTAGTTTTTCACTGACTATTACACTACATCTCATGCAGCGTAAGCTTTTTAATATCAAAACTTATACAAAATAACATGAAACCCAGATTTATAAAATTTCATTTTAACACAAACTCGGGAGATTATGTGGATAAAAATTTTGGGAAATACACGTTAAGTGAAATGCCTGCTATCGCCTCGAGAAGGGATGAAACATGATAAAAAAACTTATTATAAAAAACTATAGATCCATCGAAAGATTGGATGTTGAACTTTCTATGTTAAATGCTTTGATAGGTCCTAACAGTTCTGGGAAAACAAATATTTTAAGGGCATTAGATCTTATAGTGGGGACAACCTATCCGTCCGTTCGTTCTTTTGATGAATCTGATTTTTACTTACACGATACATCACGAACAATTCTTATTGAAGTTAGATTTAGAGATCCCATACAGTATACGCGGTACCAAACTTATCATATCTATGGCTTTAGACTCACCTTTGACGGAAAGGACATGAATTATGTGGCAATCGATGACAATGGAAACTCATTGGAGTATAGGCAAGGGAGGGAAATTAAAGTAAATAGCGACATGAGAGAAGTAGTAAGCATGATGTATTTGCCCTTAGATAGACAAGCATATCAGCAAATCACACCTTCTCAGTGGAAAATTTATGGAAAACTTTTAAGGCATATCGCATCCCAGATACCAGATCCAGATAAACAAAATTTTAAAACTGGAGTTGAAAATACCTTTACACAGCATATTTTTACTCATGTCCAACAGGCGGAGGATTTGCTAAAAAAATATGTCAAAGAGCAAACCGGATTAGAACTTAGCTTAAGACTTTCTATTATCGACCCAACATCGGTGCTTAAGAATGTCAGGCCTCGGATAATATTACCTACAGGTTTTGAAGCAGATGTAGAAAACGAAGGTGCAGGTGTTCAAAGCGCTGTGGGCAATAGCCATAGCAAGAACTTATGCTCAAATTGTACAACAACCGTTAATATTAGCAATAGAAGAACCAGAACTTTACTTACACCCCCATGGCAGACACTTCTATAAAATTTTAAAAGAATTATCTCAAAAGGATGTCCAAGTAATTTACACTAATTTACACTACACACGAAAGGAGTTTCGTAAATGTTGCTGATCTGGATTCTATATTGCTCGTAAAAAAAGAGAATGGTGGAACAAAAGTTTATACTTGTAGAAATTCCATAACGGATATCGACGCTATAAAGACAGCGTCAAAATTTGACGAGGAAATAAATGAAGTATTTTTTGCTAATAAAGTTATTCTCGTAGAAGGTCCTGAAGACAAAATAGCTTGTAAGCTAGCGCTGGAAAAACTTGGACTAGAACTGGACAAACATAACATCTCTATAATAGATTGTGGAGGGAATACGGGAATAAAACCTATGGTAGAAATTCTACTAGCGTTTAATATTGATGTTTATGTTCTGATGGATGAAGATCCTGGCAATCAGTCAACGCAACAACTGATAAGTCGTATTAGAAATTTAATTGGAGATAAACTGTTTTTACAAAGTCCAAATTTAGAAGGAATTTTTAATTTTGACCAAATAAGACGAGATCATGGAATACAGAGAAATAAGTTTTCCAAGGAAATAGCTCTTAAAGTTCTTCCAACTTGGTTTGAATCAAACTCTGTTCCCCCAGTTTATGAGAGTTTGAAAAATATAATAGGTGTAACTAATGAAAATGGATGAGACGTTCAGCGACGGTGGGCACTCTGCGGTGCTTCGAACCTTGCCCTATCGGGGTCAACAAACAAGCGAGTATCTGGTTCGTGCCTTACAGACCTTAACCAAAATTGCCTTTGTCAAAAACCTCTTTTATGTATGCTGGGAAAGTTATAACCACAATAAGCTAACAAAATTATCTAAGTTTCTTAAGCACGCCAAGAATCTTTCGCCAAGTAAAGGCTGACCCTCTAAAAAATTTTATAACCTGTTGTCACTGAAAGTAGTTAATGAACCAACTTTTAAAAACGCTGAGGGATTTCGGCCTCTCAAGCTACGAAGCCTCCGCCTACGTAGCCCTCGTTTCCTCTGGAGAAACCACGGCAAGAGAGGTTAGCAGGAAAGCGGGGATTCCAAGGACTAAGGTTTACGAGGTGCTGAACAGGCTTGTAGAGAAGGGATTTGCCGAAGTCCAGCCGGGCAGTCCAGCAATTTTCAGGGCCATTGAGCCTGCCAAGATAGCTGCGAGGATGCAAAGGGACTTCAACGAAAGGCTCGGCAAAATGCTGAAGGCCTTCGAGGAGCTGAAAATGGATGAAAAAAGCGAATCAAAGCTCGTCTGGATATCGAGGGGCAGGTGGGCGGTGGAGAATAGGCTGAGGGAGTTTCTTAGGGAGAATGACAAAGTGATGGTGTTCTGCATCACCGAGAACTTTGCGAGCGTTCTTAGTGAGGTTAGGGGAGAGCACAGAGTTCTTCTCTACCAGAAGTTCAGGGTGCCGGAAAACATCAGGGAGTTCAGGGTTCTGGATTTGGGCAGGATAAAGAAAGCTAAGGACGGCTTTGTTGCCAGATTCGCCGAAATCATCGAGGGGACAGAAGCCGGGAAGCCTGAGATTCTGATAATCTCGGAAGGGAGCTCAATACTTGCACTTTCCCATGGAGAGGAGTATCTGGCTCTCTCAATACACCTCCCGCTCATCGTAGCTTTGCAGAAAAGAATGTTCGATACGCTCTACGAGAGCTACTGCTGAAAAATTATTAAACGAATGCAAGATTTGCGGCATGGCAATAATCGTGCTGGAAACATGCAATGGATGCAAGGTATGCGAGGAAGTCTGCCCCTTCCACGTTTTTGAAGTTATTGACGGCTTTGCGGTTGCTGTTAACAGCGATGAGTGCATTGAGTGCTGCGCATGCGTTGAGGCGTGTCCTGAGAGTGCAATTATCGTAAGCGGTTGTGGGTAGTTGGCATTTATAGCGTGCTCCTACACTCTTTCTCTCGATTTAAGCTTTTGCGGGGATTTTTATCTCTCGCCGCTGCGAATTATGCGATGAAACATCTACCGCTGTTTTCTACGGCAGTGGAAAACTTCGCACTATTCCCAAGGCTCCCCAACTCAACCCAAGCCGAAGCCTTTTTAACTTCCCGCTCCTTAATGCTGAGAGTGGCAAGATGTGATGTTTGCGGTGAGGAGGTTACAATCCCCTTCAAATGTAAGTACTGCGGCGGAACCTTCTGCGCAGAGCACAGGCTGCCCGAGAACCACGATTGCGACGGGCTGGATGAATACTGGAATGTTCCCGTTAATGTTAAGCGGAGGTTGAGCCCCCAGCCTGCAAGAAGGAGCAGGAACATTGGATTGATGAAGTATGGGGCAAACAACACCGTCCTCATAATCTGCACGATTCTCTTCTTCATCTCAATCGTTGCTCCCTACGAGATGGTTGAGATTTTCGCCCTCCATCCCCGACTTGATGTTCTGCTAGCTATGCCCTGGCAGCTTATCACCAGCATGTTCCTCCACGTGGAGTTCTGGCACTTCTTCGTCAACATGTTCGTCCTGCTTTTCTTCGGAACTGAGCTTGAGAGGAGGCTTGGTGACAGAAAGTACCTCGAAATTTTCTTTGTCTCAGGCCTTGCGGGGAATGTAGGATACATAGCCTACTCCTACGCTGTTGGAAGCTTTGCCCCAGCTCTCGGAGCATCTGCAGCGATTTTCGGTGTAATGGGCTGCCTTGCCATAATTGCCCCCGAAATCAGGATAATAATCTTCCCGATTCCGATTCCCATCAACATAAGAACCGCCCTCCTGCTTTTCGCCGCCTACGACTTCTGGATGATGGTTGCCAGCTATATGGGGCTTTTCTACACCAATGTCGCCAACATAGCCCACCTTGCGGGGCTGGCTGTGGGCCTCTACTACGGGAAAAGGCTCGGAAGGAGAAAGGTGAGGTATGACTTCTACTTCTAAGCCCATTGTCTGGAAGGAAAAGGAGAGGCTGGATGGAGAAATTGTTGGCTGCCTTACGGCCATTTTAAGGACGAGAGGATGCAGGTGGGATCGCTGTTATATGTGCGGCTACACCAGCGACGCTTATCCGGCAAGCGAGGAAGAGCTTATACAGCAGGTTGATTACGTTTTTGAGCAGCTTGAGGATGAGAGTGTGCTGAAAATCTTCACCTCTGGCAGCTTTTTCGATGATGCTGAAGTCCCGCCCAAGGTTAGGGGCTATCTCCTTGAGAAATTCCAGCAGCGTGGCCTCAAAAAGCTGATTGTTGAGAGCAGGCCCGAATACATCACTGATGAGCGGATTGAGCCCTTTAAAGGCGTAAATCTGGAGGTTGGCATTGGACTTGAGACTGCAAGCGACAGAGTAAGGGAGCTTTGCATAAACAAGGGATTCAGCTTTGAGGATTTCAAGGATGCTGCCACCAAGCTTAGAAATTACGGTTTCAGAGTCAAGTGCTACCTCCTTCTCAAGCCACCATTTCTCTCGGAGAGCGAGGCGATTGATGACGCAATCAAATCCATCGTTGCAGCCAAACCCTACGCCGACGTTTTCTCCCTCAACCTAACCAACGTTCAGAAGGGCACTCTGGTGGAGAGGTTCTGGAGGGCGAAGCTCTACCGCCCGCCATGGCTTTGGAGTGCGGTGGAGGTGCTGAGGGAGGCAACGGCGATTGGCGTTGAGATTTTGAGCGATCCTGTAGCTGCGGGAAAGCAGCGAGGCCCGCACAACTGCGGGAAGTGTGACGCTGAAGTTGCTGCAGCCATCAGGGAGTTTTCGCTCACTCAGGATACGTCTAAGCTTGAAGGTCTTCACTGCGAATGCATTGAAAAATGGAAGAAGGCCGTGGAGCTTGAAAAATACTCCAGAGCTCCCCTTTTTTAGAACTTTACGTGCATCATCTGCGCTGGTGGGGGAGTGAAAAGCAGCCAGACTCCGAAGATGAGTAGCAGAATGACCGCAAGCAGGAAAATCACGACTCCAGCTATTATCGTTGCGGCGAAAGCTTCAATAAAGCCCACATCGAGCAGAGTTTTTAGGACGTAGAGGTAAATCAGGAAGGCGAGTAAGGGAAGCAGCAACACGAGGGGAGTGAAGTGCAGGATGAAGGCAACCACTGCTGTTATAACCACAGCTGCAAAGTTGGCCATTCCACACCTCAGCACGTCCCTTTCCTTCCCCACAACCTTCAGCCCAATCCAGATGAAGAAGCCCGGCAGTATTATTGCCGAAATGATAAAAACAAAGAAGGCGATGCCTGCTGACATTAAAAAATCAAAGAAGGGCGGCACCTTCCTCAGCCCCCCTCACGAGCTTTGCATACTTTGCCAAGTAGCCCTTCAGCTCCTTCTCCTTAGGCTTCCACTTGGCCCTCCTCTCTGCCAGCTCCTCATCGCTGAGCTTCACTTCCAGCTTTCTTGCGGGGATGTCTATGGAAATTTTATCTCCATCCTCAACCAGAGCTATGTTTCCACCGACAGCAGCCTCAGGCGACACGTGGCCGATGCACGGCCCCCTCGTCGCTCCACTAAACCTTCCGTCTGTGATCAAAGCCACCTTCTGCAATCCCAGCCCTGAGATTGCTGCTGTTGGCAAGAGCATCTCAGGCATTCCCGGAGCTCCTTTAGGCCCCATATACCTGATAACCACCACATCCCCTTCCTCAACCTTTCCATCAAGTATGGCGTTCAGAGCCTCCTTCTCGCTGTCGTAAACCTTTGCAGTTCCCTCAAACCTCATCATGTCCTCGCTCACTGCAGCAGCCTTGATTACGGCACCATTTTCGGCCAGATTGCCTTTCAGAATGGCTATTCCTCCCTCTTTGTGCAGCGGGTTGTCGGGTGAGGCGATAATGTCCCTCCCTCTCAGCACGGCCATCTCCGCAATCTCGTAGAGCGTTTTTCCGCTCACTGTCATTTCATCGTGGAAGTACTTCCTTGCCTTCTTTATCAGCATCGGCACCCCACCGCTCTCATCTAAATCAACAACCATCTCCTTGCTCGCAGGGTCGATGGAGACTATGTGGGGAGTTCTCCTGCTTATCTCGTCGAAGAGGTCGAGGCTCAGCCTTATTCCCGCCTCTTTGGCTATTGCGGGCAAATGGAGAACTGTGTTGGTTGAACCCCCAACCAGCATGTCCATGGTGATGGCGTTCTCAAAGGAGCGCTCGTTAACGAAGTCGAGGGGTTTGATGTTCTGCATAACAAGCTCAACTACCCTCTTCCCGCTCTGCTTCGCTATTCTGAGCTTTCTCGACGATGGGCAGGGAGAGGTGGAGCAGTAGGGCAGGCTTAGGCCAAGAGTTTCGGTGAGAATCTGCATACTGTTGGCCGTGTAAAGCCCCTGACAGCTTCCGCAGTAGGGGGCGCAGTAGTCCTCGTAGAGCTTTAAGCCAGCGTCATCGAGCTTTCCCGCCTTGTACATCCCCGCTGCCTCAAAGGCATCTTTTATGGAGACTTTCTCTCCCCCTACTCTCTCGTAGGGCATTGGGCCACCTGTGACGGCAATTGCGGGGATGTTGAGGCGGAGCATCGCCATGAGCATTCCCGGAATGATTTTGTCGCAGCTCGCAACCACAACTAACCCATCAAAGCGGTGAGCCTCAACCATCGCCTCAATTGTGTCCGCAACAAGCTCTCTCGATGGTAGGGAGAAGCACATCCCCTCATGCCCCATGGCAATGCCGTCACAGATGCCTATTATGCCGAACTCGAAGGGCACACCTCCCGCAGCATAAACCCCCTCCTTAACAGCCTGAGTGAGCTTGTCGAGAGTCATGTGCCCGGGAACGATGGTGTTGTAGGCGTTGGCAACTCCAATGAAGGGCTTATCCATCTCATCGTCAGTAACGCCGAGGGCCTTCAGAAGAGCCCTGTGAGCGACTCTGTCGATGCCTTTCTTAACCTCATCACTTCTCATGGTTTTAGAAGTGCTTCATTATTTTTTAAGTTTTGGTTGGATGGTGTGAAGAACAATAAGAAAGCATCGGGAAGATTTTGACAAAAAACAAAACATTTATTTGTTTTAATCACAAAAATCGTAAACGTGACGGGATTTGCATCATTACCAGTTGAGTTCCTTATAACTGTTTTTGCAATGTCCTTCAGCATAGGCTTTGTAGCTATTATTGCCGGTACGGGTGGTGGAGTTCTTTTTACTTCCTGTTTATGGGATTTACATCAATACATCCGGACAAATAAGAGCAACCGGACTTCTTTCGGCGATTGCTGGGCCATCGGCCCCACAATCAATCTGATAATGCTCGCACCGCTGAAAATTGCAACTACCACCAGC
Organism: Archaeoglobus fulgidus DSM 4304; assembly: GCF_000008665.1. Classification (NCBI taxonomy): domain Archaea; kingdom Methanobacteriati; phylum Methanobacteriota; class Archaeoglobi; order Archaeoglobales; family Archaeoglobaceae; genus Archaeoglobus; species Archaeoglobus fulgidus. Next base: position 916,268 of record NC_000917.1, read on the forward strand.
GCGGTGGTTATAAGCATCGGGGACACGGCAGCTATCTTCCCTTACTTCATGTCTGGCTCACTCCTTCCTATTTTTGCCGTTCCAGCAGTTGCAGGACTGATGACCGGGGCAAGATTTGGTTCGGCGGTGGCGGTTAGGGTGAAGGCCAAGTACATCAGATACACGCTGACCACAATTCTGCTGTTTGCGGGAATAAAGCTCATATGGGTGGGATTATGGATGCTCGAAGGTTAGAAGACGAAGTCGAAATGCCTCTCGAAGGTATCGTGTACGGAGAGGTCAGTGGGTGGCTCACGATAATTGGTATACTGGTAGCGATAGCTGGTATAATCATAGGGGTGGTGACCGGAAACTCTGTTTTTGACTACCAGTCAACGATTAAGGACCTGCTGAGCGGTCATGACGAGGAGAAAATCTGGACAGACGACTCCATTTTCCACTCGGAACCGCATGGATACTGGTTTTTAAACGTCATTCACACTGGAGATGGAATTGCAATGTTTGGAATCGCTTTGGCTGTTTACGGAGGAATTGTTGGTTTGCTGCTGCTAATCGTTTTCACTTTCAGAAGCAGAGAGGTTCTGCTTTACAAAAAAGGCCTCTACACCTTCCTCGCTATCGCCATATTCTGCCTGATGGTCTACTGCGCCTGGGAGGCAGAATTTTGACATTCACTCGTACCTCAAGGCCTCGATAGGCTCTAAGCGAGATGCCTTCCACGCAGGGTAGAGGCCGCTTAGCACAGAAACCATAACTCCTATCGAAAAGCCGAGAGAGATGTAGAGTAGAGTTGAGAGCCTGAAGACGTAGCTCGCATCCTGGAGTATCATCAGGTCTATTGCATACCCTCCGGCAATGCTCAAAACGCTCCCTATTGCGCTTCCTATCAGCCCGAGAATCAGAGCCTCCATCAGGAATATTCTTAAAATCGTTGACCTGTAAGCCCCTATAGCCCTCATGATGCCAATTTCCTTTGTTCTCTCAATCGTAGACATCAGCATGATGTTCAGAATGCTGACTCCGGCAACAAGCAGGGAAACCGACGCTATTGCCATCAGAAACGTGTTTATCTGCGAGAAGGCCTCATTTATCCTCTCGAGAATTATTTTGAGGTCGAAAACAACTACTTTTTCATCCCTGCTGTTTATCTTCTCCTCTATCTCCTTCTTTACGTCATCGACCTTCTCCAAACTCTCCGCCTTCACAATCAGCATCGTGTAGCCAACGTCACTCACTTTCTCGAAGTCCTCAGGAGAGAGGATTATCGCTGAGTTAGGGTTTATGTCGAACCTCGCTCCGGTGTCTTCAAGTATTGCCGCTACTCTGAACTCCCTGCCCGCAATGGTTATTTTTGAGTTTACGCGAATATCAGCGAACTCCGCGAGCCTTTTGCCGACAACACAGCTACTCTTTAACCTTATTGAGCCCTTTTCCGCCTTGAACATGTCCTCTACATCCTTCTCGTCCATGGCATAAACCACAGCGTAGGATTTCTTTTTCTTTGACTCGACCAGCAGCGAGTCAGACTTAATTGGTATCGCCTCCGCAACGTTCGGGAGCTTCTTAATTCTGCTAATGTCCTTCTCGTCCAGGTACTTGTATCCCTCCTGAAAGTTAGGGCTAACTATAAGCTCATTCGCCACATCCTCAAAATTTTGCAGAACCGCTGCCTTCAGGCTCTCCCCGAAGATTCCGATGGCAGAGACTGCCATGACTCCTATCAGTATTCCGATAACAGCAAGAAGGCTTCTCACCTTTGCTCTCTGCAGGTTTCTCTTCGCAAGCTCAAGATACATTTTCGACACTCTCTATTTTCCCATCCCTCAGCCTTATCACTCTGTCACCGTATTTCGCAAGCGAGGGGTCGTGAGTAACCAGAATCACCGTAACTCCAAGCACCTCGTTCTGGTGTCTTATGATTTCCATGACCTGCTCACCAGATTTTGTGTCCAAATTTCCAGTTGGCTCGTCGCAAAGCAGAATTTTCGGGTTGTTCGCCAGAGCTCTTGCAATCGCAACTCTCTGCTGCTGCCCTCCGCTCATCTCGTTGGGCTTGCGGTTCATCTCCTTCTCAAGCCCGACGTTTTTCAGAAGCTCCTTCGCCCTTTCCTCCCTCTCCCTTCTCCCCACGCCCTTGAATATCATCGGAAGCTCCACGTTCTCAAGAGCGGTCAAAGTCGGAATGAGGTTATAGGTCTGGAAGATGAAACCGATTGTGTCCCTTCTAAGCTCCGTGAGCCGGTTGTCGTTCAAACTGGACGTTTCAACCCCGTTAATCAGCACCTCTCCCTCAGTCGGCTTGTCGAGACAGCCGATAAGATTGAGAAGAGTTGACTTTCCGCTTCCCGAGGGCCCCATGATCACGACGAACTCTCCCTCCTCAACATCCATGCTCACTCCGTCAAGAGCCCTCACTTCATAATACTCCGTTCTGTAAATTTTGTAAACATTCCTCAGCTCTACGACCTTCATTTTCTAATCTGCCTGTAAATCACAAAGCCCACTATTGCCAGAATAACAATTGCCACCGCAATGGAGACGTAAGTCGGCATAGGATTTTCCTCAACCTCAGCCAGGCTTTTTCCTTTGAGCTCAACGGTTTTGGATATTGCAAAGGTCTCCCCTATTTCGTTCGACCACTGCACGGTAACCTTAACACTACCGTTGCACTCTACCGGCAGCTCAAAGCTCTGGAAGTCTGATGGGTCGATGTTGCCCATGAAGTAGTCAGCTCTGAAGTCGCCGCACTCGGCAACCGCATAGGCGTTGTAAACCTCACTCCTCCCGTTGTTGCTGACATCCCCTGAAACGCTGTACTTCAGCTTCTCCCTCACCACATTGACGTTGGTGAGCATTACGGCATAGCTGTCGAGAACCGTAATTGTGAAATTTCTCTCCACACTCAGCCCATTTCCAAGCTCATCCTTGTAGTAAACTCTGAAAACAGCCTCTCCGTCACCAGCCTTTGAGGGGCTGAATTTAAAGCTCAAAGCCTTCCCCTCACCACTATCAAGCTTTGCTATGCTCACCGGACTCGAAAAGCTTCCGAGAGATGATTCCGCGGATACTGTGATGTCGTAAATCGCATCGCTCCTCAGATTTGTGATTTCAAGGGGAATTGTTACCGCATCTCCGATGAAAAGGGACTTGTACGGAAATGTTACATTTAACACGACATTTTGCGGAGTTAAAAGCTTCACCACCACCTCTTTCTCAATTTCATGGTAGTTTCTGCCGTTGTAGAATGAAATTTTGAATTTCAGCCTGTTAGAATCCGGAATGAACTTGATTTTCCCCTCCTTTCCGCCAACGAAATCTCCGAGATAGACGGTCTTAGGTATAGCATCGAAGAGGGCCTCAACCCTCACGTCTTTAAGCTCCACCGGTGAGGAAACGTAAAAGCTGACCTCGTTCACAACCCCTCTGTAAACCGGAGAGGCGACCGTTAGAGAGGGGAAGTTGTCATCAACTAGAAGAAGTATGTTTTGTGTGATAGTCTGGGTAGTGGTGTTTTTTTCATCAACTCTGTATTCAGTAGCTATTTTAACCTCAAGGTTCTCTCTCCCGACCTTTTCTGCCTTAACCGAGAAGGTTATGGAGTAGCTCCCTCCACCCGGTATTGTGCCTACAGAGTAGATTGCCGACGGCTCGGCCTTCGCTCCCGAAACCACAATGGAGTTAACCTTCACATCAGAAGCGGAGGGATTTGTCAGAGTGAGCGTCACGTCTGCGTAATCGCCGGGGAGGAGAATTTCAGGAGATATCTGGTAGCTTACCGAAACGCCCTCTGCGTGGACTGCCTCAACAGCAAGCAGGAGGACCGCTAAGACCAACAGAACTTTTTGCATGATAACAAGAAGCCATCGCAGTATATATGGTTAACTTATCAGAACCTTTTCAACCCCCTCAACCCGCAGGATTTCCTCAACAACAGCTCCGGGAATCTTCGTTTCGGTTACAACTGTCAGCTTCGACTCCACGCTCAGCTCAGGGTCTTCGGCGAGGATGTACCTTATCGAGATGCCGGCGTTGGCGAGGGCTGAGGCAACACCTGCCACAATCCCGACTTTGGTGCTTTCAGCGTAAACCTCAAGAACGCCGAAGCCGAGAATTCTTGCCACCTCAGCTATATTTGCCACGGGCTTTAAGGCTGAGAAGACTTTGCTAAGCTCTTCATCACTCTCAATGTTCTGAATGGCTGCAAGAACCACCTTTCTGTCAACACCTATTGCTTCAGCAATTTTGGTCGGAACCAGCTCTATGTCCCCGCAGTAAGCTTTCCCATTCCTGACAGAGATGCCAAGCCTCAAAAATTCCCTCGCTACTGCGATTTGAGAAGGGTACTTTTCAAACTTTTCAGCGACTTTTTTCCACATATTTGAATTTTTGTCGTTCAACTATTAAACTTTATATCCTCAAGTTGAGATACAAAGGTGCTCGAAGTAAGGAATCTCTTCAAAAGGTACGGTAGCTTTGAGGCCGTAAAGGGCATAAGCTTTTCGGTGAGGAGAGGAGAGGTTCTTGGTCTGATAGGGGAGAACGGAGCGGGAAAGTCTACAACGCTGAAAATCCTCGCCGGTTTGATTAGGCCCGATGGTGGAGAGGTGAGGTACTTCGGCAAGGATTTTGATGAAGAGATGAAAAGAATAATCGGATACCTGCCGGAGATTGACGCCCTTTACGACAACATGACCGTCTCCGAGTATCTCAACCTCTTTGCCGACATTTATGACGTTAGAGCCGACATAGACGGCCTTCTTGAGAGGCTGAATTTACCCGACAAGTACATTTCGGACCTCTCAAAGGGAATGAGGAGGAAGGTCTCTATTGCCAGAACTCTTCTTCACGACCCAGAGGTGCTGGTTTACGACGAGCCAACCGGCGGGCTCGACCCAACGACTTCGCTGAGCATAGCCGAGCTTCTGAGAGAGCTTGCAGAAAGGGGAAAGATAATCGTCTTCTCCGCACACAACATGTACTACGTTGAGAGGATAGCCGACAAGGTTGTGGTGATGAAAGGAGGTAAAGCCCTGTATTTCGGAAGCCTTGAGGAGCTCATCGGTCAAAATACCATCTACAAAGTTGAGTACACCATTGACGGCAGAAAAGAGAGCGTAAAGCTCTTTGAGGTTGAAGAGCTTCTCGATTTTGCTGAAAAGGTCAGAAAGCAGGGAGGAAAGATAATTGAAATTGAAAGAGAGGTTCCGAGGCTCGAAAATGTCTACTTCAGCCTGATAGGGAGAAAAGAAATTAAAGCATAGCAATACAAAAATCATGGATATCAGATTCAGAGTATGGATTGAGAAGGGGGGCAACCACGTTGCGGGAAAGGGTGGCGTTGCGATTTTAAAGGCGATAGAGGAGGAGGGTTCAATTTCCGCGGCGAGCAAAAAGCTGGGGATGTCCTACCGCTACGTGTGGGGGTACATAAAGAAAATGGAGGAGGTCATTGGAAAGGTCGTTGAGAGCGAGAAGGGGGGGAGTGGTGGGGGTAAAACCGTCTTAACAGAGAAGGGAAGGGAGATCGTAAGGCTCTACGAGTTTTACGAGAGCATTGTTAAAAAGCTCGCCAGTGGAGATTTCGAAAGGGTGGAGGTGAGGGACGGAAAAGTAACTCCCGAAGTTCAAGACGGAGAGTACGTTTTGATAAAACTTTAGAGAAACAGGCTCTTCACAAGGTAAAAGGCGAGGGAGGGTTTTCTCAAAAGCCTAAAGCTGATATCCGCAGCTTTTCTGATGAGAGTTGAGGGGCTGTCCATGTGCACACCCCTGAAATCAAAATCTGCCATTGCCGAGAAAAGCTGCTCCAGCTTTTCGTCAGGAAGAGAGTACAGCTTTCTCACCGCATAGCCAAACCTGTACTCCCTCCCCATTTCCTTCAGATAGCTCTTCTCGTAGCCTTTCAAATCCGGAAACGATTCGGCAAGCTTTTCTGCGGCGATAAGGTGATAGTAAAGCCCACCTCCCGTGTAGGGCTTCACCATCCCTGCAGCATCGCCGATCAGAGCAACGTCTCTCTTCGAGAACTTAACGAGCCTGTCGGGAATCGCCCCTGCGTTCAGCTCCACAGCGCTCCCCTCCACCCTGCCGGACACTGAAGGATGCCTTTTCATCAGATTTTCCAGATAGCGCAGCGGACTGCTTCTGCTGACAACTCCGATTCTTGCGGTATCGCCGAGCGGTATGGCGTAGGCGAAAAAGGAGTCGCTCCAGTTCCCGCCAAAGTAGAGCTCAACGCAATTCTCGTCGAGCGGCTCGAACTTCGCCTCGACCTGGACTGCGGTAAAAAACCCCATTGTGGGGAAGCCGAAGTGCTCTCTAACAGTGGAGTTCACACCATCCGCTCCGATTATTTTCTCTGCTGAAACTTCTCTGGACGGAGTTATAATCCTGAAACCATTCAACCGAGCCTTTTCCTTTACAAAAACCTTCGCTCTCTCAGCAGCTCTCTCAAAAAGCAATCTGTCGAGAATTTTCCTCTCAACGACCACCGCTTCTCCTCTGCCTTCCAGAACAATTTTTCCGGATGGAGAGAAGAAGAACGCCCCCTTTATGTGATTTTCAATTGCCTTTTCAGCCTTGCAGTGCTCCTTCAGCTTTTTATAGCATTTATCACTCACCAGCCCTGCACACTGAACTGGAAAGCCGGCGCTCTGGTGCTCCTCGAAAAGCGCAACGTCGTAGCTTTTCCCGAGCAAAATTGCTGCAAGACTTCCGGCAGGACCCCCACCGACTACTGCAGCATCCACAAGCTGCCTCTGAGGATTAATTTTTTATCTTTTCTATCCAATTCACTTCGATGATTCCCGTTGTCTACTCAAACCTCTGCCCCGTGTGCGGGGGCGACCTTGAAAGCAAAGAGATTGAGAAGCACGTATGCTTCAGAAAAAAGAGGTCGCTTTGCCTTTTTCCCGAGGACTTCCTTCTTAAGGAATTCGTCGAATTCTTCAGAAAATGCGTGGGTGAGCCGAGAGCGATACAGAAAATGTGGGCGAAGAGGATACTGCGTAAAGAGAGCTTCGCCGCAACAGCTCCCACAGGAGTTGGCAAAACTTCCTTCGGCCTTGCAATGTCCCTCTTCCTTGCCTTAAAGGGAAAAAGGTGCTACGTAATTTTCCCAACTTCCCTGCTGGTAATTCAAGCAGCCGAAACCATCAGAAAGTATGCGGAAAAGGCTGGAGTTGGGACTGAGAATCTCATCGGCTACTATCATGGCAGAATCCCTAAGAGGGAAAAGGAGAACTTCATGCAGAACCTGAGAAACTTCAAAATTGTTATAACAACAACACAGTTCCTGTCCAAACACTACAGGGAGCTTGGACATTTTGACTTCATTTTTGTTGACGATGTCGATGCAATCCTGAAAGCCTCGAAGAACGTTGACAAGCTTCTTCATTTGCTCGGCTTCCATTACGACTTGAAGACGAAAAGCTGGGTGGGCGAGGCGAGAGGCTGTCTGATGGTTTCCACTGCAACGGCGAAGAAGGGTAAGAAGGCCGAGCTTTTCAGGCAGCTTCTGAACTTCGACATAGGCTCTTCGAGGATTACGGTCAGGAATGTTGAGGATGTTGCGGTGAACGATGAGAGCATCTCAACGCTCTCATCAATACTCGAAAAGCTCGGAACAGGGGGCATAATCTACGCCAGAACTGGTGAGGAGGCGGAAGAAATTTACGAATCTCTTAAGAACAAGTTCAGAATCGGAATAGTTACGGCAACCAAAAAGGGAGACTACGAAAAATTCGTTGAGGGGGAGATAGACCACCTGATTGGCACAGCGCACTACTACGGGACGCTTGTGAGGGGATTGGACCTGCCAGAAAGGATAAGGTTTGCCGTTTTCGTCGGATGTCCCTCTTTCAGGGTCACAATTGAGGACATAGACTCGCTAAGTCCTCAGATGGTCAAGCTCCTCGCCTACCTCTACCGCAACGTTGACGAGATTGAAAGGCTCCTGCCCGCAGTTGAAAGGCACATTGACGAAGTGAGGGAGATTCTGAAAAAGGTTATGGGCAAGGAGAGGCCTCAGGCTAAAGACGTTGTTGTGAGAGAGGGAGAGGTTATTTTTCCCGACCTGAGAACCTACATCCAGGGTTCGGGCAGAACTTCGAGGCTCTTTGCCGGAGGATTGACGAAGGGAGCAAGCTTCTTGCTGGAAGACGATTCTGAGCTTCTCTCCGCCTTCATCGAGAGGGCAAAGCTTTACGACATCGAATTCAAGAGCATCGATGAAGTTGATTTTGAAAAGCTCTCCAGAGAGCTTGACGAGAGCAGGGACAGGTACAGAAGAAGGCAGGAGTTCGACCTGATAAAACCGGCGCTTTTCATCGTTGAGAGCCCCACAAAGGCGAGGCAGATCTCGCGCTTCTTCGGAAAACCGAGCGTGAAGGTTCTCGACGGCGCCGTTGTGTACGAGATTCCGATGCAGAAGTACGTTCTGATGGTGACGGCAAGCATAGGACATGTTGTTGACCTTATCACCAACAGAGGATTTCACGGAGTGCTCGTCAACGGAAGGTTCGTCCCCGTCTATGCATCCATCAAGAGGTGCAGGGACTGCGGTTACCAGTTCACGGAGGATAGGGAGAGCTGTCCGAAGTGCGGGAGCGAGAACGTGGACAATTCCAGGAGCAGAATTGAAGCCCTGAGAAAGCTCGCCCACGACGCTGAGTTCGTCATCGTCGGCACAGACCCTGACACCGAGGGGGAGAAGATAGCATGGGACCTCAAAAACCTCCTTTCAGGCTGTGGAGCTGTTAAAAGAGCCGAGTTTCACGAGGTGACGAGAAGGGCAATTCTTGAAGCGTTAGAATCTCTGAGGGATGTGGATGAGAATCTCGTGAAGGCACAGGTTGTCAGGAGGATAGAAGACCGCTGGATTGGATTCGTTTTAAGCCAGAAGCTCTGGGAGAGGTTTAACAACCGCAATCTCTCCGCCGGAAGGGCTCAAACTCCGGTTCTCGGCTGGATAATAGACAGATTTCAGGAGTCGAGGGAGAGGAGGAAAATCGCCATTGTTCGGGACTTTGATCTGGTTCTTGAGCACGACGAGGAGGAGTTCGACCTCACCATTAAGCTTGTTGAGGAGAGGGAAGAGCTCAGAACGCCCCTTCCCCCCTACACAACCGAAACCATGCTCAGCGATGCAAACAGAATACTGAAGTTTTCGGTCAAGCAAACGATGCAGATTGCCCAGGAGCTGTTCGAGAATGGTCTGATAACCTACCACAGAACCGACTCAACGAGAGTGAGCGATGTAGGCCAAAGAATTGCAAAGGAGTATCTCGGAGACGACTTTGTCGGTAGAGAATGGGGAGAGAGTGGGGCGCATGAGTGCATAAGGCCAACAAGGCCGCTCACGAGGGATGACGTTCAGAGGCTGATTCAGGAAGGAGTGTTGGTGGTTGAAGGCCTGAGATGGGAGCACTTCGCCCTCTACGACCTAATTTTCAGGCGCTTTATGGCCTCACAATGCAGGCCGTTCAAGGTGGTGGTGAAGAAGTACTCGATAGAGTTCGACGGCAAAACGGCGGAGGAGGAAAGAATTGTAAGGGCTGAGGGACGGGCTTACGAGCTTTATAGAGCTGTGTGGGTTAAAAACGAGCTTCCAACGGGAACTTTCAGGGTTAAGGCTGAGGTTAAGAGTGTTCCGAAAGTTCTGCCGTTCACGCAGTCGGAGATAATCCAGATGATGAAGGAAAGGGGGATAGGCAGACCCTCGACCTACGCAACCATAGTTGACAGGCTCTTCATGAGAAACTACGTCGTAGAAAAGTACGGAAGGATGATTCCGACAAAGCTGGGCATTGACGTTTTCAGGTTTTTGGTAAGAAGATACGCAAAATTCGTCTCAGAGGACAGAACAAGAGACTTGGAAAGCAGAATGGATGCAATCGAGCGCGGAGAGCTTGACTACCTCAAAGCTCTGGAAGACCTGTATGCGGAGATAAAAAGTATAGATTAGGTTCTGAGAGATTCCGCTGGCTCAAAAATCTTCTTTCCATATTTTTTCGCCAGCTCCTCGAGCCTCCTTGCAACCCTCTCCTTTCCAAACTCTTCAAGGAGCTCAAACGGTCCTTTCTGCCTGCCGTATCCAAGCTTCAGAGCGATGTCGATGTCTTCAGGCTTCGCCACTCCCATTTCAACGAGCTTAACCGCTTCGTTTATTTCGACCATCAGAAAATCCTCGACGTTGATTTTGCCTGTTGCCTTGCTCAGGTCAATTTTTGGCTTACCACCACTCCAGTCGTACCACCCCCTGCCCGTTTTTCTTCCAAGCCTGCCTTCCTCAACCATTTTCCTAACCCTTTCGGGCGGTTCGTATTCGGGGCTAACTGCTCTGGCAAAGTATCTGGCAGCATTGTAATTGACATCTATCCCAACGTAATCTGCAAGCTCAAAGGGACCCATAGGATAACCCGCTTTTCTGAAAGCTGCATCAACTTCCTCAGGCGTTAAATTCTCGGCCTCAACCACTGCATGAAGCAAAACGCCTCTTGGTGCAACAACTCTATTGGCAATGAACCCCGGCACGTCCTTCTCCACTCTCACCGGCGTTTTGCCGATGCTCTTCACGAACTCAACAAGCAAGTCCATTACCTCGTCGCTGGTCTTCTCTCCCCTTATAACCTCAACCAGCCTCATCAAGACTGGCGGGTTGAAGAAGTGCAGGCCTGCAAACTTCTCAGGCCTTGAGGTGAAGTCTGCGAGCATGGTTATTCTCATTGTTGAGGTGTTGGAGGTGAAGATGCAGTCCGGCTTTGCCAGCTTGTCAACCTCCTCCCAGACCTGCTTCTTGATTTCAACCACTTCTGGAACTGCCTCTATAACCAAGTCGGCATCCTTAACAGCCTCCTCCAGATCTACTGTTGGCTTTATTCTGGAAAGGACTTCTTCGGCGCTCTTTATTTTGCCCTTCTGCTCGAGCTTCGCAAGGCTCTCCTTTATCATGTTCATTCCTCTGTCAACAAACTCCTGCTTGATGTCCCTCATTGTCACGTTGTAGCCCGCCATCGCGCAGACTTCAGCAATTCCGTGTCCCATCAGCCCGGCACCGAGAACTGCAACGGTTTTTATCTCCATTTTTACCACCACTCATATTTGGAATCCTCCTTTATAATTCTTACTATTTTTACGAAATTTTTTCAAATAAATTTCAAAGTATGTCAAATCAAAATCTTAAATTGAGATAAAATTGCGAAAGATTTAAAACTTTTCGGTAGGAGTTCATGCATGCTGGCTGAATACATCCTCACGGAAGAGCAAAAGGCCATAAAGGAGGCTGCAAGGGAGTTCGCGGAGAAGGAGTTTCCTAACTACGTTGAGGAGTGCGACAGGGAGGAGAAGTTCCCCTTTGAGCTTTGGAAGAAGGCTGCCCAGCTCGGATTCATCGGGATGTCCATTCCCGAGGAGTACGGAGGGCAGGGGCTTGGAATTCTTGATTCCTGCCTCGTTGTCGAGGAGTTCTGGAGGGTCGATGCTGGTGTTGGGCAGATTGTCGGAACGGTGTTCGGCTCAGAGCAGATAACGCTATTCGGCAACGAGGAGCAGAAGAAGAAGTACCTGCCACCGCTCGCAAAGGGAGAGAAAATCTGCGCCGCCTGCTACACAGAACCTCAGGCGGGGAGCGATGTTGCGGGAATTAAAACAAGAGCGGACAAGGATGGAGATGAGTACGTAATCAACGGAACGAAGATGTTCATCACCAACGGCAGCATTGCAGACTACTACATAGTTCTGGCGAGAACTGATCCAAATCCGCCGAAGAGACATCATGGCATGTCAGTATTTCTGGTTGAAAGAGAAAGAGAGGGTGTGCAGGCGAACAAGCTGAAGAACAAGCTTGGTATTAGGGCAAATGACACTGCGGAAGTTGTGTTCAAAAATGTAAGAGTGCCGAAGGAGAACCTCATCGGCGAGGAAGGGAAAGGTTTCTACCAGACGATGATTTTCTTCAACGTCACAAGGATTCCTGTCGCATTTCAGGCTGTGGGCCTTGCACAGGGGGCATTTGAGCTTGCGTACCACTACGCCAGAAACAGGGAGGTTTTCGAGAGGAAGCTTGCAGACTTCCAGGTTACGCAGGAGAAGCTTGCGAAGATGAGGACGGAGCTTGAGGCTGCCCGCTTACTGGCATATCAGGCTGCCTACTTCCAGGACAAGATGGGGATGCCAGATCCGGGATTGACGGCGATGGCGAAGTACTACACGGCCAAGGCCGCGCAGTTCATTGTTAATGAGGCTTTGCAGATACACGGAGGTTACGGATTTATGGGAGAGCAGCACATAAGCAGGATGTACAGGGACGTTAGAATTCTGGAGATCTACGAGGGTACAAGGGAAATAGAGATGGAGATAATAGGGAGGTCTTTGCTGGGCAAAGTGCCCTCGAGGCTTGGAGCGGTGAGGAAGCATCCCCTCCAGTAAATTTTCCCTTTTGTTTTTTGAATGATGTAAAAAATTCAAAAAATCAATCTCTCGGAAGCTCCTCGCTTATGCCAGAAAGGTACTTTGCGATGTCCTTTTTCTTCTCGAAGTCGTAGCTCCTCCATATTGCAATTTCTTCCATCACCGGCGAGCCTCCACCGTGAACTCCTGCAACCGCCTGAACACCTCCGAGGGAGGAGCAGAGGATGTTGGATATTCCGAACAGGCAGCGGTACACATGCTCCGCCGGAACGTCAGCCCTTCTCTTGATGTACTTTCTGATGTACGGGCCCACCTCCTCGCTCAGGAAGTCTTCGGCAAAGGGCAGTGCAGCAGGCAACCCACCAGAAAGCTCTGCAAGAATTTCAAGCTCCTTGTAGTAGTTCAGGCCCGCATGCCTCCTTCCAACGTTGGCGTAAACTTCATTGGGAATAAAGGTTCCTGCAGGGGATTTCTGACCGTAGTGTGCTGCTGCTACTCCAGCAGCAAACACAAGTTCTGCAGTTGCAGCAAGCTCAACCAGCTTTTCTCTAATGTTGTGCTTCTCGTAAACCCCATTGTACTCTGCAATTAAAGCGCCAAAGCCCATTATCATGTCCGTGGTGGCGGGCTTGCAGCCCGTGTAGCTGTGTCTGTGGAAGAGGGCAAAGAGGTGTGCTGCAAGCGTAGCGTACTTGTTTTCTCCGCATAAAAACACTCTATCCCACGGCACAAACACATCGTCGAAGATTATCATGTTCTCGTCGTCCCCTATCTCCCCCTGCGGCATCTTCAGACCTTCAGGTGCTCTCAGTTTGCTCGTCCTTGCGACAATCTTCACGCCTTCAGTATCTGCTGGAACTGCGAAGGCCACGCTGTAGTCCTTATCCTCAGGGGTCATCGCTCTCGTTGGTACAACAATTATCTCATCCGCCACAGCAGCCATGGTTATGCAGTTCTTCGCTCCCCTCACAACAATTCCATCGCTCCTCCTCTCCACAACTCTCACGTACATGTCCGGGTCGTCCTGCTGGTGGGGTCTCTTGCTTCTGTCCCCCTTCACGTCCGTCTGGGCGCAGGCAGCAACAAGATCCCTCTCCTGAAACTCCTTTACGTACTCAAGAAACCTTTTGTGATAGTCGGTTCCGTGCTCCGTGTCTGCTGCAAAGGTTGCGACGGAGAGGCCGTTTATAGCATCACAACCCATACAGCGCTGGATGCAACCCCCAACGAGCCTGCAGAGCTTTCTGGTCATTAGCTGCTTTTTTAGCAAATCCTCCGCAGATTGATTTATGTGGGTGAAGCGGTTGATTCTCTTTCCGGAAATGTGGGACTTTGTGGTCAGCAAATCCTTGTAGTCTGGATGCTCTACGAGGTCGAATGTTTTGGAAATGACATTGATTCCTCCACTCACTTCGGGTGAATCCCTTCTCACTTTCTTTCCTCTAACATAAACATTCGGCTTCAGCTTATACAAATCCTGCCTGTATTCCTCCGATGTTCTCATAACATCACCAACACAATTAATTTTTAAAAATATTTTTTAAAAAAATTAAACTCTCTCAATTACAACCGCCGCGCCCTGTCCGCCGCCGACGCAGGCGGTTGCCACGCCGTAATCGCCATTGTTCTCCTGAAGGATTCTTGCCAGCGTGCCAATCAGCCTCGCACCGCTCGCTGCCAGAGGATGACCGATGGCAACTGCACCACCATGTATATTCACCCTCTCCGGCTCAATTCCGAGCTCGTGGATGGCGTAAAGCGGGACTATCGCAAAGGCCTCGTTAATCTCCCAGTAGTCTATGTCGCTCACCTTCAAGCCAGTTTTTTCCAGAGCCTTTCTGCTTGCAGGAACCGGCCCTGCTCCCATTATGTAAGGAGGCACTCCCGCTGTGCCGTATCCGATGATTTTGGCGATTGGCTCAAGTCCAAGCTCCTGAACCTTCTTTTTAGAGGCAAGCAGCAGGCCTGAAGCTCCAGCGTTGAGAGGAGAGGAGTTTCCGGCTGTAATCACCCCTCCAGGCTTAAAGGCTGGTGGCAGAGAGGCTATCTGCTCAAGGGATGTGTCTGGCCTTATTGACTGATCCGAATCCACGGTTATCACACTACCATCAGCCTGCGGGGCTTCAACGGGGATTATCTCCCCCTTGAAGTAACCATCTTTGAGGGCCTTGGCAGCAAGCTGGTGGCTCCTCAGAGACCACCTGTCGAGGTCCTCTTTGGTCAGGTAGCCCGCCATCTCAAAGAGCGTTTCCGCAGTCAAGCCCATGACAAACCCGATGTCCATTCTGTAGTCCTTGTACTCCTCCGTGAGCAACTTCGGATGGCGGTCAACGTGCGGATTGTCGGCACCCATCGGCACCCTCGTCATGTGCTCGTAACCGCCGGAAATCATCATGTCCTCGTTTCCGCTTGCAATTTCCAGATACGCGTAGGCGGTTGTTGCAAGGGACGACCCGCACTGCATGTCCACGTGGCTTGCTGAGGTTTCGGGAGGGTACTTTGCCAGCAGCGACGCCATCTTCCCTCCGTAAGGCCAGTTCTCCGACACCGGAAAGGCGCATCCGAGTAAAATCCTCCCAACTTCCTTCTTCTCAATCCCCGCCCTCTCAGGCAGCTTTTCCAGAACCAACGCCATTAGCTCGTCTCCTCTAATCTTGTGGAACACGTCCCTTTCGGGCTTCTTCGGCCTGCTTCTCGAAAAGGGCGTTCTTGCATACTCTACAATATACACTTCTTCCACGAAATCACCTCTTCATCTTCTTCAATTCCTCCTCTCTCAAAATTCTCCTCAAATACTTCCCAGCAGCGGACTTGGGGAGCTCATCCCTGAATTCAACAATTCTCGGATACTTGTAGGCCGCCATTCTCTCCTTGCACCAGTTGATGATGTCCTGCTCCGTAATCTTCCCCCTGTAATCTTCATGAAGGACGACGAAGGCCTTGATCGTCTCTCCGGCAACCTCATCTGGCAGACCGATGACGCAGACCTCCTTGATTGCTGGATGCTCGTACATTATGTCCTCTATCTCTCTCGGATAGACGCTGTGCCCCTTGTACTTGATGATGTCCTTCAGCCTGTCAACGATGTAGAAGTATCCATCTTCATCCATCTTCGCTATATCTCCAGTCCTGAGCCACTTCATTCCGCCGGCCTCAAAGAAGACGTCCTCTGTCTCTCTCGGCCTGTTCCAGTATCCCTTCATGACCTGAGGGCCGGCTATCACAAGCTCCCCTTCCTCACCAATCGGCAGAAACTCCATGGTTTCCGGATTGATGATAGCAGCGTAGGTGTTGGGAATGGGCGGGCCAACAGAGCCAATCTTTCTCTTCCTGAACGGCGGGCCAACCGTGGTGTGGGTCACCGGCGAGGCCTCGCTCAGTCCGTAGCCCTCAACAAGAATCCCCCTTCCCGCATCCTTGAGAAGCTCATCCCACTTTTCGATGATTTCCGGCGGAACCGGGCCAGCTCCGTTGTTAACGTAAAGCAGGGAGGTCAAATCGTACCTCTTCAGCAAGTCGGGATTGTTCGCAAGAAAGACGAATATTGCGGGAGCACCCATGAAGGTCGCAACCCTGTACCTTTCAATAGCCTCCAGTATCTTTTCCGGCTCGAACTGGGCGAAAACGACGAGGATGTCTCCTGTCGCCAAACCTGTGTTGAGGTCAACCGTCTGGCCGTAGATGTGATACCATGGAAGTATCGCGACTCTCGGGGAGTAGTCGTTGTAGTAGTAGTCCCTAAACGTCCTGTACTCCTTCCCGTCAAGGTCGACAATGACGTAATCCCCCTCCTCCCTGATCACTTTGTGCGACTTCAGCCAGCCTCTTATCAGGTCGGTGAAGGGGATGAGCTCGTACATGTTCGCCACGACGTTGTAGTGTGTGAGCATCGCCGCCTTTGGCAGACCTGTGGTTCCACCGGTGTACTGCAAAACCGCAACGTCATCCTTAACGTTCCAGCTCACTTCCGGCGGTTCAGGTGGTGAGGCGAGCATCTCCCTGAAGTCCCTGAACTTCCCCTCGACCTTCGCCTCTCCACCGGCAATGTTCGCAACCAGCACCTCCTCCACGCCTGTGTTCTCCCTAACAGCAGCGAAGTTCGGATAAAGCTGCTCAACGGTGACAAGCACCTTCGCCCCGCTGTCGTTCAGCTGGTACTCAACCTCCCTCGGCGCGAAGAGCGGGGAGAGGGCCGTGACCGTTGCACCGGCCTTCATTGCCCCGTAGTAGGCGATGACGAACTGCGGGCAGTTTGGGGAGTAGATTGCAACCACATCCCCCTTCTTTATCCCCATTTTTGCAAGGGATGTGGCAAACCTGTCCGTGTACTCCTTAAGCTGACCGTACTTGATTTCAGCGCCGTAAAAGATTATTGCAGTCCTATCCGCGTATTTCTGGCAGACTTCGTCAATTACTTCGTAAAGGGGCTTTTCCGGAATCTCGACATCTGCCGGAACACCCTCAATCCAGGCCCTTTCAAGCCAGTACCTGTTTTTTACAAACTCAGGCACCTCCATAACTCTCACTGTCTTTAACTATTTTTTCAGCCTTTTAAAACTTTTCGCTTTTTACGAAATTAAATAAGTATTTATTCTCAGGTTCTGAAGCCATTCAAATTTTTCAGATTTTGCGAAAATATAATCCAAAAAAGTAATTCACTAAAAGCTCAATTGGGGCTTTGAAGACAAAGATTTTATTTTGTTTCGTTCAAGTAGTAACGTGCAGAATGTCGGCCTGGTGATGGGAAAGTCTTCGATTACGGATTTTAGCTTCGCGGTCAACCCTTCGGCGATTCCAAAATTCGGGGAGTACGTTACGGCGATAAACAGAGATGGGGAGGAGGTAATAGGGATCGTGAGAGAGATTTCAAACTTCAACCGCATGATTCTCGACGAGGGATTCAGCTTTGAGTATCTGGTTAAGAACCTCGACTTCTCAAGGAGGTTGATAGAGAAGAACGACGTTATAGTGGCGACCGCTACAGTTATAGGAGTGGTTAAGGATGGAGAGGTCTATCCAAACCGCACACCCATCAAGCCAAACTCAGAGGTGTTTCTTGCTGATGACGACGTGCTTTCATCCCTCTTCAAGTGCGATAGAGGAGTTGAGCTGGGCAGGATGATCGCACGTCCAGACATCTCCGTTTCCCTCGATATAAAGCAGCTCGTTCTCAGGCACTTCGCCATTCTCTCCGTCACGGGTGGGGGGAAGTCCAACACCGTTGCCGTGCTGGTCAACGACATTGTGAAAAAGCTCAACGGAACTGTGGTGCTAATCGACCCCCATGGGGAATATGTGGGCTACACCTTTGAGGATGGCAGCGAGAGGGGGAAGAATGTAGTTCCAGCAGGCATAAGGCCTGAGAGGCTTGAGCCGTGGGAGTTCGCAAGCCTTGTAGGGGTTGATAGAGAGAAGGCAGCAGTGCAGAGAATGCACCTTGAGAGGATTTTCACCACAGTGAGGCATGAGGGAAAAGCTGGAAGAGAGTTTGTTGAGAGAGTTCTGGACATCGCTGAGGAGTGGATAAACATTGCTGCCGGTAAAGGAGAGGCTGAATACTATGACTTTAACGGCATCAAGAGGGTTGCCACGCTGGACAGACAGGATTTGAACGCTTTGGCAAGGATAAAGGAGTACGTTTCCTCCTTCATGCGAAGGTACGAGGATTTGCTGAGCCAGAACGACATGCTGGCGAACATAAAGCCTTCCTATCTCAATGTTGTTAATCTGAGCGGCTTTGATGAGGGGCAGATGAGAGTTGTTGTTGCCTACCTCCTGAGAAATCTTCTTGTTGGAAGGATAAACTACGTGAGGGGAAAGAAAGGATGGGAGAAAATCTGTCCTGCGATTGTGAAGCCACTGCTCGTAATTTTCGAGGAAGGACACATCTTCGCCCCCAAGGGAGTCAACAACGACGTGGTAAGCTGGATGGGGAGGATTGCGAGAGAGGGCAGGAAATTCGGCATAGGGCTTGGAATAGTCAGCCAGAGGCCGAAAAGGCTGAACGATGATGTTTTAAGTCAGTGCAACACCAAGATTATCCTCAGAATTACTGAGCCAAATGATCAAAGATACGTGCAGCATGCGAGCGAGCAAATCAGCGAGGATTTGCTGAAGGACATAGCTTCTCTGGGAGTTGGTGAGGCTGTGGTTGTAGGGCCCGCAGTAAAGCTGCCGGTTGCCGTAAAAATAAGGAAGTTCGCTGGAAACTACGGAGGGAGGGACATTGATGTAGTTGAGGAGTGGCTGGGCAGAGAGGAGGAACAGAAGAAGCAGGTAACCTTAGAGGATTTGGCAGTATGAAGTTCGCCCACATCGCTGACGTTCATCTCGGCTACGAGCAGTACAACCAGCCATGGAGGGCTGAAGATTTTGCAAAGGCTTTCAAAGTTATTGCAGAGAAGGCGGTGGAGAGCAACGCGGATTTTGTTGTTATAGCCGGAGACCTCTTCCACCGAAGCCTTCCAAGTCCGAGAACTATTAAAGAGGCAGTGGAGACGCTCTGGATGTTCAGGAAAGAGAACATTCCCGTTTTTGCAGTAGAGGGAAACCACGACAAAACCTCAAGGGACATCTCAGCCTACCACCTCCTTGAATCTTTGGGACTGCTGAACGTTCTCGGACTTAGGAGAAATCCTGTAAGGGGAGAGAACGTAGAAAGTCTGAGAATTCAGAACGTTTACTTGGTTAAAGGGGTGGTTGATGACGTAGAGATTCTGGGAGACAGGCACAGAAGCAAGTGGCAGCTTGAGAAGGTTTTGCCATTGCTCAAGCCCCAGAGCGACAAAAGCGTCTTGGTTCTGCATCAGGCTGTGAAGGAGGTTGTTGACATTGATTTGGACATGGCCTACGAGCTCACAATCAACGATTTGCCAGAGGCAAGCTACTACGCCTTCGGCCACATCCACCTTCCAAAAATCTACGAGTTTGATGGAAAGGCTATAGCCTATCCCGGCTCAGTCGAGCGCTATGATTTGAGGGAAGCTTCGAAAATTGTCAGATACAGGGATGAGCTGGTTTTAAAGGATGGAATCAGGAAGGGGTTTATCCTCGTCAAGAACTTCAGGCCTGAATTCGTGGAGATTGAGACGAGGGAGCTTTACGATGTAGAGATAGAGGATGAAAGCGTTGAGGGGCTGGAGAAGAAGTTTTTGGAGGTTTTGGGTAGAGCGGACAAAGAGGGGATAATGGTTGCCAAGCTGAAAAGCAGCGATGCGGTGGATGTGAGAAGGTTAAGCGAGGTTGCGGCGAAGAGGGTTCGTTATGCAGAAATAAGATTCGAGAGGATTCTTGAGGAGATTGAGGAAGTTGAGATAAAGCAGGAGAGCGAGTTTTTCACCGAATTTGAGCTGAAGCTGCTTGAATTGCTTAGGGGCGAGATGGACGAGGACGAGGTTTACAGTCTGGTTGTGGAGCATTATTTGAGTGGTGGAGCCTTAAAGCAGGAAGAGGGAGCAGAGGAGCGGGTGGTGGAAGAGGAGACGGAGAAGAAGGTTGAAGAGCAGTTTAAAGGGGACGAGGAGGCAGATGAGGCAGAAAGAAGGGCAGAAGAAACCGAGAAAGCAAAATCAACGAAAAAAGCCAGAAAGCCAAAAACCCTCCTCGACTTTCTGGGGGTGGAGGAGGAATGATTCTGCTCAAGGAGCTTCAAATCAAAAACTTCCGCTCCCACTCAGACTCTAAAATTGAGTTTGACACCGGAATCAACCTCATTGCGGGGAGAAATGGTGCGGGAAAGAGCTCGATACTTGAGGCAATTCTCGTTGCCTTCTACGGATTGAAGCCCGCCACGTTGAGAAAAAACGACCTTGTGAGGGTGAACAGCTCAGGATACTCGCTCAGCCTGACCTTTTCTTTAAACGGTGATGATTACACAATTTCAAGAAAGAGCAACGGTGAGTCAATTTTAACGGGAAAGGAGATTGTGGAGGGAGACAGCAACATAACGGAGTGGGTTGAAAGGCACCTCTGCCCTGCACACGTTTTTACGGGGGCAATTTACGTCAGGCAGGGAGAGATAGACAGCATAATCAGGGACGATGAGAGCAGGGAGAGGATTATAAGGCAGATTACGAGAATTGAGGACTACGAGAACGCCTGGAAAAATCTTGGAGCTGTAATAAGAATGCTTGAAAGGGAGAAAGAGAGGTTAAAAGAATTCCTAAGCCAGGAAGAGCAGATTAAAAGGCAGAAGGAAGAGAAAAAAGCTGAAATCGAGAGAATCAGTGAGGAAATCAAAAGCATCGAGAGCTTGAGGGAAAAGCTTTCGGAGGAGGTCAGAAATCTTGAAAGCAGACTAAAGGAGCTCGAAGAGCACAAAAGCAGGCTCGAATCTTTGAGAAAGCAGGAGAGCTCCGTTCTTCAGGAAGTGCGGGGACTGGAGGAGAAACTGAGGGAGCTTGAAAAGCAGCTGAAAGAGGTGGTGGAGAGAATCGAAGATTTGGAAAAAAAGGCGAAAGAGGTCAAGGAGCTGAAGCCAAAGGCGGAAAGATACTCAATTCTTGAAAAACTTCTCTCAGAAATAAACCAGGCTCTCAGAGATGTCGAAAAAAGGGAGGGGGATTTGACGAGGGAGGCCGCGGGAATTCAGGCTCAGCTAAAGAAAGCCGAGGAAGATAACAGCAAGCTTGAGGAGATAACGAAGAGAATTGAGGAACTTGAAAGGGAACTGGAGAGGTTTGAAAAAAGCCACAGGCTGCTGGAGACTCTCAAACCGAAGATGGATAGAATGCAAGGCATAAAGGCAAAACTTGAGGAAAAGAACCTCACACCTGATAAAGTTGAAAAAATGTACGATTTGCTCTCAAAAGCAAAAGAGGAGGAAAAGGAGATCACTGAAAAGCTCAAAAAGCTGATCGCGAAGAAGTCGTCTTTGAAGACGAGAGGTGCTCAGCTGAAGAAGGCTGTTGAGGAGCTGAAGTCCGCTGAAAGAACATGTCCCGTTTGCGGAAGGGAGCTTGACGAAGAGCACAGAAAGAATATAATGGCGGAATACACGCGAGAAATGAAAAGAATTGCCGAAGAGCTGGCAAAAGCTGATGAAATTGAGAAAAAGCTTAAAGAGAGGCTGGAGAAGGTCGAAAAGGCTCTTGAAAAGCAGGAGACTGTTCTAAAGTACAGGCAGATGGTAGATGAGCTCAAAGCCCTGGAAAATGAGCTGTCCTCCCATGACGCTGAAAAACTCTCTGCGGAGAGCGAAGAGTACAGAAAAGTTAAGGAGAGGCTCGACGGGCTCAGAGGGCAGCAGAAGATTCTTCTCAGCTCCGCAAGCAGGATTAAAGAGCTGAAGAGCTCGCTAAGAGAGATTGAAGAAGCTCTCAAAAATGTGGAAAGCGAAAGGGGGGAGCTTCACAGGAAAATCAGGGAGGAGGGGTTTGAGAGCCTTGAAGAGCTCGAAAGGGAGGTTCAGAGCCTAAGACCTTTCTACAACAAGTGGCTCGAGCTGAAGGATGCGGAAAGCAGGCTTGAAAGCGAGCTAAAAAGGAGGGAAAAACTTGAGGATGAGATTTCCGAAGCTATAGCAAAACTTGAGGAGGCTAACGGAAAGGCTGAGGAAATCCGCGGTCAAATCGATGAGCTGCTGAGGATTTACAGTGAGGAAGAGCACAGAAGGTTGAGCGACGAGCACTTGAGGAAATCGAAGGAGCTTGCTGGATTGAAAAGCAGGCTTGAGACTTTAAGAGAATCTCTGCAAAGCGCAGAAAAAGACTTGAAGTTTCTGGAGGAGCAGCTTGCAAAGATGGATGAGTACAGAAAGAAGGTGGAAGTTTTCGAGAAAATCGCGATTCCTGAGCTGACCAGAATTAGAGAAAAGTTCAGAAAATACAGAAATCTGGTTGCGGAGAACTCGATGAGGGAAGTCGAGAGGTACGCGAGCCAGATCTTCGAGGAGCTGACGGAAGGGAAGTACTCTGGGGTAAGGCTGAAGAAAACGACCGAGAGGGGAAAGGAGAAGCTCAAGGTTTTCGTTGTTTACCAGGGTGAGGAGAGGGAGATAGGATTTTTGAGCGGTGGAGAGATTATTGCTCTCGGCCTCGCCTTCAGGCTTGCTCTCTCCATGTTCATGATAAGGGGCAAGATACCCCTCCTCATACTCGACGAACCGACTCCGTTTCTCGATGAGGAGAGGAGGAGGAAGCTCGTTGACATCACGACCAACTACCTTAGGAAGATACCTCAGGTTATAATCGTATCCCACGATGAGGAGCTGAAGGATGCCGCCGATAAGGTGATTTTCGTCGAGTCTCAGGGGGGAGTTTCGAGGGTCAGATATGTGGAGGCTCAGTGACGAGTTGCTGAGGGAATTTGAGAGAACTCTTGAGGAAAGCTACCTGAGCGTCGTGAACATCGCCAGGGCAATAAAGCAGAGGTGGAAAGAGCTTCCGGAGCCTGTGAGATGCAGAATATGCGGTGTGGACGGTAGCAGAGGGATAGAGAGGCTGAGCGGGCTTGTTTTCTACATCGTCTCAGCCGCTTCCGTCGGAGAGGATATAAGGGAGATGCACGAAGTAACGACTCTAAAGCCGCACATGCACATCGAGGAGAGGATTAGGCTCCACATGCACACGAGCGAATACAGGCTGGGCAGTGTGGCTGATGAGGAAATCGTGCTGATGGACGGAACGCTTAGAGGGGCGATAATCAGACCCCCTGCCTACCTAACGAAAGACGTTTACAACGCACTTTCGAAGCTCTACGACTTAGAAGGGGTGATAGAGGACTTCATTGAAGTGCTTGAGGAGTGGTACAAGGAGATAACGGAGGATGTAAAGGCCGGTATGGCTAGAAAAAACTATCTGCTAACCAGAAGCGAGTACTTCGACAGGATTGAGGCGGGATGCAGGAAGGGTGATAACGGGGACAGGGATAACCTCATGATTCTGATGGAGTACATCGAGTACCTGCACGCTCTGGACAAGCTGCTGCAAAAGGATGCGATTTTTGTGGCAAAGAGCTTCTACACGAGCGAGTTTACCGCGAACTCGTCCATAACGGACTCGGCTGTGCTCGATTATCTTGCAAGAGAGCAGTTTGGGGAAGAAAAAGCCGGCTTCATTCAGTTCAAGCCAAACCTTCAGAAATCCCTGCCGTGGTACGCGAAGAAGTTTAAAAGGCTGGATAAAGCTGAAATTTACGGAGCCTTCGTCAGGTTTGCCGATAGTGGGAGCATTTACATGCTCGAATCCACGAAGCCAATCGAAGAGGATACGATTGCGAAGCTCTGCAACTATGAGGCCGATGGATACCTCATTCCGCTAATCCACGCTCACAGGCATGCGGAGATAAAGAGGAGAGAGCTGAAAACTATAATAAGCGCGATGCTCTCAGCCACCGACCCCAAGTACGCCTTTCTGCTGAAAAGGGGGAGGGACGTGCTGGAGGGCTGAGAATTCAGTTAAATAAAATTAAAAACTAACGAACTCTCCTGCCACCGTCTGTCATCGTCTTTGCATAGCTGGCGGAGATGTCCTGGCCGAGAGCGTCGAAGATTCTGAAGTTCTCGATGATGGTTTGCAGGGTTGCGTTGGCTATCTCGTTGACCTTCTCCATTGCGATGCTGACCTGCTGGACTGCTGCCGTCTGCTCTTCGATGGCTGCTGAGGTTTCCTCGCTGCTCGCTGCGTTTTCTTCTGCTGTTGATGCCACCTCCTCGAAGTTTCTGGCGAGCTGCTCTATCTTCGCGAGGCCTTCTTCTGCCTTAGATGCCACAGCTTTTACCATGTCGTTTATCCTGTTAATCGCCCCTAAGATTTCTCCAGCCTGCTTAATTGCCGCCTCTATCCCCTCGCTCCCCTGCAGGCTGCTCTCCTTAACCTTGTTCGTTGCCTCGATTACCTTTCTCGTTTCTTCCTGCACGTTCCTGACTATCTCGTCTATCTCCTCAGTGCTCTTTCTCGACTCTTCAGCGAGCTTTCTAACCTCATCAGCAACAACAGCAAAGCCTCTTCCGTGCTCTCCAGCTCTTGCCGCTTCGATAGCTGCATTGAGGGCGAGGAGGTTTGTTTGATCTGCTATTGATTTTATTCTTTCAGTTACCTTGCCTATGTTTCTTACCGCCTGCTCAAGGGTTTCGACGACTTTTGATGCGTTCTCTACCTCCTGGACTATGCTCTTGATGATTTCGAGGGCTCTTCCTCCCTCCTGCTCCGCTATCCTAGATCTTTCTGCAGCAGCCTCGACCTGTCTGTTCGACTCATCAGCCTTTGCCGCAAGCTCTCTGAATATCTCCTCAGCAGCCTTGAGGTCGAGTGTTGAGGCGTTTGCCAGCCTTGATAGGTTCTCGCTTCCCGTTGCTATTTGCTGCGAGGCTGAGCTTATCTGCTGCATTCCAGCGTTCATCTGGTTTACTGCTTCTGCAGCTTCCCTAACTTGGTTGGCAGTTTCCTTCATGTCATCGGCAAGCTTCCTTACAATTTCCTGCATTCTTCCCGCGAACTCGTTGAAAGCCTCGAACGTCTCTCCGAACTCGTCGTCCCTGATTTTTTCAAGCCTGACGTCGAGGTTTCCTGCCTGCAGCTCTCTGATTCCGTTGCTGAGCATGTTGAGGCATCTGCCGGTGTAGGCGAGCATTTCTTCGATTTCTTTTTCTTTCTCCCTGAGCTCTGTGATGTCGGTAAAGAGGTCGATGACGCCGACCATCTCTCCGTCAACGTAAACCGGGATGCATGAAACGAGAACCGGCACTTCTCTCCCGTCCTTCGTGCGCGTTACAGCCTGGTGGTTGATTACAGCCTTTCCGGTATCGAGGACCTTGTCTGCAACTGTTCTGCCTCCCTCCGTTTTGAAGAGTTCGCTCGGAGGCAGGCCGATTATCTCCTCAGCACTGCTGTATCCCGCAAGCTTGGCAATCTCATCGTTGGCATACTGAATCTTGTGGTCTCTGTTGACGAAGAGGACGTAAGCCGGGAAGGGCATGTTCTTGAAGACCTCTTTTACCAGCTCATAGGCCTTCTTTGCCTCCTCCTCCTTCTGCTTGATGGGTGTTACATCAACGTAGAACCCAACCATCCCCACAAGCTCTCCGTTTACCTTAACCGGCGCGCAGGATGTGAGGATGTGCATCAATCCTTTCTCTGTCCCGAGCTTTACCTCCTGATTTTCAATCTTCAGCCCCCCTTTCTCCAGCGCCGTCTCAATCATAGTCTTCATTCCAACCTCTGCAAGCGTTTTTTGCCCTGTAGGGTCTAAGAAAAGCTCTGAAGGCCTCTTTCCTATTACCTCCTCCCTGCTCTTTCCGTAAAACTCCAGATTGTAGTCGTTTACGTACCTCAGCTTCCCCTCGGCATCGATGAAGTAGAAAAATACCGGCTTCGGCACACTCCTGATCAAGGCCTCTATAAAGGCGTCCTTCTGCTTCAACTCTTCGTCTTTTTGCCTTAGCTGTTCTTCCAGCTGGTTAATTCTCTCCAGAAGCTTTTCGCAGTCATTTTGAGCCTCACCTACCATACCACCACCGAGAAATTCTTTTGAGAAGAGCTATATAAAAAATTCTTCTATGTTTGAAGTTATAATTGAGAAAATGTCAACTAATAATTTCAGTTTTGAAATCCGCTATCGGAATAGAGAAGGTCCGCAACGTCAACCTTCCCAACAATTTCCTCGGACTTCGCCCACGACGAATCAAGGTTCTTGATGATGCCCACGATTCTGTCCACCTGCTGAGTTATCCTCTCCCTCACTTTATCGTCGGATATCATTACTTCGGCAAAAGCCCTGATTGCCGTTAGCGGGTTCCTGATTCTGTCAACGAGATAGGCGATTACCTTGGTGTTTTCAACCAGCCTCTTTAAGAACTCCTCCCTCCTCAGCTCATCCTCAACCGCTTTTAGAGCGAACGCCAGGTTTTTCGCAAGAGTTTTGAGTAGTCGTCTCTCAGCGTAATCTGCATTTTTAACGCAGAGGTAGCCGTAACTAATACTATCGAACTCAATTTTAAATGCAACACCCTCAGGTCTGTCGAGGACCCTTGCAGAGTAATCTGAGAGTATGCTTTCAACACTTTCTATGAGCTTGCTCTTGCTTCTGAGTTTAATCATCGCTTCGCTTGCCTCCACAATCCTTTCAAGCAGCCTGTTCAGTCTGTAAAACTCGGTTACATCGTGGGAAATGATAAAGCAAAGCCTTTCGCCCTCCAACTCAGCAGGAATGCAGTAGCTTACAAGCCTTCTGTCTCCCAGTTCTTCGTCAAACTCAACCACGGTATTCTCCATCAAAGCCAAATTAACATAACTCATTATCCTTTCCGCTCTTTCCTGAGAGAAAAGCTCACTGAGCTTTTTTCCGATGATGTTGAATCCCGCAAATCCTTTCATGGAGAAGTTCGCATCCCTCACAACACCATTTAAGTCAACAACCGCTATGGGGGAAGGTGCAGTCTCGAAAATTTTCCTGTAAACTGACTCAACGTCAAACCTTAAGGTGAGCACGGCTTTAGAGTCAAGTTTGAACAAATCAGCCTTCAATGCACCTGCCTTGCCCCTGAACCTCACCTCAAAAGTCCCGCGATCTTTCCGAAGTGCCTGCCTTAAACATCTACCGCTGTTTTCATCCAGAAAATCGAGAATATCTCTTTGCAGACAGTTTTCACCAATAAGCTGCAACGCCTTTGGATTTGCGTAGCGAATTACAGTTCCATCAAGTAAAATTATCGGATGAGGGCTCATTTCCGCAAGGGCTTTGAAAAGTCCATAATCTCTGAACATTTGAAGAATAATGGAAAGTGCGCAAATAAACCTAATCTTCAAAAGTGTAATTATCTTCAATAATTTCAAAGGTGCAATTTCCCATCCAAAAGCATTCTTTTTAAGTTTTGCCGGCAACCGCACTTGATGGACGATGCGGAGCTTCGTGCCGTCAGAACTCTCATCTCCCTCACGACGAGATATTTCGCGGTGTTCAAAAATGCCCCGGTGATAATGGCCGTAATTGATGATAACGGCAAGGTGGTGGATGCAAACAACGCCGCTGCTGAGCTAATAGGGGAGAAACCTTCTGGAAAGCACCTACGCGAACTTTTACCTGCCGAACTCTGCGAGAAGGTTTTATCGACACTCGAAAAGGCGCTGGAGGAGGAGAAAAAAGCAAATCTGAGGGCTAAAGTAAGCGGAAAGCTGCTAAGAGTGCAGCTTACCCCTATCTCAGCTGATGGAAGAAAGCTGTGCCTTCTAACCGGGTTCAGCGTTGAAGATGAGCTTTCCAAAGCCGCTCGCGAAATCCTGAGACTCGCAGCACGTGCGGGTGATGCTGAGACGGTAATAAAGGGGATGGCCAAAAAATTCGGTGAACTTGAGCTGTTTTCTCAGGTAAAGGTGGAGCTCGACGGGCTGCGGGAGGTGGTGAGAGAAAAAGATGGCGAGTTCGTTTACGAGTTCCCCTTAAGGATGCACCGTAAAAAGGGACGGGTAACGCTTGAAAGCAGGAAAGAGCTATCATCCGAGGAAATTGACATGCTGGCAGAGACGTTCGAAGACGTCTCAATCCTCATCTCAACGCTGGAGCTTGAAAGCAAACTTTCGGCAGAGGTTCGCAGGACAGTTGAGCTGATAAATGAGCTGAGAGAGCAGTTGAAAGCCGTCACACTCTCCCTCGAAATTCTCGAAAATGATGGTCTGAAGAGCATTGTAAAGGAGCGGTTGGGAAAAATGCTCCAGGTTGCGGAGAGGTTGGCGGGAGAGTGAGAGGTATTGAAGACTGCTATTTCAACCTTACTTTTCTGTAAACCTTCTCCCTCAAATTCACGCACTCAAACCTGTCCTTGAATCCCGGAGGCAAAGTCTCGCTCCGCCCGATGACGAGGTAGCCTCCATCAACGAGGGCGTTGTAAAAGTCGTTCACAACCTTTGCCTTCTGCTGCTCGCTGAAGTATATCATCACGTTCCTGCAGAAAACTATGTCCAGAAACCTCGAAATGGGCTCTTCCGTAGTAAGGTCGTGCTTTTTGAATCTCACAATTTTTTTCAGGAAGCTCTTCACCCTGTATCCATCATCCTCCTTGTCGAAGTACTTTGCAATAAGCGCTTTGCTTAGGTTTTTTAGCTGCGTTGGCTTGTAAAATCCCTCTCTCGCCATCTCAAGGCACGCATCGTCTATGTCGGTTGCGTAAATAGAGATTAACCACCCCTCACCGAGCGTTTCGAGTATTGATATGGCTATGCTGTACGGCTCTTCACCGCAGGAGCAGCCGGCACTCCACGCTCTCACAACCCTGCTGTTCACCCTGCTTTTTTTAGCCGCTATCTCAGGCAGCACCTCCTTCATGAGAAACTCGAAGGGGGTTTTGTCCCTCATGAACTCCGTGACGTTAATTGTAATGGTGTTTATCAGCTTCTCAACCTCCTCCTTTCCGTTGGACTTTAAAAGCCTTAGGTACTCTCCGAAGTCTTTCACTCCGAGCATCTTCATTCTCAGCTCGATACGTCTCCTGAGGTAGCTCTCCCTGTACTGGTGGAGGTTTATTCCCGACTCCTTGCTTACGTAATCAACAAGCGTTTTAAAGGCTAAATCCACAACTCTCCACCCCTGCTGTATTTGACCAGCATCCTTCCATCATTTGTAAAAAAATAGACGGTTCTCCCCTCGTCACCCCCCAAATCTTCCGACACAATCCTGATGCCGTAATCCCTCAGTATCGTCCTGATGGCTTCAGCGTTCCTGTCGCCGATTCTGAGCATGTCCATCGTCATGTGCTTGAAAATCTGCGCACCTCCTGCCATCTTCGCAACTATCCTTTTCCTGTCACTTCCCAGCCTTTCCATCGCTTCGGTCATCATTTCCACCGCATGGTCTGCGTACTTGGCACTCCTCTTGGTGCCGTTGCCCGACTGCGGGAGCATTACGTGAGCCAGACCACCCAGCCTCAGCTTTGGGTCGTACAGCGCAATGCCTACGCAGGAGCCCAATCCAATTGTTTTCAGCACCGCACCCTTGGCTACCCTGAACTCCCCTATGCCCACCAGTATCTCGCTGCCCATTATTCCACCATTCCGAGAAGCTTCAGTATGTAGCTGACAAACTTCTCATTCGGTATGAGCATCACCAGCGCTTCTATCTCGTTTTCGCTTTCCTCCAGCTTCGTCTCGAAAATCACCACATAATCGCTTTTCTCCGCCAGCTGTGAAACCACCGCATCTATTACGGCGATGGCAAAATCCCTTCCGAAGCTCGGTGGAGTGGGAAGCAGAACAATTCCCAGCATCTCTGCTGCAGCATCGCAGAAGGAAGATGAAAGGATGTTACCAATCTCCATCAGCGTTGAATCGACCATCTCCTCGTCGCTGCTGTCACCGAGCAGAATTTCAGCAAGTTTTTTGGATGACTTCTCCGGAAATGTTATGTAAAGGAACCCTGAATGCCCGTTCTCAATATCCTCAAGGCCTGTAACAACCCCAGCCACCATCTCCTCAGCATTTATGTACTTGTGAAGCTCAGGTATTTTCACTATCACCGCCTCAGGCACGCTCATCTCTATCCTTCTGCCGAGCATCTGGGACAGAGAAGTGGCAGCCTTCCCCACGCCGATGTTCCCCAACTCCTTCAAAGCATCAAGCTCCATCTCACCAAAATCCTCAATGCTATGCAAGCCTATCACCTCCCAACAAACTTGACACGTCAAGAATCGGCACAACTCTCCCGTCCCCCAAAATCGTAACTCCGCTAAACCCCTTTATCTTGGCCAGATACCCCGTCAGGGGCTTTATAACTATCTCCTGCTGCTCCGCTATGGTGTCTGCAATCAGGGCGTACTTCTCGCCCTCCTTCTCAACGATAATACCAACTTCCCTCTCAGGCCTCCCATTCCTCACGTTAAACAGCTCCCTCAGCTTGAAGGCCGGAACGAGCTTTCCACGGACGATCAAAAACGGGTTGCCGTGTATAACCTTCCAGTTATCCTCTCCGACGTACAAAGCCTCTACTACGCTTGAAATCGGTATTGCGTACGTTTCGTTTGCCACCTTCACAAGCAGGGACTTCACGATCGCGACTGTTGGCGGGAGATGTATTCTGATCCTCGTCCCATTCCCCTTCTCCGAAGATATCCTCACACTGCCGCCAAGCCTCTCAACGGTTGTTTTTACAACATCCATCCCCACGCCCCTTCCGGAAACCTCAGTTGCCTCATCCTTGGTCGAGAATCCAGGAGAGAAGATGAGCATCTTAATCTCGTCCTCGCTCATCGAGTCTGCTTCGGCAGGAGAGACTATCCCCTTCTCAATTGCCTTCTGCTTAATCTTCTCAACGTCAAGCCCTCTGCCGTCATCCTCAAGCTCGATAATGATGTTGTTCTTCTCCCTCCAGGCAGCGAGCTTAATTCTTCCCACTTCATCCTTCCCTGCAGCCACCCTTTCTTCCGGAGTTTCAATGCCGTGGTCAACGGCGTTCCTGACAAGGTGAACCAGCGGGTCGCTAATCTCATCGAGAACTGTTCTGTCAAGCTCCGTCTCAAGCCCCTCCATAGTGAAGTCAATCTTCTTGCCGAGCTTTCTCGCCAAGTCTCTGACCATCCTCGGGAACTTGCTGAAAACCCTCTCAACTCTCACCATCCTTATCTGCATTATCTCGTCCTGAAGG
Source organism: Archaeoglobus fulgidus DSM 4304 (assembly GCF_000008665.1). NCBI lineage: Archaea > Methanobacteriati > Methanobacteriota > Archaeoglobi > Archaeoglobales > Archaeoglobaceae > Archaeoglobus > Archaeoglobus fulgidus. Next base: position 947,243 of record NC_000917.1, read on the forward strand.
CTCGTTATGGACTTATCCATAATTGCAACGGCTTCCTTCAGCTCAGGAATGTCGTACTCGCTTGCAATCTGCAATAGCCTTCCCTTGCTTATCACAAGCTCCCCGACGAGGTTCATTATCGTGTCAAGCTGCGATATGTTCACCCTTATGCTTTCGAGCTTTTTCTTATCCTTCCTGCCGGGATCCACTCTCTTCTCCGTCTTCTCAACTTTCGCTTCGGTTTCAGCCCTTGCAGCACCTTCCGCTTTTTCCTCAGCTTCCTCCTCGCTAACAGCCTGTCCCATCTCTACTGTTTCACCGTCAACGGGGCTAACTTCAAACCTGTCAATCTCCGCAATCTTGCTGATAGTATCTTCTACAACCGAAGCGTCAGGAGCGTTTAGGTAAACAACGAAATGACCGTCGAAGGTTTCCTTCTCCATATCGCTCTCGTCGGGGATTACTCCAACAACTTCGGCAACCTCGCTGAGAGCTTCAACAACGAGTGCTGCCCTAACGCTCTTCATCACGCAATCTTCGCTGATGTAAACATCAACCCTGAGGTTTGCAGTTGCAGGTTTAAGCTCATGCCTGTCAGCAACTTCCTCCTCTTCCCTGCTCTCCATAAACATCGTGAGAGCTTCAATAATGTCCCTAACATCAACGCTGTCGCTATCTTCATCCTCAATTCTGTCTATCATCTCCCCTATTGCGTCCACAGCCTTCAGCATTACGTCGATGAGCTCTTCTGTAACCTCTATCTCCCCATCCCTCACTTTCCCCATCGCACTCTCGAGCTTGTGGCAGAGTTCCTCAAGATTCTTGTAGCCCATGAAACCTGCCATTCCCTTAATCGTGTGGGCCACTCTGAAAATCTCGTTAATTGCATCAACGTCCCCTTTCTCAACCTTTATGAAGTTCTGATTCATCACGTCAAGGTACTCTCTGGCCTCCTGTATGAACTCCTGCTTGTACTCCTCCATTTCATCGCTCATTAAGCTTCACCTCCAAAAACCGGACTATCTCCTCGGCAATCTCAAAAACGGGCTTTACCGAAGTTATTCCGCCAAGCTCAATTGCCGCCTTCGGCATGCCGAAGACCATGCACGTATCCTCGCTGCTGGCTATCGTTAACCCTCCCCTGTCCTTTATCAGCTTCATCCCGTAAGCCCCATCTTCACCCATTCCAGTCAGAATGGCCCCAACAACGTTTCCTCCGTAAGCCTGCACTACCGAGTCAGCCGTGACATCAACAGACGGCTTTACTGCATTCACAGGCTCTCCGTCAACCACCTTTATTCTGACAACATTCGCTGCCCTCCTGACCTTCATGTGGTAGCCGCCAGGGGCAACGTAAACCACTCCATCCTTAACGCGCTCGTTGTTCTCAGCCTCCTTCACTTCCACCTCCGAGATGGAGTTGAGCCTCTCCGCCAGCTGCTTTGTGAAGCCGGGAGGCATGTGCTGCACCACAAAAACTGGGGCGGGGATGTCAGCAGGAAGTCTCGGGATTATCATCTCCAGCGCTGACGGTCCACCTGTAGAGGAACCAATTAAGACGCACACGTCCTTTGTTTTTCCCTTCCAGTTACCTCTAACAACCTCCCCCTTAATTTTCTTGAGATTTTGGAGTCTGAGGACGTTCAGCGATGTTGAGGCAGCCATCTGCACCTTCCTGACTAGTTCCTGGGCTACAGAGGAGAGATCGACGAGTGCCCCATCAGGTTTTGTTACAAAGTCAACTGCACCTATCTTTAAAGCCTCCAGAGTCTCTCTCGCCCCCTCCTTGGTGAGGGAGCTGAGCATCACGACCGGAGTCGGCTGTTTTTCCATTATCAGCTTCAGCGCTGTCAGCCCATCCATTTCTGGCATGTTGATGTCGAGGGTAATCACATCTGGCTTGAGCTTGAGGGCCTTTTCAACAGCCTCCCTACCATTCTTCGCCGTGTCAACTACCTCTATTCCTGCCTTGGTAAGTATGTCGGTCACGGCCATCCTGACGAGGGCGGAGTCGTCAACAACAAGCACCCTCATGCTCAGCCCATTCCGGCAACCTTCTTCAGCTCCTCAATCACCTTGGGAGCCTGGAAGGGCTTGACGATGTATCCCTTCGCCCCAAGTTTTATCGCTGCCTTCACCATCTGCTCCTGCCCAACGGCGGTGCACATCACCACCTTCGCGCTTGGGTCAATCTTCTTAATTGCCTTAAGCGCTTCAATGCCGTTCATTTCCGGCATCACGATGTCCATGGTGACTATATCGGGTTTGAGCTGCTTGTACATCTCTACCGCCTGCTTTCCGTTCTCAGCCTCTCCGGCAATGTCAAAACCTCCTGAGAACAGTATGTTCCTCAGGAGCTTTCTCATAAACGCCGTATCATCCACAATCAACACCTTCGGCATACCATCACCTCGCGGCCTTTTTCATAATCTCGCTAACCAGAGCCACACCCCTCGGTGTGAGCTCGATTTCCTTTCTAATCTTCACAACTCTCGCCAATCCCAAATTCACAAGCCTGTCGTACATCTTGTTTAGCTCCTCGGTTGTAACACCAAGTATGGACTCAACACTCACGGAATCGACTCCCGTGTAAACCATGGTCAGAATCTGCTCCTCCACTTCGGAAAGCTTCTCCTTTGGTTTTGACTTCTCGATGAAGTTCTGGATGTACTCCTGAAGCATGTCCATCGTCGTCTCGGGGCATAGGACGAAGCTCGTAATCACCTCCCCGTTTTCAACGTGGGTGACAACGAGCACAACCCTCTGCTTCTTGCCCACAGTCCTGATGTCCTTCTCCACCGACCCGAGATTCTGAATGGAAATTCTAATCTGCTTCGATGACGAGAGAAACCAGAGGGCTTCGTCGGTTATGCTGAGGTAACCCTTTTCCCACTTGCTATCGCTGACAACGACCCCCCCGCGAGTGGCGGGAGAGAGAAAGTAAACAGCAAACCTGTCCGATTTCAGGTTGAAGGCAAGGTATCTAAATATCTGCGCCTGCCTGCTTCCGAAGTCGATAAAGTAATCAGCGTCCTTCTTTATTCTTATTGCATCCCTGCCCTCGTGTTTCAGCCTCTCCAAATCCTGAATCTCCTTGAATCTGATCGTCTTTCCGGCAAAGGATATTGCATCCTTGGTGATTACTGCCTCACCTTTCTTCCAGCCGTCCTCGAAGTACTCCACAGGTATCTTCAGAACCCTCTCCCCATCGCTCATACCCTACCTCGCATCACCTCAGCCTCTCCACCTCATCCTCACTCAGCACCTTGTTCAGGTCAATCATAATAAGCAATCCGTCTGGAAGCTTTCCCACACCCTTGAGGAACTTTGCTTCCTCTCTGGCGGTTATTATGTTCGGCAGAGCCTCGATGTCGGCAGTGGAGAGATACTTGACCTCGTTTACGGTATCAACCATCATTCCTATGACCGCATTGTCGAACTCTACAACAATTATCCGCGTGTTGTTGTCTATCGGCTTGGGCTCCATTCCGAAGCGCTTTCTGAGGTTGATGATGGTCGTTATCTGGCCTCTGAGGTTTATCACTCCCTCAACAAAGTCGGGGGCGTTGGGAATCCTGGTTATCTGAGTCGGTCTTATGATTTCTCTCACCTGGGAAATGTCAACGCCGTACCTCTCATCGCCGAGGTTGAACACGATAACCTGAACAGTCTCGCTACCCTTAATCACACCTTCCGACTGCTGCACTAACATCACCTCCAAAAAATTAGAGGAGTTTGTCCCCTCCATTCGTCATCGTCTTTGCATAGCTGGCGGAGATGTCCTGGCCGAGAGCGTCGAAGATTCTGAAGTTCTCGATTATGGTTTGCAGGGTTGCGTTGGCTATCTCGTTGACTTTCTCCATTGCGATGCTGACCTGCTGGACTGCTGCTGTCTGCTCTTCAATTGCTGCTGAGGTTTCCTCGCTGCTCGCTGCGTTTTCTTCTGCTGTTGATGCCACCTCCTCGAAGTTTCTGGCGAGCTGCTCTATCTTTGCGAGGCCTTCTTCTGCCTTTGCCGCAACCTGCCCGAGCATTTCGTTGATTCTGTTAACAGCTTCAGCTATTTCTCCTGCCTTCATGAGGGCGTTTTCTATCCCCTCGCTCCCCTGCAGGCTGCTCTCCTTAACCTTGTTCGTTGCCTCGATTACCTTTCTCGTTTCTTCCTGCACGTTCCTGACTATCTCGTCTATCTCCTCAGTGCTCTTTCTCGACTCTTCAGCGAGCTTTCTAACCTCATCAGCAACAACAGCAAAGCCTCTTCCGTGCTCTCCAGCTCTTGCCGCTTCGATAGCTGCATTGAGGGCGAGGAGGTTTGTTTGATCTGCTATTGATTTTATTCTTTCAGTTACCTTGCCTATGTTTCTTACCGCCTGCTCAAGGGTTTCGACGACTTTTGATGCGTTCTCTACCTCCTGGACTATGCTCTTGATGATTTCTAGAGCTTTAACACCTTCTTTCTTCGCCATCTCTGCATTCTGCGATGCCTCATCGGCGAATTTGGCGGAGTTTTCGGCTCTTGCGGTCAGGTCCTTGAATATTTCTTCTGCTGCCTTGAGGTCGAGTGTTGAGGCGTTTGCCAGCCTTGATAGGTTCTCGCTTCCCGTTGCTATTTGCTGCGAGGCTGAGCTTATCTGCTGCATTCCAGCGTTCATCTGGTTTACTGCTTCTGCAGCTTCTCTAACTTGGTTGGCAGTTTCCTTCATGTCATCGGCAAGCTTCCTTACAATTTCCTGCATCCTTCCTGCGAACTCGTTGAAAGCCTCGAACGTCTCTCCGAACTCGTCGTCCCTGATTTTTTCAAGCCTGACGTCGAGGTTTCCTGCCTGCAGCTCTCTGATTCCGTTGCTGAGCATGTTGAGGCATCTGCCGGTGTAGGCGAGCATTTCTTCGATTTCTTTTTCTTTCTCCTTGATTTCGGTGAGGTCCTCAATAGACTCTACCACACCAATAATCTCCCCCTTCTCATTGTAAACCGGTGCGGCTGTAGCCCTGACGTAAGCCTTTCTGCCATTTCTCGGGAAGTTGAGCCATATCTCGGTCAGATACGCTCCTTCAATTACAGGATGTTTCTTAATAACGTCGTAAAGCTTGTGCGCCTCATGTGGGTTGTCGAGAACCAGATCAGCCAGTATTGGCCTCTCCTGATCGTAGAACGGATACCATGTTCTCTTCGTCCCCACCATCTCCTCAGCCTTAACTCCTGTAAGCTCTTCTGCCGCATTGTTCCAGTAAACAACGTTGTGATTGGAGTCGATGTACATTACCGCAACAGGAGTGCTGTTGACCAGTCCCTTCATTTCCGCCTCCTTCTCCTTAAGCTCTGTGATATCGTAAAAGACCTCAATGTACCCCGCAAATTCGTCTCCGACGTATACTGGATATATTGAAGCAGAAGCTATGAACTCGCTACCATCTTTCCCTACGAGCTTAACCTCGACGTTTTCAATCCTCTCCCTGTTCTTTATCGCTTCCACTATTTTCTTGGCGTTGTCGAGGTAGTCTTTGTGTATTACTGCAACATCCGCTGGCCTTAACCCCACAACCTCATCAGCAGTCTCGAAGCCCGCTAACCTCGCTACGTTGTTGTTTGCGAACTTTATCAACCCATCCTCCCCTACGAATATAACGTACGTCGGCAGGTTTCTGAAAACCTCTTTTATGAGCTCGTAGGCCTTCTTCGCCTCCTCCTCTCTCTTTTTCTGCTCTGTAATGTCTATGAAGAAGTCCACCATTCCCTCAAACTCTCCATCGACGTACACAGGGGCGCATGATGTAAGGATGGGCATCGCTTTTCCGGTTTTGACCTCCAGGAACCCCTCTTTCCCCTCAATTTTCATTTTGTTTTCGAATGCCAGCTCTACAAATGTCTTTCCTCCAGCGGCAACGTTGCTCGCAAGTTCTGAAGGTTTCCTGCCAATCATCTCTGAGATCTCCGCACCGTAAACCTCCGCTGCGTATTCATTGATGTACTCTATAATGCCGTCCTTGTTAAGGAAAAGGACGAAGGCGGGCTTCGGAATCTGCCTTACCAGTTCTCTGACGAACTTTTTGGTTTTCTCCAGCTCTCTTTCCGTTTCAGCAAGTTTTCGTCGCAGTTCCTCAATCTCCTCCCTCTCCTCCTTGCAATCTGAATCTGGGGGCTTCTTCGATCCCTCCAGCAGAGATTTCAGCCTCGATACAGCCTCCTCATCCCCCAAGGCTGAAATCAGGTTTGCAAGCTCGTCATTCATAACACCACCGAAAGTAGATTGCGAAAATAAAAAATAAAATTTTCTCTATAAAGTAAAATTTCGAATAAGAAAATTCAGAAGTGTAATTAGCGTTTGGAAAAGAGGCTCTGGTAAAGCTCAATAGATGAAACTTCTGCCTCGCTCAGACTGTCGAGCACCTCCTTCATCTTTTTCGCACTTCTCCTCACCATCTCAAAAACGGTATTTGTGTCCATCTCCTCTGCCAGCTCCGCTACCCCTTGTATAACGGCGAGGGGGTTCCTCAACCTGTCAGCGAGGAACTGGAATTGCTCAAGATTTTCCTTAAGCCTCTGCATAACCAGCTCGTTTTTCTTCTGAATTTCAAGGTGCTCTATGGCCCTTGCGAGAACGTCCACCATCTCCTTCAGAATTTGAACATACTCCTCTTCAAGATTCTTCAAAAACACATAGACTGACGTTCCCTCGGCAGCAGGAAACACTACAAGATAATTATGAGAAACATTTTCGCACTCGCAGTAGTTCGCATCGACTATGCCGAAAACGTTCGGAGTGTAGTTCAGAAACTTGCAGTTCAGAACGTCTTCCTTCATCCTGTAATGGTTCCCGCCTTTATCCGAAACCACAACAGCCGTGCAATCATCATCTTCAGCCACTATATTGCAGAATAGCTCTACCATCTCCTCCCTGCTTTTGAACATCCATATCTGGCTTGACAACGTGAAAGCATCGAAAAGGAGGTTGTTAATCCTCCTCAGCTGCTGAATTTCTTCACTCATGAGCTACCTCCCGATAGCACTTTAAGTCGTTGTATCATCTCTTGCAGCTCTGCCTCAAGCTCTTCTGCAGAGAACTTCTGCCCCTTTAAATCCCTTAGCAAGTCAATCTCTTCCTCCTCCTTGGTTTCTACTTCCTTTGCAAGGCTTGAGATCAAATCGTCCTCCTCGTCGAACTCCACCTCTTCCACCTCCTCTTCCTCCTCTTCTTCCTCTTGCTCATCTGCGTCGAGAGGTATTTCCTGTCCGAGATCCTCGAAGTCCATGTCGAGGTCCGAGTTCAGCTCAGGCAAATCGGGTATGTCCGGAAGCTTCTCCTCGTCCGGCTCAGGCGCTTCAACTTTTATCTCCGAAGCCGTCTCCATTTCCTCAAGCAGGTTGTCGTCTGGCTCAACATTCGCATCGTCAAGGGGAACCACCTTCTCCTCAGCAGGTTTCGGGTTGATGCTCACACCGGCATTAACAACCTCCTCAAGCTCCCTGTCAACCTCCTTTATCTTCTCCTCCACCTCCTTTTTGCTCCTCAATTTTGGCATGCCCAAAGAAAGCTTGCCCAGCGAAAGCTTACCTCCAACTCTCTCGTAAACGTACGGGATTGCGAGGATGAACCCCGCAAAGGCAATTCCTATTAGCATCTCAATCATACCGCATCACCTCCTACTCAACAAAGGATGGGAGCGTGAAGGCCCACTTCACGACCGGAGGGACTACAAGCATGAGCAACCCTGAAAGTATTGCAAATATTGCCCCATAGTAGAGGTAGAGATACCTCCCTCCGCCCTTGACAACATTAGCCGCAAGGGTGTTTGCTATAGTGAGTGAAAGTATTATCCAGACAGAGTACTGATTCAGCAGGTCCGTCGGAATTCCGGAGAAGATTCCTATGTTCAGCCCCTGCATCCCACCCGGAATTTTGCTGAAAACCTCTCCAGTGCTCACACCACCAAGCTGGCTGGCGAAGAGGTTTGAGATGTAGTCGGAAAATATCGCGAGAATCTGCGTTATGAAGAGCACGAGCCCAACCATTGCCAGATGGAGTGGTATTATGAGGTTGATGAAGCCAGAAGAAATCAAGTCCCTCTTCAGCCTCAGCAAAACCATTTCCAAGTTTGAGGATGACACTATCTCCCCAACAACGTCTGCATCACCTCCCAAATCCGTTGCGTCAACGAATATTGCGGTCAGCTTGCTAATCAGATAGCTTCCGCTCTCCCCCACAAACCTCTCCCATGAGAGCTTCGCATCAAGTCCCATCGAAAGCCTTCTGTAAAGCTGCATGACAAGCTCCCTCAACTCTCCCAGATTTTTCTGGTCTATCCTGCTCAAAGCTTCTGCAACGGAAACTCCAGCACCCGACTTAATAGCCCCCAGACTTCTTATGAAAGCTGTGAAGGCCTCATCCCTCTTGCTGATTTTCTGGTCGTCAATTCTTGCTAGGTAACCAACTGGAAGGAGGACCAAACCGGCAAGAAGAAAGCCAACGCCCCTGTAATCCGCTTTCGGTAGTATGCCCAACCCACCCCCTGTGAAATTCAGAAGCGTGGGCAGCACTGTGAGAAAGAGCACAGCAAAAAATGCAATCGGTATTAACATGGGAGCGAGCCTTGAAATTGCCGTCTGCTCCTTTGACTTGATTTTTAGGTCGTGCACCTTCTTGTCCTTTGGAACGGCCTTGAAAAGCATGAAAACTCCGAAGAGCGAAATTGCGAAGTTTGCAAAGGCTGACGCCGTTAAAGTTGCTCCAGGGTCGCCTGCGCTGTAGATAATGACCGAAAGCAGAACGACAACGGAAATTAACGATGCGGAAACGAGAAGTGACGTGTAGGCGTCGCTCCACTTTCTCAGGCTCTCGAGGTTCCTCTCGTATTCGTCCTTTCTTATGGTCTTGAAGGCCCTCCATTCCCTCTCTAAGAACTCGTTGTCTGGCTCCCCTGCTGCAATAGCATTTGCCATTCTGTTGAAAAGCTTCTTCAGCCTCTCGTGCTTAATCTTCTCTGCAATTAAATCGCATGCAGTAGCATAATCGTAGTGCCACTTCTGCGTCAAATCCTTTACTTTTGAAAAATACCTGCTCGGAGCGTACTCCTTCTTCTCTGAAACCATTTCAAAAATTTTGTCCCTTGAGAGGTTGGCGGTTGACAGTGAAGCCATGTAAGTGAGGGTGAAGAGAAGGTCGTTGTCCATCAGAAGGTCCTTTCCCCTGCTCCTCAGAACATCAAGTACCTTCCCAAACCTCCCGAATCCGAGCGAGAGCTTAGGAACCTTTGCCGTTTTAACCTCCATACGCTACACCTTGATAGCAAGCAATCCGCTCTTGTAAATCTTCGATATGGACTTGAAAAACTCGTAGAAGTCAGTAACTCCCTGCTCGTGGAGCTTCTTCAGAATTTTCGCCCTCTTCTCAACCTCCTCGTAAATCAGCTTCTTCTTGTTCGGTGGAATTCCCAGCCTCGTCGCAATTTTCTGCTCAAGGAGGTAGGAGCTTCCGTAGCCGGTGAAAACGTGCGTATCTGTAACAGGGTCCCACTGAAAAACCTCAATGAAGGACACTCCCCCCTTCTGCGGGTTGTAGCCAACAATCTCGCTGACGCTCAGAACCCTTCTAACGAGCTTCCCATCCGGCCTTCTTACCGCACTCTGTATGACGACAAAGTTCAGGTTGTCGATGAAGGTTTTGGGCACGCTGATGGGTTCTGTAGTAAGCCTCTGAATCAGCTTCTCAACCGTGGCTGCGTGGAAGGTAGACATGACCGGGTGGCCTGTCTGCATGGCCTGGAATGCAATGTTCCCCTCAACACCTCTAATCTCACCAACCAGGATGTAATTGGGCCTCTGCCTCAATGCTGCTTTGAGCAAATCGAACATCGTAACGTCGCTACCACCACCCTCACCAATACCTCCTGCCCTCGTTGAGCCTCTCGTAACCTCCCTCGTCCAGTTCTTGTGCGGAACCTGCAGCTCCGGAGTGTCCTCAATTGAAACGACCTTAGCCTCAGGCCTTATGAAGGCTGTAATGGCATTCAGCAACGTTGTCTTACCGCTGGCAGTTTCACCGCAGATAAAGCCGCTCATCCCCTCACTGATGAGAAGCCATAAGTAGCCGGCAATCATGTAGTCGAGGGAGCCGAACTCGATTAGCTGAAGAACGCTGAAGGGCGTTTCGTTGAACTTTCTGATGGTGAAGTTGCTGCCGTTCTTGCTGATGTCGTTGCCAAAGACTATGTTAATTCTGCTCCCGTCGGGCAGCGTAGCGTCAACGATTGGGTCTTTGTAGGTGACAGGCTTTCCGATCCTCTCAGCCAGCCGGATTATGAACTTGTTCAGCGTTTCCTCATCTCTGAACTCGATAACGCTTTTGAGCCCCTTGAAAATCTTGTGCTCAACGAATATTGGCCCGAGACCGCTGCAGGAAATGTCCTCTATGTACTTGTCCCTGATGTAGGGCTCAAGCACACCCAGTCCCACTTTATCCCTTATCAAAGCATACTCTAAAGCCTTGAACTGCTCTTTGGTAACCTTCAGCTTTCCCATCACAGCTCTGCTTCCATTCTTCCCGTTCTTCCAAAAAGGCAGCCTGAAGGGAAACCTGAATTTGGGCGTCAGCTTAACCTCGCCCCTGCTATCATCCATAAAGGACTCTTCCTTATCAACGATTTCGCAGACCTCCCTGAGCGCCTCTTTCAGAATCTTTATCTTCTCCTCATTATCCTCTGGGTCGAAGTCTATATCCGTTATGTAGTCTACAAGCCTTATTTCAACCTCTTTGAGGAGTTCGTCAACACCCGTAAGCAGGGTTGGTTCGATTGGGATGTAGAAGTTCCTCATGTCGTTTTTGTCGGGGTAAACGTGAATGTAAATCTGCTCGTCGGCGGGATAAATGAGATTTGGCCTGTCGAGGTCTCCGTGCTTTTTCCTGTCCAGCTTCGGAGCGAATTTCGGAATTCCGATTTTGTCGAGGGGGAGGATATGGAGGTACTCAAGAAGGTGAAGGTTCTTCTCAACCTCCTTCTTCATTCTGTCGGGGAGGAGCTTGTAAATTCCGCACGAAGCTAAATTGGAGTGGTCGTGGTCCTCCTCAAGCACTCTCGGCTTGAACGGGAAGTTGGCAACAACTCCCTGCTTCAATCCCTTCGGCTTCAAACTGAAATCGAGCTTGTCAACCTCGCTTCCCATATCCTCCCCCCTTCATTATAATAACTATTACTACTATCAACTGATGTTGCTATTAACCTTTGCTTTCATTTTTGGGATTACACTGCACCTTGTGACCAAAGGTTAAGCCCTCGCCTCGGAGACAGGAATAATCTTCAGCCCGAATCCGGGGTGCACCTCGAAGCTGACTATGTTGCCTGTCGTCTTCCTCGCTCCGCGAATCTTCGAAACCTCAAGAACGCTCACGTATCTGTCTCCAACCTGCTCTTTTCTGAGAAACAGATGGCAATCACACGCCGACCTGATTCTGACGAGAGTATCCTCTTTAAATGCGTGCTGGTGAAGCGTGATGAGAATTGTTTTGCCGTTATCGCAGAGATTCTTCAGCCTCGTTAGAAACTCCAGAACGTCATCCTCCGTAGAGTATGTCGTGAACATCGTTAGGGAATCTATTATTGCAATGTTCTCCCTAATTGTTTTGATGTGGTTCGCCACCAAGTTTAGTATGCTTCTCATCTGCTCCGTGCTCCAGTCAATCCCCTCAAGATGGACGGGAAAGACTCTGAGGTAGCCCCACGCGTAGAAGTCAGAGACATCAAGGCTCAGGGACTCCATCTGCCTCAAAAAGCTCTTTATCGTGTTTTCTGTGGTGTAGTAAGCTATGTTGTGCCCGCTCATCAGCCCTCCGTAAACGAACTGCTGACAGAGAACCGACTTTCCTGTGTCGTTTTCCCCCTCAATCAGCGTCAGAGAGCCGAGAGGAATCCCACCGCCAAGTCTCTTGTCTATTTCACCATTACCGCTCGATAAGATATTCTTCTTCTTTTCCTCCTCCAAATCAGCCAAACTCTCTACCATGCTCTCACCTCCTAAACACTAAAATCTGCGCTGTCGCAAACCGCATTCGGAGTGCAGATTAGCAGAACGTAAGTACCGTTCTGGAGCGGCTGCACTGCTTCGAGCTTCGCCACCTCCTGCGGGTCGAAAATTCCGGGATTGATCAGCTCGTTCGTAATTGAAAACACGGTGGAGTTTACGTAGAACGAAACCATTTCCCCGCCTGATGTTCTGCCGTAAACTATTGCATCAAACTCGCTGAAGTCAGGATACCTCTCATCTCCGGTATTCTTGAAGTATGCAACAATCTTCGATGTTGAGTTGTCGTAGCTAACGCTCAGAATTTCGATGTCGCTCCTGAGCTTCTTTACAGCAGAATTTACGGCATCCTTGTAGCTCTCAACTGACAATTCTGCAATGCTCGTGCTTCCAGCAAGGAAGGTGTAAGCAACCGCCACAATGATCGCAGTCGCCATTATCGCCGCAACAACCGTGTCGAAGCCCATGGCCATCACCACGAGAAGTAATCGTTCGCCCTTACGCCGTTGTACAGCACGAAAGTAAGCAGGTACTCGTCCTGAGGCATCTGATTGGCGTCGATGTTCTCAACAGCAACCTTCAGCGTCTCTCCTCTCTCCCAGTACTCATCGCCGTCACCGTTTTCAATTGTAAAGGTAACGCCCGTGTCTGAGCCGGTAAAGTGGAGGTAGGTTGTGGAGGAAGTGAAGAAGATGTCGCTCATGCGTACTAGGTCTGCGTCGAGCCGAGTGCTCCCTGTGTTTTTAACCCAGAAGTAAACGTTTACCTTCGTCGCATCGCCAGTAACCTTCACAAAAATGATTTCGATGTCGGTCTCAACCTTCTCGTTCAAATTTCCAGAAACAGAGGTGTATGAGTGGGCCAAGTCCTTAACTGCGGGCAAAATAACCATAATGGCAGCGGTAACCGCTACCACCGTAGCTATCATCAGGATCGATGTGGATATCACCTCCCTTGCCATCGTAATACCTCAGCGCAGCCGCTCTCACGGCCTCACAGCCTCTTGTCCAGTATCAGACTAAGCAGCTTTGAGTCCATGCTCGTATCTGCTGGATTCATCAGCTTGTGCAGCCTGTAGAGCTCAAGAAGCATGTCCTCGAATCCATCGTTGAGCGAAACAAGCTCTGCAATCTTGCAGATGAAGTCCCTCGCATCCTTTGAGATGTAGCCAGCAGACTCGAAGAGCTCCAGCATTAGCGTCAGAGAGTCGAGATTGTACTTCTCAAGCATCCCCTTTACCCACTCCATCAGGTTGAACAGCGTGACTATGTCGTATTTGGTGATTAAATCAGCAGTCTTCGGAGTCGTTCTCTTCACAGGTTTCTCAAAGCTGTAAGCCTGCAAGCTATCACCTTCCAAATCAACTTCTTCCATCACCTCCGGGATGGGCTCAGCCGATTTAGATTCATCCAATTCTCTTACAACATCTTCCTCAGGAGGTTCATCCTCCTTAACCTCTTTAAGTTCAGGTTCCGCTTCCGGCTCGGGTTCGGGCCCGGTTTCGGTTTCAGGTTGCTCCACCTCAGGTTCAGGTTTCGGTGGTTCTGGAATCTGTGCCGGAACAACCTGAATCTGCGGCGGCTGATAGGAAGCCCCTCCAGCAAGTGCGCCCTCTGCAAGATTCTGCAGGTTCTGGAAGGGGTTTTCGAGGTTGTTCAGCGTCTCTCTCAGGTCGAGAAGTAGCTTCTTAACAGACCCCTTCAGAACGTCGAGCTCCTTCTCAAGTCTGTCGATTCTGCCTTCAGCAGTATCGGCCTCTGCACTTGCCAGAATTTCGTCAATCGCTGCCTGATCGACATCCATGGTATCACCTCTAAAAAATTAAAAATTTGGGGGATTACTTGAGCAGCACCATCATGCTGTCTATGCTTGGCGGAGCCTTCAGCTCAATCGGGTATGTTGCGCCTATTGGTGGCTTGACCTCAATTATGAAGTCGTCGTTGGGGTTGATGTCAAGGCCAGCACCTGTGGAGTCGAGGTAAACGGTAACCTCAGCCTTCTCAAACTCCTCAAGGTAGTTGTCGGGGCTGCTGCCCTGGAGGCTGTAGATCCAGTTGACATAGTATTCCGATGCCTTGTCTAAGGAGGAACTATTGCTCTCATACGATAGCTCCACGAAATCTCCGTCCTTCGGAACGAGGACTGTAATGACGGTCTTGTTCAGGTCGATTGGCTGCCCACCGGCAGCGAGCTGGAGAGTGAAGGTAACTTCGGTTATGTTGTCATTGGTGGTGCTGCCCTTTGCCACGATGCTACCGACAAGCTCCATGCTGCTCGTCGCCTGCTTTACTCCTGTGTGCACAGTCTCCTGACCCTTCTGCGTTGCGAAGAATCCCGCTCCCAGCAGCACGTAGCTGAAGACCGCAGCGACGGTCACGAAGGCTATCAGCACGATTGCCGCTTCAAGGCCCGTAAAACCTTTTTCGTTCTTCAGGAACCTCATTCCCATCACCTCACACGAATGTCAGATTGGTGAAGCTCGGTGGCAGCGTCTTGGTTATCGTCAGCGGTGCGCCGATGGGTGGGCGGACTTCAATTGTCACCACATCATTGGGGTTGAGCTCACCTATACCGCTCCACTCGGTGTTGTTCACGTCAATCGTTATCTTGTACTTTTCATTCGGCTCAACCACATTATCTCCATCACCGACCGTATCATCATACCACCAGGGGCAGTCCGTTCCCGGTGTGCATGAATCGTTGAAGAACAGCTGCTTGAATCCAGTGTCAGTGGTAATCGCAATCGAGGTCATGTTAAGGTCCACTGGAGAACCGCCGGCAGTCTGGGTTACGTAGAAGTAAACCTGCCCGACCTTACCGCTTGACCCGGTTTGCCCATTAGCAGCCGACGTGCAGTTCAAATAAATGTACTGCCCGTCGAGCGTCAGGCTGCTCGATGCCTGCTTCACTCCCGTGTCAACGACCTTCTTTGACTTCTGCGTGGTGTAGAAACCCGCTCCGAGCATGACGTAGCTGAACACTGCCGCCACTACAACGAAGGCTATCAGCACGATTGCAGCTTCAAGCCCTGTGAATCCCTTCTCGTCCCTTCTCAATTTCCTACTCCCTACTCTCATCCCATCACCTCTCACCTCATCCTCAAACTAAACCAGCGATTAGCAATATATAAGAATTTTCTTATATGTTGAAATTACCTTTTTCTAAGTTGAAATTTCCTTTACGTAATTTCAGAACTGCAATCTGTCGAGGTGGTGGTGGGCAATAACAACGCACTGCTCGGCAAGAAGGGATAGGGGAGAGAGGGAGAGTTTAAGGGCTGCATATCTCTCAACCACCTTCTCCTGCTCTTCAGTAAGCCCCTCGTGGTCCCCAATAACGAAAAGGGGATTGGGTGGAAGCTGAGCGTTGCTTATATCAACACCGTCCTCCTTGAGGTATATTATCGAGTATTTCTCGCTCAGCTCCTCAATCAGCTCTTCAAGGCCCTTTCTCGAAACATAAACTCCGGAATGCACCTTTTTCCAGCTCTTTCCGCATTCAACGGCAAGAGCCTTTTTTATGTGCCCTGCGACGTTTCTCTCATCCGGAGACATCCTTCTAACCTCATCTCCCTTAATCAGGATGGACTTTGGCGGGGAGGGAGGGCCGAGAAGGAGGAGGTAGACCTCCACGTCTCTTCTTATTCCATGGGAGATGAAGAGGGCCTGAGATGTGCAGCGGCAGAGAACATCCATTCTTCCCGCCCCCGGCAAGTCGTTGAGGCTGAAGGGCTGTGTGAAGGCCTTGTTTCCCACAATCAGGAATCCCCTCACAACAGCACCTCCGTAAGCGCGAAATAGGCGAGGTAGAGCAGCACAATCGCTCCAGTAACTTTTCTGATGAGCTGGAAGTTGGCCTTGACAAATTTCTCTCCCATCTTGAAGACCGCAGCGATGGTTACGGCCATTCCAAGGCCGTAGGAGAGCATCACGAGCGGGTTTTCTGAAAGCAAAGTCTGGCTGATGGCTATCCCCGCAAAGGGGAGTATGCATGGTAGCCAGAGGAAGGCGAGGAGCATTCCGAAAAAGAAGGAAGGCAGAGTCTGGATTTTCCACGAAAGTCCGGAGGTCATCCTTGAGGCAAAAATCGAGACCTTTTCGTCAAGCTCGTCAGATAGCAGAATTAAGGCGAAAATTAGGAGAAACAGCATTGCAACAACTCTGAAAAAACCAAAGAAGAGCGAGGCGGTGTAGCCGAGAATGAGCATGCTGATGGTTAAGCCTGCAACAATCAGGAAAGCATCCAAAGCCCTTCCCCTCGAACCCGCGAAGATGAGGGGAACTACGGGAAGGACGCAGGGAGAGAAGACGGATAATATGCCAAGGGCGAAGGCCATCAGCATCTCAAGCATAAAAATTGAAAAAGAAATGTATATTTAAATTCATCTTCTGTAAACTTCACCAATGTCAAGCTCGATTTTTTCGCTGATTAAATCCACAACCTCTCCAATTACCGCAAGCAGCCTGTTGTATGATTCGATAAACCTTACGACACTCTCTCTCGCATTCAACTTTGACTGCAGCTCTGTAAGCTCACCGAGCAAATCCTGATCGTACTCACCAGAGAGCTGCTTGGTCACAAAGTCCTGCTGCTTCTGCTGGAACTCGACAAGCAGCTCCTGCGCAACTTCATCCTCTTTAAGAAGCTTCTCGTTTTCGAGAAACTCCTGATACTCTCCCAAACCCTTAATGCTCTCAGCCAGCTCAATTGCCTTAGCCTTTATTCCTTCATCCAACATTCAAATCACCCTTTTTAAATTTCCAGCACTCTCTTTCAAGACTATATTAAGGTTTCCCTCTGAAGTCCCTGAATGAGGAACCGTATAACTCACACCTAAGACGTAAACCTTTATAACCCCTGAGGTCAAAAAGGTTCAAGGGCTCGTAGCTCAGCGGGAGAGCGCCGCCTTCGCGAGGCGGAGGCCGCGGGTTCAAATCCCGCCGAGTCCATGTTTTTTCTTTTGGCCAGTGAACAACCAATACAATTCAATGTTTCAAAAAATTTTATGAACTCCCTTATCAAAAATACGTCATGGAAAAAGTAATTCTCGAACATCTCCAGAGAATAGAGAAACAACTCGAAATTCTTAACAGCAAGATTGAAAACTTCTTAGGATTCGAGGAGCTGAGCGAAGAGGAGTTGAAAGAGCTTGATGAAATTGAAGCTAAGATGGAGAAAGGAGAAAAGTTTGTTTTGAATGATGTTTGAAATCTTCCTCAGCAGGCAGGCAAAGAAATTTCTTGATTCTCTTAACGAGGTCAGCAGAGATAGGATCCAAGAGAAATTGTTGAAGTTGAAAGAAGATCCCTTCTCCATTCCCTACAGGAAGATTAAGGGGAGAGACAGCACAGAGTAGGAGATTTCAGGATAATTTATTCGGTCAGAGGGAATGAAATAAGGATTCTAAAACTAGACAAGAGAGAAAGGGTTTTCGAAAGATTATAGGTCTGTCGATTGGCCAATCTTCTCATAACTCACCCTCAGGGGAGAGCTGGGTAATCCTTCAACCCAGGTTGATACAGCTCAAGAGATCTAAAGCCTTCATAGCTTTCTTATCTTTCAAAAAGCACCATACCTTTGCTGAGAGCTTGCTTAACGATTGGATTCTCCTCTCCTGCGAGATGCGGAAAGACCTCCACAGGGAAGTCAACATTAAAGCTCTTCGGCTTTCAGCTTAAAACCCTTATTAGCCCGTCAGTCTCAGCCAGAATACTCTCACAGAATTCAAGCACTCTTCTACAATCTTTCATGGGAAAAATGTTAAAAATAGCCAGAAAAGAGTTTCAACGATGAAAGGGGCCATAGGTAAGATTTACGGCGAAGCGTCACCGTTTGAGTTCAACTTCGTGATTTTCAACCAGAAGCAGGTAAAGAGGGGAGATTACATTAAGGTTTGGAACGATGTTGACGGTTGGGTTGTTGCATACGTCGAGAGCATAGTTGCAAAGTCAAATGTCAGGGATAAGGAAATTAGGGAGATTGCAAACGGCTCGAAGGAAGTTTTTATCGGGAAAGCTGTTGTTCTCGGTAAGAGAGAGGATGGAAGGTTGAAGGTTCCGAGAAGTCCCTTCGTTCCGGGAGAGAGCGTTTTTCTAGCTGAAGATAAGCTGATTGCAGAAGTCCTTGGTTTGAGTGTGGACGGTGTTTACGTCGGTCTTCTTGGCGATACCGGGGTTAAGGTAAAGCTCGATCCCAACAGCCTCGTGCAGAAGCACGTTTGCATTCTCGCAAAAACGGGAAGCGGCAAAAGCTACACTGCGGGTGTGATTATAGAGGAGCTTCTCGAGAAAAACGTCCCTCTGCTGATTATTGACCCTCATGGAGAGTATCACTCGATGCGTTATCCAAACGAGTCTGTTGATGGCGATTTTGGTGTCAAGCCGAAGGGCTACGAAGACCAGATACGCATTCTCGCTCCACCAATATCGCCTTTCGCCGAAAGAGCTGATGAGCTCCTCATCCTTGACGGCGTGAATCTGTCAGCGGAGGAGCTCATCGAGCTAACGGGGCTGAAAAACCCAACGGCCCAAGCTCTGCTTTACCAGGCGCTGAAGGAGCTCAAAGACGAAGACTACACAATCAGAGATATCATGGATGAGGTTGAAAGTATAAAGCACAACGGAAAGTGGACTCTTCTCGGGGCGCTGGCAAAGGTTGAGGAGTCAGGGCTTTTCGGAGAGAAACCCACAGACCTGAGAAAGCTCCTTCAACGCGGAAAGGCAACGATAATCGACCTTCGTGGAGTTGAGCCAACTTACCAGGATTTAATAGTCTCGAGGGTCTGCACCAAGCTTTTCGAGCTGAGAAAAAAGGGGGAGGTTGAACCTGGGATGATCGTGATTGAGGAGGCTCACAACTTCATTCCTGAAAGGGGATTTGACAAAGCGGTTTCTACGGGGATTCTGAGAACCATAGCCAGCGAGGGAAGGAAGTTCGGTCTCGGCCTCATGGTAATAAGTCAAAGGCCCGCGAGAGTTGATAAAAACGTGATAAGCCAGTGCAACACCCAAATCATTCTGAGAGTGACGAATCCAAACGACATAAACGCCATCAAAAACGGAGTTGAGGGGATTACGGCAGAGATGGTTGAGGAAATCAAACGCCTTCCGCCCGGGCATGCGATGATCGTCAGTCCGGAGCTTGAAAGGCCAGTTATCGTTAGAGTTAGGAGCAGGAGAAGCAAGCACGGTGAGGCTGTGAGCGTAACGAAGCCGAAGGAAGACAAGAAGAAAAAGAAACAGAAGAAGAGCAAAAAAGTTGAGGCGAAGAAGGAAAAGAAGGGGTTCCTGAGGAGGCTTTTCGGCTAATCCAAATCAATTATTTCGAGAGTGTAATCCCCAACACTCACGTAGGGTTTTTCGGCACTTTTGCTTTTCCTCACCATCTGCCTCCTAACGTGCTTGACTTCCCCTCCCGCGAGCAGGTCTGCAACGCTTGCACCATATGCTCGAGAAAAGGCCACCACCGGCGTTGTTAGCCTGGCATTAATCTCAATCACGTAGGGCTGGTCAGAGTAAACGATATCGACGCCAACGTATCCATTCAGACCTTCAACACACTCAACAGCCCTCACAGCCTCCTCCACAACCTCCCTTTTAACCTCATCGGATATCCTAGCCGGAACGACGGCTCCAGCATATCTGAAATTGTTGATAATCTGCTCGTTAACGCTCAGGCACTTCACGTCTTCTCCAACTGCAAGGCTGACGCTCAGGTTGATTCCCTCAATAAATTCCTGGGCAATGTGGCCGTCAGGAACCTCATCGCTGAAGCCTATCCCCTCTCCCGCACATGCCGTACGAGGCTTGATGATGAACTTGCAGTCGAGCGGCCTTAAGGAGGTTTGCGGAACCTGAACCTCCCCCCTCAACTTTTTGTAGAGTTCCCATTTGTCTGAGGTTACCGCAATTGCCCTGCTTGAAGAGCCGAGGTTTTCGCAGTACTTTTCAGCCTTCTTAGTCAGAGTGTAGAGCAGAAAATCGTCTTCAGGAGCGATGATCAGAAAGGCATCACTTTTCTCCAGATATTTCTCCATTGAGTCCATTGAGTCCACGGGGAGAGTGAAGAGGCATGAGAACTCAGGTCTGACGAATCCGGTGATTTCGTAGTAGTTCTTAAAGCCATCAAAGGCTGATTTAAACATCGCAAGGCCTTCAACGGCCGTACTGTCCTCTATTCTTTCACCGCAGGTTGCGAACTCGAATAAAAAAAGTTTCATACCTCTATAATTTCTTCTTCGTCAGCATCTCCTTTTTCTTTTTCCTCATCCTCATTAAGAACAATGGCAATATCAGCAGAGTTTTTGAGGGCCGTTGAGAAGCCGGGCTCGGCACCGATGATTATCGTCTCCTTTCCCATCTCCATTGCCTTCATCAAAACAGCCTTGAAGTCGGCGTCTCTCGTAACGAGGGCAACTGCATCAATCGAGTCGTTGTATATGAGCTCCATGGCTTCGACCGCCATCCTCACATCCACGTCTCCGGAAGTCACTATAGGCTCGAACCCCTGATTTTCTATTGCTTCAACAAGCTTTTCAGTGGCATATTGATTCAGAAAAACTTTGGCAATCTTGATATCGCCATACTCAGAAAGAATTTCTCTAATCTCTTTCAAATTAATATTAAACTCCTTCCTGAGCATGTTTGGCCCATCCACAAGTACGCCAACTTTCCTGCGCTGAGATAGTTTTCTCTTTGAGAGGTATTCTTTAATCCTCTGAATTCGCGATATCGTCGGCATGCTTTTCAATTCTTCTCTTTGAAGTTTAAAAAAGTTTTGTTAATGACCGACATACTCTTAACGCTCTTTCTTGAAAAAGGAGCTTGCTGCATTTCTAATTGAACGATTGGACATTTTTTCAGCTTCCCTTGTTTAGGTACTTCGCAACGCACTCCCGGAAGTGTTTAAGGTTAAAGGGCTTTCCCAGCACTTCCTTTGCCCCCAGTCTGAGCATTTTGCTCTCGAACTCCTGATAGTAGGCCGTTACAACTATTACAACCGCCTCGGGATTGAGCTTGAAAATCTCCTTCGCAACCTCCACCCCACTTATATCCGGCATATTGATGTCCACGATTACCAAATCAGGCATGAGTTTTCTGTAAAGTTCCAACCCTTCCCGGCCGCTGCAAGCCGAGACAACTTCGAAGCTGCCAAGAATTTCCTTGTAAAGCTCGCAGATGCTGCAATCATCGTCAACGACGAGTATCTTCGTCATTATATTGGGATGCAACCAAAAAAATAAAAACTTTTCTTCGCATTTCATGAACTAGCTGAAGTTTTATTAAGGGGATTCGGTAACCCCACCATAACCCACGTAAAGAATCCTGTCCGGAGAGAGAGCGTTTATAACCTCCTTTCTGTGAGTTACCGCAATCAGAGTTATCTTCGCCTCCCTTGCGAGCTCTGATATTTTTCTCGCCACCCTCACGGCCGTCATCTCATCCAGATGGGCGGCAAACTCGTCCACAAGCATCAGGCTCGGTTTTTTGGCCAGACAGGCTGCGAGCTTGAACCTCTCCTTCTGCCCTGTTGAGAGCTCGTTGAACCTTGCTCTGTAGAGAACCGCGTCAGAGATTCCCGCCCTGTTCAGAACCTCCACTGCCAGATGAATATCTCCGGTTATGTCAAATATCTGCTCCAGAATACTTTTCTCGGTTATCTGCGGTTCGAGTTCGGACGGTATCATCGCAGCTATGCTGTCCACCACAACCTCCACCATCCCGCTGCTCGGCTTATACACATCATCGTCCAATTTCAAAGCCTCTCCTACAATCAACCTCAGAAAGGTGGTTTTTCCAGAACCGCTAGCACCGACGACGGCAACAATCTCTCCGGGTTTTATCTCCAGATTCACATCCCTCAGAACATATCTTTCCACCACCCTCTGCCTGACTCCGAAGGACTCAAGGACGGTTCTTACTTCATCGCTAACCTTCTCCAGATCAAGGGTGCTTGCAAAGAGCTTCGAGACATTCCTGAATTTTAATTTCTCAAGAGGTTTAACGCTGCCGTATCTTGAAACACACAGTTTTCCCCCGTGGCCTCTCGCAACCTCGTCCTCCTCCAGAAACTTCCTTATGTACCTCTCAGCCTCTTCGCTAAGTGGCTTGTACAGAACCGGTTTTCCTGAAGCCGTATCCCATAGGTAGTAAAATCCAGCCTTCTCGAAGAAGGGGTTGAACCTGGCCATCTGGGCAATTGTTTCGACGAGGTGCTTTCTCATCCTCATCTCAGGGACTCTTCTTTCCTCAATCCACTCAACTGCAGTCCTGACTGCAAGAATTCCCAGCCCATCCGCTCTGTAGTCGGGATGAACAACGACCCTCGCAATTCTCGATGCTGCTGAGTTGCACTTCTTCATTGCCTCCTCGCTTGCCTCCTCCCATAGCCTGTGTCTCGCAACCTTTAGCGAGAAGCGGCTTCTTAATTTCCTGAACAATTCCGAAAGCTCTTTTTCTGGGGAGAAGACGTTTTCAAACCACTCTTTGGGGAAAACCCTTTCTCTGATGTTTTCCACAATCTTTCCGTCAAGTTTTCTGTGCATCAGCGGCACAGGAGGGTCAACTCGGACGTACGCAACAACCTCAGGCTCGAATGGCTGTCTTTCGACGAGCTCGAAGATCAAAAATCGCGAAGCTGGAGTGGAGCCCTTTATCTCGACAATGTGCACATTCCTGCTTCCGCACTCGCAAACGGGCTTCGTGTTTGCCTCGATGAGGTTACCGCAGTCATAGCACTTCCACAGCGCAACCTTGCTTTTCTGGCTTGCGTAATGGTACTGCTCAAGCTCCGCGATCCTCTCAAAGTCCTTTTCGTAAACAGCCTCTCTCGCCCTGATTCGGTATCTGTAAACCTCCTTTCCGAAGCTGTATCGCGGAAGTTCCAGATTTCTTGAAAAAACGTCCCAGACCTTGATCCTCTCACTCCCGTAAAACTTGTACAGCTCGTAATCTGCGAAAAACAGTATTTTTCTCCCGTAGATTTCCTTCGGCTCGTTTTTAATTACAACCTCAACAACATCACCTTCAAAGAGCCAGGCAGCGATGCCGGACATGTAAAGCGTCAAACCGTTGTCGAGCTCAACCGCTCCAAACCACCTGTGCCGGTGCTTGGGCAACTCGTGAGATACTACTTTTGCGATCATCAAAAGTTATTTTTCCCTCCAAGTTATACAATTTTCGTGAGAGGTCTGATTGTGAGAGAGCCCTTTGCATCCATGATAGTGAGGGGAGAAAAAAAATGGGAGATTAGGAAGACAAACACGAACATAAGGGGGGAGGTAATCATTCTGAGCCAGGGGTATGCGCTGGGAAAGGCCAAGCTCGCTGACGTTCTCGGGCCGTTTACCGTTGAGGAGCTTCTGGAGTTTAAGGATTACCACAGAGCGGACGAGGACTTTCTCAGAAGCTACTCAGGCGGAAAAAAACTATATGCCTGGGTTTTCGAGGAGCCAGAAGAGTTTGAGAAGAAGGTAAGGGTTAAAATACCTCGCGGAGCGCAAGTCTGGGTTAAGATTGACTGACCTAAAATAAATCGAAAAGATTATTTGCTTTCCTGCTTTCCCCCAAATGGTGATATTATGAAGTTTGGTATTGAGTTTGTGCCAGATATGAAGTACTACGAGCTTGAGTACTATGTGAAGCTGGCCGAGGACAGCGGCTTTGACTACACGTGGATTACGGACCACTACAACAACAGGAATGTCTATTCGATGCTGACAATTCTGGCTTTGAAGACCAGAACCATCAAGCTTGGCCCCGGTGTGACAAATCCCTACCACATCAGCCCTGCTTTAACGGCATCGGCAATCGGAACGATAAATGAAATCAGCGGTGGAAGGGCTGTCTTGGGCATTGGTGCTGGAGACAAGGTTACATTTGAGAGGATCGGAATAACCTGGGAGAAGCCGCTCAAGAGGATGAGGGAGGCTGTTGAGATAATCAGGCAGCTCACAGAGGGCAAGGCCGTGAAGTATGACGGTGAGATTTTCAAGTTCAATGGGGCAAAGCTGGGCTTCAAGCCCGGAAGTATTCCGATTTACATCGGTGCTCAGGGGCCGAAGATGCTCCAGCTTGCGGCAGAGCTTGGAGATGGTGTGCTGATAAACGCCTCACACCCCAAGGACTTTGAGGTTGCAAAGGAGAACATCGATGCGGGATTGGCCAAAGCTGGAAAGAGCAGGGATGCCTTTGATACGGTTGCGTATGCCTCAATGAGCGTTGACAAGGACAGGGACAAGGCAAGGAATGCCGCAAGAATCGTTGTGGCGTTCATCGTCGCAGGAAGTCCACCGACAGTGCTTGAGAGACACGGATTGTCAGAGGACGCTGTAAACGCCGTGAGGGAAGCGTTGAACAATGCCTTCACCAAGGGAGACTGGGGAGGAGTTGCCAAGAGTGTTACGGATGAGATGATCGACATCTTCTCGATAAGCGGAACTCCTGACGACGTTATCGAGAGAATAAACGAGCTATCAAAGGCTGGAGTTACACAGGTTGTCGCAGGCTCTCCAATCGGCCCGGACAAGAAGAAATCTATTCAGCTTATTGGAAAGGAGATCATTCCAAAGCTGAAGTAAATTTTTCCTATTTTATTTTAGGTTAAATGAGCATCTCCTAGTTCTCCCCCGATTTTAAAGAAATCTCCCTGAATCTCTTAATTCTGGCGCATTCTCCCTGCCTTCCTGGAAGAGTTCTTTTGATTATTGGTCTATCATGTAGTGGGATAATGCACTTAGCAGATATAGCAGAAAATTTAATATAACTCCCATCCTGTTTCTCATCACAAAAACAAAAAGGGGGTCGAGAAAAATGGCAGAGAATTCGGTGTTTGTTGGGAACAAGCCTGTGATGAATTACGTGCTGGCCGTGTTGACGCAGTTCAACAGTGGAGCGACGGAGGTTTCAATTAAGGCGAGAGGTAGGGCAATCAGCAGGGCTGTTGACGTAGCAGAGATTGTCAGGAAGCGCTTCCTGCCAGACGTGGATGTGAAGGACATTAAAATTTCAACCGAGCAGATTGACAGCGAGCAGGGAACCGCGAACGTTTCGGCTATCGAGATTATCCTCGCCAAGAAGTAAACTTTTTTCTTTTTCATGTTTAAAATTTTTGCACATGGTCACAAAAACATCAGGGCGACTCACAGAACGACCTTTGAGATAACGAAAAGTGAGCACTTAACGCCGAGAGGAGACTGCATAATCGGCGTTGGTGCGGATAAGGGGCTTCCAGACATTCCCGAAAGTTTTAAGCAGCTCCTCAAAAAGGGCCATTTTTTCGAAGTTGAGCTTCTTTTGCCTGACTATGGGCTGTCTGAAAAGGTCGTGGGTAGGGGAGATGCCAGCCTTACGCTCAGCCATCCGGAGGACATTGTTGTGAGAAAAAGCAACTACACATGCCCCAGAACTCTTCTCGTTAAGGCAAACAAGGCTGCTGCAGACTTAAGCAGAGAAATGGTTGAATACTTAAAGGAAAAAAATACTGAGCTCGTTTTCACGCTTCGGCCTTTGAAGGCTGCGGAAATGCGAGACTGAAGGCTGCAAACACCGCAATCGAGACCAGCAGCCCGGGCACAACGGGGTAAATCCAGTAAACCTTGTAGTAGTAGAAGTACCATAGAACGCTTGCAAGCACAGCAGCAACCATAGAGGCTGAGATTGCAGCTGAATTGGGCTTTTCGCTGTAAAGGCAGGCAATCAGCGGAACGAGGAAAGCTGAGGTGATAACGGAAAAGCTCACACCTACAATCTCGACAATAACCCCCATGGGGTTGATTGCAAAGATTACAGGGATGGTTGCGAAGATGAATACCGCAAACCTCGTCAGGTTTAACGCGGTTCTCTCCTCTATCTTTTTGACATTCTGAACCAAGTCCCTGACAAACGCGGTGGCAACCAAGTGGATCAAGGAGTTTATCGTGGACATCGCGGCAGCAATTATCGCCGTGAGGAGCAGTGCGTTGATGCCTGCTGGAAACAGCTTCATCGCTATGAAGGGCACCACCAGATCGACGTCTTTGAGAAATTGAGTGACATCATCGGTGTACTTTGGTATAACCAACCAGCCGAAGGGGCCGATGCTGAAAACGCAGATGGCAAAAATACCAATAATCAGAGGTGTCAAAATCATCCCGTTCGCGATTACTCTGCTGTCTCTCGCTGCCACAAACCTTACAACAAGCTGGGGACTTGCGAGCTGGGCGACGCTAATGGCGAAGGTCAGGCTGAGGACAAAGGGCACAATCATCCCTGCCTTAACTATTGGCGGTGGGCCAACTTTTCCGATTTCAAATAAGGCTTTTCCGACCATCTCTCCGAAAATCTTTGCATTGCTCAGAGCCTCAATTGCGGAGCTGAAACCTCCAAGTGAGTAAATTAAGGTAAGGAACAGAGCAACGCCACCAATTAGAACGATTACCCCCTGAATGAGGTCGGTCATCACAACAGCTCTGAATCCGCCGATCGCAGTGTAAACCATCACGATTACAGCCGTTATCACCAAACCGGTGGTGTAATCCATTGAAAGCATCACCTGCAGGAGATTTCCGGCACCTTTGTAAATCGAGACCATGTAGAGCTCAAAGAAAAATATGATAACCACCGCCGCCACAATCTGGCTGAAAACACCTGCTCTTTTTCTGAAAAGCTCAGGAATCGTTAGAGCCCCATACTCATCAGCAATTCTCTTCATCGGTGGGGCTATCACCATCCACGCAAGAATTGCGAAGAGAACGTGGAAAAAGGTTAGGAACGCGGACCACTGAAAGCCCAGCAGGAAACCCGTCCCCCCTCCTCCCAGAAAGGCGGCCGTGCTGAAGTAAGTGGCGAAGAAGGAGAAGCTAACGACCAGCGTTCCAAGCTTTTTACCTGCAAGGTAGTAATCCAGCAATCCCCTCGTTTTGCGGTATTCGTAAATCCCAATAAGAAGGACTACGGCAAGGTAGCCAATCAGCACAGCTTCAATAATCATGCCATCCTCCTCGCCTTGAACAGTGCCACGGCAAATCCAAACACCATCAGGCCAATAGAGGCCGCATAAACAGTTGCAATAACCATTTTTTCACCCCCTGAAGAGCCTTTTTGCCTTACCCTCAAACCTCTCAAGTGATCCGGGCTGCACGACCTCAATCCTCGGACTGAACCCCAGGAACTCCTTTATGTCCTTTATAACCTTCCTCGCAAGTCCGTTTTCACCCTCGAAAATCACCCTTATCCCCTCACCAACCTCAATTCTGTAGTGCCTCACTCCATAGGATGCGAGAATCTGCTCCACGTCGCTCGGGTAGAACTTAACTCCCTTGTAAATCACCATGTCGTCCGTTCTGCCTCTTATCCTCTTTATCGTCATGTGCTCAATGCCGCATTCACACTTCTCCCTCGAAACTACAGCAGAGACCTCACCGCTGCGATACCTTATGAGGGGCATCGCCTCCCTGTTGAGGGACGTGTAAACTATCTCGCCCTCCTCTCCATCCTCCAAAACTTCACCCGTTTCCGGGTCAACTATTTCGACGATGTAGTTGTCCTCCCATATGTGCAGGCCGTTTCTGCTGGGACACTCAAAGCCAACAGTCCCAACACCCCCCATCTCCGTCAGGCCGGGGATGTCAAAGGCTTTGCAGTTGAAAGTTTTCTCAATCTGCCTCCTCATCTCCTCGCTCCATGGCTCAGCACCAAGCAGCATCTTCTGGACAGGCAGCTCTGCTGGCTCGTAGCCCATCTCCTCAGCAACCTCTGCAATTCTCAGAGGATAGCTTGCAGTGGCACAAAGCACAGTCGTGCCGAAGTCGACCATGAATCTGACCTGATTTCTCGTGTTTCCCGCGCCAATTGGTATTACGAAAGCATCTATTGCGTCAGCGGCAAAGTGGAAGCCAAAACCACCGTTCCACAGTCCGAAGGCGGGCGTAATCTGAATTACGTCCTTTGAGGTTATTCCCGCAAGGTAGAAGTCCCTTAGAAGCATCTCCTTCCACTGCTCCACATCGTGGCGGGTGTAGGGGATGATTACAGGCTGGCCCGTCGTTCCTCCGCTCATCTGAATTCTGACGATCTTCTCCTTTTCAACGCAGGCCATTTTGAGCGGATAGCTCTCGCG
The DNA here is from genome assembly GCF_000008665.1 of Archaeoglobus fulgidus DSM 4304. Lineage (NCBI taxonomy): Archaea > Methanobacteriati > Methanobacteriota > Archaeoglobi > Archaeoglobales > Archaeoglobaceae > Archaeoglobus > Archaeoglobus fulgidus. The sequence goes on from NC_000917.1 coordinate 975,330, forward strand.
GAGATTCTGCTTTGTGGTGAAGGGGAGCTTTGCTATGTCAGCGGGCTCCTTTATAGAGTCGATGTCTACACCGCTCTCCTTGAAAAGCCTCCTGTAAAATGGCGAGTTATCGTAAACATACTTTAAAGTGCTTCTGAATCTTTTTCGCTTGATTTCATCAATCTTGTCCCGTGAGAGGTATATATCCCTTGCGACATCTTTCATGTTAGAAAAGACAGGAGTGTTGATTTAAAAAACTTTCCCTTGATTTAGGTTAATACCTTTTTCGTAGGATTTATCGCAAAATATGGGATAAGCACGTGAGGAAGCTAAGGAACAAGGACATACTCAAGGTTCTGAGAGAGATTGCTGAGTATGGCATTCCTGAAGAGATTCTTACCGACCACGGAACTCAGTTTGTGGCTGCGAAAAGCAGAGAGAAGGTTAAGCACATTCTTGCGAGAGTAAGGTTGAGAGAAAGTGAAAAGTTTGGCTCAGTTGAAGCAGTTGTTGGATGGCATAACGAGATTAAGCCTCATAGAAGTTTGGAGTGGGATGAACTCTGCAATGCTTTCTGGTGCAAGCTTCCCCCAGATTGAAAGGATGTAAAAATAATTTGGGATACCACAGTATTGGAAAAATGCTAAAACGAAGAGGCAAATAGTTAATGTTTATATCTTTTTCAGCAACTCCAGAAATTCGTTCTTGTCCATTCCAACATCATTTATGATTTCTCTGAGTATGCCCCTTCCAAGCTCTTCACACTGAGGAACAGTACACGACTGTCATCCTACCGTCTGGATGCTTGAGAATTACATGGCTCCCCTTTCGCCGAACTATCTCAAAACCGAGTTTGGCTAAAGCCTTTATTACTTTTTCAGCTTTAACCGGTTTTAACTTCAACAACCTGCACCCCGATGAACTCTCCATCTTCTACGTTTTTCTTAACTTCCAAGTAGAGTTCAATCGCCTCTTTCACCCTTTCCATGAGCTCATCGAGGCTTTTAGCCTGAGTGTGGCAGCCCGGGAGAGAAGGGACTTTCACCACATAGTAACCGTCCTCGTCTTTTTCTATCACAATAGCGAATTTCATGAACAATTTTAAGTTGTGGAAAGCTAAATAGGTTTCATTTTTGTAAAAATGTTGCTATGATTCGATATTGATCACAATTTGATTTGCTGGATTAGATGGAAGCAGATAATTTAGCATTGCTGAGTTGTGGAATTGTGAGGCAGCTTAAAAAACTAAATCCCAACAACCTCCAGAAACTCAACCCTCTTAAAGTCTTCATCGAAGGTGGCAATCTTTTTGATGCCGAAATGCTTGCAGGTTGCTGCTATTAGCGCATCATTGGGTAAGAGCCCATATGAGTTCATAATTTCAGCGGAAATTTTCTCTACTTCTGGAGCGATAGATAAGGTTTGAGCTAAATCCAGAAGGCGCTTTATCTTGGCAAAATCAAATTTTACTGCTTCTTTAACAAATTCGGGGTTTTTTCTCAACTTCTCTTTTCGGTAACGAGCTTGAGAAAGACGGACACAACCTCACTGTAAACCACAACATTTCGATAAAGCCCTTCTCTGTACAACTCAATAAACTTATTCTTAGCTTTCTCATCTCCCTCAAGAATCTTCAGAAACACAGAGGAGTCAACAAAAACCCCACTCCTCAAGCTCCCTCAAAGCTTTTAGCGTATCCTTTCCCTTAAGAATCCCAAAGACTTCATCAACAACTTCTTCCACCTTTTCGAGCTTAATTCTCACTCTCTCCCCCTCCTTTAAATCGACCTTCTGCAGGGGTTTGAAGACTCCGTTTTCGTAGATGGCTTCGATGATTTTTGGCATGTATGTAATTTTTCTCGGGATAAGAAAAGGGTTTCGTTGGTTGATAAAAGCAAAGTCAAACCTTATACCTTGCTGATTAATTTAAATAATGGTTCAATAAACTTTTTCTCTGAAATGAATGCTGTAGATGAAAATGGTCTCGTCCTCAACGTTTATCTTGAAAATTATTCTTACCTCTCCAACCCTCAGTCTTAAGAAACCATCCCAGACTCCTTTCAACCTTTTTATGTCCATTCTCTGGATTGGTAAAACTCCACTCTCCAAGGAGTTCACGAGTTCTTGAATTTTGCTCAATAGAATGCTCCTCTTTCCTTCATCGAGCTTTTCAAGAAACTTTATTGCTTTTTTGTGGTATCTCACTTTCCATGCCATTCTTCAAATTCACCTTCGTATTCATCAGGCTTTCCAGCTATCTTATCGATTTCTTCTTGCTCTTCATCGGAAACGTAAGGAGTAATTTCCATCAAAGCCTTAATCAGGACTTCCTTGAATTTTCTCTCTATGATTTCTTCAAGCTCATCCTTTGAGATTTGAATGACTTCCATGAATCCATTTATTTCTGAAAATTTAAAAACTTACCGAAGCTGGCTTCCATGATTTCTGGGATGTTTGTGACGGTTGCTTGACTTGCGCTTCAAGATTTGTAACGGAATTGCGAGAAGCATGACATCAAAAACTAAAGCTTTAAAGCTTAACAACCTCCAGAAAGTCCACTCTCTTAAAATCCTCATCGAAGGTGGCTATCTTTTTGATGTCGTAGTGTTTGCATGTGGCGGCGATTAAGGCGTCATTGGGTAAAAGGTCGTATTCTCGAAACACTTCGAGAAAAACGCTTAGTGGTAGCTTTTCCAAAACTTCTATTTCCACTCCGTCCAATAAATTTGCCACCAATTCAGCAATTTCTCGATTGGTTTTTCTTGTGAGCCTTTTCAAGACAAACAAAGTTTCCTCAATTACAGAGATGGAGGTTATTAAATCGGAGTCGGCATATTTCACTAATATTGCCTTTGCAGTCTCGGTAAACTCTGTTTCAAAAATCAAGTTTACAATGAAGTTCGTATCAAGGAAGATTCTCATACTTCAGCAGCCTCAGTTTTTCTATATCTTCAGCGGCTAATCTTCCTTCCAGCCTTAGCGGCTTCCATGAGTTGAGAAAGTTAAGCCTTTTCGTTTTTCTGTCCTCTATTTTGATTCTCACTCTCTCTCCCCCTCTCTCAGATCAACCTTCTGCAAAGGCTTGAAGACGCCATTTTCGTAAACAGCTTCGATGATTTTTGGCATGCAAATAGTTGGTTTTGAGATTAGAAAAATTTTTCCTCAGTTTTTGTAAACACGCCCTCTGAAGCGGCAAACTTAACAAAAACTCTGTTTGTCCCGATATCGAAATCGAAAATTATTCTTATCTCTCCCTTCCTGAGCCTGTAAGTTTTGGGGCCTATCTTTTTGATATCTGCCCGTATGATAGGGAAGTCTTTCAACATTCTGATTGCATCCAAAACCTTACTTCTCCTCCCGCTGTCTAAGCCGTCAAGAAATTTTTTGTGGATAAGAACTTCATTCATCGAATTTCACGTAATCGTCCTCGTTAATCTCCTCATCCACAAACTGCTTTTCATCAGCTTCCGGTTCATCCGGTGGAATTGTGCTAAGAATGACCTCTTTCAGGATGCTCGGCAGTTCCTCCCTCAGAACCTCTCGGACTGCCTGTTTTATTACCTGAATGTCCATGTTTTAATTTCAGAATAAAAAATTTTAAGTCTTTCGTCTCATCAGCGATCTCGTCTAAGGTTCAACAACGAATTAATCCTCCCTCTAAATAGCTGGAAGGTTGCAATCAATTATAGCTCAACAACCTCCAGAAAGTCAACCCTCCTGAAATCCTCATCGAAGGTGGCTATCTTTTTGATACCGAAATGCTTGCAGGTTGCAGCTATTAAAGCGTCGTTGGGTAGGAGTCCAAATTCAAAGGCTAACTCAACTGAGGACTCCAGGATATCTCGTTATGAATCAGAAGAGCGATAATCTCCGAGTTCAGGCTATCAAGTATAAATTCGGTCATGTACTCTCTAACAGTCCCGTACTTTTATTTTTCCTTTCTGAATTTGTCCTTTAGGGCGTATTTTCCGGTTTTACCGAATATTCTTTCGGTCTCCATATACAGAAGTTTGAAGAAAGTCTCCTCGATTACGTTCGGGCTTGTTATCGCCTCCTCCTCGTTTAGAGCGTAATCTAATATTCTCACGGCTTTATTCGAACCGTAGTAGTGCCTGATGAAAACAGAGGTATCAATAAAGATTCTCATCCTCAAATCTCCTTTCAAGTTCTCTGATTTTCTCCTCAGGTAATTTTGCCATTATAAACTTCTCGACATCGATTTTTTTCAGTAATATTCTTATCTTCTCCCCTTCCTTCAAATCCACCTTCTGCAAAGGCTTGAAGACTCCGTTCTCGTAAATTGCCTCGATTATCTTGGGCATGTTAATAACAGGCTTGGGGAATAGAAAATGGTTGCGCTGTTGAGATTTTATCTGGACTTCTCTAAGTATGGCTCACTACTCTGGCTGATCCGCTACTGCAATCTTTTCTTAACCTTCTCAAACTCTTCCAGCAAATAGTAGGCTTCAATCCCAGCCTTTCTGGCATTCTCAGCCATAATGCGGTCGTTGGTTATTAAAGTTGAGTTTGCGAGCTTTGCAGTTGCGATGAAGTAAGCGTCGATTGCTCTGCAGCCGGTTTCCAAGCAAACAGAAAATGCAACTTCGTTTAAGACTGCAAAGTCTATTAGCTTAACTTTTTACACTATACCTTCATACAATGTGATGGCTTCCGACTTTGGAGTTCTTCTGACAAGTTGTCCGATTATCTCCATTCTGAATATTTCCGGCTCCACAACTGCAATTTGACGATGCTGAGCAATCTCGAAAATCTCATTTGCCATATTTGACCTTTTTTCGTTAAATCTGAACAGAGCATCAATAAACACAGAGGTGTCAATGACAATCATCTTCTCTCCCTTAGGAATTCCTCCAAAACGTCTTGGTCTACTTTTCTGCTGAATTCCTTTATAACGTCTGCGATTCCCTCCTCTATGCGAAGCCTTATTTTCTCCCCCTCCTTCAAATCCACCTTCTGCAAAGGCTTGAAGACTCCGTTTTCGTAAACAGCTTCGATGATTTTTGGCATGTTGATGATTTGCACTGAAAGAAGAAAAGGGTTTCGTATGGATTAGGTTTGCAATTTTTGGATTATAGAATTAACTAAGACTAGCCTCTCTCCAATCTCTCGTAGATTTTCTTTCTGTGACCGACTGCAAGCAGGTAGACAGTATTTCCTCCACCATGTAAACAACCCTGTAATTTCCCACAACTAACGAGTATTTGCCTTTCAGCTTCCCCGTGAAGAGGTTTTCCTCTGAAGGGCTCTTCTGCGAGTTCGAGTATCTTTTCTACCAATTTTTCCTGTACGTGCTTCGGAAGCCTCTTAAAGAGTTTCTCGAATTTTTGAGTTGCTACAATTTAAAAGCTCATGGCAGCTCTTTCAGAATCTCCTTGAAGTTTCTGGTTTTTCCTTGCCTTATCTCATTCTCCGACTTGAAAATAGCCTCCATCAGCTCCTTATCCGCCATAATGTCAAGTGTTTCTAGAATCTCTTCCAGTAAATTTCTTGTTTGAACTAAAACTTTTATTACCTCCTCATCGAAGAGAGGTGTTATTTCGTTCATATTTCTTCTTTTCTGGCGAGGTCAATATATAATTTTGTGTACAGTATTACACGAGGTTTCGTTAAACTTGTGAATGATGAAAAGAAGAAAGGGGGGTCTCATTGTTGGGTGTTTTGTTTGCTTCACTTCGAATCTGCGTCCCACTCTGACCTTATTGCAACCTTCTCTTAACCTCTTCAAACTCTTCCAGCAAATAGTAAGCTTCAATACCCGCTTTTTTGGCATTCTCAGCCATAATTCGGTCGTTGGTTATCAAAATTGAGTTTGTGAGCTTTGCTGTGGCGATGAAGTAAGCGTCGATTGCTCTGCTTCCAGTTTTTAGGGCAACTTCGAATGCAATTTCGTCAGGATTCTCAATCAGTGCAACATCCTCTAAAATTTCAGAAATTATTTTCTCAACAATCTCAGAATGGAATCTTCTTGAAAGAATGCAGGTCATCTCAACTTTAAAGACCTTAGGATTTAAAATTCTCCCTTTAATTTCGCTTAAAACCTTTTCTGCCGCACTTGTTCTGTTCTCATCGAATTCAAAAATAAAATCGGCGAAAATTGATGTATCAACTGTATATCTCATCATCTCCTCTCCGAAATGAATTCTGCAACTATGTCCGAATCCACTTTCACTCTGTATTTTCTAAGTCTTTCAACAAGATTTCCGGCTATAATTTTCACTTTCTCCCCCTCTCTCAGATCAACTTTCTGCAAAGGCTTGAAGACTCCGTTTTCGTAAACAGCTTCGATGATTTTTGGCATGTCTGTAATTTTTCTTGGAAGAAGAAAAGGGTTTCGTTGGAAGTTAGAGTTCAACAACCTCCAGAAACTCAACCCTCCTGAAATCCTCGTCGAAAGTGGCTATCTTGTTGATGCCGTAATGTTTGCATGTGGCGGCGATTAGGGCGTCGTTAGGCAGAAGTTTGTATTTTTTAATAAACTTCGTCAAACCGACACCAAAGTTGCAAGGAAGCAGCTCGAAGAGGCCAAAAAGCTCCTCCACCGGTTTGAGATCCATATCTATTGTTAAAATTTTCTTCCTCAGCTCGTAAGGTTTTAAACCGGAGGTTGCACGGAGATAACCGTAGATTACTTCAGATACGACTATGTCATTTACGATTCCCTCAAAGGTGCCGTCCTCAACCCTTTCAAGAAGTTCTGTAGCTTCATCTTTCGTGTCGGCTAAGTGGTGCAGGAAAACGTTTGAGTCAAAGAAAACCCTCACTTTCGATCTCCTCGATTATCTCTTCCATTTCGCAACCTTTCAGCAACCCTCTCGTTTTTGCTACGACTTCACTCACAACAACCCTCACTCTCTCCCCCTCCTTTAAATCCACCTTCTGCAAGGGTTTGAAGACGCCATTCTCGTAGATGGCTTCGATGATTTTTGGCATGTTAATGATTTGTCTTGGAAGAAGAAAAGGGTTTCGGAAACATTGAGCTTATTCTCAGTCATTTGTAAGCGTGGTTGTGGTGTTTGAAGGTCACGAATTTAACCGTATCCTCTTCCACTTTGAAGATAATTACGAATTTCCCAACGTGTGCCCTTCTCAATCCTTTCATCTGCCCCCTTAAAGGTTTATAGTGTTCAGGTTGTTTGATAATCTCTTCAACTTTTGATTGAAGCCTTTTTAGAAGCTCTGGGTCTTTTTCCTTTAACTTTTTGGCTATTTTCAGGAATTCTTCAGAAAACTGTGCTTTGTAGTTCATATATCCTCAAAGAGTTTTTTGACTTCCTCCAAATTGCTGCAAACTTTACTTCTACCCTGCTCAAGATCTGAAAGTCCTCTCTGTATGCTATCTATAAATTCAGCGTCAGAAAAAATCAGAATCTCATCTTTAAGTTCTTCCAGCTCTCCCCTTCTTTTTTCAAGCTGTCTGATAAAGTTTTCAATATCCTCAATTATATCCAGCAACACCTTCACAATCTAATTTTGTTGAATCGTAAATATAAGGTTTTAGACTCCTTGATTATGCATGTAGATTTCACCCAGCCTTAGATATCAAAGATGAAAAAGGCGGAGATGTCAGAGGAGATATCTGCAAAAACCTATCAAACTCCACAAACTCTTTCTCGGAAGAAGAAAAGGGTTTCGTTGGTCGGTATTTTGTCTGGACTGCTTCAATTCGAATCTGCGTTCGCTACTCCAACCCACTACTGCAGGCTCGTCTTCGCCTGTTTTCGTTGTCTAAGAATAAATCGAGCCAGACTGACGTATCTACGACAATCATCTTCTCTCTTCCAAGAATTTCTCGATGTCCTTTTCTGTAAGTTTAAACTTTCCTTGATATTTTTTTATCACATCCAATATTCCTTCTTCTATTCTTAGCTTAATCCTCTCCCCCTCCTTCAAATCCACCTTCTGCAAAGGCTTGAAGACTCCGTTCTCGTAAATTGCCTCGATGATTTTTGGCATGTTTGTGATTTGTCTTGGAAGAAGAAAAGGGTTTCGCTGATAGAGTTGCTCCTCAACTCGTCAAGAAGAATCAATAATCAATAAATCCCAGCTACAGCATGAAGTCTGATAGAATCGAGAAAGTTAGAGATCATGGGCAAAGTACTGAGATTAAAGGTATTGGAATAGCAGCTTCATCCAAACTTCTTCGACGAGGAGAACGGCCTTTCTGAATTTCATTTTGAATTCATCCTGTCTCTACGATGCCATTCACGAATGGCAAAGAAAGAAAACCCGTTCCCACTGAAAGCTGATTGACGATACTGTTCTCAAAGATGTCCTCAAAGCGAACAGGATCATTTTACACTGAAATCGCCAAAGAAGTCCTGAAATGCTGCGGGAAAAAATACATCATCGATAAAGCGCCTTGGTTTAGATTCCTTGGTTTAGAATACGAACATCAGACCATCCGAAGAAATTCTTTCATTGCTAAAAATAAAAATTGTTAATAAATATTAGATTTAACCGACTAATTAACCTCCTACAGTAACGTGGGTCATTAATATTGGTTTGTTAGTTTGGATATCAACTAACGTAAGTTCTACGTATTGACCACCGTATCCTGATAGTGTAATTGTCTCGGTCTCGCCGACCTTAAGTAAATTATCGCTGCAACCTCCACTGCTGCCTAGAGCATTTGATTCTTCTTTTCCATTCACCAGTACTTTAATACTTGTACAATTTATTGGATCTCCACCCATGTGTTTTAGTTCCACTGTATCAGCACTACTACCAGTTCTTACTTGTAATTGAGCGCTTGGCGGAGCTGCAGGTGCCACATTCGACATCCCAAACACAAAGCTCGCAATCACTGCCGCCAGTATGACGGTGATGGCCACCATCAGTATCACGCCAATCACTGGCGACACACCTTTCTCATCCATCTTTCTCCTTACCATCTAACCACCTCCCTAACCGGGGTTAAACCCCATTAGCATTATCATTATTACCATAACTGGTATATAACCCTTTCGATTTGGCAGGTAAAAGAGTGAAAAATTTTCACCGGTTATGATGGTCACACAGTGTGAGCTATCTCCTCCCGAAGTCGTCCTCGAATCGCTCTATGTCGTCCTCTTCCAGATACTCCCCGATCTGTATCTCTATGATTTCGAGGGGGATTTTTCCGGGATTCTCGATTCTGTGAATCGCTCCTGCGGGAACGAAGGTGCTCTCCCCGCTCCTCAGAAGAATTTCATTTCCATCAACTACAATTCTGGCTGTGCCCTTAACCACCACCCAGTGCTCGCTCCTGTGGTAGTGGCGCTGGAGGCTCAGCCTTTTCTTCGGCTTTACCGTTATCCTTTTTATCTTGTAGCTCTTGTTCTCCTCAAGGACCGTGTAGCTTCCCCAGGGCCTGTGGGCCGTTCTGTGAACCTCAACGGCCTTGTCCCCCTTCTCGGCGAGCAGCCTGTAAACCTCCCTGACCTTCTCAGCCTCCCCCCTTCTCGCAACTAGCAGAGCGTCGTCGGTGTCGATGACAATCAAATCCCTCAGGCCTATCAGGGCTGTGAGGCGCTGCGTAATAACGAGGTTGTTCTCCGAGTCGACCGGAATGCAACTCTCGCTCTTGATAGCGTTCCCCCTCTCATCCTTCTCCATGACCTCATAAATCGAATCGAAGTTGCCGAGGTCGCTCCAGAAGGTTTTGATTGGAACCACTGCAACCCTTCCCGACTTCTCGAGTATGGCGTAGTCGAATGAGGCTTCTGGAATTTGCTTGTAAGCTTCTTCACCCTCCTCAAGCACCTTTGCGAACTCGGGGGCGAGCTCCTTCAACTCTTCAACGAATACTTTGGAGTCAAAGACGAACATGCCGCTGTTCCATAGGTATCCCTTGGAGACGTACTCCTCGGCCAGCTCCCTGGAAGGCTTCTCCTTGAACTGCTCAACCTCGAAACCGCCCTCCAGCTCTTTTCCCGGCTTGATGTAGCCGTAGCCCGTGTGAGGGCGGGTTGGGGTTATCCCGAAGGTCACGATGTAGTTTTCAGAAAGCTTCTCTGCAGACCTGAAGGCATTCAGGTACTCCTCATCCGCTTTAATAAGATGGTCGGATGGTAAGACGGCAAACTTCCCCTCTCCAGCCGCCTTGACGCCAAGACAGATTGCGGGCAAGGTGTTCTTCGCTTCCGGCTCCAGAATGATGTTCTCCTCCGGAATTGAAATTCCGATCTCCTCTAAGTCGTCGAGAACTCTGAAGCGGTACTCCTTGTTTGTAATCACGTAGATTTCGTCGGGGGAGGACAGATAAAGAGCCCTCTTTACGGTTTTCTGGAATAGTGACTCCGAGAAGAGCTTGATGAACTGCTTCGGCATGAGCTCCCTGCTTAAAGGCCAGAGCCTCGTCCCCTTTCCGCCTGCGAGTATCAGAGTTTTCATATCCTGAAATCAGTGAAATTAATAAAATACTTTCTGACGCCCCCGCCGGGAATCGAACCCGGGTCTGTGGCTCCGAAGGCCACCAGGATGTCCCCTACCCCACGGGGGCAGAAAAAAGGTTGGTAACAAATTAAAAAAGGTTACCTCCTGTAAAGGCTGTTCCCGTGAGCGTCAATTGCCACAATGCACGGCCCGAAGCGCTCCACCTCAAGCAGCCAGACCGCTTCCGGCATTCCCAGGTCCTCCCACACGACACCCTTGACTTTTTTGATGCTCATCGCCGCCAAAGCCCCTGCCCCGCCCGTGAAGGCGAAGTAAGCAGCCTTGCCCCTCATCGCCTCAACAACCTCCTCGCTCATCCCTCCCTTGCCGATTATGCCCATGCACTCTACTTTTTCAAGAATTTTCGGCGTGAAGGGGTTCATTCTGGCTGAGGTTGTCGGCCCTGCCGACACAACCCTCCACTCATCATTTTTCTTAACCAGCGGCCCGCAGTGGTAAACCACTCCTTTGTCAAAGCTGAAGGGCAGCTCTTTCCCCTCCTCCATCCACTCCAAAGCCCTTGCATGTGCCTCATCTCTGGCGGTGAAAATCTCTCCAGTGATGTAAACAACATCACCAACCTTCAGCTTCAGAATCTGGTCCTTAACGAGAGGTGTTCTGAGCTCATACTCCATAACCATCACCTCAGCACGACCTCAGCCCTTCTGTTCGCCCAGCACTGGATGTTCACGGCAACCGGCAGCGAGGCAGTGTGGCAGTGGCCAAACTCAACCAGCACGGCCAGAGCAGTATATTTACCTCCAAGCCCCATTGCACCGATTCCAAGCTCATTCACCGCCTCAAGCAGCTCAAGCTCGAAGTCGTTCATCTCCAGAACGTTTCTCAGCAAAGCCTTTTTAGCGAGCTTTGCTGCCCCATCAAAGGTCGAGCCCACACCAACACCAACGAAGATGGGGGGACAGGGCTTTCCTCCAGCGTTTTTGACAGTTTCGACAACAAAGTCCTTAATCTTGTCAACCTGAGTGGGGAGCATCATTTTAAGGGCTGAGACGTTCTCACTCCCTGCCCCTTTCGGCATCACGACCATTCTCAGCTCATCTCCCTTAACCAGCTCGACGTTTATCTGCGGAATTCCCAAGCCAGTGTTGTCTCCGCTGTTCTCCCTCGTTATCGGATGAACTGCGTTGGGCCTCAGAGGTATTTCCGCCGTTGCTTTCCTAACTCCCTCTACAATCGCCTCCTTCAGGTCAAAGTCGAGGCATAGCTCCCTCCCAACCTCAACAAAGAACACAGGAATTCCAGTATCCTGACACATCGGAACTCCCAGCTTTTTTGCAGCCTCAATATTCTTAAGTATGGCCTCCAAATTCCTTTTAGCAATATCATTCTCCTCAGAATCGTACGCTTTCTTTATTGCCGTCACGACATCCTCCGGCAGCTCGGTGTGTGCCTTCTTCAAAGCGGAAATAACTGCCTCAACCACATCATTATATTCCATGAAGTTACTCCGCACAGCCCTTAAAATAGTAGCGGTTTTTACCGGAGCACCATAGCCGCAAAGGTTTATAAGGTATAAGTCGTAATTATGTTTTAATTGTTGGTTAGTTGGTGGTGAGTGAAATGTTTGAATTGAAAAAAGGAGCACTTTTTGTAGATGAAATGAAAAACGTCAGCATCCGCATAGGCAAAGTTGTTGAGGAAGAGGAAGAAGTATGGGAGGAGGCTGGCCCTACACCAAAGCCCGGAATTCTTGAGCTGAGGAAGTGGGATCACAAGCTGCTTGAGCGCTATGAACCCTTCTACGCCCCGATGCAGGACTTCTGCAACCTCTGCACAATGGGGCCATGCGATTTGTCAATGAACAAGAGGGGAGCCTGCGGCATAGATCTGAAAACTGCAAAGGCAAGACTTGTGACTATTGCATGCTGCATTGGTGCCTCAGCCCACACAGCCCATGCGAGGCATCTGGTTGACCACCTCATTGAGGAGTTTGGAGAGGACTTCCCCATTGATCTGGGAGGGGATGTGAACGTTGAGGCCCCAATCATAAGAACAGTCGTGGGAATCAAACCGAAAACGCTGGGAGATTTAAGAGAGGCTCTGAACTGGGCCGAAAAGGAGATTGTGAAGGTTCTCCACTCAACCCACATAGGAAATGAGGAAAGCCTGCTCGACTACGAGAGCAAGGCGATGCACGTCAGCATGGCAGACCACGTAGGAATGGAGGTTGCAGACATTGCTCAGATTGTGGCTTACAACTTCCCCAAGGCTGAGCCAGATACGCCGCTCGTTGATACTGGATTTGGCATCGTCGACAAATCCAAGCCAACGATTGTAGTTGTAGGGCACAACGTCATGTACGCAAGACCTGTTGCCGACTACTTGGAGGAAATGGGCAGAATTGACGACTTCGAGCTTGCGGGGCTTTGCTGCACAGCCCACGACATGACGAGATACAACGCCAAGGCAAAGATTTTCGGGCCCATCAGCTACCAGCTGAGAGTTATAAGGGCAGGAATTCCTGACGTCATGATCAGCGACGAGCAGTGTATCAGGGCTGATTTGCTCGAAGCATGCAAGAAGATGGGCATACCGCTCATAGCAACGAGCGATGCTGCCGCTCGCGGATTGCCGGATGTGAGCGACTGGCCCGTTGAGAAGATTGTTGATGCCCTCGTCAGCGGAAAGCTGCCCGGAGTTTTCCTGCCCATTCCTGAGAAAGTGGGGCAGGTTGCACCGCTTGTTGCTGAGGCAATATTCAAGAAGCACGGCGGAGAGAGGAAGTACAAGTTCTTCGAGAGTGATGAAGCTCTGATGGAGGAGATTAACAAGTGCACTCAGTGCATGAACTGTGTCTTCACCTGCCCGCACAGCCTTAGAGTTGATCAGGGAATGGCTCACGCGCAGAAAACGGGAGATTTGAGCAAGCTCGCACAGCTTGAGGAGCAGTGCCTTGCGTGCATGAAGTGCGAGCAGGCTTGTCCAAAGAACATCAAAATCATAAACGTCATCATGAGGGCAAACTACGACAGGCTATACAACAAGACGGGCAAGACGAGGGTTGGAAGAGGGCCTATTCAGGACACGGAAATCAGGAAGGTCGGGCAGCCAATCGTATTCGGCCAGATTCCGGGAGTTATCGCTGCTGTTGGATGTATAAACTTCCCGGACGAGATGAAGTCAATCAGGGAGATTCTTGAGGAGTTCCTGAAGAGGCGCTACATCGTCGTCACTTCAGGCTGCCACGCGATGGACATTGGAATGATAAAGGACGAGGAAGGAAAGACACTCTACGAGAAGTATCCGGGCAACTTTGATGCAGGAGGGCTTGTAAACACGGGAAGCTGTGTTGCCAACTCCCACATTGCGGGGGCTGCAATAAAGATTGCCAACATCTTCGCCATGAGGCCACTGAGAGGTAACTATGCAGAAATTGCCGACTACGTGCTGAACAGGGTTGGTGCCGTCGGATTTTCATGGGGTCCCTACAGCCATAAGGCTGCATCAATTGCAACGGGCTTCAACAGGCTTGGTGTGCCTGTTGTCGTAGGTCCTCACGGCACGAAATACAGGAGGGCTTACATCGGAAAGCCGTGGAAGAAGGACAAGTGGTGGGTTTACGACATAAAGAGCAGGCAGAAGGTCTTCATCGAGCCAGCTCCAGACTCGCTGCTGGTTGCCGTTGAAACCAAGGAGGAGGCAATTGTCCAGCTGGCAAGGCTATGCATAAGGCCCAACGACACCAATCAGGGCAGGCAGATTAAGCTCACCCATTACATCGAGCTTCACCAGAAGTACTACGGCGATTTGCCCGACGACTGGGCGGTGTATGTGAGAAGCGAGGCTGATTTGCCGTTGAAGATGAGAGACCAGCTGCTGAAGGTTCTTGAGGAGCAGTATGGCTGGAAGATTGACTGGGACAAGAAGAAGATTGTCGAGGGGCCAGTAAGGCACTTTGATGCTGGATTCAACCCAACGATAGTTGAAGAGGTGTATGAGAAGTATGCTGGAGAGAAGGCACCGAGGTGATGGAAATGGCGGTAGCTAAGGAGGAGAAGTTTCCGACAGCAAAGCGCTTTGACATTGCCGACATACAGGTGAGCAGGGAAGCGACTGCGGTAAAGCCAAAGGTTGTTGCCAACATGATTAAGAGGGCAAAGAGGCCTCTGCTTGTAACAGGCGGACAGCTGCTGAAGGATGAGAAGCTGGTGGAGTTTGCAGTGAAGTTCGCTGAAAAAGGGATTCCGATAGCAGCAACGGCAGGCTCAAGCAAACCTTTGATTGAGAGAGGTATAAAACCCGTCTCCAAGACCTACACTCTCCACCAGATAACCCAGTTCCTGCAGGATGAGGAGTTTCAGGGCTTTGATGGCAATGGAAACTATGACACAGTAATTTTCCTCGGCTTCCTCCCGTACTACCTCTCAAGGATGCTGTCATCGCTGAAGCACTTCTCCAAGATTACAACCATAGCCATAGACGAGTTCTACCAGCCGCACGCAAAGTTCAGCTTTACCAATCTAACGAAGGACAGAGAGCTCTACTACAGCATGCTTCAGGAGGTTCTCGACAACCTTTAATTCTTTTTTATTTTATGAAAGCCTATGTCGGTTATGGATGAGAAGGCAAAGGCAATGCTGATGCTCGGCGTGCTGAACGATGCCTTTGGCGATATCAGGAACATGATTTACTACCTTCAGGATTTCATTTACTCGCATCCCGACTGGGCGGAGGATTTTGAGAAATTGGGTTTGAATGACGTGCTTAATGCGGCGAGGGAGCTGGAAAAACTCACGCTGGAGAAAATGGATTTGCTTAAGAGGATAGCTGAGGGAAAGGAGTAAAAAATTTAAAATACAACACAAAATATTAATGTGTACTGTGGAATAGATGTCGGGCTCAAGAAGTGCCATGCAGCTTTGATTTCTGACAGGCTTGAGTTTGTTGGGGATTACACTGAGCTTGATCTGGATAATGTTAGGGTTACTGGAATAGATGCGCCTCTCAGCTTCCCAGCAAAAGGCTCGCTGAGGGAGTGCGAGAGGCTGCTTTTGAAAATGGGAATCAGGCTTTTCCCCTCAGGAGCACCCTTTTTCAGGGGGATTGCGCTTAGAGGAATGGAGATTGCGGAAGAGCTGAGGAGTAAGGGCGTGGAGGTTTACGAGGTTTACCCCTACGCAACGAGGGTGATTCTTAACATCGCTCCGAAGGCGAAGAAGCATACAAAAAGCGGGCTTGAGGAGATAAGGGCAGAGCTTTCGAGATGGGTGGAGATTCCAGAGCTTTCGCATGATGAGGTTGATGCGGTAATAGCTGCGCTGACAGTAAAGCTGTTCTCCGAGGGCATGGGAGTGAAGCTGGAGGGGATTGACGGCTCCATTGTGGTGCCAAAGGGCAGAGTGCAGCTTAGCCTGAATCCATAAACTTTAAATCAGAACTGCCAGAGGCTTACCATGAAAATTTCACCCCTCTGCCCCTCATGCCTTCTCGGCAGGGTTTACTACGAAGCGAAGCTTGTCACTGACGATGAGGATTTAATCTCACAATGCGTTGATGAGTCCCTTAAAATTCTCGCCGAGAACTACTCATCACGCCCGATAAACGCTCACCTTGCAACGCGAATCCACAGGAGGGTTTACGAGATTCTCGGCGTTGAAGATCCTTACGCGGAGGTGAAGGCCAGAGCCAACGAGGTGGCGAGGCAGGTTCTACCTCTTGCAAAAGAAATCGTTGAAGGCTCCGACGACCCCTTCAAGACTGCTGTGATAGTCTCTATAGTGGGAAACAATTTTGATTACGGCGTGCAGGGGCACAAAGTTGTTGAGGAGGAGTTCAGGGATTTCCTCAAGAGAAAAGTTCAAGAAGGGCTGAAGATTAACGACACCGAAAGAATAAAGGAGCTAAGCAGTGGAAAGGTTGTTTATCTGACCGACAACGCGGGTGAGATTTTCTTCGACACCCTCTTAATGAAAGAGATTAAGAGGCGCTGCGAGAAGCTGACTGCTGTGGTGAGGGGCAGGCCAATCATCAGCGACGCCACCATTGAAGATGCGAGGCTGGCGAGAGTTGATAAGATAGCAGACGAGCTACTGACAAACGGGAAGGGGGCTATAGGCATAATAATGGACGAGCTTCCCGACGAAACCAGAAAAGCCTTAGAGGAAGCTGATTTGATTGTTGCGAAGGGAATGGCCAACTACGAGTGCCTTTCTGATGGCAGCTTAAAGCCGATAGCTTTCCTTTTAACAGCAAAATGCGAGCCTGTTGCGAGAGACATTGGCGTTAACGTTGGAGATATGGTGGCAAAGGTGGTCGAATGAACCCGAGGGAGAGGGCACTGGTTGACCTCTTCGCAGCGATGGAGGGGCTTGCCGGCCCTGCCTTTGAGTGCACCTACTACCCCTGCCACTTTGATGGACAGGATTGCTCAATCTGCTACTGTCCCTTCTATCCCTGCCTGCTCTACCGCCTTGGAGGTGAGATAATCGTCTCTTCCGATGGCAGATACGTATGGAGCTGCAGGAACTGCCACTGGATTCACGAAAAGGAGAACGTTGAGGAGGTTCTTGCTTACTTCTCTGCCTTTCCCCGCCAGCTGCTTGTTGAAGCTGACTGGAGCTTTTTCACGAAAAGCCTTCAGGAAATCCTCTTCGGCGAGGAAATTGGCTTTGAGAATGGCAGAGCTTATGATTTGACTCCTGCCAACATTCAGGGCTTTGAGTGCGAGCCCTTGGCGGAGGGGGAGTTTCTGGACGTTACCATTGAAAACTTTTCGATTACCTCCGTAAAAAGGCTCAGCAATCCTGAGGAGGCTGAGGGGGTTATAATTCCGGAGAAGTCCGGGAGAAATCTTATCGGTTATCTGGATGGGTTCGTGAAATGCAGGTTCTGACGACATCCAGGAAGCCGGGCAGAAAGACGAGGAGGTTTGCGAAGGTTCTGGCGAGGTTTTTCAACTGGAAATACGTCAACAGGGGTAAGCTTAGCTTGGAGGATTTGGCGGGGATTGCGGAGAGGTTTTGGATAATCTCGGAGGTGAAGGGTAATCCCGCAATACTGAATCTTTACGAAAGGGGAGAGAAGACGCTTGAGGTAAGCTTCACGCTGAGCAACGTGAACAAGATCAAGATGGATGACAGTCCAGCCGTCTTCAAGGGCAAAGCCCCCATTGACCCTCTTGTTTTTGGTGCGATACCCCAAACAAAAGCGGGTTTAAAGCTGACGAGAAAGGTGGAGTTCAGGAAAAAGGTTGTCGTTAAGGGGGATGAATGGCTCTTTTTTTACGATGATGAAATGCTTTTCAAACTCAGAATTTTAAAAATCAGCCGAAGCTCTCGCTGAAGTCAACGAACTCCTGCGGGATTTCATCCTCTCCTGCTTCGTCCATGACGTCTTCTTCCACGTATATCGGGCATGAGGTTCTCACGGCAATCGCAATGCTGTCGCTCGGTCTCGCATCAATCTCTATTGTTTTATCGTTCTGGCTCAAAATAAGCCTGGCGTAGAAGGTGTTGTCTATGAGGTCGTCTATAATCACCTTTTCAATTCTTGCGTTCAGCTTGCCGATTATATCGATAAGCAGGTCGTGAGTCATGGGGCGCGGAGGAACAAATCCGCGCAGAGCGGAATAAATCGAAAAGGCCTCGGCATGACCTATGTATATGGGCAAAACTCTGCCGTCCTCAGTTCTTAGGACAACTACAGGAGTTACGCCAAAGGCGGTTTTGACTCCGAACAGTCCGTAAACTTCAGCCACTAGCACAGAATCTGGTATGTCACTAAAATATTAAACACTTTCTACGAGTCAATGTTCTCCCCCTTGTAAACCCCCTCGTACCCTTTGGTCGGTGAGGAGAGCCTTATGAACACAAGCTGAATGATTCTGGCGTTCCTCGAAAGCCATATCCCGTAATCGTTGTGTACAACTATGCTCACTTCACTCCTCCCCTCGTATCCAGCGTCCCAGACTGCGGTGAGAACGTTTGCTCCACATCTGATAAGCGTTGACCTCGGACGGGCTATTGCCATAATATCGTTTCCCAGCCTGACAACTTCATTCAGTTTCGCTCTGTAAACGCCTTTGGGAAGGTAAACCCAATCTCTGAATTCCACCTCCTCAAGCTCAGGTAGCTCTCTTCTGCTGTTGTCGAAGTCAACCCTACCACAACCTCTCAACCTGTAAACGCTTCTCAGAGTGCAGTCAAAACCGTTGGGCTGAATCTGCGTCTCCAAATCTACGTAGTCCCTGATTAACCCCTCTTTCTGAATCAACTTCCTGATCTCATCCCCGCTCAGAACCGCCATGCAGCGGTTTTGTGGGAAGGAGTTATTTCTTTTTCCTCAAGATGTCGGGGTAGTCAACGTAGTATGCGTCGATGTAGTCGTACTTCCCCGTTATCTTTGCAACCTCGACGGCAATTATGTGCGCACACGGGGATTTCCCCTTTAAATTTACAAGAAAATCGGGGCAGGTGCAGAACCCTCCCTCAACGACGTATTCTTCCTTCCCCACAACCACAAAAAAGTCCTTGTACCTCTTGACCTTGCTCCTCTTCAAATACTCAAAGGCCTTGTCCCCCCTCTTTCCGAAGCTCAGCAGCAGCGCCTTGTAAAGCTCGTACTCACTGCCGCTCCTCGCTGCCTTTTCCACTTCACTCGGTAGGGGCATCAATCTTGCTTAACTCAAGAACGGAGCTTATTGCGTCAATCCCGTCAATCCAGCTAATTACTGCACTGTCTTCAGGAATGTCCAGCTCGGGAAGCTGCTCACCCTTGATAACCTTCGCTCCCATCTGAGCAACTGCGTTGAGTGAGCCCTCGTAGTCTCCGCTCTGCTCCTTTTTCAAAGCATCTTTGAGCAGAGCCTCAAAGCTCTTTTTGCTGATTTTGCCCTCAAAGTAGAGCCTGAAAGACAGCAGAACGGCCTTGATGCTTTCCAGAGTGAACTGGAAGAGCTCGTTTTTGAGCTCATCTCCGAAGTCGTGGTTGGGAATCAGCCCTAAAATCTTCTCCACTTCCTTCACCGCGTCAGCCTTCCTGATTTCCCTTTCCTTGACGGCCCTTATTATGCTGAGGCAGGCAATTATGACGTCTTCGAGCATCTGATCAAATACCGCGAAAGTTTCCGGATTGTCCTCATCAAGTTCCGTTTCAGCTATCTTGTTTACCCAGTTGCTGAACCTTGACTGGCTGTAGAACTCCATAAAATAAAACCTAATACTAAGGTTATAAGGATTTTGACAAAAATTTTTCAACTCCTCTTTCAACAATCGACATGCGTGAGTACAGGTTCAAGAGGGGGTTCAAGCCAACTGCAGAAAGACTGGAGGAGATGCTCAACAAGCACTTCGGCGGTTTTGAGGTTGAGGGGGAGTACTATGTTGTGAAGAACTTCGGCGCCATAGAGGTTCTGAGGCTCAAGCTTGAGAACAAGAGGCTCTACGCAGAATCTAAGACGAGGCTGACGAATGATGAGACGGCTTTAAAAACGCTTAAGACCTACAACAAGTTTCTCGAAGAGCTTACCGGTTACACTGCAAAGGAGAGGCAGAAGCTGATGAAGAAGGAGATTGAAGGGAAGGATTAATCCCAATTTACCTCAACATCCTCTATTCTGAAATCGGGCCTGACGTAGGATTTCTCTACGGGAGTCTGGTGACCGTGCTTGTACATCAGCAGGCCGGTATAGGCAATCATCGCCCCGTTGTCTCCGGCGAGCTCTTTTGGCGGCACATAAAATTTTGCTCCCCTGTCCTCGCACATAATTCTGAGCATCTCCTGCAGCCTTTTGTTTGCAGCTACACCACCAACAAGCAGCACCTCGTTCAGATCAAGATAGGCGAGGGCTCTTTCCGTCACCTCCGTCAGCATTGCGAAGGCAGTCTCCTGGAAGCTGAATGCAACGTCCTCCATTCTAACTCCTGAATCAAAAAGGCGCTGTGCTGCAGTAACCATACCGCTGAAGGAGAAGTCCATCCCCTTTACCACGTATGGCAGAAAGTGGTATTTTTGCCCCTTCTTTGCAAGCTCCTCTATCTTAGGCCCACCGGGATGTTTGAGTCCCATGTGCCTCGCCAATTTGTCCAAGGCGTTGCCTATACCTATGTCGAGCGTCTCGCCGAAAACTCTGTACCTGTTCCCCCTCCTTGCAATGACCTGACTGTTTCCGCCGCTCACGTAGAGAGAAACCGGCTTTCTTGCACCAGTTTGCCACCTCCCTACCTCAACGTGGGCGAGGCAGTGGTTTACACCGACAAGGGGTTTTTCGAGCTTAATGGCCAGAAGTCTGGCTGCGGTCGCCACAACTCTGAGACAAGGCCCCATTCCGGGGCCCTGAGAAAAGGCAACGACGTCGATGGAATTCTTATCGACTTTCTCAAAAACTCTTGAAAGCAGGGAGGGGAGCCTTTCGCTGTGATGCTGTGAAGCCTCTCTCGGGTGTATCCCTCCCTCTTTCGGGATGTAGGGGTCATTTTCGAGGGCTATAACGCCCTCCTCATCAACAACACCTATGCTCAAACTCCAGGCCGTGCCCTCTATTCCGAGAGCAATCATTTCTTCTTGAACTCAGTGTAGCCGCACTTGCCGCAGCTTAGCCTGTCCTTGTGCTCAGCTAAGAAGACTCCCTCACCACATCTCGGACAGAATTTCTTCTTTCTTACGACTTTCTCGCCCTTTATCTCGTAGTATCTGTAAATGCTTTCCGCACCTTTAGCCATTTTCCCACCTCCATTTACTCGGCAGCGCCAGCTTCAGCCTCCTCAGCTTCTTCAGCCTGCTCCTCAACCTTGTTTCTCTCGATTATGTGCTCCTCCTCTATCTTCTGCAGGTCTTCAACCGTGTCGTAGATTTTAACGTAGCACTTCGCCTCTGTTTTGCCAAATTCGGTTTTTATGTAGTCCACAACAACTCTTTCCGGCTCGGCGTTCATCAGCCCCGCTATTTTGCCCCTGACCTCCTTTCTGGAGGGTGTTTTTCCCTCGAAGCTCAGTCTGCAGTAAACCTCTCTCCTCCTCAGCAGAGGGTTGTGCCTTTCTTTCTCAACGTAAACCTCCAAGTCAATCACCTCCAAGCAAGTACTTCAACTCATCACATTCTCCGATTATCTCCATCTTGTTAAGCAGGTTGAGTATTAGAACTTTCTTCTCCTCGTCAACCTTCAATGCCACGACACCCTCTCCCGGCTGACCGTAAAGGATCAAAGCTCCAAGAGGGAGCAATTTTACGAGTGGGACAACTGCAAGGTCCTCCTCACCGTCAACAAACACGAGAACCTTCTTTCCATCTTCGCACAGCTTTAAGGCTTTGAGGAGGGCGGAAATAAGCTCGCAGGATATGTGAGCGGGAGGATTGGTTGTTTCGATTACTTCATCGAAAGCCTCCTGTTCGAACTCAACATTTTCCTCTCTCAGCGTTTTTCCGTCGGCAACAGCCAAATCTGGAGTTAGACCGACTTTGATGGCTGAAGCGGTCACCAAATCTCCGACTGTGCAAAAGGGCTTTGCTTCCGAGATTTCCTCCACCTCAAGCAGCAGTTTCTCCCCCTTGCCCCTGTAAAGCTTCCCGTGCGGTTTTGCAAGCTCTTCGCGCATGCTCTCAGGAAGTCTAAGCCCCTTCATCCTACTCTCAGGGCGTATTTGCCCGGTATTTTGATTTCGAGCCTCTTTGCAATCTCGCTCTTTTCGGGGTCAACAATTACGACGTAACCGTACCACTCCTTCGTCAGGTCAGTGCTTCCGCAATTTCTGCAGATGTTGGTGTCAACATTTATGAACCTGCAGTTCTTGCATGCAAGCTCGGCCATCAAACCCCACTCTCCTTCATGAGCTTCTCAATCTCCTCCTCAATCCACTTCAGCGCCCCAAGCCAGGGCTGCCTCATGGTGAGACCAATCTTGCTCTTCTCAGGCTCTCTCTCCTTGAGGCTGAGCGAAACGATTCTTGCCCTTACCTTGTCACCCTCCTGAAGAACCTTTTTAGTTTCCCTCCCCACCAGCCTCTTGTTCTTCTCGTCAAACACCATGTAGTCATCGGTAACCTGACTCATGTGCAGAAGAGCGTCGAATGGGCCGATGGAAACGAACGCTCCGAACTCTACGATTTCGATGACCTCCCCCTCCACGACCTCTTGGTGGAGCGGTCTGAAGCATATAGCATTGAAAACGACGTCGAAGTAAACTCCTCCGTCCCCTTCAATAATTCTGCCCTCTCCTATCTCTTCTATGCTTTCGATGCCTATGATCATTCCGTACTCTCTGTCGAGCCTGCCCTCAAACTGCTCCCAGAGGAGGGAGTTGATTACCTTTTCAATATCCTCTCCAAGCTTTGATGGAGGAACCCTAACAGTATCTCTGAGTTTTATACGGGCGTACATAAAATCATCACCGCAGCCTTTGCTGGGTCGGGAAGCAATATAAATTTAACTAAGAATGTAAATCAAACCCAGGCCTCATCGATTTTGCTGAAAAGCTTAACTATGAAATCCACGCTCCTGGAAGTAAACTCAGCCACAACCCTCGCGTAAGCTTCAGATAAAGTCTCGTTGTCTGAGTACGGGTAACTTCCGTTCTGCAGAACCTCGCTCTCCTTCCTCAGAATCAAAGTCAGCCCCTTGCTTCCGTTTACGTCGCCGAAAACAACGGTGCTGTTCTCACCAAGCGAGTTAATAGCATCACCAACTTTTGAGGACAGTTCCTGCGATTTTGAGACTTCATCAAGGAGAGCTGTAGTTACTTCGTTGTTCACTGCCATAACGGCCAGCGCTCCGTAAATCACTCCCCAGAGATTCTGATAAACCGAATCACTGCCGGAATTGTCGAGAATCTCAACGAATTTGTTGCTCATTTCAAGGTTGGAAATCGTGTTCTTCAGAAGCACAACCGCAAGCTGCTCGGCATCCATGGAGAAGTCTTCAGCCAAAGCAACCGGCGTGAGAATAAGCAGAGCCAGCGATGCCACCAGCAGTTTCTTCATGCTATATGATGTTCTTTAACCAATATAAGCTTTAAGTTGAGTTGATGATTATTAGAGTGAGCATTTTTATCTGAGCAAAAAATTTAAATTATTGAAGTGTTATGACAGAGCATGAGATTGAGATGGCAAACCATAGTTCTTTTACTGCTGATACTCGGAGGAGCGTCGGCATCTGCAGTGTACTTTTCGATGAAGGGAAATATAGATGTGATTGAAGACGCGATATCTGTTTCTCCTGCAAGCTTCAGCATCGACATTGCGAAAGGGGCGCACTACGTGAAGGAGGTTAAGGTGAAAAATTCCGGGGGAGAGGCTGAGATTTACTTCGAAGACATTGTTGAAGGTCCAGACAAGAGTGCCATCGACGTCTCCTTCCACACCGAAAGTGGAGAGAGCATTTCAAGCTCAAATAAGCTCAGATTGCCTGCAGGCACAGCTGACAGCCCTTCTGAAACTGTAATTCACGTTCACATCGATGTTGACGATGATGCTCCTACAGGCAGCTACGCCATCTACATCCACGCCAAGCAATGAAAAACCTTAAATTTTTTTGTGAGAAGATGGGGAATGGCAAAAATTGCGGTGGTGTCCTTAGGAGGGGCAGGAACGAGCATAATGAGAGAAATGCTAGGCATAGCCTCTGATTTTGATGCTTACAACGTCAATGAGAGGAGAACGCTTAAAAATGCAAGGTACTTCGGTTACGAGGAGATGGAGGCTCTGGCGGAGGAGCTTTCCGGCTACGACTGCATCATTTTCACAGCAGGCCTTGGATCGAGAAGCGGGGACGCTTTAGTGGATTTGTACGGGATGCTCGATGGTGTTAGGAGGCTCTGCTTCCTCGTGACTCCTTTCTACTTTGAAATCGAGAGGTTGATGAGGTCGAGAGCGCAGCTAGGCAAGATTATGACCGAAGATTTTGAAGGGGCTGTTCTCACGCTGAATTCTCTTCTGCGGGATATGGAGGAGGCTGAGCCAAGCAAAAGCAAGCTGGAGAAACTTGTAAGAAGGTTTGACAGAGAAGTGGCCAGCCTTATTGTGGAAATGATGCAGGAGGTAAGATAAAAAAGTTTATTTTTCTGAGACACCATTTTCTTCGATGATTGATGAAAAAAATCTGAAGATCCTGGAAGCAATAGCGAAAGGCCTCTCTCTTGAAGAAATCGCCGAATATGCCGGAGTTTCCAAGAAAACGGCTTACAACAGAATAAAGATGCTCGAAGACATGGGAATAGTGAAAAAGGTGAAAAGAACATGGGAAATCGATTACAAGAAGGCGGAGTGCGACACGATCGGGATTCTTCTTCTGGGAGTGCACAACGATTACGAGGGGCTGAAGAAGATAACGGAAAGGCTTGCGAAGTTCGACTTCGTGGAAAAGATATACAAGCTCGTTGGCTCCAATTACAATCTTCTGGTCGTTGTGCGATACAAGAATCTGAAGGAGCTTGTTTCTGAGGGAGAAAAATTCCTTGAGTGGTTGCAGAGGAGCGGGATAAAGATAGACTCAATGGCCCAGTTTGTTGGGGAGACGGTGAAGGATAGCCGGCGTACAATTCTGCTGTGAATTACGCCTCTATTACCATTTTTAGTAAAAAATTCCACTTTTGTTGAAATCTGCAAGGCAATGCCTACACTAATAAGAAACACTTAAATAATATCATTATCAAACTGGATTATGAAGGTTCTTGTGGTCGGTGCGGGCACGATGGGGCACGGAATTGCTGAAGTTTGTGCCCTTGCTGGAAATGAGGTAATTCTCTGCGACATAAACGAGAACATTTTGAAAAATGCGCTCTCAAGGATAGAGTGGAGCGTCAGAAAGCTTGAACAAAAGGGAAGGATAAAAGGGGCAGATGATGTGCTGAAGAGGCTGAAAACCACAACGGATTTGGTTGAAGCTGCTAAAGAGGCTGATTTCGTCATAGAGGCTGTTGTCGAGAAGACCGAAGTGAAGCATGAGGTCTTCAAAACTCTTGATGAGAACTGCAGGGATGACGTCATTCTCGCCACGAACACCTCCACCATTCCAATAACAGACATAGCGATGGCAACAAAGAGAAAGGACAAGGTTGTGGGGCTGCACTTCTTCAACCCTCCAACTCTGATAAGGCTGGTTGAAATAATAAGGGGGAGAGACACGAGCGATGAAACTGTAAGGAAAACCGTTGAGTTTGCCAAATCAATTGGAATGGACTACGTTCTCGTTGAGAGGGACGTTCCCGGGTTTTTGATTAACAGGATAAACATAAGGGTTTTCGTGGAGGCGATAAGGCTGCTTGAGGAGGGTTTTAAACCTGAGCAGATTGATGCAGCCGTTAAATACAGAGCAGGGCTGCCTATGGGCCTCTTCGAGGTTGTTGACTTCAGCGGAGTTGATACGGTTTACAATGTCCTCAATGAAGTGAGGAAGAGGGGCTTTGAGGTGGAGGTGCCTGGACTGCTCGAGAGAATGGTTTTAGAGGGCAGGCTGGGGATGAAGACTGGCAAAGGCTTCTATGAGTACAGTGGCTTTTACACGAGGGCTAAAATCTCAAAAGACCTTGCATACAGCGTCAACCCGATAAATCTGCTGGCTCCGGGGATTAACGAGGCTGCGTGGCTGATAAGAAACGGAATCGCAACGAAAGAAGACATAGACAAGGCAACGGTGAAGGGAATGGGCTATCCGAAGGGCATTCTGGACTTTGCCGACAGCTATGGCATAGACAGGGTTGTTTCGGTGCTGGAAACGAGGAAGGGGAAGACGGGACTGAAGGAGTACGAGCCGGATGAGCTGCTGAAAGAGCTTAAGGAGAATGGAAAGCTCGGAAAGAAGACCGGAGAGGGTTTTTACAAGTGGAACTACGAACTTGAGGATATCGGGCCAGTAAGGTATGAGAAGAGGCACAACTATGCAGTTATAACCATGAGAAGGGCTGAGAAGCTGAATGCCTTAAACGAGGAGATGTGGGTTGGTTTGACAAAGGCTTTCAGGAAGGCGAGGCTTGACAGGGATGTTAGGGCTGTAATCATAACTGGAGAGGGGAGAGCCTTCTGCGCTGGAGACGACATAGCTGTAATGGGCTCTTGGAAAAGCTTCAGGGATGGCGTTGAGTTCTTCGAGAACATTGCCATGCCCCTCGTTTCGGAGCTTGCTGACTACGACAAGCCCATAATATCTCTTGTGAACGGAAATGCGTTCGGTGGAGGGATGGAGCTCAACATGTTCTTTGACATCGTTATAGCCAGCGAAGATGCAAGCTTTGCCGTTCCTGAGGGGCTGATTGGAGCTATCCCGCCTATCGCCTCATCCTTCGGATACGCCCTTTTCGGCAGGAGGATGGCCTACTACGCCCTAACTGGAGAGACGATGGATGCTAAAGAAGCTAAGGAGTTCGGGCTGGTTGATTTAGTTGTGCCGAAGCACTGCTTGGAGGATGCGGGGATAGAGCACGTTGATAAGGTTTGCAGAGTTGCTCCCTTAGCGGCGCAGTCGATAAAGAGGTCGATGAATGCTGTAAGGCAGCTTTTCAGGAACGCCTTAGAGCTTGCTGGAAAGGAGATTGAGCTTCTAATCCCAACTGAGGACTTTGCTGAGGGAATGGCGGCCTTTGTTCAGAAAAGGCGACCTCAGTGGAAGGGCAGGTAATTTGTATTTTTTATCCAAATAATTTTTTGTGTTTTACTTCTCAAAGATGTAGGAAAATTTGATTACAGGGGGTGAATTTGAAAAACATCAAAATGCCCGTTCTCGTTCTTGCTGCAGAGAAGGACCACATAACTCCACCAGAGTCCGTTACAGCCTTCTTTGAGAAGATTCCGTCTAAGGACAAAAAGTTGCTTCTGTCTGATAAAGGGCATATCGGTCTAACTGTCAGCGGAAGCTCGCACAGAAAAATCTGGCCGGAAGCTATAAAATGGGTGGTGGAGAGGTCAAAATGATGAGCCTTCTGGAAGAGATGAAGGGAATCTACTCCAAGAAAGGAGGGAAGGTTAAGCCTTTTGAGAAGTTTGAAGGTGAGTTGAAGGAAGGATACAGGTTTGAGTATGAAAAGAAGCTCTGCGAAATTGACGTGGCGATGTTCGGCTTAATCTCTGGTGACCTGAATCCTGTGCACTTTGATGAGGACTTTGCCTCAAAAACGAGATTTGGAGGCAGAGTCGTGCACGGAATGCTGACAACAAGCCTCGTTTCTGCCGCTGTTGCAAGGCTTCCCGGCACTGTGGTGCTGCTTGAACAATCTTTCCGCTACACCTCCCCCGTAAGAATTGGAGACGTTGTGAGGGTTGAGGGAGTGGTTAGCGGTGTGGAGAAAAACCGCTACACAATCGACGTCAAGTGCTATACAGGCGATAAAGTTGTTGCAGAGGGCGTGGTTAAGGTGCTCATCTGGTAAGCGCCGGGGGTGGGATTCGAACCCACGCGCCCTTTCGGGCAGGAGATCTCGAGTCTCCCGCAGTGGCCTGGCTCTGCAACCCCGGCTTAGCCTTAGTTGGCGAATGAGATAATAAGCTTTCCTTCGAAAACTATTTTTGAAGGTTGCCGCTAAGGTTGAGGATGATCAGTCTGAGCAAGCTTATTGCGGGAGAAGCGACGGTTTCAAGGCAGATAACCTACGGAGGGGATTCCAGCTTCATTCCTGAAAAGCTCAAGCAGTTTGCCTCATCCCTCCGCCCCATTGTCGTCTGGAATGTTACGAACAGATGCAACTTGCGATGCCTTCACTGCTACGCATCCGCCAATTCCGATTTTTCGGAGTTAACGACAGAGCAGTGCTTCCAGATTGTGGACTCCCTTGCCGAGTTTAAAGTCCCGCTAATCCTCTTCAGCGGTGGTGAACCCCTTTTAAGGGAAGATATCTTCGAAATTGCTGGTTACGCTAAAAAGAAGGGGATAAAGAGTGTTCTGTCCACCAACGGAACTCTCATTGACAGAGATATGGCAGAAAATCTTAAGGTTTTTGAGTACGTTGGAGTTAGCCTCGATGGCGTTGCTTCAACCAATGACAGGTTCAGGGGAGTCGAGGGGGCCTACGAAAGGGCATTTAAGGGACTGCTAATGGCCTCAGAAGTTGTTTTATCTGGAATAAGGTTCACCGTGAGCAAATACAACTACAAAGATGTTTTTTCTCTCATCGAGCTGGCGAGGGAGCACGAAATTCCGAGATTCTGCCTCTACCACCTCGTCCCATCCGGCAGAGCGGAGTTCAAGGACGACATCACCAACGAGCAGAGAAGGGCTCTCCTCGATAACCTTCTCAGGGAGGCTGAGAAAGAGGGAATGGAGATTATGACGGTGGACAATCCCGCGGATGGAATCTACACCTACCTGAAGCTGAAAGAGGCTGATTCTGAAAAGGCAGAGATGGCTCTTGAGTTCTTGAAGTTCAGAGGCGGAGACAGCAGCGGAATAAGGCTCGCAAACATCGACCATCAGGGCAATGTTCACCCCAACCAGTTCTGGTGGGACTACACTGTCGGAAATGTCTTGGAGAGGAGCTTCGAGGAAATATGGATGGGTGAGGACGAGTTGCTGAAAAAGCTTAGGGAGAAAACCAAGTATCTCAGGGATAAATGCGGGAAGTGTCACTTTAAGGAAATATGTGGAGGGTTCAGAGTTAGAGCTTACCGCTACGGCGATTTGTGGGGTGCTGACCCCAGCTGCTATTTGACGGATGATGAGATACAGTAATTAACTGCCTCTTCCGGAGTCTCAAAAACCCTCATCCCCTCAATCACGACAGGAGGCTTGAGAGAGGCGACCCTCTTCCCCTCCTTGAGTGCAATGGCTATCTCCGAAATTGTTCCGTAACCACCGCCCACAGAAATCAAAGCGTCGCTGGAGTGGACGATTATTACGTTTCTTGCATGTCCCATGTCCGTCGCAATCCTGATGTCGGCAAAATCGTTGCAGAGATCTTTTTTCCTCGGCAGAATGGCAACAACCAGCCCACCCTTGCTTTTCGCCCCCTTGGCACTGGCCTCCATCACCCCTCCGAGGCCCCCGTTTATCAGCACGTGCCCTTTCTCGGCAATAAGCTCCCCAACTCTGTACGCAATTCTGTAAGTCTCCTCATCGCACTCTCCCGCTCCTATAACCCCAATCTGCATTAGCTTCACCTCATATCGAAATCGTTTTTAGCCTTCCGCGGAAGGAACATTAAAAATTAACATGCGGCAAAGATTTAAATTACGTAATGTAACGGTCAAAACTACGCTGAGGTGTAGTTGATATGAGCAAGATAAGGAAGCTGGCAGAGGAGGAAGTCAAATCCAAACCTCGTTACTCTCATCGATGTACTGCTGAGCGAGTCAGCAAAAAATGAGGCGCCAGTGTGGAAAGAGGTTGCAGAGAGGTTGGCGAAGCCGAGGAGGTTGCAGGCGGAGGTAAACGTATCGAAGATTGAGAAGTATGCAAAGCCCAACGAGTATGTTGTGGTTCCGGGGAAAGTTCTTGGTTCAGGGAGCATCACAAAGCCAGTAAAGGTTGCAGCGCTCAGCTTCTCGGAGAAGGCGGCAAGCAAAATCAGGGAGGCTGGCGGAGTTTGCATGAAAATCGAGGAGCTTTTGAAGGAGAATCCGAAGGGTAGCGGAGTGAGGCTGATGGTCTGAGGTGGTTGGAATGGCGGTAAACGTTAGCAGGGTTATCAAGACTCTTGGAGACGACTTCACAGTTATTGATGCTTCAGGCCACATTCTCGGAAGGCTGTCAAGCAAAATTGCAAAGAGACTGCTCAACGGCGAGAGAATCGTTGTTGTTAACGCAGAGAAGGCGGTGATTACGGGGGACAAGTACATGGTCTTCGAGAGGTACAAGGAGAAGTACGACAGGGGAAGCAAGGAGAAGGGGCCTTACTTCCCGAGGCATCCCGAGAGAATATTCAAGAGAACCGTCAGGGGAATGCTCCCATGGAAGAGCTCAAGGGGAAGAGATGCCTACAGAAGGCTCAGAGTTTTCATGGGCGTTCCGGAGGAGCTTCAGGGCAGGGAGTTTGAGAAAATCGAGGACGCACTTCTGGAGAAAGTTTCAAAAACAGACAAGTACGTTACTCTTGCAGAGGTAAGCAGGTATCTCGGTTTCAGAGGTGTCTGAGATGAAGATTGTTGTAACGAGCGGTAAAAGAAAAACGGCAACTGCAAGGGCTGTTATAAAGCCGGGCAAGGGCAGAGTGAGGATAAACAGCGTTCCGGTTGAGATACACCAGCCCGAGCTTGCAAGGATGAAGATAATGGAGCCCCTCATCATCGCCAAGGAGCTTGCAGAGAAGGTTGACATTGAGGTCAAAACTTGGGGAGGGGGGTTCATGGCTCAGGCGGAGGCCGCAAGAACTGCCATTGCCAGAGCGCTCCTTGAGTTCAGCGGAGATGAGGAGCTGAGAAAGGCTTTCTTAGAGTATGACAGAACCCTCCTGGTTAACGACGTGAGGAGGAAGCTTCCAAAGATTCAGGGAGGTAGGGGAGCGAGAGCAAGGAGACAGACATCCTACAGGTGAACACAATGGACGTACCGAGAAACGAGAATTCCAGCGATTTCCCAATTCGCTGTTTTTCTTGCGGGGCGGTTATAGGCCACCTATACGATGAGTACAAGCAGAAGCTCAGCGAGGGCAAGAGTCCAAAAGAGGCTTTGGACGAACTCGGAATCGAGAGGTACTGCTGCAGGAGAATGTTCATAACTCACAAGTCTGTAATTAAGGAGCTATCCCGCTTTCATGGGGCCGTGGGGTAGCCTGGTGATCCTGCGGCGTTCGGGACGCCGTGACCCGAGTTCAAATCTCGGCGGCCCCATCTGCTTTAAGGGGTGATGGGCATTAAAGTAAAGTTCCCGTTCGAATATACGAGATTTGAAAAGGCCAGGATTATTGGAGCGAGAGCATTGCAGATTGCAATGGGAGCTCCTGTCTTAATTGAGACTGATAAAACTGAACCCCTCGAAATAGCCCTTGAAGAGTTCAACAGGGGCGTAATTCCAATTACCGTCAGGAGGAGGAGAAATGAATTTGTATGGCTTGAAAGATACGACCTTTTCTGAGGTGGTAGCTTGATAATTGAGGACGTTCACTACAGAGTCGTTTTCGACAGCAGGGGAAACGAGACGGTTGAGTGTGAAGTCGTTGCTGGGGAGGTTGTTGCGAAGGCGATGGCTCCGAGCGGAGCCTCTACTGGCAGTGGAGAGGCTGTAGTAGTCAGCCCCTACAGATACGAGGAGATTGAGGAGGAAGTTTCAAAGGCGATTATCGGAATGAGCGTCTTTGATCAGGAGAGCGTTGATGAGGCATTGAGAGAGCTTGACGGAACCGATAACTTTTCCAGAATTGGTGGCAATTTCGCCATAACCGCAAGCCTTGCAGTTGCTAAAGCAGCTGCGGAAATTCTCGGCCTTCCGCTTTACGCTTACGTTGGTGGAGTTTTTGCAAAGGAGCTTCCCTACCCCTTGGGCAATGTCATAGGTGGTGGGAGACACGCAGAAGGCTCCACAAGCATTCAGGAGTTTCTGGTAATTCCAGTTGGGGCAAAAACCTTTTTTGAGGCTCAGAGAGCAAACGCCGCCGTACACAAGCAGCTTAAGAAGATTTTCAAAGAAAGGGGAATTTTCGCTGCCAAAGGCGATGAGGGGGCTTGGGCTGCACAGATAAGTGACGAGCAGGCCTTCGAGATTCTCAGCGAGGCCATCCAGAGAGTTGAGGACGAGCTGGGAGTGAAGGTCAGGATGGGGATTGACGTTGCGGCAACTGAGCTATGGGATGGTGAGAGGTACGTTTACTCCGACAGAAAGCTAACTACAGAGGAGCAGATTGCCTACATGGCGGAGCTTGCTGACAGGTACGACTTGCTCTATATCGAAGACCCCCTCCACGAGAAGGACTTTGAGGGGTTTGCGGAGCTGACGAAGCAGGTAAAGTGCATGGTCTGCGGGGATGACATCTTCGTAACCAACCCCGAAATCATAAAGAAGGGCATTGAGGTTGGTGCAGCAAACACAGTCTTAATAAAACCTAACCAGAACGGGACTCTGAGCGGGACGGCAAAGGCGGTGAAAATTGCGAAGGATAACGGATACAGCGTTGTTGTGAGCCACAGAAGCGGAGAAACGGAGGATGAGACTTTAGCACATCTCGCCGTTGCTTTCAACGCAAAGTTAATAAAGACCGGAGTGGTTGGGGGAGAGAGAATATCCAAGCTCAACGAGCTCATCAGGATTGAAGAATTGATGGACAAACCGAGAATGGTGATGATATGATGGAGAAGGAGTACGAGTATCTGGTTCCGCCGGATGATTACCTCGCAGCGGGAGTGCACATAGGGACCCAAATCAAAACGGGCGACATGAAGAAGTTCATCTTCAAGGTAAGGCAGGATGGGCTTTACGTTCTGGACATCAGAAAGCTGGACGAGAGAATCAGAGTTGCCGCAAAGTTCCTTTCGAGGTATGAGCCTTCAAAGATTCTGCTGGTTGCGGCGAGACAGTACGCTCACAAGCCCGTTCAAATGTTCTCAAAGGTGGTTGGAAGCGATTACATCGTGGGGAGGTTTATTCCTGGAACTCTGACAAATCCAATGCTCTCCGAGTACAGGGAGCCTGAGGTCGTTTTCGTCAATGATCCCGCCATTGACAAGCAGGCCGTGAGCGAGGCCACTGCTGTCGGCATTCCAGTCGTTGCCCTCTGCGACTCCAACAACTCCTCCGCTGACGTTGACCTTGTCATACCCACAAACAACAAGGGCAGAAGGGCTCTGGCCATTGTTTACTGGCTCCTCGCAAGGGAGATTGCGAAAATCAGGGGGCAGGACTTCACCTACAGCATTGAGGACTTCGAGGCCGAGCTTTAAGTTTATTTTTTGTTATCCTAATTATCACCATTAATTTGTAGAAAATTATATAATTATCTTAGGTTACAGACTGCATGCTTAGGGCTGTTGCTCTGGTTATGGCGCTGCTGTTGATTCCTGCCGCTGGAGCGTTTGAGTATCTCGGCGAGGTTTACACGGCAAAAACGGATGACGGAGTAAAAATCAAGCTGCTGAGATACCACCCGCCGGGAGAAGGTGTAAACGACGGTGTACAGCCGGTTGTGCTGTTTTCGGGGCTGCTCTGCAACATGAACGAATACCTGACTCACACACCTCCGGAACTCAAAGACCTCTACAAAACTCAGCTTCCATCAGAGCTTGCGGACTGGGCCGTGGGGGATGAGAGAATCCAGCAGGACCCCATGCTTTACTACAGCCTTGCATACTACCTCTGGAAGCAGGGATACGACGTCTGGCTCGTGAACTACAGGGGGACGGGCGTTGGGGAGCTGAAAAGCGGTGTCGGCTCTGCAAGAACGAGCCTCGATACGTGGGCGATTTACGACACAAAGGCGGCGATTACGAAGGTTTACGAGGTGACGGGAAAGCATCCGGTGATAGGGGGGCACAGCACCGGTGGGCTTGTGAGCTACGTTTACCTGCAGGGCGCTAAATTCAAATGGACTTTCGCCTGCCTTTTCAAAAAGCCGTGGTGCAAGAAGGTCGTTTCGGATGATGATTTGGTGAGGGAAAGGAACGGATTGACCGAGGGTGAGGAGACTGTTGTTGGAGTAATTGCCCTCGACCCGGCAATGATTCCACCACTGCCCAAGCTCACAGACCTGAAGCTGATGTGGCTTCTCCTCGACACCCCGCTTTACATCGACATCAGGGGGATCATGAATCTAATTGCGAAGAACGACAGGCTGTGGTGCGCCACTACCCACACTATAGATGAGGTCTTTGAGCTAATATTTGAGATGAACGAGGAGTACGGGCAGTACAGCGAACTCATAAGAGATTTAACCTTCACAAACCCCGGCAACATGAATGACGAGCTGAACGATTTCCTTGTAAGATACGTCGCTGACAGCCTCTACACTCCCACACTGGCCCACTACAACGATTTCGGAACTCACAGGACTGCGAGGGAATACTTCGAGAACGGTGGCAGAAGCTACCTAATTGTTCCCCCAGAACCAAATCCCGGAAAGGATGGCTACTACTATTACATTCTGAACATGCAGAAAGTCAGAGTCCCGTTCATAACGCTGCTCTCAGAATACGATGCGCTTGTTGAGGCGGAACAGATAATCAGAGACCTGATGGAGGCCAAGACACCACACCAGTTCGACGAGTACTACATAATTGAGGGCACAGCCCATCTTGACTTGCCCTTCGGGCTGAAGGCGCCGAGCGAGGTTTTTCCGAAAGTTGGGGCGTGGCTGGAGAAGGTAAGGGTGTACCCGGTGACTCCCCACTGACTTTTTAACTTACCTTACGCCAAATGGGTTGTTTTTCCCTTAGGTAAAGACGACAACACGGAACAATTTTATAAGCAAAAGTCATTTGCTAACAATAAGGTGTATAATATGGGAGATAAAGGAGGTATCTTCAAGCTTTCGGCAGCTATGCTCGCAGTGATTGTCTTAAGCGCATGCGCT
This sequence comes from Archaeoglobus fulgidus DSM 4304, assembly GCF_000008665.1. Lineage (NCBI taxonomy): Archaea > Methanobacteriati > Methanobacteriota > Archaeoglobi > Archaeoglobales > Archaeoglobaceae > Archaeoglobus > Archaeoglobus fulgidus. The sequence continues at coordinate 1,010,113 of NC_000917.1, forward strand.
GGCGTGTTCACCACAGAAAAAGAGAAAACCGTTCTGGAGCCAACAGCAAGCGGAAAAGTCCTGAAGGACTTGGAGGACCTAAACTCAGGAGAAAAGATGTACCTCGCCGAGGAGGATTTTCTCAAAAAAGTCACTCCACTTGAGCTCTACGAAAGCCTTGCAGAGAAGATCGAAAATAGCAGCTTTACCATAGTGCTCCACAAGGTAAGCAAGGAGGAGAAGGAGAAATTCATTCAGGCATGGCTAAAAGCTCTGTCGAAATCAGGCCATAAGGTTACCGTTCTGCCTGTATCGGAAGTTACCGAAGACAAAAAATCGCTTAAGCTTGATGAAAGGATTTTTAAAGCTGATTTGGTGGCTTTCTCGGCCAGACCTTTTGGAATTTTCGTCGTTGAGGATATTGGATTGCTTGATCCAACAAAGCCGGGTGGAAACCTGCCAATGATAGCACACCATGAGTTCAAAGCAGACTTTAACAAGTGGTTCTGGAGTGAGAGCGTTAACATCGATTTCACCGCAGCGCTCTACGACACAGGAGCTTTCCAAATTGGGTAAGCTATTTCCCATTTTTTCTCAGCTTCCTAATTGTCATCATAATGTATTTACCATATCACATCTCATTTGGTAACATTTATATTCTCCCCTACCAAGCTCCAGCATGGCACAGATTGAGGTTGAGAACCTCACCAAGGTCTTCAACGGTTTCAGGGCTCTTGACGGGATAAGCTTGGTAGTTGAGAGGGGCGAAATTTTCGGTTTTCTCGGTCCAAACGGGGCTGGAAAGACAACAACCATCAACTGCTGCCTCGGACTGATTAAGCCAACTTCAGGCAGCGTAAGGATTGCCGGAATGGACGTTGAGGAGAAGCCGGTTGAGGTTAAGGAGATTTGTGGCTACCTGCCAGAAAATTACGGTTTCTATCCCAACTTAACGGCAAGGCAGAACCTGCTTTACTTCTCGGAATTCTACGCCAATCCTAAGGATAATGTTGACGAGCTTCTCGCCCTCGTAGGCCTTCAGGATTCCGCAGACAAAAAGGTTGGAGAGTTCAGCAGGGGAATGAAGCAGAGGCTGGCCTTAGCTCAGGCACTGATAAACGACCCTGAGGTGGTCTTTCTGGATGAGCCGACCAACGGCCTCGACCCGCAGGGGATTGCAGACTTCAGGAAAATTATAAGGGAGCTCAACCAGAAGGGCAAGACCTTCTTCTTCTCCTCCCACATACTTTCAGAGGTCAGGGAGGTGTGCAGCGTTGTGGGAATCATAAACAGGGGAAGGATCGTGAAGGTTGGGAAGATTTCGGAGCTTTCAGGCAGCATGGAGGTTGTTGTTCAAACCGAGCCCAGAGCTGACGAATCTCTGCTGAGGGAGTTTGGAGAGGTTGAGTATGATGAGAGCAGAGATGTATATGTCATTAAGGTTGAATCGGACTGCAGAGTGGAAATTTCGCGCACACTCTTCGAGCACGGTTTTGTTGTTAAAGAGCTCTCTCTGAGGGAGCCAAGCCTTGAAAAAATTTACCTCAGCATGGTGGGAGAATGAAGGCGCTGATTATAGCAAAAAAAGAGTTTGCGGATATCGTAACCAGCAAGAGGTTTTTAGCTCTGCTTGCAGCGATGCTGCTCACATACCTGCTCTTTGTGTCTCAAATGAGCCAGTTCTCGACAATCAGCATCAAAGCAGTTTTTGGTTTCCTTGGCTCTCAAACGATAGCCTTTGTCGGAGGGATTTTAGGGCTGGCAATAGGATTTGACATGATTTCGAGGGAGAAGGAGAGCGGAACTTTAAGAACGCTCCTCAGCCACCCGGTTTTCAGGGATGAAATAGTTTTGGGCAAAGCAATTGCTGCACTGGCGGCAATCTGCATTATAGTTCTCGTTACGGTAATGTTCATCATCGGAGTTTCAGCCTTTTACGGCTACATACCAGCAGCAGACGATTTAGGCTTGATTGCGAAGTTCGCGCTGGCAACGATTGCATACCTCTTCACCATGTTCTCCATCGGATTGTTCTTCTCAGCAGTCTTCAAAAGCTCCACTACCTCATTAACAGTTTCCCTAACACTTTTCGTCATGCTGGCTATTTTTGTGCCGATAATGGCCTACTTCATCGCCGGCATCTTAGCAGGTCCTGCTCCCCAGCCGCCTGTTGACTTTGAAAAAGTTGATGAGAGCGTTATTGAATCTCCAGAATGGCAAAAGTATGAGGAGGAGAGAGAGGAGCACTTCAGAAGAATTCAGGAGATTACCCAGACAATTTTGCTGATTTCGCCCCAAAACAGCTACACAACCCTCGTAAGCTCCTTCGCGGCAACTTCTGAATTCATGCCCTTCCAGCCAACGGACACAACCAAAAACGCTCTTTCTTTCGTCATACTGCCTCTCTTGCTGTTTACTCTAAGCTACGTCAGGTTCACGAGGGAGGAGCTATGAAATTTTTCAGGTTTTTTCTCTTAGCTGCGATTGCGGCACTCCTTACTGGCTCGATTGAGTGTGAACTCAAGGAGATAACTGCTGCCCCGGGAGAAGAGGTCTCCATCCCCCTCACCGTGAAAAATGACGAGGGGAATGAGAGCACCTTTCAGCTAAGCTACAGCTTCTGGTATGGAGAGGCTGAGGGCTACTTCTACTACAACGGACAGAGGGTTAATTCCTTAAGGCTGAACTCCAGCGAGTCGGCAGATTTAACCTTCAAATTCTTGGCTCCGGAAAAGCCGGGGAGGTATTACCTTTATCTCCACGCAGACGGCAGTGCAGGCGTTACGGTGAACGTTGAGCTTCCAGAAAAGCCTCTGCGGATATCCCTCGACAACACGGGCATTGTTGCTGAAGGAGGGGATGTGGTTGAGGTTAACGCACTGCTGGAAAACACCCTCAACTCGCCGATAGAGGTTGATTTGAGCTGTGATGCCCCCAAAGGCTGGGAGTGCAGGTTTTACGACGGCGATGTGGAGGTCTACAGAACTGTGGTTGGAGAGGGCGGGAAGCAGCTGAGGGTTCAGGTTGATATAGATTCAACCGCTGATGTGGGAAAGTATGCGGTTACACTGCATATCGGCCCGCAAACCAAAGAATTTGAAGTTTTTGTGAAGGAGAGCCATGCGGGAGAGAAGGGGGAGGTGAGGCTCAGAGTTGTTGACAAGGATGGTGAGGGGGTTGCTTCAGCCAGAATCACAGCTGGAAACGAGACCTTCTTTACCTCCGGTGATGGAGAGGCAATTTTCGAGGTTGAGCCCGGCACCTACGACCTGAAAATCGAAAAGGGTGGGTACTACGAGAAGACGATAAGGGACGTTAAGGTCAGGGGCGGGAGGACAAACGACCTCGGAACGGTTTTTCTTGAGAAAAAAGCTTACTATGCAGAGCTTTCGGTGAGCAGCTCAAGAATCACCGTTTCCATAGGTGACGTGGCTTCCCTTAACGTCAGAATAGAAAACAGGGGTTACGGAGAGGACCAGTATGCCCTCAGCCTTGAAGGCCTGCCCCCTGATTTTACATACAACTTCAGGGAGGGTGAGCTTGCAGTCTCTGAGGTTTACTTGGAGGGTGGAGAAGAGAAGGACATCACCCTCGAAATCTACACACCGGCAACCGCAGAAGTGGGGGATTACAGCCTGAAAATCGTTGCCAAGGGCAAGTACACTGCCGAAAAAGACCTCAAGCTCAGCGTTGTTGGGAGAATGGCAGCCTACTTCAGCCTTGAGGGTGGGATGTACACTGTAAAAGCCTCTCCGGGAGAGGAGCTTGAGCTGAAGGGATACGTGGAGAACTCTGGGAGGGGTGTGACGCTGACCAACGTTAAGGTAAAGCTTGAACTTCCTCAGGGATGGAGCGGGGAGGTTAGCCCCGAAGTGATTCCCTCCGTAAAACCCGGAGAGAGGGGGGAAGTTAACCTTAGGATCAGGGTTCCCCCCGACGCCAAGCCGAGCGAGTACAGAATAACAGTTGAAACAACCTCTGACCAGATGACCATGAGTGACAGAATCAGCGTTGTGGTTGGAGAAAGCAGCGCTGCAACCTTCGTGGGGCTGGGGATCATTGCAGTAACCATTCTGGCTTTGATAATCCTCATCAAGAAGGTGGGGAGGAGGTAGAGTTGATTGAGGTAAAAGGCGTCTCCAAAAGCTTTGGCAATAAGGCAGTGCTCAGCGAAGTGAGTTTTGTAGCTGAAAATGAGATTCTCGGCCTTCTCGGCCCAAACGGGAGCGGTAAATCAACGCTGATGAAGATAATCGCCGGAGTTATTCCCCCGGATGAAGGGGATGTCATTGTAAACGGCGTATCTGTAGCTGAGAACCCCCTTAAAGTTAAGGAGCTTGTTGGATTCGTCCCCGAAACTCCAGTGCTTTACGAGAGCCTTACTGCATCCGAACTCTTCAGCTTTGTCGGGGCAGTTAGAAAAATTGAGTCCTCTCTGCTGAAAGAGAGGGTTGAGAGGCTTGCTGAGGCCCTTGAGTTCACGGCGATGGACGAACTTTTTGCAAATCTAAGCCTTGGAAACAGGCAGAAGGTTTCCATAATCGCTGCTATGCTCCACAACCCCTCGGTGCTGATTCTCGACGAGGCTTTCAACGGCCTCGACGTTGCTTCAGCAAAGGTTTTCAGAGACCTGATTTTCCAGTTCAGAGAGGAGGGGAGAGAGGTGATTCTCTCAACCCACATCATGCCCATTGCCGAGAGAATCTGCGACAGAATTCTCATAATTCAAAACGGCAGAATAATCGCTCAGGGCACTCCTGATGAGCTGAAAAAGGATGAGGATCTTGAAGATGTTTTTCTGAAGCTCACGAAAATAGAGAGGGACATCAAACCTCTGCTGGAGGTGCTGTCTTCTGGCTGAGCCCCTCAGCAGGATTCTGGACGTGATTTACAGGGAGATGAACTACCAGAACATGAAAAGAAACCCCCAGATTTCGCATGAGAGAGTAGTTAAGTCAATGAGGAAGTTCTCGCTTAGAGTGCAGGTTGCAAAATCCTTTTTCATTATGACTTTCCTTGGCTCCTTCCTCTGCTGGGTTGCCTTCATCAGCAGCGGCTTGGGCCTGAGCCTAATCTTCACCCTCTCGCTCGTTTTCTCCCAGATCTATCCAGCCCAAAACATCGCCATATCAGCCTCCTCAAGGGTTTTCGAGCCTCTAAGGTATCTGCCCGTGAGATTTTCCGAGAGAATGCTGGTTGTTTTCTTCATCGATTCAATCAACATACTGGCCTTTGCGACGCCAACAATTGCCGTTTTGATGGTGAAGAACCTTTACTTCGGACTTTATTCCCTTCTCTGGATAATCGCAGCAATTTTGCTGGGATACTCAATGGTTTTCCTCTACTACGCCCTCTTCGGCGTAAAGGTCAGGAGCGGCTTTTCCAAGTCAGTCCTCGCCGGGATTTTGTTTTTTGCCGTGCTCGTATTTGCGTTAAGGCGGTTTCAGGAAATTCCAGACCTCACACCATACTTGACACCCCATCTTCTCCTTCTGTCTTATGCGGCCTCCTCAGCCACCATCAAGCTATCAACAGGGAGAGTGTGGAGAAGCATACTCAACCCCGAGATTGTGGAGGTGAAGGGGAGCTCTCGGCTCAGCTCAGGCTCTCCGCTCAGAGCCATGCTCATCAAGGATTTCAGGCTGATTTTAAGGAAAAACGCCCTCTTTCCCTTAATCGTTCCTCTGGTCATAGTAATGCCGAACGTTGTCAGCATCGCAAACATGCCCAACCTCTCAATTTTTATCATCACCACGATTTCTACACTTTCAACCATCGACCTGCGAATTATCGGCAACCTTGAGAACGTAGATTTTTTGAGAATGCTTCCCTTGAGCAAGAGGGGCTTTGTTATGTCCAAAGCCTGCCTGATTTTCGTCATTTCCTTCGCCGCTTCCCTTCCAGCAGGTAGCATAGCCTTCATTGTGAGCCAGAATCCCTTCTACCTCTTTATGGCCTTTGCAATTCCCGCAATTGTTTCAATGCTCTCCTCGCTAATAATCTTCTGGCAGAAGGGAGAAGAAATTTACTTCCCTGAAGTGGGGTTCCTAAAGTGGATTGGGCTGCTTCTTGTCAATTTTGGGGCTGTTTACGCAGTCCTATCGCCGAGGTTTATTTTGTCCCAGCCCGTAGCCGATATAATCTCGTCCGTTCTCACCCTTCTCGCTATGACAGCACTCTTTGAAAAATTGAGAAGAATTTAACGGAATCCGAGAAGATTCCTTGCGATTATTAGCTTCTCTATCTCCTTCGCCCCCTCGTAGATTTCTGTGATTTTGGCATCCCTGTAGAACTGGTTTATCGCATACTCATCGATGTATCCGTAGCCTCCGTGGAACTGCAGAGCCCAGTTGGCTGTTTCAACTGCCACCTCTCCAGCATACCACTTCGCCATGGATGAGAGGGTGTTGTCAGGCTTGCCCTGCTCAACCTGCACAGCAGCGGCTCTGTAAACGAGGGTTCTTGCAGCCTCAATCTTTGTTGCCAGTTCGGCAATCTTGAACTGTATGTACTGGAAGGTTGCGAGGGGAACGTTGAAGGCCTTTCTCTGCTTCACGTAGTCAATTACGAGCTTCAAAGCCCCTTTGGCAATCCCCACAGCCTGCGCTCCAACCCACACTCTGCTCATGTCGAAGAACTCCATCATGTAGTAGAATCCCTTGCCCTCCTCTCCGACAAGGTTCTCTGCCGGAACTCTTACATTGCTGAAGCTGATTTCTGCTGTGTCAGTCGCCCTGATTCCCATCTTGCCCTTAATTTTGTTCGCCTTGTAACCCTCCCTGTTCGTCTCAACGATGAAGTAGCTTATTCCCCTGTGCTTAGCCTTGGGGTCCATCTCCCTCGTCCTTGCAGTGACGAGCAGAAAGTCCGCAATGGAGCCGTTGCTGATGAACTGCTTCGTCCCGTTAATCACCCACTCATCTCCCTCCTTAACGGCCCTCGTTTTGATGTTTGCAGCATCGCTGCCCGCATCAGGCTCAGTGTTGGCCATGCCCATTATCACGTCTCCCCTTGCAAGCTTCGTCAGCCACTTCTCCTTCTGCTCCTCGCTGCCGTGCAGAACAAGAATTTCAAAGCCGAAGGTCGGTAGCAAACACGCAAGTCCGAGGCCGGGGTTGACGGCTGAGAACTCTTCCATCACAATCATCTTCTCTATCGGCCCATAACCGCCTCCACCGTACTCCTCAGGGATGTCGACAGCATGAAAGCCAAGCTTTGCACACTTCTTCCACAGCTCGTAGGGGAACTTCTCCTCCCTGTCGCACTCCCTCGCCAGCTCAGGCGTGAACTCCTTCTCCGCAAACTCTCTTGCAGCTCTCCTTATATCCTCCTGCTCCTCGGTAAAGGTAAAACCGATTGCCATGCTTCAAGTAAAAAATGGGTCTATATTTCTTTTTCTCAAAACTGGATTTTGGGGTAGATTTCGTATCTGGCCTTCATCAAGTCCGCAGGGGTGTCTATTTCAATCCACGGAAGCCCTTTTGTTGTTTCATAGTAAACAGCGATGCCGTCATCCATCATTGACTGAAAAGCCTCCTCATAGAACACTCTTCTCCCTTTCCTTTCCATAACTCTGGAAACGTGGTTGTAGAGGTCGTCGATGATGTTTTCCTCAACTCTTGCAATGCCTATGTATTCTCCATCAGCCTCTGAGGGGTTGAGCTGTTTGCTTATTCTTTTAACAACTCCATCCTCTATTTTGACCTTCATCTCCTCCTCTCCAAGCTCCTTGAACGTGTCAACGGACAGTATCAGGTTCTCCTTCGTGGAGGAGTGCAGTTCCCGAAAGATGCCGGGATGGAAGAGAACATCGGAGTTCAGGATGTAAAATCCCTTGCTCACGTGGTCCATTGCCAGATAGAGGCTGTAAATGTTGTTGGTTTTCTTGTAAAGGCTGTTGTGGACAAATTTGAAATTGAGGTCGAACTGCGAAAGATACTCCCTCAAAACGTATCCTTTGTGTCCGGTAACCACTACAACATCCCTGATACCGTTCTCCATCAGAGTCTGAACCGTGTAGTATATCAACGGTCTTTTCCCAATTTTCAGGAGAGCTTTCGGGATTTCGCGAGTGTGATGACCCAATCGTGAACCGAAACCTGCAGCGAGTATTACTGCCTCCATGAAAAATGTTAAAAGGAGAGTTATTTAAAATTACCCATAAGGAGGTGATTTAAATCAAATGGGAGTATCTGCTGACAGAACTTGTTTATCGGAGGTTTTCCCGACCTCTGGCAAAGATTCTCTCGAAAACAGGTGTTTCGCCGAATTTAATCACCGTTATTGCCACAATCGTCGGATTGGGGGCAGCAGCGGTCATTGCAGCTGGAGAAATATACTGGGGCGTGCTAACTCTCTTCATCTCGCAAATTCTTGACTGCACTGACGGTGACCTGGCAAGGCTGACGGGGAGGGTTACGAGGAGCGGAGCGTACCTCGACAGAGTCTTCGACAGGTTCGTGGATGCTGCAATTGTCATTGGAATTGTCTATCTTTATCCTTCTGAGCTATGGCTTGCCGGCTTTATGGCGGTGGTTGGCTCCTTTGGAGTGAGCATAACGAGGGCTATGGCTGAAGCTGAAGGCGCGGAATGCAAAGTTGGAATTGGTGGAAGGGACACGAGGCTTGCCATCATAATGGTTGGGCTGCTCTACGGATACGCCAGCGGTAATGCGGTGAGCGTTTATGCAGCAACGCTGTGGATTGTGGCGGTGCTCGGCTTTATAACCACACTGCACCGCATGCTTCACACATTAAAGCAGCTCGACTAGCCTCTCTTTATTTTTCCCCTCCCCAGCGATGCGAAGATTCCAACGAAGCAGAGCGCGGCGAAGATCGAGAAGGCTATTCTTGAGCTTTCGATGAACCTGCCGAAGTACTCAGGAGTTATCTCAACCCTTCCAATTACCATTGAGAAGACGAGCATGACGAGAGCCATGCTCAAAGTCTGCCCTACGAGCCGCATTGTTGCAACTGTGGCTGAGGCTATGCCGAAAAATTTTCTCTCAACCGAGCTCATGATTGCGTTGGTGTTCGGAGAGCTGAACAGTGCAATTCCAAAACCGAGGAGCATGAGGTAAGTGATTATGTTGCTTAAGGCCGTCTCTCCGTTGATGCCTGCGAAGAGGATTAAGGACAGAGTTGTCACAGCCATGCCCGTTGAGGCTACAACCCTCGGCTCTATTCTATCCGAAATCCAGCCGGCAATGGGGGCGAAGATTGCCATGACTACGGGCTGGGATACGAGGATGAGGCCAGCCGTCTGAGCGTCGAACCCCTTTACGTACTGGAGGTAGAGGCTCATCAAAAAGCCCACGGCGAAGGTTGCCGCATAGTTGAGCAGTGCGGCGAGGCTTGAGAGGGAGAAGGTAAGGTTGCTCAGAAGAAGCCTTACAGCAAAAACGGGATGCTCTTGCCTGTTCTCGTAAACAACAAAAATTAAGGCCAAGATTGCACCGAGAACTATGAAAGCAACTGAGAACTCTGAAAAACCGTAAATCAGGAAGAAGAGCATGGCCGCGTAAATTGCGGAACCGGCAAGGTCGAATTTCTCCCCCCTCGCATCAGCCCACTCCCCCCTGAGATAGACTGATGCAACGATTAGGGCGAAGAATCCCAAAGCTCCGTTGGCGATGAACAAGCTCCTCCATCCGAGATTTTGGGTCAGAAACCCTCCACCTATGGGGCCAAGACTTAATCCCGTGTAAACCGCTCCGGTGTTGATGCCAATGGCCTTCCCCCTTTCCTGGGGAGGGAAAACCGAAGTGAGAATGGCTACTGAGGTGGCGAAAATCATCGCACCGCCAACACCTTGGAGGACTCTGAAAGCTATAAGCATCTCCGCATTGGGAGGAATTGCTGAGAGAATGGAGCCGAGACTGAAAACAAGCAGTCCAACCACAAAAACCTTCTTCCTTCCCGCTATGTCTGCAATCCTGCCGAAGGGGACGGAAAACATGCCGGCTGCGAGAAGATATGCCGTGGCAATCCAGCCGAGAGTTATGGCGTCAATCTGAAATTCTTTGCCTATTGCGGGCAGGGCTATGTTGGTTGAAGAGCCCATGAAGGGGGTGAGAAAGGAAGCAACACCTGATGTCAGCAGAGCTGCCTTTTTCAGTTGCATGAGTTTGCCTTATGCGAAAAAATTTAAAAACTTAATCCCTCTTGTAGAGCAAGTAATCCGGCTTGCCTGCCGGGATTGTGTAGTTCGGCGGTAGAAGACCGAGTTTTTCAGCCTCCTTCTCCAGCCACTCCCTGTGGTCTGGATGCGCGAGATGAATCATCGCTATTGCCCTTTCCTTTACCGTAAGCCCCTTCAGGTAGGCAACTCCCCACTCGGTTGCAACAACCTGAACCATGCTTCTCGGGACAGTCACCGCCGCTCCAGGAGGCAGGATGGGCTTGATCCTCGACGTACCGTTGTGTGTGGAGTACATTGCGAGAATGCTGAAGCCCTGTCTGTCTCTGCTGAAAAGACAGCCCATAACGAAGTCCAACTGCCCCCCAGTCCCGCTCACCTGATAGAGCTTGCCTGTTGGTGATATCAGCCCCATCTGCTCCGAGTTTATCTGGCCCATCAGGTCGGCCTCTGCGGCCTGGTTTAGGGAGAACATCTTCGGCTGCTGCGCTATGATGAAGGGGTCGTTGGTGTAGTCGACTGGGTAGGTTGCAACCTCCGGATTCCTGTCGAGGTACTCGTAGAGCTTGAGAGAGCCGAGGGCGAACGTGAAAACGCTCTTCCCCCTATCGAGCCTCTTCTGGTCGTTGGTAACAACGCCCTCCTCAATCAACTCAAGCGTGCCATCGCCCATCATTTCGGTGTGCACGCCGAGGTTCTTGTACCCTCCTTCCTTGAGCATTTTAACAACCGTATCCGGCAGACCGCCAATGCCAACCTGAAGCGTTGAGCCATCCTGTATGAGCTTCCTGCCGTCCTTCGTTTCTGCGTTGAGTATGTTCTCTGCTATCATCTCATCCTCCTTCGTTGGGGGTATGCTGAATGGTATGAACGGAACTGGCATCTCGTTGTCCTCAACGATGTAGTCAACTTCCGAGATGTGGATGCACTCGTCGTAGCCTCCATTGACCCAGGGCATATTTTCTTTGACGACCACCACAACCTTCTCTGCAACCTCTGCCAGCGCCTTCATGTGCGAGCAGGTCAGGCCGAAGTTGAAGTAGCCGTGCTTGTCCATGGGCGTGGTGACGAGGTAGGCGATGTCTATCGGGTCGTAGTCTTTGGAGAACTCCCTGACAATTTTCGGAACGTCGTGATACAGGTTGGGCCTGAATACACACGGTCCAAGCTCCTTGCTGGTTTTTCTTACGGGTCGGTAGAGGAAGCCGCTCGACCACTCGAAGACCTCCCCATTGGGGTCGGCCTTGAGAAACTCGTAATGGGCGAGGTCTATGAAAGTACCCACTTTAACGTTTTCAAGCTCGTCCTTTCTCTTTGCGAGGTATTTGTCTATTATGAGCGCTGTATTTGCGGCACCGCCAAGCTCGATGTGCATTCCACTCTCTACAAGCCCCGCAGCCTCTTCAGGACTGATAAGCTTTTTTTCATATTCTTCCCTGTAGTTCATTCTATCACACCTCTTCATTTGAAAATTATGGAGAATATTTAACGTTTTCTGAATTAAACATAACTCTGATTAATCCTTTAGGAAAATGGGCAGCTTAAAAATTTTATCGTATGAAATTTTAAAAAATTAAGATTTGCCCCACTTCTTCGCCCAGTATTCCTTGATAACCTCAAGAGCTACCAGCTTTTCACCGCTCAGGAACCTTATGCACGCCCCTCCTGCAGTTGATATGTGGCTGAACTTGTCCGAAAGGCCGAAGAGGCGTGCTGCTGAGGCGATGTGCCCCCCGCCAACAACCGAGTAACCAGCCCTTGTCGCGGCCCTCAGAATCTCGTAAGTTCCGAGAGAGAAACGCTCATCCTCAAAAACTCCCGCAGGACCGTTCAGAACCACATAATCGTACTTCGGGATGATTTCCGAAAGCTGGTTAACGGTTTCAAGCCCAATATCCATTATTCTGTATTTCCCATCAAACTTCTCCAATGGGATATCTACCCTGACACCGTCTTTCTCTATACCGAGGTCAATGGGAAGGATAATTTTGTCGGAGTACTTCTTGAGTATGTTTATCATCTCCTCGTCGCTCACGTCTTCCTTGTTGTCCTCCACAACCTTTCTGTTCACTTCACCTATATCGTAACCTTTCAGCATGAGAAAGTAGTTGGCAACTACACCCGTGAGAACGACTTTTTCCGCAATGTTGTTTTCCAGCACGTTTTTTAGAACTTTCACCGAGTCCTTGATTTTAGCTCCGCCCAGGACAAATATCTTTCTCCCCTCCCCCTTGAGGGGTTTGCTGAGGGCGGTAACCTCATTTTCGACGAGCCTTCCCACGACGGATGGCAGAACCGGAACGAAGCCGACCAAAGATGCGTGGCTTCGATGGGATGCGGAGAAGGCGTCGTTGACAAAGAGGTCAAAGGCTGTGCTGAGTTTCCTGACCATGTGGCACTCGGCATGCTCCTCAGCGCTTCTGTTCAACTGCTCCTCGGAGTAGAACCTCACGTTCTCGAGCAAAATTACCTCACCGTTCTCCATCTCCTTTATTCTTCTCAGAACGCCTTTGCTGAAAATTTCGTCTATGTACTCGACTCTCTTCCCGAGCAGTTTGGAAAGTGTGGATGCGTGGCTTTCGAGACTCGTGAAGTCCTTCTTTCCGGGTCGGCTCTGGTGTGCGAGCAAAACGAGCTTTGAGTCTTCAAGAGCCTCAATTGTCGGAATGTGGCTCTCGAATCTGCTCGTGTCGAGAATCGTTGAGTTCACAATAGGAGCGTTGATGTCAACCCTCAGCAGAACGTGCTTTCCTCTGTACGGAATATCGTCTAGTGTTGGAAGGCCGTCTATCATCACTTCAATTCGGAAGGTGAAATTAAAAACTTTCTGAAAATTTTAATTTACCTGCTCAGAATTGGTTCATGGAAATAACGGACATTGGCGGTGTCCTCTGCAACGGAATAAAGGAGGGAAAATACGGCCTTGGACTCGTTAGGGTTAGAGGAAGTATTGCAGGAGTTTTCACGCAGAACAAAATCCGGGCTGCTCCGGTTATCGTTTGCGAGGAGAACATCAGGGATGGGGTTGTGGAGGGTGTGATTGTGAACAGCGGAAATGCAAATGCCTACACCGGGGAGCAGGGGATGAGAGACGCGAGGGAGATGTGCAGAATCGCTGCAAATCTTCTTGGATGTGAGGAGAGGAGAGTTGCGGTCGCCTCTACCGGCGTAATCGGAAGAAAGCTGGACATGGAGTGGATAAGAAAAAAAGCACCGGAGGTTTACTCAGGTCTCGGAAATTCGGTGGAGAATGCAGAGAGGTTCGGAAGGGCGATTGTAACCACGGACAGATTCGTCAAGAAGGCCTACTCAGAGAAGGCGAGGATTGCTGCTGTTGCAAAGGGGGCGGGAATGATTGCACCGAATATGGCTACAATGCTCTGCTTTGCCTTCACCTCCGCAAAATTTGACAGCGGAGAGCTTTACGATATGCTGAGAAGGGCAGCCGATAAAACCTTCAACAGACTTACGGTTGACGGGGATACCTCAACCAACGATACCGTTTTGCTGATTTCAACCGGCAAGGAGAGGGTGGAGAGAGATGTTTTCGAGGAGGAGCTTTGCTCGGTCTTTTACAGCATCGCAAAGCAGATGGCGAGAGATGGAGAGGGGGCGACGAAGGTTTTCGAAGTCAGGGTTGACGGAGCGAGAAATGATGAGGATGCGAATCTGATAGCCAGAGCTGTTGCAAGCTCGCTGCTTGTTAAGACGGCAATATTCGGCTGCGACCCCAACTGGGGGAGAATTATTGCTGCTGCCGGCTACAGCGGGGCAGATGTGGATGAGAGAATAACTCTTAGCCTCTCAGACGGGAGGGATGAAGTCTTTCTAATCGATTCCGGAAGGCCTTTGGGGAACGAAGAGCGGGCGAGAGTGTTGATGGAGAAAGCAGAGGAGCTTGTAATCAGGCTGAGGCTTGAAAAAGGTAATGGAAAGGGCTTTGCCATCGGCTGCGACCTAACCTACGATTACGTGAAGCTGAATGCCGAGTACACAACTTAGAGGTCTATCAGGTGCGTCTCCTTAACCACATTCAGCACGAGCATTGTGTATGTCTTGAGTACCTTGTCCATCCCCGCTATTCTTTTTACAAAGGCGTTCAGGCTGTCCCTATCCTTGAACTTGGCCACAACGATAATGTCGTAGTCACCTGTAACGTCGTAAACGGCTGTCACGTTTCTCTCCTTCGCAATCTCCTTCTCAATCTCCGTCAGGTAACCACCCTCTGCGGTAATGCCTATTATCGCTATGAGGTCGTATCCCAGCATTGAGTAGTCAACGACGGGAATGAACTTCTTGATAAGCCCGATTTTTCTCATCTTGTTTATTCTGTTGTAAACCGTCCCCTCGGCCACTCCTACCTTTTCTGAAATTTCCTTCAAGCTTTTGCGGGCATCATCCTGCAATTCTCTCAAAATTTTGATGTCAACCTCATCAATCTTTACCATTGAACTCCATTATTTGAAGAATTTTTAAGGTTTTTGCAGGTTGAAGCTGAGCGCGAAACTGAAGGCAAAAGCTTTAATCACCTCCCCGCCAACATAGCCTTTACGATGCTGAATCAAAGGCTCAGAGAGGCTTTGAGTGCTGCGGGAATTGAGGAGCTGACCGAGCTGCAGTTAGAGGCCTTCAGGAAGATTTTGAGCGGTAAGGACGTGCTAATCATCGCTCCAACGGGAAGCGGGAAAACGGAGGCTGCAATAATCCCCATTTTCGAGGCAATGCTAAAAATGGAGAAGCCCGAGGGAATCGTTGCCATTTACATTACACCTCTAAGAGCTTTGAACAGGGACATGCTGAGGAGGATTAGGGGGATTGCCGAGTTTCTTGGCATAAGGGTTGACGTCAGGCACGGCGATACTCCAGATTCCCAGAGGGCGAGGCAGTCCCGAAAGCCCCCGCACCTTTTAATCACCACTCCAGAAACCTTCCAGATTCTTTTCCTCGGAAAAAACCTGAGGAAGGCTTTGAAGAACGTGAGGTATGTGGTGGTTGACGAGATTCACGAGCTAATTGACAGCGAGAGGGGAGTGCAGCTTAGCGTTGCCCTTGAAAGGCTGAGGGAGATGGCAAGGTTTCAGACCATTGGCCTCTCAGCAACTGTAAGCAGGCCCAAGCTTGTTTCAAGGTTCGTTGGGGCTGATGCGGAAGTTCTGGAGTGGAAGGCTGAGAAGGAGTACGAAATTGAGGTTGTAAAGCCTGAGGTTGATGAGAAGCTTGCAGCAAAGCTTGGCGTTGATGCGGAGATTGCCGGAGAGCTGAAGTTTATTGCTGATGCGGTGAAGGAACACGGTTCTGCTTTAATCTTCGTCAACACACGCCAGACGGCTGAAGCACTGGGAATCAAGCTCAAAAAGCTGATTGATGTGGAGGTGCATCACGGCAGCCTTTCGAGGGAAACGAGGGTAGAGGCTGAGGAGAGGTTCGCCAAGGGCGAGCTTGATGCTCTAATCTGCACTTCCTCAATGGAGCTTGGGATTGACATTGGCCACGTAAATCTTGTTGTGCAGTACAACAGTCCGAGGCAGGCTGTAAGGCTCGTGCAGAGAGTAGGACGGAGCGGTCACGGATTGGGGAGAGTTTCGAAGGGCTACGTTGTTGCGAGCAGCTTCGACGACATTCTTGAGTCCGCTGTAATTGTCAGAAGGGCCAAGGAGGGATTGCTGGAGGATGCGGAGATTCACTTCAAAAGTTTTGACGTGCTGGCGAATCAGATATGCGCTCTCGCCCTCGAATACGGCAGAATTGATGCTGAAAAGGCCCACAGGATAGTGAAGAGAGCTTTTCCCTACCGCAATCTGACTTTTGAGGAGTTTGATGAGGTTTGCAACTTCCTCGCCCGGATCGGGAAGATTTTCTACGACGAGGGGGAGATTGGTGCGAGGAGAAACACGAGGAGGTACTTCTACGAGAACATATCGATGATTCCCGACGAGAAGCACTACAGGGTTGTTGATGTTTCAAGCGGAAAAACCATAGGCTCCCTCGACGAGAGCTTTCTCTCCACCTTCAGCGGGGAGATTTTTGCGATGAAAGGAGAGCTCTGGAGAGTTCTGAGCGTTGATGAGGTCGTGAGGGTTGAGCCAGTATCTGCTGAAGGAGAGATACCTTCATGGGTGGGGGAGGAGATTCCCGTCCCCTTTGAGGTTGCTCAGGAAGTCGGAATGCTGAGAAACTGGTTAGCCGGGCTGATAAAGGCGAAGGGGGAGAAGGCAGCGTTGAAGGCTCTGGGAGCTAAGGGAGATGTCAGTGTGGTGGTTAAAACACTGAGGGAGCAGATTGAGAAGGGCTTTGCAGTCCCCTATGACAGCCACATTACCATTGAGGGCTCGGAGAATGTTGTTGTGGTTAACGCATGCTTCGGTCACAAGGTGAACGAGACCCTCGGCAGAATTCTCGCTTTACTTTTAACCGCAAGAAGGGGAAGCAGTGTGGCGGTTGAGATCGACCCCTACAGAATCAAGCTCAGTCCAGCAAAACCCGAAGAGGTGGAGAGCATACTTAAAAGCATTCAGCCCGAAGCGGTTGAGAGTTTAGCTGAAAGAGCTGTTTTTGACACGAGGCTGATGCAGTGGAAGGTTGTCAACGCTGCCAGAAAATTCGGATTCCTGTCCAAGGAGGACGAGCTGAGCAGGATTAACGTTAGAAGCCTCGTGGTGAAGCTGAAGGATACGCCCATCTACAGAGAGGCTTTGAGGGAGATTTTCGTTGAGAAGATGGATGTCGAGAGAACGGCAGAAGTTGTGGAGAAAATCTCCAGCGGGGAGATTGAAGTTTCTGTTTACAATGAACTCAGTCCAATAAGCCTTGCAGCGAGACAGAGGGCCATGGACATTCTTGCCGTCAAGTCCAGCGAGGCCATCCTCAGAGCCTTCAGGGAGAGGCTTGAAAAAGAGGTGGTGAGGGTTTACTGCCTGAACTGCAGGGCCTGCTACACGGAGAGAGTTGAGAGCTTTGAGAGGTTCACATGCATAAAGTGCGGCTCGAAAATGATTGCCGTCTTCAACTCAAGAAGAAAGCCCGAGGAGTTCAGGGAAAGAGAGCTTTTCAAGCTGGCCAACCTCGTCATGGCTCACGGAAAGAGAGCTGTTTACGCTCTCTCAACTTTCGGAATAGGGGCTGACACAGCTGCAAGGCTTCTTTCGAGGTATTATCTGGAGGAAGATGACTTCTTTAAGGCTTTAATTGAGGCTGAGAGGAACTACATTCGAACGAGGAGGTTCTGGGATTGATTTATAAGCAGGTTTGCCGAATGGGGATGATGAACAGGGCAGAGATTGTCATTGAGGGTTGCAGCCCTGATGTGGCCAAATCAATCCAGCCAGAAATCGAAACCTCAATAAGTCGGGCAAAGCTTTATCAATCTGGCGAAAGGTTGGGATTAGAAATTGAGGCTGAAGACGTCTCAGATTTGAGAGCGGCGATAAATTCGTGGTTAAGGCTGATTAAGATGTGTGTAGAGGTTGAAGAGGTGTTGAAAAATGGGTGAACTCCCTCCGCAGGTTCAGAATCTGGTTGCGCAGCTTCAGCAGCTTCAGCAGCAGCTGCAGGCAGTAATCACTCAGAGGGCTCAGGTAGAGGCGTTGCTGAGAGACACGGAGCAGGCACTGGAGGAGCTTCAGAAGGTCGATGATGAAACACCGGTCTACAAGGCTGTTGGAAACATTCTGGTTAAGGAGAAGAAGGAGGACGTGATTAAGGAGCTTACAGAGAAAAAGGAGACCTACGAGATAAGGATAAAGACTCTGCAAAGGCAGGAGGAAAAGCTCAGGGAGAGGTTCGCTGAGACACAGCAGAAGCTCCAGAACCTGCTCAGTCCTCAGGCAGGATAACGCTGAGGATTTCCTCAAGCAATTTTTTATCGATTTCCCTGCTTATTCTCAGGAATTTTCCCTCGAAGGCAATGAATCCCCTCTCGAACCGCCATGCGGTCTTGAAGGGGTGCAGCTTGACCTTTGAAGCACCAAATTTCTCAAGACTGACGGGCTTAACATCTTTGTCGAGCCTTACGGTGAAGGAGAGGTCATCTCCCACAGCTACGACGTTCTCGTAGATTTTTCTCATCTCACTCTGCAATTCCCACGGCTTCCAGTCCCTCTCGTTGGCCTTTTCGTAGAGCTTCAGAATTGTTTGCCTCATGTAGCCACTGCCACAGCAGTTTTAAAGCCCTTTTCCAATTTTCTCTGTGAACCTCTGCAGGGAGTGCTATGGCATCATCGGCGAAGGTGTGGTTGCAGAGAAATGCGAGGCGTGCTGCAACGCCTTCGACAGAGTTGAGGAGTTTGCCGAGGAGATTGTGAAAAAGATGTCAGAGTACGAATTCGAGACATTCAACGTTGGGAGCAGGGTTTGGGGCAGTTTGAAAGCCCTGCAAGAATATCTGTCGCTGAAGGGGATTGAGTACGAGATAAAGCAGAGGTTCAACACAAAGCTTGCCAGAGCCATCGAAGAGAAAACTGGAAGTAAAAGAACCCTTAATCCAGACATAACCGTTCTGTTCGACCTCGAAACCTTCACCTTTGAGCTTCAGATAAGGCCCGTTTTCATCTACGGAAGATACCTGAAGAGGGTCAGGAACATCTCGCAGACGAGGTGGCTGTGCGGGTATTGCAATGGAGAAGGCTGTGAAGTATGCAACTTCACCGGGAAGAAGTACGTTTCATCGGTTGAGGAGCTAATTGCCATGCCCGCTGTCAGGCTTTTCAAAGCGAGAGATGCAAAGCTCCACGGTGCTGGAAGGGAGGACGTTGATGCGAGAATGCTTGGAACTGGCAGACCCTTTGTGCTTGAGGTAATCGAGCCAAGAAAGAGGTTTGTTGACCTGAAGGAGCTTGAAGAGGCTATAAATTCCCAGAAGTGGGTTGCTGTTAGGGATCTTGAGTACACAGATGCTGAGAAGGTCAGAGAGGTGAAAACGGAGAGGCACAGAAAGACCTACAGGGCGAAGGTCGTTTTTGAGGAGAAGGTTGAGAGGGAAAGGCTAATTGAGGCCCTTGAAAGCCTTAAGGGAGAGATAAGGCAGAGAACTCCCATGAGAGTTTCGCACAGAAGGGCGGACAGGGTTAGGGTGAGAAGGCTTTACGATGCAAGGTTGATTCACCACACCGGCAGGGTTGCGGTGGTGGAGTTTGAGGCCGAGGCGGGGCTCTACATCAAGGAGCTTGTCAGCGGGGATAACGGAAGAACAAGGCCGAGTCTGGCAGAAAAAGTTGGAGTAAATGCGAGAGTTGACAGGTTGGATGTGATAGCTGTCAGCTGATTTCAATCAGCCTGTAGTTTTGCGTTCCCAGTTCAAGCTTTTCGGCATAGTTAAGCATCCCCTCAACGTCCGTCCAGTCCCAGAACTTCTTGTCTTTCAGCAATGCTCCGCTTAGATTCTCAGCCTGCCTGTACAAGTCCACGCTTGCCCTGTCTATTGCGAGAATATCCTTTGAGGCCATTATGCCCAGGTCAGGCACAACTGGCAGGTCGCTGTAGGGGTGGCAGTCGCAGTGGGGGGTGATGTCCATCAGGAAGTTCAGGTAGGCGAAGTTCTTCTGCACCTTAAAAACACCCTTCGTGCACTCCACTATTCTCTCCGACACATCTCTGCCAAAAACCCAGAAGGTTTTAACAGCCCCATAATCACAGGCCTCCGAGCAGCCGAGGCACTTGACGCACTTCTCCCTGTTAATCTGGTAGTCCTCTATCGCATTGCTTGGACAGATTTTCACGCACTCATCGCACTTCGTGCACTTCTCTTCATCAATCTGCGGGTAGTCGGACATGTGGATGTCGAATTTGGAGGGCTTTGCAACGCAGCCAACCCCCACGTTCTTTATGCTCCCCCCAACCCCAGCCTGCATGTGCAGCTTGAAGTGGGTGCAGCAGATGACCGCATCGCATTCAGCAATGGCCTTAGCCACCTTCACCGAGTTAAGGTGTTTCCCCTCTACCGGCACCTCAACGTAGTCGAAGCCCAGCAATCCGTCGGCGATGATTATCGGGGCCTTCAGGGTTTGGTGGGTGTATCCGTTTTCTTCAGCAATGTTTATTCTCCCCACCGCAGTGCATCTTGGCCTCAGCATCCCCAGACCGGTAGTTTCCGTCACAAAAGGCCTTCCACCAGCCTCGATAACCTTCTCAACAACTGTCCTTATGAAGACGCTCCTCAGAGTTCTTGTTGTGCCCCTATCGCCAAAATGCGTTTTTACCGCTACAACATCCCCCTTTGAAACCACATCAAGAACACCGCTCTCATCTATCAGCTTTTCCAGCTTTCTAACAGCACTCAAATCGGGCTGATACCATTTAGCTGGATCTGTAACCTCCGCCCTTGTGCTTGTGTAAAAAACATCCTTCATAAACTCTCTTTCAGCATCCTCTTAATTATCTCTTTCGCCTCATTGGAATCAAAATCGCTTTTGTCAAGGGGGACCGAGGACTTTATAATTCTGACCTTTCCATCCTCTTTAGTTTCCACAATATTGGGAAAGAACATGGAAATTGAAACTTCCACACTCTTCTCGTGGGCATCCTTGACTAAGGTGAAAATGCTGTTTGATTTCTCCTTTTCAACTCTCACAAGTAAAGCCCTTAAGAAGTGGAGGATTCTCTGATATGTGTGGTAGATGAGCAACCCCGAGATTGAGTTCATTATCAGAAGGTAGCTGCCATCAAGACCGTCAAGCACTTTGTTTATGGCCAGGCTCACCTCGTTGAGGTTCAGGGGGTTGGAAACGATTATGTCTCTGCTGTCTTCTGAGTTCTTCTTCCCCCACGTGTAGGTGTCGATAATCCACACATCTTCTCTTCCAATTCTTTTTCTGACAAAATATGCGCTGGAGAGAGTGGTAACCCAAACTACATTGTCGAATTCCTTCGAAACATCCTCGAGGATCTTGCACTTGCCCGTTCCAGGGGGGCCATTAATCAGTACGTGTGTCATCTAAATTCCTCTCTGCAAGGTGTTGGCTTAGGTGTTCAGATAGGTTTTAAACTTTTACGCTTTTATCGTTACCAATGGAAGATGTTTTGCTTACGCCAGAGAGGGCGGCAATTGTGGGAAATACAGCTGTAATAGCCGACCTGCATCTCGGATTTGAGAATGTGTTGCAGGAGAGAGGCTACGCTGTACCGAGAATGCAGGTGGAGGAAATAAAAGCTAGAGTTGCGAGCATTGTGGAGAAGTACGGTATCGCCAAAATCGTGGTGGCGGGAGACTTAAAGCATGAGTTCAGCAAAAATTTACCGTACGAGTGGGAGGACGTCAGGGAGTTTATAGAATCCGTTAATGTGGAGCTTGAGGTTGTGAGAGGAAACCATGACAACTACCTCGCAGCAATTCTGGCTGAGTACGGAATAGAGCTTAAGGAGAGCGTAAGGGTTGGAGATTATCTGGTCGTTCATGGCCATAAGGATTGCGAGGAGGAGAAGGTGATAATGGGGCATGAGCATCCGGCCGTGAAGGTGAGAGTGAGGGGAGCTTTGTACACTTTCCCATGCTACCTCGTTGCGGATGGAGCAAAAATCGTCCTGCCCGCCTTCTCCCCCCTGATGAGCGGTAGCGATGTTCTGCAGGGAAACTTTCTGTCACCCATCCTTCAGAAGGCGAGGAAAATTGAGGTTTATGCGATTGAGGAGGAAGTTGTGTATCTAGGAAGTATCGAGGATTTACGAAAAATTATTTAGATTTTTAATTTTAAGTAGTTATTACGAAAAAGTATTAAGTAACTTTGTAAACACCCCTCTTATGGAATCAAGATTGCGAAGCTTGGCAGGATTTGTAGAAGCCCTCAAGGAAGCTTTGAGTTTCAAATTTAATGTTAACAGATTTGACCATAGATTGAAACTACAAAAACTAGTTTACATTTATAAGGCATTGGGCGGAAATCTGCTAGATTATGAGTTTAATCTATACCTGAGAGGTCCATATTCTCCAGAGCTAGCGGATGATTACTACCACCTATCTAATTCTGGAATGATTGGTGAGGTAGGGGGTCAACAGAAAGAGATTTTTCTCCAAGATAAAATTTTTAGAGCATTAGTGAATATAGCAAGAGATAAAGACGGAACTTGGCTCGAAATTGCTGCGACATTATTAGAACTGAAGAAGGTTGCTGAGAGCCTAGCTAAGCTGGGAATAACGAAAGAAGACTTCGAAATGGAACTTGTGAATTTAACATATAAAAGAAAGCCCTTTGCATCTAAAAACTATATCAAAACGGTATTAGAGGAACTTAAAAAATACGGTGCTATTTAATTCCACGCAATGTGTCAACTACGCTAACATCTCGACCAGAAATGAAATTTATATATGCGTTTCCGTAATCTAACATCCTTCTATCATTTGCCCATATATATTTTGCATTAGGGTCCACTGACACCTGGGAGAGAAACCATATATCGTAAATGTCAAGCCCCCACTGATTTTCGTCACTCCACTCCTGATTCAGGATTTTGTCACCTCTGCCGAATATCCTCTTAAGTTCTTTTTTATCAACATCATTAATTGAATCGGCTCTTATAATTCTGGACTGAGTTTCTCTTAGAAAATCAAGCAATTTTTCGATTATTTTATCTTCTCTCCACTCTTTAACTAAACACTGCCCGAAAGTTTCGCCAATTGACGACTCTAGTAGATAGACTTCGAACTCTCGGCAATTCCCTTCTAAAATAGCTTTTTAAATCAGTGTTGTTCTCTATTTGCCCTTCAATGTAGTCTAATGCTATGGAAGTCTCTATGTAAATCCTTTTACTCATCGGAATTATACTTCATGCGAGTGGTTTAATTGTTTTCCGTGTTAGCTTGGAGTTAGGCCGTTATTATTTCGGATAAGTATAAAATAACAATTCCTCATTAATTACTCGGGAACATCAAGCCCTATGGTCCTTCTGTATCGCATTCCGGGAAAGCTAATTTTTTCAAGTGCTGAATACGCTTTGCTCCTTGCCTCCTCAATGCTTTGTCCCATTCCAACGACCGTCAGAACTCTTCCGCCGGTTGTGACGTATCCATTCGTTTTAGCGATGCCGTTGGCGTAGATTATCGCCTCCTTCATCGCCTCCTCGATTCCTGTTATAGGCTGGCTGGTGTAGTGGTCTGCAGGATAGCCGGGCTTCAGCCCTTCTCTGCCCTTCAGAGCTCCGCTGACCGCGCAAACAGCAACGCAGTAATCGCTGCTGAACCTCATCTCCACCTCATCCAGCCTACCCTCCACCACAGCCATCGATATCTCAGCCATATCGCTCTTAAGCCTCGGTAGCTTTGCCTCCGCTCCGGGGTCGCAGTCCCTGACGTTTATCTCAAGAACCTTAGGGATTAGTTCTCCGTTTTCCTCAACAAGCATTATGACAGGATAAAGAACGCCTTTGAACTCCTTGTCAAAGTTCTCTATTATCGGCTCCACAACCATCTCCATGATTCTCTGCTCTACCTCCTCCGTTACCGCTGGATGTGGGCTCACCGCACCCATACCTCCTGTGTTGGGGTTGATGAGCTTTCCCTCCCTGTAGAGTTGCTCTATTTGGGCTTTGGTGTAGAATTTTTTTGTGAGGCCGATGTAGAAGTCCCTCAAGCCCTCAATGTCATCGCTGTCGAAAGCCCTCTTGTAGTCCCTTGCATGGCCGAACGGCTTGACGGTTTTGCCGTCCGTCATGGCGGTGAAGGCAACCTCAATTCCCCTCAGCCTCTCCTCAACCACAATCCTGTTTCCAGCCTCTCCGAACTTCTTCTGAACCATTATCTCGTCCACCGCCCTTAATGCCTCCTCTACGGAGTCGCAGACGTAAACACCCTTCCCCGCAGCAAGGCCATCTGCCTTCACCACTATCCCGTTGTTGAACTTCTCCCTTATGTACTCCTTCGCCTCTTCTGGATTGTCGAAGTTCGCGTACTCAGGAATGGGAACTCCAATTCTCTTTAAGAAATCCTTCGCCCAGCACTTGCTTGCTTCAAGAATCGTGGCCTCCTTTTTCGGCCCTACGGCAGGTATTCCCTCCTCCTCAAGTCTGTCAACCAATCCGAGGCTCAGCGGCTCTTCCGGTCCGATGTAAGCGAGGTCAACCTCGCATTTCTTTGCGAACCGCACTATCTCGTCTATTGCCCTTATAGATGGAATTTTCTTTCCATCAAGCTCGGCAATCTTACACTTTTCGAAAAATTCGCTACCCCCGTTTCCGGGAGCTATATAAATTTCTTTAACCTGCTCACTCCTTGAGAAAGCGTGAGCAATTGCGTTACCCCTCCCTCCTGCATCGACCACCAGAACCTTCATACCGTTTTTTATCTCATCGATTATTTTCCGTTTTCGGTCAGCAGGGGCGGATATATAATTAATCCTCGTTTTTAATTACAAATTCTACCTGTGTAAAAATAACAAAGCTTAAATACGATTTGTAAGGCTTTCGAATGTCTTTAAAGTTTAGAGTTTGATCAGGGTGGTTACCATGGATAGGACAGAAATTCTTGAAAAAATTAAGCAGGCAGAGATTAAGGTTGAAGAGGCTATCAGGGCTGCAGAGGAGGAACGAAAAAACAAAATTCTTGAGGCTAAGATGAAAGCGAGAGAAATTATTGAGAGTGCCGAAGCTGAGGCGGTTAAAGTTAAGGAAGACATTCTCAATTCTGCAAGGCAACAGATAGAAGCCGAGAAGGAGGAAATCAGAAAGAGGGAAACAAAGAACATCGAGGATTACGCAAAGAAGGGCAAGGATAACATCATGAAGGCCGTGGAGATGCTGTATAATGAGTTCGTAGGGATGATGGAACATGCTTAAGCCGGAACGAATGGTTAGGGTTTCTGTAGTGGGTCCCAGGGAGAAACTGGGCGAAACTGCAGACCTTCTCCACAGACTCAACCTCGTCCACATAGAGGAGCCTGAAGAATCGGAATACTTCAGAATCGGCGAGCCGCATCCGGATGCATCAGTTGTTTCAAGAGCCCTTGTCCAGATGAGGAGCTTCATCTCCCACCTGAAGCTCGATCCATCGAGGATAGTGCCCAGAAGAAAGTTCAGAGAGTCCGAGATTGAAGCCCAGCTTAAGGAGAAGCTCGACGAGTACCAGCAATTGATTGGAGAGCGAATTGAGTATCTGAGAAGCGTTGATGAAAAGATTGCATCCTTGCAGGAGCAGCTCAACCAGATAGAGCCTCTCAAGAGGCTCGGAATACCCGCAAGACTGCTTAAGGGCTACAAGACGCTCAGAGTTTTCGTCGGGTTTGTAAAGGAGAACCCGACGGAGAAGTTTGCCCAGGTAACGAGCGATTTTGAAGTTTTCGCCACCGAATACGAGAAAGAGCTCGTTGTAGCGGTTTTCGTTAAAGCCGAGTACGGGGACGAGTTCCTGAGAATCTTGCAGGAGTGCGGTTACAGGGAGATTCAGGTTCCCGACGTTGAGGACTTTGAGGCAAAAATTTCGGAGATAGAGAAGGAAATCGAATCGCTGAAGTCAAGAAAGGAGCAGGTAGAGAAGGAAATAGAAGAGGTAAAGGTAAAGGAGGCCGAAACTCTGCTTGCAATTGAAGAATACCTCAGCTCGCAGATGGACAAGTACGAGCTGCCTTTGAGAACTTTGGTTTCGAAGTACTCATTCGTCCTCGTGGGCTATCTGCCTGCAAAGGCTTTGAACGAGTTCAAGGCCAAGATGGATGCAAACGGCGTTGCGGTTGAGGTGCTTGATGAAGAGGGTGAACCTCCAACCAAGCTCAGCAACCCTGCTGGTGTGAGAAACTTTGAGCTCCTCACAACAACCTTCGGAATTCCGAAGTACAAGGAGATTGACCCAACTGTGTTCATAGCGATCTTCTTCCCGATCTTCTTCGGTATGATGCTGGGAGATATCGGTTACGGTTTGCTCGTCACGGTCATTTCCCTGTACCTCAAGAGGGTGTTTAAGACTGAGGGCTGGCAGAGGATGCTGAACATCGGTGTGTACGCTGGAGTGATGTCAATAATCTTCGGCTTCATCTACGGAGAGTGCTTCGGCCCCTTCATAGTGCCTGGAGAGTACGAGCCATACCAGATCCACTTCATTGGCTCGCAGCTTGAGCACCTCTACGAGTTCCACCACGGTCATCCGATTTTCGACAGGGTTGAGGAGATGGGTGTCAAGATTCTGCTGTTCGCAACGATTGTGATCGGTATCGCGAAGATTCTCTTTGGATTCGCTCTCGGTTTCTACAACGTCTATGTCGAGCATGGCCTTAAGGATGCGATTCTCGAGAAGCTCTCGTGGATCATAGGTGTTCTTGGCCTTGCAATGATCATCTTCGGCTTCGCGTACAACGTGGGAGTGTTCTACCAGCTCGGAATGGGTCCGAATCCGGGCGATGTGCCTCCGCTTCCACTGCCTGGACTTATGGAAGGCTGGCAGGCAGGACTGAACGTTTACTACTTGGCAGCACTTCCATTGCTCGTCGTCTGGTTCATACTGTTCGTCATGGGCGAAGTGCCGAAAATGGGTGCTATGGGAGTCATACTTGCAGTCGAGCTGCTAACGTGGTTCGGCCAGATCATGAGCTACGCGAGACTTCTAGCCATTGGACTGTCTTCAGTCTACATAGCCTTCGTCATCAACTTCATCGGAATGAAGCTCATTGATCCAGTGGGTATAAGTATACCGATAGTTGGCGCAATAGTCCTGCTAATCGGACACGTGGGCAACTTGATTCTCGGCATTCTCGATCCAGGTTTGCAGTCATTGCGTTTGCACTACGTAGAGTTCTTTACGAAGTTCTTTGAGGGTGGCGGAAGGCTCTACGAGCCTTTCGGCAGGATAAAGAGGTTTATTGAGGAGTGAGGTGTGTTTGAGGAGGTGAGATGAATGGTGGAAGATGCATTGGCTAAGGGTTTGATTGCAGTTGGTGCTGGACTGGCAGTTGGACTGGCCGGTATTGGTGCAGGACTTGGTGAGAGCGGTATCGGTGCAGCTGCCGTAGGAGCTACAGCCGAGGACAGGGGCTTCTTCGGTCTCGGTATTCTGTTCACAGTTATACCGGAGACCATAGTCATCTTCGGACTGGTCATAGCGTTCATACTGATGTTCGCGTTCTAACATGCCGGGCGAGGAGCTGGTCAGGAGATTCCTGGAAAGGAGGGTGCTGACGGAAAAAAACATAGAGAGGTTCGTGAAGTATTACTGGTTGGTGTCGACCGCGAGGATGGTTCTCGGAGTAACCATCCTCATTTTAATATTAATAGGCGGGCTTAAGTTTAGCCAGCTTATTCCCTGGAGGTGAGATGAATGGTGGAAGATGCATTGGCTAAGGGTTTGATTGCAGTTGGTGCTGGACTGGCAGTTGGACTGGCCGGTATTGGTGCAGGACTTGGTGAGAGCGGTATCGGTGCAGCTGCCGTAGGAGCTACAGCCGAGGACAGGGGCTTCTTCGGTCTCGGTATTCTGTTCACAGTTATACCGGAGACCATAGTCATCTTCGGACTGGTCATAGCGTTCATACTGATGTTCGCGTTCTAAGGTGAAAGAGATGCCACTGGATAAAGTACTGCAGGAGATCCAGCAGAAAGGTGAAGAGGAGGTCAGGAGAATCAGGGAGGAGACGGAGAAGGAAGTTGAGAAGATACTGGCCGAGGCCAAGGCTGAGGCCGAGGAGATTCTGAAGAAGGCCAGAGAGGAGGCAGAGAAGGAGGCGGAAGCCATCAGAAGGCAGGAAATTTCCAGCGTCAAACTGGAGATGAAAAGGGAACTTCTGAACGTGCAGAAGGAGATCCTTGAGGAGGTTTTCAACCTTCTCAGGCAGAAGGTTAGAGACATGGATGAAGAGACGAGAAAGAAGATACTCAAAAACCTGCTTGAAAAGAACGCTTCACCAGGAATGGTTGTTTACTCAAGGAAAGAGGATGAGGACATAGTAAAAGAGCTGATAAAGGAGCTCAAACTCGATGTCACCTACGGCGGCAACATAGACTGTATAGGAGGAGTCATACTTGAAGACCCCGCCGGGGACATCAGACTGAACCTGACGTTCGACGAACTTGTAAGCCAGGTTTACGAACAGAAGCTGAGCGAAGTGTCAAAATTGCTTTTCAAGTAAGTAAGAGGTGATAACAATGATCTACAAGGGAAATAGAGCCGCCTGGGCTTACATCGTTGCAAGAACGAAGGTTATGAAGAGCAGACTGCTGAAGCCAGAGGACTTCAGGAAACTGCTGAACATGGAGTTTGACGAGATTGTGAGGTATATAGGTGAGACGGAGTATAAAAAGGAAATCGACGAGCTCGGCTACAAGTTCACGGGGCCAAGACTGCTCGACCACGCCCTCTACGCAAACCTCGCGAGAACCTACAGAAAGCTCATTGAGGTCTCCTTTGGTGCCTCAAAGTTCCTGATAATGAAGTATCTTGAGAAGTGGGATGTCTGGAACATAATAAACATCATCAGGGGCAAAATGGCAAACGTTCAGCCCGAAGTGGTTGATGACATTCTGGTCCCTGCTGGTGAGAGGGACATGGACTTCTGGAAGACGTTGCTTGTCAAGGATATCGAAGAAATCGTCAAGTCCTTTGAGGGGACACCCTACTACGAGCCCCTTTCCAAGATAGGCAGCGAAGACATGAGCAAAATCGAGGACGGGCTTTACAAGGTTTACTACAGGGAGTTACTAAAGCTAAATCCTTCAGACTTTGCAATGAAGCTCTTCCTCGACTTCATCAAGATGGAAATAGACATAAGGAACGTCAAGACGCTGCTGAGGCTGAAGGCGGAGGATGCGACGCCCGACGAAATAATGGAGTGCACGATTCCCGGTGGTTACGAACTTACCGAAGAAGAACTCAGGAAGCTTGCGGCCATGCCGATTGATGAAATGATAAAGGCTCTCGAGGGCTACTGGTTCTGGAATGACGTTCAGATTGAAGGGAAGGAGGTCGCGGCAGTTGAGATCGAGTTCGACAAGGTCTGGATAAAGACAATCTCCAAGAGGGCCAGCAACTATCCGCTCAGCATTCTGCCGGTTCTGCAGTACATTGTGCTGAAAAAGGTTGAAGTGGACAACCTGAGAGTTCTTGGTTGGGGCAAATACTACGGCTTGCCGAGCGAGGAGATTGAGAGGCAGATGGTGATATTATGAAAAAGTTGGCGGTAGTGGGCGATCCGGACTTCACGATTGGCTTCATGCTTGCAGGAATCTCGGACATATACGAGGTCACGAGCGACGAGGAAATCGTTAAGGCGGTTGAGGATGTTTTAAAGAGAGATGATGTTGGTGTTGTGATTATTAAGCAGGAGTACCTGAAAAAGCTCCCTCCGGTTTTGAGGAGGGAAATTGATGAGAAGGTTGAACCCACCTTTGTTTCTGTAGGAGGAACCGGAGGTGTGGAGGAGATTAGGGAGAAGATAAGAAAGGCGATAGGTGTTGACCTATGGAAGTGAAAGAAGCTGGATACGTGGGAGAAATTTATAGGATTTCTGGACCCCTCGTCGTTGCGGAGGGATTGAAGGCCAGAATGTACGACCTCTGCAAGGTAGGTGAAGAGGGGCTGATGGGAGAGGTTGTAGGTTTAGTAGGGCAGAAGGTTCTCATTCAGGTTTACGAGGATACAGAGGGTGTAAAGCCGGGTGACAAAGTAGAGAACACCGGAATGCCGCTCAGCGTTGAGCTTGGGCCTGGATTGATAAGAAACATCTACGATGGTGTGCAGAGGCCATTGCCGGTGCTAAAGGAGGTCAGCGGAGATTTCATCGGGAGGGGCATTGAAGCTCCGGGCTTGGACAGAAAGGCAAAGTGGGAGTTTAAGCCGCTGGTGAAGAAGGGAGAAAAAGTAAAACCGGGAGAAATAATCGGAACTGTTCAGGAGACTGAGGTTGTAGAGCAGAAGATTCTCGTTCCGCCGAACGTCAAGGAGGGAGTAATCGCTGAGATTTACGAGGGCAGCTTTACGGTTGAGGACACCATTGCGGTTCTTGAGGATGGCACGGAGCTTAAGCTCTACCACAAGTGGCCAGTCAGAATTCCGAGGCCGTACGTAGAGAAACTTCCACCCGTTGTGCCGCTCATAACTGGTCAGAGAATTCTGGACACCTTCTTCCCGGTTGCAAAGGGAGGTACCGCTGCAATTCCGGGCCCATTCGGAAGCGGTAAAACTGTGACCCAGCACCAGCTGGCAAAGTGGAGTGATGCTCAGATTGTCGTTTACATCGGATGCGGTGAGAGAGGCAACGAGATGACAGAGGTTCTTGAGGAGTTCCCGGAGCTTGAAGACCCGAGAACAGGAAAGCCGTTGATGGAGAGAACGGTTCTTGTTGCCAACACCTCCAACATGCCTGTTGCGGCGAGAGAGGCTTCGGTTTACACCGGAATCACCATTGCGGAGTACTTCAGAGACATGGGCTACGATGTAGCCATACAGGCTGACTCAACCAGCAGATGGGCAGAGGCAATGAGAGAAATCTCAGGAAGACTTGAGGAGATGCCCGGTGAAGAGGGCTACCCCGCTTACCTCGCATCAAGGCTTGCAGAGTTCTACGAGAGAGCTGGCAGAGTTAAGACCCTCGCAGGGAACATAGGGAGTGTCACGGTTGTCGGAGCAGTTTCACCGCCCGGCGGTGACTTCAGTGAGCCAGTAACTCAGAACACGCTCAGAATTGTGAAGGTGTTCTGGGCCCTCGATGCGAAGCTCGCTGCCAGAAGGCACTTCCCCGCCATAAACTGGCTGCAGAGCTACAGCCTCTACGTTGACACCCTGAAGGACTGGTTTGCTGAGAACGTCAGCGAGGAGTGGAACGAGCTGAGAAGATGGGCAATGGAGGTTCTGCAGGAGGAGGCTAACCTGCAGGAGATTGTGCAGCTTGTTGGTAGCGACGCACTGCCAGAATCCCAGAGAGTCCTTCTGGAGGTTGCGAGAATCATCAGAGAGGTTTACCTCATCCAGTACGCCTACCACCCCGTCGATACATACTGCAGCGTGCAGAAGCAGTACGACATGCTGAAGGCCATAAAGCAGATCAACGACTGGTTCTATCAGGCTCTCGAAGCAGGAAAGACCATCGATGAAATTGCGGGAGTCGAGGGTCTCGAAGAGTTTGCCAGAGCCAAGTTCGAGGAGGACTACAAGCCCGCCATGGAGGCTGCGCTGGAGAAGATTAGAAAGAATCTGCTCGGAGAGTGATGAAGATGAAGGAGTATAAGACCATAACCCAGGTTGCGGGTCCCCTTGTTTTTGTTGAGAAAACCGAGCCGGTTGCCTACGGAGAGCTCGTCACCATAACGCTTCCCGACGGCTCAACAAGGAGAGGTCAGGTTCTCGACACGTCCAAAGATGTCGTCGTTGTTCAGGTTTTCGAGGGTACGAGAGGAGTTGACACCTCAAGCACCGTCAGGTTCACCGGTGACATCGTCAAGCTCAACTGCTCCCAGGACATGCTCGGAAGAATTCTGAGCGGTTCCGGTGAGCCGATTGATGGTGGGCCAAAGATCGTTCCAGAGGAGAGGAGACCAATTGTCGGTGCGGCCATCAACCCCTACGCCAGGCAGTATCCGAGAGAGTTCATCCAGACCGGTATTTCAGCAATTGACGGAATGAACACCCTCGTCAGAGGTCAGAAGCTCCCGATTTTCAGCGGTTCAGGTTTGCCGCACAACGACATCGCTCTGCAGATTGCGAGGCAGGCAAAAGTTAGGGGCGAGGGTGAGGAGTTCGCTGTCATATTCGCGGCTATGGGCATAACTTACGAAGAGGCGTACCAGTTCATGAAGGAGTTCGAGAGGACTGGGGCACTGGAGAGGGCTGTTGTTTTCCTCAACCTTGCCAACGACCCGGCTATCGAGAGATTGCTGACTCCCAGAATGGCACTCACCGCTGCAGAGTTCCTCGCCTACGAGTACGACCTGCATATTCTGGTTATTCTCACAGACATGACCAACTACTGCGAAGCTCTTAGAGAGATTTCGGCAGCAAGAGAAGAGGTTCCCGGAAGAAGAGGATATCCGGGTTACATGTACACTGACCTCGCAACTATCTACGAGAGGGCTGGCCGTATCAGGGGCAGGAAGGGGACGATTACGCAGATGCCAATCCTCACAATGCCGGGCGATGATATCACCCACCCAATTCCCGACCTCACCGGGTATATCACCGAGGGACAGATAGTTTTGAGCAGAGAGTTGCACGCCAAGGGTATTTATCCACCAATCAACGTCCTTCCGTCGCTCAGCAGGTTGATGAAGGAAGGTATCGGCGAGGGATACACAAGAGAGGACCACCCGCAGTGGAACGACCAGATGTATGCGGCCTATGCTGAGGGTGTTGACCTCAGAGGTCTCGTCGCCATTGTTGGTGAGGAGGCTCTGTCAGAGAGGGACAGGCTCTTCCTGAAGTTTGCCGACGAGTTCGAGAGGAGGTTTGTCCAGCAGGGAAGATACGAGGACAGAGATATTGAGTACACTCTCGACCTCGGATGGGAGCTGCTCGCAATGCTTCCTGAGAGAGAGCTCACGAAGGTTGAGAGAAAGTTCATAGAGAAATATCACCCCAAGTACAGGAAAAAAGAAGCTAAGCCCGAGGAGGCCACAGAGGAGGCCTCCTGAAAACAATTTTTAGAGGTGACAGGGAATGGCAGAGGTCCAACCGACACGAATGGAGCTCATAAAGCTCAGAAGAAGGATAAAGATGGCCACCCGTGGCCATGCACTGCTTAAGATGAAGAGAGATGGCCTCATCATGGAGTTCAGGCAGCTTCTGGAGGAGGCAAAGGAAGTCATTGGTGGGATGGTTCAGAAGTACGAGAAAGCTCAGAGCAAGCTTGCGTTAGCGATAGCAGTTGACGGTATCGTAGCTGTCAGGTCAATCGCCCTCTCCTGCTGCCAGATTCCGCCAGAGTTCAGCATGAAGAGGAAGAACATAATGGGAGTCGTTGTGCCAGTCATCAAGAGAGAGCCAATAAGAAAGAAGCCCACGGAGAGGGGATACGGAATCCTGAGCACATCCACGAGAGTCGATGAAGCGGTCGAGGCTTACGAGGAGCTTGTTGATGCTGTACTTGAGGTTGCGGAGATTGAAACAACCCTCAGAAAGCTCATTGAGGAAATTGAGAGGACGAAGAGAAGAGTTAACGCTCTCGAATACCGCGTTATTCCAACGATGGAGGAGCTTGCAAAGTTCATCTCGTTCAAGCTGGAGGAGATGGACAGAGAGAACATTATAAGGTTGAAGAAGCTCAAGATGAAGAAGGCAAAGTCTTAATTCTCTTTTTTTGGAAAATTTTAAATTCTCGTTAACCGATCTACATTCATGGTTAACGATATAAAGAAAACCGCTCTGGCAGTGGTTACAGCCTTAATAACCGCGGTATCTGCGCAGCTAAGCTTTAAAATAGGACCTGTGCCTTATACGATGCAAAACTTCGGCGTGATGCTATCAGGGTTTCTTCTCGGGCCCTACTACGGCCTCCTGTCGATGGCAATCTACCTAGCCCTCATAGCCTTTTCCCTGCCGATAGCTGCAGGTGGAGGCGGTTTGGGAGTTTTAATTGGTCCAACCGCTGGTTTTCTTTACGGATTTCTGATCTCATCCTTCCTGGCGGGTGTTTTCAGGAGAGCAATTTGGAGGGAGGGGAGCAGAAGAGAGGTGTTAATGCTCTGGCTTTCAACGCTTGTGGCATCTATGCCCATCTACCTGCTTGGCTTCTTTGTTTTCTACAACTTCGCAATGATTGATGAAAAGCTGCTCATCCGATCCGAGAGCGCCGTCAGAGCCTTTAACCTCTCCTTCTCCTCTCCCACCATGGTTATCTTCGCCGCAACCGTTCTGATTTTCCTCCCCCAGGACTTTTTCGTTGACCACCTCTTGGCCGTACTGGTTTTCAGGTACGTCCACAGAATGCTGAATGAGAGGGGTGTGGAGGTTGATTGAACTCAGGGTGGATAAGTACACATACCCTAACGGAAGGGTTGGCTTGAGCGATTTTTACGCAACCTTCGAGGGCTGCGATTTCATCATCGGCCCAACGGGTTCGGGAAAGAGCACCGTACTCAAAATGGTTAACGGACTGATTCCGAACTTCCTTGGCGGAACTCTTGAAGGGAAGGTGAGGGTTTTTGGAGAGAAGCCCAATCCCAGAATTGCGTTCTTTGTGAAGCAGAACCCTGAGGAGATGATTACCTCTACGCAGGTTATCGATGAGCTTGTCTTTCCTTTGATTCAGCAGGGGTTTGGTTGGGGGGAGGCGAAAAGGGAAGCGGAGGAGGTTTGTGAGGAGCTCGGAATCGGTGGGCTGCTGGAGAGAAAAACGTATGAGCTCTCTACCGGTGAGCTTCAGTTAGTTCAAATTGCCGCAGCACTTGCCTCAAAAGCCAGAATACTCGTTTTTGATGAGCCTTTTGCAAATCTAAGCCGTAAAAATGTTCTGAAAGTTATCAAAATACTCAGGGACTACCCGCACTTAGTTTCGGAGCACAGGCTTGAGTTCTCAAGCTTCTTCGAAAAGACCATCAACCTCGGCCTTGAGTGTGAGGATTTCGAAATTCCAGAGGTTGAGCCAGGTGAAGCTGTTTACGATGGGCTGATTGAGCTCAGAGAGGGGGAGCTTATAGCTTTGGTTGGAGACAACGGAGCTGGAAAGACGATGATGTTGAAGAAAATAGCCACTGAGATGAGAAAGCTCGGGCTGGACTTCTCAATCGTCCTCCAGAACCCATCATACCACCTTGTGGAGGACAGCGTTGGAAAGGAGGTTGATTTGGAAACAGCCAAAGAGTTCGGTATTGAGAGCTTGCTCAGCAGGCACCCGCAGTCCCTCAGCATGGGACAGATGAAGAGGGTTGCAATTGCGAAGGCGTTTAAGTCGAAAATATTGCTTCTCGACGAGCCCACTGCAGGGCAGGACTGCAACTTTCGGAGGAGACTGCTTTACCTGCTCAGAAAGCACAGAAAGTCGGCGATTATAGCTACCCATGACCCTTATGTGGCTGAACACTGCGACAGAAAAGTGGAGCTATGATAATCGAATCGCTAAAGGAGGGGTTGAGAGGAGGGGATAGAGAGGGGAGGTGCGCCGTAATCGCAGCCTCCTTGCTGTCAATCTCCGTTTACGTTTCCGGCATGGCGTTTGAGGTTGCAATTGCTGCAATAGCAATCTCACTGATAGCCACTAAGGGGAGAAGCCTGAAGCTCCTGAGAGCTTTTCTACCATTCTACCTTCTATTTGCCATTACCGCACTTTTCTCTGGAATATCTGCTTTAAAGACTCTTTTGGCGTTCCTGGCAATAATATCCTCTGGCTCCATAGTATTCTCCTCTCAACCGTCCGAAGTTTCCGGAGCGTTGCTGTTCTTCAGGTTCCCCGAAAAATTTGTAAGCCTGCTTCAAATTGCTCTGTCGATGCTTCCAGTTGTAGTCAGCGACTTTGAGAACGTGAAGAGCCTTTACGGCAGGTCTTATTACAGACTGCTAAAGGCCTTCGTCTCAACCGCCATTTTGAGGGCGGTTAGCTTCTCAGAGTCGCTATACTCTAAGAACTTCAGCTACAAAGCGGTCAAGAAAATGAGAAGACCGGAAAAAGCTGATTATCTCCTTTTACTCGCTTCAACGGCGGTTTTCGTTTATGCAATATCTCTTGAGGTGTCAACCTGGATGCCCTCTTCAACGTAGAATCTGAAGTACTCGGTAACGGGTCTCTTTCCTCTCAGTTTGGGCACCGCAAACTTGCTGACCAATCTCTCTCCAACCCTCTCCACTTCGATGTCAAACACCACGTCAGAGATGTCCAGAACTTTGTTGACCACATCCACCGGATGAAGGTTTTTGATAAGGTGACAGTAAACCACAACACCCTTCTCCTTTGCAAGGGTATAAAGCTTGTTTATCAACCAGTCTTTGAGCCCCCAGTCAGTGTTGAGGTTCAGGAAGAAGGAGAGGGAGTCGATGATCACGTTGTACTCACCGCTCTCCTCTTCTGCAATTCTTGAAAGCCTGTCGTCAACGTAGTCGAAAATTTCCTTGTCCCTGTATCTGTCTTCAACGATGAACTGGCCGTACTCGTTGAGGTAGTACTGCTCGTAAACATCAACGAAAGTAACGAAACTCGTGTCGAGACGGAGCTTTTCCATATCCTGCTTGACGAACTTTGCCGGGCGGCTGGTGGTGAAGTAGTAAGTCTTCAAAACGGTGGCAAACTGGTAAAGGAACGCCTCAGGCATCGCGAGCGGGTTGGCGTAAACACAAACAAAGCTGCCCGCCGGCAGACCCCCATCTAACCTTCTGTCAAGCAAAACGATGCCTGTTGGCACGTCTGAAGTTTTAAGTATCTGCACAATACCACCTTGTTAGTACTTGAATTCAAACCATTTAAGCTTTTCCATAATTATCATTATAACCGTTATATAGTCAGGTGGGAAAAAATTTTGAGGTGGGCATAGTGCTCATAACAAACATCAACACAAAAGTTAACGGTAAAATAATAACAATTATATGGCTTTAAACGTACTATTAGCATGGCTGCAAGAAAGGTCAGGATACAGACGACGATAAACTCAAACGTTTACGAGCATTATATCAAAAAGCTTCTGCCTGAGTACGGTCAGCTAAACAAGCTTATTGAAGAAGCTGTAAAGCAGCTTTTTGAAATCAGAGAAAATGAGTTGTCCAAGCTCGACCGTCTTAGAGCGAAGATGATGAGAGAGGCGGGAGTAATAGCCATCGGATTCGAGAGCGCTGAGAAGGCGCTCAAAGGGGAGATCGAGAAGGTTTTAAGCGAAAACGAAATTAATTTTCTGCTGGAATGGTATTACGGAAGGCCTATTGAGAAAATTGCGTTTGAAGAGGCCATTGAGTTCATGAGAACTGCTTTAATTGCAATGAACTGGGCTGTTGATGCCAAGGTAAACTTGGAGGGTGAGGAGACCCACATAATGGTGAGGTCGAACCTCGGAAGGGGGCTGGCAGAGCTTCTGTGCATGGTCATCAAGCACTTCTTTGAGAGGAACTACGGTGTGGAGGTGAGGTTTTCCGTTTATCCTGGCGGCTACACTCTGTCTTTCAGGCATGTTAGCACCGATGCTTATCCGTGCTCAAGCGTGAGGGAGTAAGCTAACATTTAAACATTGTAATCTCAAAAGATTAAAATACTCTTCAATGTTTTGATTGAACATGGCAGTTGTGTTTCCGTCGAAGGAGTGGATGGAGGAGCTTTATAAAAAAGTAAACGCCGATGAAGAGTACAGAAGGGTTGCTGCGAACTGGGAGGGGGACTACCTTTGCGTTGTTGAGCTGGACGAGGAGGCTTTGAGGGACTTCCAGAATCCGAAGGTGCTGAGAGGCTTTTTAGGCATGCTTGACAGCATTCCAAAGGAGAAGAGGGAAAGGTTCAGGGGAACACCGAGCGAGAAGTTGCTCGAAGCTCTTGGACTGTCCCTTGATTCTGATCTGAGCGATGCAAACGTTGAGGAGATCGCGAAGAAGATTGCCGAAAATCCGGACAAGATACTGGAGGCTGCGAAGGGTGCATCGCTCAACATCTGGATGGACTTCTGGCACGGCGACTTCAGAAACATTGAGGTTGCTGCGCCGGGAGAGCACGAGGATGCGAAGTTCAAGCTCATAGGTCCTTATGCTGTGTTCAAGCAGCTCGTTATGGGCAAGGCTGACGCTATCACTCTTGTTGTGAGCGGCAAGTTGAAATTGCAGGGAGATATGGGCTACATGATGCGAAACATGGCAACAGTCAAGAAGTTTACTGACCTGATGGCATCCATCCCCATCGAGACTTAACTTATTTTTTGGTGGTATGGATGCCAAAGTACCTCGACCTCGATGAGCTCAGCGAAGAAGACAGGATGCTCAAGGAGGAGGTCCACAGGTTTGCTGAGGAGGTAATAAGGCCCGCATCGATTGAGCTGGACAGAATGCCTCCCGAAGAGAGAGTTAAGCCGGGTTCGCCCTACTTCAAGGTCTGGAAGCAGATTAAAAAGCTCGGCTACCACCGCATGTACCTGCCCGAGAACAAAGGCGGTCCGGGCTTGACACCCTTGCAGCGCTACATTCTCTTCGAGGAGATTGCGTGGGGAAGTCTTGGCTTCGCCACCGCTTTGGGAGTGGACATGATTCCCTTCGTTTCGGCAGCGTTTTTCGGGACTCCTGAGATTTACGAGGACCTTGTCGTTCCTTGGATTGAGGACAGCGAGGGAAAATTCCACG
The DNA here is from genome assembly GCF_000008665.1 of Archaeoglobus fulgidus DSM 4304. NCBI lineage: Archaea > Methanobacteriati > Methanobacteriota > Archaeoglobi > Archaeoglobales > Archaeoglobaceae > Archaeoglobus > Archaeoglobus fulgidus. Next base: position 1,048,359 of record NC_000917.1, read on the forward strand.
GATGCTGGGGTGTAACAGAGCCGGAGCACGGAAGCGATTACCTGATTACGCTCAGAGAGGAGCCGGAACTCGTTGCGAAGTTCGGTAAGGGAAACGTTGTAGCTGAGAAGGACGGGGATGAGTGGGTTATAAGCGGGCAGAAGTCCGCCTGGGTTTCCTCCGCTCCGGTTGCAACTCACTGCGGATTGCATGCACAGCTTAAAGGGTCAAGAAGTATCGCTGAGGGGCTTTTCTGCATAGTTCCCCTCGATGCGGATGGTGTGAAGAAGGGAAGGCCAGCGGACATGCTCGGAATGAGAGATGACCCGCAGGGAGAGCTTTTCTTCGACGGCGTAAGGATTCCGGAGCACTACGTTGTTGTGGCTCCAGGCTTTTTCTACGGCGTATTCTTTGATCAGCTTCTCTGCCTGACAAGCTGCGGGATGGGAGCTTTTGCTGTTGGCCTCGCGAGGGCCTGCTTCGAGGAGGCCTTGCACTACGCGAGGCAGAGAGTTCAGGGAGGAGTACCCATCGTGAAGCACAAGAACGTAAAGCTGAAGCTCTACGAGATGTTCGAGAAGGTGGAGACGGCACGCTACTACGTTCGGAAGGCTACGGAGTACACTCACAAAAAGATAATAGAGCAGCAGACCGCCGACGCCTCGCCGAGGCATGCGAGAGCGGCGCAGATTTACGCGAAAAAGATAGCCTACGAGGTTGCTCACGATGCCCTTCAGATTTTCGGTGCTTACGGACTGATCAAGGAGTTCGTAATTGAGAAGTTCTTCAGGGATGCCAGGTGCATGCTTATTGAGGACGGAACGGTTGAGGTTCTCAGCCTTGAGGCGGCTGAGGATGTTATAGACAACTACGAAAAGGAGTTTTACGATGTGAACCATGTTATGAGGGTTTTGGGTTGAGGTGGTACTATGCTGAAGGGAATTCCGCATGACTCACCTCTTTACGAGGTGGATGAGGATAGGGGGATAGAGTACAGAAATTGCGACGCTATTGTAGGGTTTTTCACCATTAAAGGGGACGTGAGTGACCTTCTGCCGGAAGGACTGAAGGCGTACAGCAAGCCCGCTCAGGGGGGAATATGGATTTCCCACTACTCGTTCAGCACGGTTGGGGAGTACCACGAGTACCTGACCGTGATACAGGTAGAAGACGAGCAGGGAGACATGGGGTACTACATCCCATACATATACGTGACCAACGACTCTGCCCTCGCAGCGGGAAGGGAGCTTGCGGGTGCTCCCAAAAAGCTGGCCAATATAGGGCTCGTAAAGGAGCTCGACGTTGTTATGGGTTACCTTGAGAGGCCAACGGGAAAAAGGCTCGTTACCTTCGTAATGAAGCCCAACACGAGAGCTCTAGGTGGTATGATCGATTTCGTGCTTCCAAAACCAACTTATCTCTACTCCGTCCGCCACCTGCCGCCAATAAAGGGTAAAGGTGGTGTTACGCAGCTAGTCAAGTGGTATGCGGACATAGACTTCCACGTTGACCCCAAAGGAGAAAGGGCAATCTTCATGGGGCCGGGCAACATAACCTACGACTCTCCATCGGTCATCGACCCGGTGCACAAGGTGGAGATAGACACGCTCATGACCGCACTCTACTTCCAGTTCGACATGAAGCTCGGCTTTGTTGATATTCTGAGAGAGTACTGAGGGGGAATATGCTCAAAAGAGGCAGAGGCGGCAATGGTTAGGTTCTGATGGGGACATACATGCAGTACAACATGGGCCTGAGGCCCGAGAAAGTTATGAGGGAGTGGAGGCTGTGATAGCGGTTATCGGCGCGGGAACGATGGGGGCGGCGATTGCCTTGCTTTTCGCCAACGCAGGCTTTGAGGTTACGCTTGTGGACAAAAGCAGGGGAGCTCTCAGAAGGGCTGAGGATAGGCACAGAGGGGAAAGCTTGGAAGAGCTTGAGGAGGCAGGGTTGAGGAAGCAGGATAATCCAGCATCTTTGATAACCTACACGACCGAGCTGAGGGTTTATGAGTGCGATTTTATTGTTGAGGCAATAGTGGAAAGGCTTCGGGATAAAATTGAGCTCTTCAGAAAAATTGAGGAGATAAACAGCCCGGCAGTTCTCGCAACAAACACCTCAAGCTTCATGCCGTCCGAGATTGCAAGACATCTCGCAAATCCAGAAAGGCTGACGCTATTCCATTTTTCCAACCCTCCCATCCTTATGCCCCTCGTCGAGGTTGGTGGGGAGATTGTTTCTGACGAAACGGTTGAGAGGGCCGTTGAGATGGCAAAGTCCATAGGCAAGGAGCCCGTGGTTTTAAGGAAGGAGTGCAGGGGGCATGTTTTGAACAGAATGCTCGCTGCTGCTGGTGTGGCGGTTGGGTACTGTCTGCTTTACAGCAGGCCGGAGGAGATTGACGCTGCACTGAGAAACCTCGGCATGAGGTACGGCTTTTTCGAAACTATCGACCTCATAGGCCTTGATGTTGCAAAGGACGTCCTTGAGAGCTTCAGGGAGTACTATGGGGATAAGTACAGGGGAATCAGAGCAATGGACTTCTTCATGGAGAAGATGGTCGAGTGGGGTAAGCTTGGAAAGAAGAGCGGTGAGGGGTTCTATAAGTGGGATGGGAGAAGGGCGAGCATCCCGGAAAGCCAATCCTGCGGATGTAACACCACTCGTTGCCGCAATTGTCAACGAGGCGTTCAGAATCGTGGAGGACGGGATTGCTGAAGAGGAGATTGTAAACAGAGTTTACAGGCTGGCAACGAACGCGCCCTACGGTATAATTGATGCAGCCGAGCTACTTGGATACCAGTGCTTGATTGAGGCTCTGGACGATGCCTTCAATAAGACAGGCCTCGAGGTTTTCAGACCGTGCAAGACGCTAAGGAGTAAGGCTTAATTTTTTTGAACCAATTTTACCGCATGGAGGAGCTTTTAGACATTCTGAGGGAGTTCAGGGATTCGAGGGGATGGCTTAAATACCACACTCCCAAGAATCTCGCCGTTTCAATCTCGATTGAGGTTGCTGAGCTTCTTGAGATTTTCCAGTGGACTCGCAGCAGCGATGAGGAGTTTGAGGTTCTGGAAAGGAGAAAGGGCGAAGTTGAGGAGGAAATTGCAGACGTGCTGATTTACCTCCTCTTTCTCTGTGACGTTGCCGAAATAAACCCGATAGAGGCGGTGAAGAGAAAGATGGAGAAGAACGAGAGGAAGTATCCGAAGAACAGAGTTCACGAGTTCTGATGCTTTTCCCGTAAAATCAAAAATTCGACAACAGTTATTAACCAGCCCGCCAACTGAATCCCATGCTCCCGGACGTTCAGCTTTTGAAGCCCGAAGTTCCCATAGGACTCAGCAGAGTTGGTGCTACGGGCATAAAGAAGCTTGTGGAGGTTCAGAGGGAGGGAAAAAGGCCCATCATCCTTATCTCCACCTTCGACGTTTTCGTTGACCTTCCCGCTCATCTCAAAGGCGTCAATCTTAGCAGGAACTTTGAGGTTATAGACGAGGTTCTCGAAACCCTCACCGCAAAACCGATAGAGAACATCGAGGACTTGGTTGTGGAGATAGCCGACCACCTTCTCAAAAGGCACGAGTACGCAACGAAGGCGGAGGCGAGGATGAACTCAGAGCTCATAATGAGAAAGAGAACTCCCAAAACTGGGCAGAGAACTCAAGAGGTCGTGAAGATTTTCGGTGAGGCCACGCTGGGCAGGGATGGGAGCAAGGTCATAATGGTCGGTGTGGAGGTTACGGGAATCACAGCCTGCCCCTGCGCTCAGGAACTCGTGAAGGCAAGCTCCGCAGAGAGATTGGCAAAAATGGGGTTTGACGAGGAAACAATTCAGAAAATACTCGACGCCATACCTGTAGCCACCCACAACCAGCGCGGCAGGGCAACGCTGAAGGTTCAGGTCACGGACAGCTTTAAGGTTCCAATAGCCAAGCTGATTGATGTTGCAAAGTCCTCGATGAGCTACGAAACCTACGAGATTCTGAAGAGGGAGGACGAGCTTGCCGTTGTTGAGGCGGCTCACAGAAACACAAGGTTCGTGGAGGATGGTGTGAGGTACATGGCGATGGAGCTGCTGAAAACCTTTCCAAACGCTCCCGATGACATCCTCGTGTTTCTGAGACAGGAGAACGAGGAGAGCATTCATCAGCACAACGTCGTGGCGGAGAGGTTTGCCACCTTCGGGGAGTTGAGGAATGAAATTGGCTCTCCTGATGCTTCTGGCAGCAGCGCTGATTGAGGTCTATCCAAACCCCTACGGACTGGATGATGCCGAATACGTAAAGTTCCGCTGCAACTCCAGCTGTCTGCTTACGGACGGAGAGGGCTGGGTTGAAGCCGGGCCCGGAACGCATATCGCAGCTAAGAATCTCAGCTACTTCGAGGAGAGGTTTGGCTACAGGGCAGACGTTCAATTCTCCCCACAAATGGCCCTCTCCAACAGCGGAGAGGAGGTTTGCGTTGAGGACGCGGAGGGAAAGGACTGCTTTTACTACGGCAAGGACATTAAATTCCTCGATGATGGTGTAATCTACTACAGAACCGCCTCAGGCTGGGATTTCCGCTACGAGGACTGGAGCAACTTTTCCTGCCTTACCGAGGTTGTTGAAGGTCAGCTTATCCTAACGCCGTCGGACTTCACCCTCGATGACGGGTGGGTTGTGGCTTCCTACACCTTCCACGCACCCTTCAGCCCTTCAAAGCTCTTCGTGGATGCGAGAACCGATAGACCTTGCAGGGAGTTCGAAACAGACACGGTTTTCCTCTCAGCCCCCTCATATCGAAACTTCCACTACAAGTTCGCCGTGAAGGGCGATAAGGTGGTAATCACAACCGAGAACTGGCAGTTCAGCAAGAGAGGCTTTGTAGTGCTGTTTGAAAATCACAACGTCTCGGAAATGCTCCAGAACCTTCTCAGGAACGATGAAAAGTACAGAACAAGCGTTTCAAAAACTTGCTCCAACTGGACTTACAGGAATGGTGCGGACGGTAGAACCTTGACCTTCAAAGCCCCAATCACGGTTTTTATCCTGCCCGACTGCAATCCTGTGCTAAAATTCATATCCTCCGCCAGAGAGAGGCTGCTAATAATAGCCCCCTACATCGACTTCAGGTGGTACAAGGATGACGGCCTTCTCGAGGCCATAAAGGGGGCAAAGGAGAGCGGAGCCGAGGTAAAGGTTGTTCTGAACGCAAAGTACGCTAAGGAGGAGGCTGTGAGCACTCTCAGAAAAGAAGGTGTGAAGGTTGAGCTTATCGATAATCTCCATGGAAAGGCCATCGTTTCCGACAAAAGGCTGCTGATAACTTCCGCAAACATGAACATGCACGGCCTGAAGCTGAACAGGGAGATCGGGGTTATAATTAACAACCCCGAAATGGCGGATGCAGTTATAAAAGAGTTTGAAGGCGGTGAGGTAACACCCTTAGATTTGTTGTTAACCTTCGCAGCTTTTCTCGCCTCGGTTGCTATTTTCAGAAAAATGAAGGATAAGTTTTAATTATCACCTATGAGAAAATAAAGTGAGGTGTCAGAATGGGATTGATGCTCGCCCTAAGGAAGAGATTCGGATTCATTCTGAAGCTGTTCTTCAAGAAAGACAAGATGAGGATAGGTATTTACGGCCCTCCAAATGCTGGCAAAACCACGCTTGCAAACAGGATTCTGAGGGACTGGACGGGAGATGTCATCGGCTCGCCGAGCGATGTACCGCACGAGACAAGAAGGGCCAAGCTCAGGGAGGGTGTTAAGATAGAGGTTGACGGAAAGACGCTAACCATCGACATTGTCGACACGCCCGGACTTGCGACGAAGATAGACTTTCAGGAGTTCCTGAAATACGGACTGGATGAGGAGGAGGCGAGGAGAAGAGCGAAAGAGGCTACTGAGGGTGTTATTGAGGCCATAAAGTGGCTCGACGACCTCGATGGCGTGCTTCTCGTGATGGACGCGACAGAGGACCCCTTCACTCAGGTGAATGTGACCATAGTGGGCAACATGGAGGCCAGAAACCTACCGCTGCTCATAGTGGCGAACAAAATAGATTTGCCAAACGCCTCACCGGCGAGGATAAAGTCGGCCTTCCCGCAGCACCCCGTCGTGCCGATTTCGGCTTTGAAGGGCATCAATATAGACTCGTTGTATAAAGCAATGGCCGAGAGGTTCGGGTGATGGGAATGGAAGGAGTTCAGATGCACTTGATATCGAAAGAAATGCTTGAAAAGATGCCCTCAATGGAGAAGCTGAGGATGATTCTGGACAATGTCAAGGAGGGAAAAATTGTTGTTCTCGAAACGGGCCTGACTCCAGAGGAGGAGGCCAAGCTGATAGAGATGACGATGCTTGAAATAGACCACGAGAACTTCATAGGCATTGAGGTTGAGTCGTATCCGGTAAGGGAGAGAGGCGTATTTTCGAAGCTATTTGGCAAGCCGAAAGGGAGGCTGACGGTTATAGGTCCTGCGAACAGGCTGAAAACACTCGAAAAGCAGGCTGACGTGATTAAGGCCCTCGTTCAGGTTTAGAGGTTAGATTCCCATGGCACACAGATGCACCAAGTGCGGAAAGCTGTACCCAACTGGAGATATGAGGTTACTCCAGGGCTGCGAGTGCGGAAACAACAAGTTCCTCTACGTTCCCGACGAGAAAAGGCCAGCAGAACCGGAGAAGGTTGAAGAGGAGATCAGGAAGGAGTTTACTGAGATGGGAATTGAGACCGTCAGAATTCTCTCTCCCGGAAGGTACGAGATCAACATAGAAAGGCTTCTGCAGGGTGAGGGAATCGTTATCGCTCTTCAGGAGGACGGAAGGTACGTTATCCACCTCCCCTCTTTATTGAAGAGAAAGAGGGTCGAGAAGTAGTTAATTTTAAATAATCATTTGTATTAGGAGATGGGAAATGGAATTCGACGCCAGCTTCTGGAGGAAAGTCGTGGACAAGTCATTGGCGGCCATTTACATTACAGATGAGAACGGCAAGGTTCTTTACGTCAATGATGTGGTGGAGAGGGCAACAAAGTACTCCAAGGAGGAGATTTACGCAATGGAGAGCATCTTTGAGCTCGCACATCCTGAAGACCGCCGATATCTTAAGAGGGAGTTTGAGGAGCTTGGAGAGGAGGGAAGATTTTACGAGTCTCGCTACATAACCAAGGACGGGAGGGTTAGGCACGTTTGGGGGTTTACCGCAAAGTTCACGTTTTTGGGGAAGAGTTACATCATAGGGAACTGGATTGACGTAACGAAGTCAAAAGAGCTTGAGCAGGCTTTAAGAGAGAGCGAGGAGTTCTACAGAACACTCGTTGAGGATTCTCTGACACCCGTTTACCTCTTGCAGGATGGGATAATGGTCTACGTCAACAAGGCCTTCGAAGAGGCAACGGGCTACAAGAGAGAGGAAATCGTTGGTAGAAACCCCTTCTTCCTGATCCATCCCGAAGATAGGGGGCTGGTTTACAAGAGGTACATTGAAAGGGAAAAGGGTCTGCGAGACACAATGGAAACCTACAGCTGGAGGATAATAAGGAAGGACGGGGAAGTCAGGTGGGTAACCGCAAGGCCGGGAAGGGTTACGTACAGAGGTAGGCCAGCGGTTGCCGCCACCGTCGTTGACACGACAGAGATACACAAGCTCAACATAGAGCTCAAAAAGAAAGGAGAGTATCTTGCCTTCGTTAACAAGGTCATGAGGCACGATATTGCCAACGCAATCACAGCAATAAGGGCGGTGCTGGAGATAGTCAGGGACTCTCCAGAAGAGGCAGAAAAACTGATTCCCCTTGCAATCAGAAGGTCTGATTACGTGTTCAGGCTTATCAATGACGCGAGAGAGCTTGAAAAAGCTCTTGAAGAGCTCAAACCTGTCAATGTTGCTGAGATGGTTAGAGAGGTGGCTGAGCAGTTCAGGAACGTTGAGGTGAGTGTTGAGGCAGAAAACGTGGTAGTGAGCGCCAATGAGGGGCTAAGGGCAGTTTTGAACAACATCCTGCAGAACGCAATGGTTCACGGGGGAGGGAAGGCCAGGGTCGAAGTTTTGGCGAACGAAAGGAATGGAATAGTGAGAGTTATTGACTACGGGAAAGGTGTTCCTGATGAGATCAAAGAGAAAATTTTCGAGGAGGGCTTCACCACCGGAGAGGGAATGGGGCTCGGCCTTTACATCACAAAAAGGATTCTCGAAATTTTTGGTGGAGAAATAAAGGTTAGAGACAACGAGCCAAGCGGAGCAATTTTTGAAATAAAAATACCGAAAATTAAAGAGGAAGGCTGAGAGCCCTCGTCGGGCAGACCTTCACGCACGAGCCGCAGTGAACGCACTTCTCCGTGTTTATCGCTACTCTCTTGTCTCCGTTTATGTATATCGCCTCCGTCGGGCAGATGCTTACGCAGGCACCGCAGTGAACGCACTTCTCATCGTCCTTCTGAACTGCTTCGAGCAGCTCGATAACCTCTACCCCCTGCTCCTTAAGAAAGCTCTCCACCTCCTTTGCCTTTTCATCGTCAACCTCTATCAGAATCTCCCCTCTCCTCGCACCCACGGAAGCTCTGAGTATATTGATTAGGGTTCCCGTTTTCAGGGTGGCTTTGGACAGCACAGGCTCCGTAACGGTTTTTGAGTCGAACCTCAGCAGCAGCTTCACGATTATCACCTCGCAATGAGCTTGCTCAAATCCTCGCTGGTCACTATTCCGAGCACCCTCTTTCTTGAATCGACAACAGGCAAAGCTGAAATGTTGTTTTGCTCCATTTTCCTCGCCGCAACCTCTACAGGCTCGTCAGGGTGGGTGTAGATGACGTTTCTCGTCATTATGCTCTTAACTGCACCCTTCCTGTTTCTGGCCACAGCTTTGGCGATGTCCCACGAAGTGATTATACCCACAAGCCTTCCCTCCTCAACCACCGGAATGTGGTTAATGCCCTTGTCCATCATTATTCTCGCCGCCTCCTCTATCGCCGTCTCCGGAGAGATCGTGTACGCCTCGACCATCACGCTCTTGACGACCTTAACCTCTCTCTGCCTCATCGGCTTGAATACCTCCTTGGTTGGAATTCTGTCAACCGGAGCGGTTAGGAGAAATTCTCCCCTCTCGATCTGACGCTTGAGCTCCTTCATTATCTTCTCGGCCATGTAGAAGCTTGAGAGCGGAGAAACCCTCACCTCTTCGCCGTTAATCTCAACCCTACCGCTTATCAGCTCCTCGTAGGTCACCTTCCTAACAACAGGTCTGTCTCTCCTCGCAACACCGAAGTCGAGGATTTTGGTCTCTATCTCGCTATTTCTGACAGCCGTAAACTTGGCCATCTCTGCGTCGAGTATCGGGATTGGGATGCCTATGCCGACGAAAAGAGTAGCTCCGTAGCCGGGGAAGTACGCAGCCTTCATGTATTCAGGCTTCATCTCCTTGAGATTGCCCTTCACCATGAGGGTTCCGTAGGGCGGGGCGTGCTGAGTTCCCTCCCCGATAACGTAGCCTTTAGCCCCGCAGAGGAATATCCTCGTTCCTATGCCAATTGTGCGGTACTCAGGGTCGTTGTTCAGCGGGCTTATCTCACCGGTGCCAGCAAAGGTCACGTTGCCGAAGTTCGGCAGCAGGGTACCCATGTAAGTCCTGAGAAGCTTGTTGGAGCTGTTCGTTGCGGCATTGTAGCGCTGGTAAGCGTTTCTTGGATTTACCATGACCGCCTGATTAACGTCCTCAAGCGATACTTCAGTAACAATTTCCTTTCGCGGATAGCAGTCAGTGCCGTAGGCCGTTGCCTTCAGCTCAACCTCCCTGCCCTTAACAAGCTCCTCAATCACATGGCTCCCGCCGTACTCCTCAACGCTTTCTGAAAGCTGCGTTACTCCAAGATAAGCATCAACAGCTGCAATGCCTGTGTAAGCCTCAACGTCGTTCATCCACACCCTTTGCATCTTTATCGGCGGGTCGGCATGACCAAAGTTGAAGAAGGCGCCGCTTGAGCACATCGCCCCGAAGGTTCCAGTTGTGACAACATCAACCTCCTTTGCGGCCTTCTCAGGTCCAAGCTCCTCTACAATATCCTTCATTTCGGCAGCGGTGACAACCACAACGTTCCCTTCCCTGATTTTCTGGTTGATCTCCTCAACGGTTTTGGCCATGTAATGTGAAGTGGGCTGAGGTATATAAACTTTTGTAATGTTTGAGCTGCTTTAAATTACTGTTGGTAATCAAATTCTTAAGGATTGAGATAAGATTGAGCAAAGAAGTGTGATATAATAAAAATAATATTGCCAAGAATTAATCTTTCACTTCGATACAATATTTTTCTACTAAATCCTGCCACTTTTCATAATCTTCATGTGAAAGAATGTAATTGTTAGCTTCTGCAATTGCGTTTAATCTCTGCCACTCTCTCGCGTCTTGGTATTCTTTACCAACAGAATCGAGAGAATCTCCATCACTCACAATGTATATTTTTGGCTTAGACTTAAGAGCCCCAACCCCTAAGTACTCTCCAGACATATCAGTAATGATGCTCGGAGTTGTGGTCTCCACGAAACAATAGCCAGAGCCTTGGTAAATGTAATTGGCGTATCTTCCGGGGCACTTTATTCCGACTGCCATGTGGTTTTCATCTTCATATACAAGTAAGACCACTCCAAAACCCAGTTCCTTAAGCAACAAGGCCAATAGCAGTGATTTGTCCTGACAAACACCTTTATAATCATACAGAGCCTCGTAGGGATATTTCCAACTCTCAGTGCTCAGGGTGAAAACCTTCTCGTAGTCGTAAGGAATCATCTGCACAATGCTAATGGCAATTCTGGCCTGATCATCTTTAGTTTGCCCAATTACCTTTATCAGCTTAATGAGTTCTTGGATAAATTCAACCTGATCTGGTTGGTTAATAATCATTTGATAAATCTCCTGATCGCTTGGGCATTCTGGATCGCAGACAAATGTTCTGGGGAGATTTGAGAGATACTCTTTTAGACCCCTATACACTGTGAAAGGCAGAGAACTTTTAAGCCCGTTATTGCAGTAGCTCAGAGACCTGTGCTCCGGCCCTAAGGTTAGCTGATATATGCAGCCATCTCCTTTAGGTATGTACTTTTTTGGGCATCCGCACAAAGAGGCTTTTTTGACAAGAGACCCATTATCACAGAAAAGTGGTCTTGTTGGCGAGCAGGAACCATATGGAGTTCCGTCGTCACACTTTTTGATAGCTGGTGAAGGAGGAACGGTTTGCGAAGGTGGCACTTCTGAAAAAGTTATCGTTCCAGACTGTACGTCAAAAGGGAAGATATCCGGTAACTGTTTGGAGCGCGAGTAGGTATAGGCTGCAGACACAATAGCGACAAGTAGAACTATAGCGATTAGATACTTAATCGCACTTCCGCTCTTTTTCTTTTTTACCTGCACTGGAACCCAGTTGTCCTCCGTTCTAACTTTTAATCTTGACGTTCTGCGTCTCGAATAAGTTTTCTTTCTGTGGGTTCTTGGTGGTGGCGCCTTTCTTCCCCACTGAACTATATTAGGACAGTTGTGTTTAGGAGGTAGCCTATGATCTTCACAAAAAAGACTTCCACAATAGTTACATCTAAATGGTAAGTCCACTTTTTTGCCACAGAAATCACATTTAGCCATTTATTAGACCCCCATTATTCCACATCGAATCATAAAAAAGCAATCCGACAAACAAAAGCAAAAACACCTTTTGTAGTAAAACTTCTCCTTCAGAACCTGTCTTGACGAGATTTATCCGAAAATTTCCGTTTTTGGGCCACAACCAGTTCACTCCTGTGGGGTTCAAGCTGTCACTGATCAAGTGAGCCACGTATCCCAAAAAGAAAACAATAGAGTAAATCGGGCTGGACCCGAAGATTAAAAGCAAAATTGCAAAAATAAAAGAGAAAATTCCGGCACCAACGAGGCTGTGTGTCCAACCTCTGTGATGCGTTGTTTTTAGAATCGCTCCAGAAAAAACACCCCAGTAGCTCTTGCTGATGTAGGAGTGGGGGTGATCAATGTCAGGGAGCAGAGTGGAAAACATTGAGATTGTCAGTGCATAGCTATAGGGGATAAACTCGGTGAACGATGGAATGAACTCGGCAATTGCGGTGATGAAAAGCATTGAGAAGATCACATGTGTAGTGTGCCTCATCACCAGAGACCGAATCCCTTCTTTCTCTTCTTCTTTCTCTCAGCGCGCCTCTCTGCGGCACCCAGTGGATCGATAGTCGTGGGGTCTAAAACTCTTACACCTCCAAACTTGGTTTCATGCGACTTCGCAATGTGCTGATTCAAACCCCTTTTCGTTTTAAACCACCTACCACAATAAGGACATTCGGGCATATGTCACACCTTGCTATACTAAATTAAAGTAGTCTTAAATTTTTCGTTCCATATTGCATTCTTTCATCCACCCCCCAATAACTACCGGCAAATATGATGAGTTCCAGCTATCGAGGGGTTAGCAGTCTTTCCCCAATTCCTGATTGGGGATATTTTAAAGCTTTTAACACTTTTCAATAGATTGTCCAAGCGGGATTTTTTCGATGATAAAATGCTGAATATCTTTTTTCTCAGAATATTTTTTTATTAGTCGTATGAAAAAAGTATTGAAAATTTTAGATGATTAGCGCTCTATCCCGTAGTAGTCGTACCACCCTCCTCTGCTTCCGGGCTTCCTTCCCACGTAACCTGAAAGGACGAGCTTCTTCAACGTGTTTGGTGCAGCGTAGTGCGGCTCCTTCGTTTCGTTGTACAGATACTCGGCAATGTGCAGCGCAGTATCCAAGCCAATGAGGTCCATGAGCTCAAAGGGACCCATTGGGAAGCCGAAAGCCAGCTTGCACATCTCGTCAATCTCCTTAATTCCTGCAATTCCAATCTCGAAGAGTCTTACCGCCTCAACGAGCCACGAGTTTATGAATCTGGTTGTGAAGAAGCCCGGACCATCTCCTGCCTCGATGGGAATCTTGCCCATCTTCTTGGAAAGCTCAACGGTGATGTTGAAGGTTTCATCGCTCGTTAATGCCCCTCTTATAACCTCGATCAGCCTCATAACCGGAGCAGGATTGAACCAGTGCATCCCGATGAACTTGTCCTTCCTCTCCACAGCCGTAGCCAGATCAGAAATCATTATTGCGGAGGTGTTTGAGGCTATGATGGTTTCTGGCTTGCATATTCTGTCCAGCTCGGCAAAAATCTTCTTCTTTAGGTCAGCTTTCTCGGTTACAGCCTCAATTATGAAGTCCGCATCCTTTAAAGCTTCGAGAGACGTTGATGTCCTTATCCTCGCCATCACCGCCTTTGCCTCATCCTCGCTCATCTTTCCCTTCTCCACAAGCCTTCTCAGGCCAAAGGGGCCTGATTCTATCAGCTCCATCGCCTTTTTAAGCACTTCTTCACTCACGTCAACCATTACCACATCATAGCCGGTTCTCGCAGCCACCTGAGCAATTCCATGCCCCATAACTCCAGCGCCAACAACTCCAATAACCTTAATATCCTCCAGCTTCATTCAATCACCTCCTTCAACAAACTTCCAGAAGTCGGGCTTCCTCTTCTCCATGAAGGCGTTTCTGCCCTCAAGCGACTCCTCAGTGCCGTAGTAGAGGCTTAGCCCTCCCACGCCAAGCTCCGTTATGCCCGCAAGGCCTTCAGTGTCAGCCAGAAAGGCGTATTTTAGCATTTTCAATGCTGTAGGGCTTTTTTCAAGCAGCTCGCTGCACCACTTCTCCACCTCTTCGTCAAGCTTCTCGTGGGGGACAACAGCATTGACAAGGCCCATTTTCAGGGCCTCTTCAGCGGTGTAGAGCCTGCAGAGGAACCAGATTTCCTTCGCCCTCTTCATTCCAACGTTTCTCCAAAGCTCTCCAGTGCCAAAACCTGGGTCGAAGCTGCCAACCCTCGGCCCCGCCTGACCGAACTTTGCTTTTTCAGAGGCTATTGAGAGATCACAGTTCACCTGCCAAACATGCCCCCCACCGACAGCATAGCCATTCACTCTCGCAATGACTGGCTTGGGAATGTGCCTGATGAGAAAGGTGACTATCTGCCATCCCACCTCAAGCGGTAAAGCGGCAATAGTCCCCTCAAGCTCCTCGCTGCTGTAGCTGTACCCACCCAGATCCCTGATGGACTGGTCCCCACCGACGCAGAAGGCTTTATCCCCTGCCCCCGTGAAAACGACAACACCAATCTTCCTGTCCGTCCATGCGTCAATGAAGGCCTTGCTAATCTCGTAAACCGTCACGGGCGTGCAGGCGTTCAGCTTTTCGGGGCGGTTGATGGTTATTTTCGCCACTCTTCCCTCTTTCTCGTAGATTATGTCCTGAAACTTCAAAAAGCCCACCTCCGGGCAGGGAAAAATGTACTGGAAAATACTTAAGATTTCCTCTTTGCAACCGTAACCATGTGTCTCAGTGCCCTTACAGCCCTTTCTGGAGTGGGGTAAACGGGAACTCCGCTCCTCTCAATCTCAATCCTCGCCTGCCTCAGCTCCTCTATGTCGTCCTTCATGGTGAAAAGGACCGGCTTGCTGAACTTCCTGGTCCACGAGAAGTCGACGCCGAGCTTCATAATGCTGGGAATGAAAACCCCCGCAACAATCGCATCTATGTTCTCATCCTCGTTGAAGACCTTCAGCACCTCATTGAAGACCTCATCACCGCTTTTTTCTGCTATTGGATAGAGGTCGAGCGGGTTGTTGATGCTGTGCCACTCCGGGGCGAGTTCGTACAGCCTTTCGAGCGTTTTCTCCGAGTACTTCGCCAGCTCCAAGCCGTTCTCCACTACTGCATCCGCTGACATCACGCACTCTGCCCCAGAAGGCTGGATTACGCCAACTCTCGTGCCTCTGGGAAGGGGCTGCAAGGCGAGGGCCTTCGCAGCATCCACCAGCTCCTCGAAATCGTAAACCTTTGCCACTCCTGCTTGTTTGCATGCGGCCTCGAAAATCTCCTCGCTTGTTGATATTGAGGCGGTGTGGCTTAAGGCGCTCCTCTTCCCCGCCTCAGTCCTCCCCGACTTCAGAACGACGATGGGCTTGGTTGAGGCTTTCATGAGCTCGTAGAACTTCCTGCCGTTTGTGAAGCCTTCGAGGTAGGCTGCAACAACCCTCGTTTTTTCATCCTTCAGCAAAAAGTTTAGCACCTCCACCTCTCCAACATCAGCCTTGTTGCCTATTGCAACGATTTTGCTGAATCCTACATGCCACAGAGGCAGGAGAATGAAGTTGGCAACCGCACCGCTCTGGGCGAGAACACCGATGTTTCCTTGACCGATTTTTCTGAGCACTGAGAAGAAGGAGGTCAATCCCGATTCAGGGTCGAGTATGCCCATAGTGTTTGGCCCGACTATCCTCATTCCGCTTTTCCTTGCAATCTCCACAATCTGCCTTTCCAGCTCCTTTCCCTGCTCCCAGCCCTCCGCAAAACCTGCGCTCAAAACAATGATTCCTTTAACTCCCTTCTCCGCACACTCCTTAACGACCTCTATGGCGTTTTTTGAGGGGACTGCTATTACGGCGAGGTCAACCTTATCCGGAATCGCTCTGACTGAGGGATAGCACTTATAGCCAAGAATCTCGCCTGCATTGGGGTTGACGGGATAAACCTTCCCCCTAAAGCCAAGGTGCTTCAAATTGGAAAGAACCCTCCCACCGGGCTTGAGAAGGTTCCTTGAAGCCCCAATAACCGCCACACTCTTGGCTTTGAAAAAGAAGCTTATATCCTCAACACCCATCTCAAATCTCTTCCTCTCCCCCACCACAATCCTCGCATCCGCCACAACAGCTCCTCTCTCATACACAAAAACCGGATTCAGGTCCATCTCCACTATACTCTCCCTCTCAACAACCTCATTCAGCTTAAGCAGCAAATCAACAACTGCCCCAACATCCCCCCTAACTCCTCTGTAACCCTCAAGCAGCTTATACCCCTTAACCTCCCTAACCATCTCCTCCGCATCTCTCCTTGTTAGGGGAAGCAGGCGGAAGCTGACATCCTTCAGAACCTCAACAAAAACACCACCAAGCCCAAACATTGCAACGCTTCCAAACTGCTCGTTCTCTGCAACGCCAACAATAACCTCGATCCCCTTCTCAAGCTGGGGCTGAACGTTAACTCCCTCAGCTTTTGGAATGGACATCAGCCTTTGGAAAACCTCCCTAACCTCATCCTCCGATTTAACGTTAAGAATGACTCCACCAACGTCGCTCTTGTGCACAATTTCTCTGCCTGCAACCTTCATCACAACGGGAAAGCCGATTTCCTTCGCAGCTTTAACAGCCTGCTCTTCTGTTTCGCAGAAGATGCACTTTGCAGTCTTTATGCCGTACTTTTCCAGCAGAGCTTTGGATTCGTGTTCGAGGAGTAGCATGAAATTGCTTTGATTAACATATATATTACTATTTTGCTGTAATTTTTAATTCAGAAAATTCTTAAAAGTGTACCATCCAGCATAATTGCGTACCATCTTTTGTAATCGTACCTCCTGAACATGAAGCCAGCTGGTCTGTCAAGGTTAACCGCGGTGGAGGCGCAGAGGTCGTTGAATGCAGGAAGAACGACGACTCTTTTGTCTTCAACCTCTCCTGTGAGAAAAACTCTCTCTCTGTAACCGCCAGCAGAGTCTTTTACGAAGTAAGCCGGATGTGCGTGGCCGAAAATCAGAACCTTTGCATCCAGGACTTCCTCATCAGGCACAGCATGACCGTGGAAAATTCCGTACTTTCCGATTCTGATGCTTTTCTCCCCACTCAATCCGATGTCGTGATTTCCCCTTATAAGAATCAGATCAGTTACTTCACCAATCTCCCTGATAAACCTCTCGTGCAACCCCTTTTTGCCGATATGCTTCAAATCACCTGCTACAATCAGAGCTTCGACTCGCTCTGCTATGCTGAGAGCCTTCTCAATCAGTTCGTTATCATAGTGCCTAACCAGACCGAGATGTATGTCAGCGATTACAGCTTTCCTGCCGATAAAGAGCACATCCTCCTCTATCCTCATCTCACTGGAATACTTCTCTCTCTACCTCCTCGATGTAAGGCGCGATGTTTATCCCCACCTCTTTGGCTACGATTAGTGCAGCCACCGGAAAACTGATTATGCCGCCAAGCTCTTCCTGCTTCCTGTTTACCATGGAAACGACTTCCCTGCCATCCTTTTTTAGTTTTACAGCTATCTCTTCAATGATTCTATCCGTTACCGACCTTGACAGAAGCTCTGAAAGGTCAGGCTTGAAGTCCGTAAGTTCAACCTCATCCAGGTCAAAGGTTGGCTGGAGTTCATCATCGCCTGCAAGCAACCCCTCCTTCTCGGCCTCCTCCACGACCTTCTTGCTCCCTTCGTGGGTAAACCAGTTCAAATCGAAGCTCATGGTATAAATCAACTCGCTTCTTTTCATTTTCTTTTTTCCCTTGCTCTTGAAGGCTGCAGCGATCACCTTGCGCATCATTCAGGAAAAGAAGGAATCGAGAGTTAAATTTTTTCCGGCTTTCTTTCTCGCTCTTGGCTCCTCTCTCTCTTCTTCAGGTTTCTCCTCAGCAACTTCCTCAACACTCTCCTCCTTCTCTTCCTTTTCAGCTTTCACAAAGCTTTCAAGGAAGGTCTCGTCCTCAATTCTGTGCATTCCGTGCTTCTCAACGTATTTCCAGATTTCGTCCCCCTTCTCCCCAACAAGGAATTCCAGTTCCTCCTTTGTGAACTCGTAGAAGGCCGCGATGGTTGCAGCTTTGTCCACATCAAGCTCCTTTAAGAGCAGCTTTATCACGGGGAACATTTCGGTGCGGGCTTTTCTCATAGAGAGGTGGCTGTACTTCCCAATCTTTTCGAGTATTTTTCTCGTCATTTCCCTTTTCTGCCTGAGCTGGAAGAGCATCTGCCAGACGGCCGGCCTTCTGTACCTAGTGAAGCCTTTCTTGGGTTCCTCCTTCATTTGCTGAACGCCGACGGTCATGAGATAGCTTGCGTACTTCCACAGCCTGTAGAACTGCCTTCTCCTAACTCTACCGAGAAAAATATCTGCTCTTGAAAGCGCCTCGTAAGCGTTGACCAGCTCAACGCCAGAGTACTCCAGGGGCAGGTTCTCGTCAACCCAGTGGATGACGTCTTCCGGAGACTCGTCAAGAAGCATGGCCTCATTGTAAACAGCCGGATTTTTTGTTTTGAAAATCATTTGCATTACTCTGAAAATGTCTTTTTCCTGCGTTCTCTTCGTTAAGAAGACATCTTCCGGTTTCAGCTCCTCTTTCCCCTCTGCGAGGGCTTGAAAATCGTTAATTGCAGCTCTTAAATCTCCTCCGGCGTTCTCAGCTATTTTTAGAAGAACGCTTTTATCTACCTTAATTCCCTCCTTCAAAGCAATTCTCTCAAGAACTCTGGCAACCTGCTGTTTTGTTAGCCTTTTGAAGTTAATCATCTCGCAAAGATTCCTCAGCTCAGGGGAGAGCTTGTAAGGGTCGTTGGCAATCAGAATTAAGGGTTGTGCGGGCTTCCTTTTAATGAGCCTTATTAGTGCAGCCTCTCCCCCAACATCCTCCTTCTTGTGAATGTTGTCAACCTCGTCAAGAATAATTAGCTTCAGCTTCCCGATTCTTGATGAAAGAAACTCCCCCTCGTCGCTTATTGTCTCGTTAAACGCTCCTTCTCCAACAATTCTTTCTATAACCCTCCAGCTCCTCTGGTCACTGGCGTTAAGCTCAACAGCCTCCCAGCCCATTGTGTTGGCAAGGGCCAGAGCGAGGGACGTTTTTCCCACGCCGGGAGGACCGGCGAGAAGAAGGGGCTTACTTCCTCTCTTCCAGCTTTTAGCCCATTTAATGACCCTGGTGATTATGCTCTTGTCTGCAACGACTTCTTCAAGAGTTTTCGGTCGATACTTCTCAACCCACAGCATTCAAATCCAGTCGTCCAAAGGAGTATATCACTTTATCTCAGAGAATGCCGGAATGATTCTCTCCGCATACACCTTCAGGACGTACTTGGGGTCGGGGCCGACGTTTATGAGCATGAAGTGCTTCACACCCGCCTTCACGAACTCCTCAATCTTTTCCTCGCAGTCCTCAGGAGTTCCAACGATGAAGAAGTCCCTTATCATCTCCTCGGTGACAAGGGATGAAAGCTTTACGAACTCCATAAGCATTTTGTCATCAAGAAGAAGTTGCTCGAAGTAGAATTTTTTTGATATGCCTTCCGGCATTTCGAGGCTGTATCCCGCCTGCTCCGCCTTTTCTGCCGCAGAAACAATCACACCGCTGAACTGCCTCGCCCTCTCCATTGCCCTCTCAAAAGATGTATCAACTGCGGTGTATATCTGCAACGCCGTGTCGATTTCATCAAGATTTCTTCCAGCCTTACTGCATCCGCGCTCAACGTCTTTTAGGTTCTCCCTGTACGTCTTCGGCGTTTCTGCAATGGGCATCCATCCGTCGCATATCTCTCCAGCGAGCTCTCTCGTTTTGACTCCATTTGCTCCGAGATAAATGGGAATCTTCTGTAGCGGCTTTATTTGAAGGAAGGCATCATCCAGCCTGAACCTTTTTCCCTCGTAGCTGAATCTATCTCCTGCCCACAGCCTCTTTATGATCTCTATGCCCTCTCTCAGCGTCGTGTAGGGCTTTTTCCACTCTATGCCGAAGGGCTTTATGTTCATCGCCTCTCCTGCACCGAGCCCAAGGAAAGCCCTCCCATACGAGAGGTGGTCTATGGTGGCCATAATCTGAGCCAGAACGGAGGGATGGTAGCGAACAACATCGGTCACGCCCGTTCCCAGCATAGCCTTTGAAGTTTTGACTGCTAAAGCGGACAGCAGGGAAAGGGCGTTTGGCGTAAAGCCTGGGGGAACCATAAGAGTGTGGTCCGGCACCGTTAAAGAGAACATCCCGCTGTCCTCAGCCTGCTGGGCAATCTTAATAACCTTTTCAAGCGCGGGCATCGGAGGTGAGAGGAGCATGCCGAATCTGACGCTCATAGCCAACAGGGAGATTTCTCATTACTTATACTTTAACTATCTGTTGGAAAAAATAAAAATTAAAATCAGACTCTCTCAACAACCATCGCCATTCCCTGCCCACCGCCGATGCAGAGAGAGGCCAGACCGTAGTCCACCCCTCTCCTCTCCATCTCGTAGATGAGCGTTGTTGTTATCCTCGCCCCTGTGCAGCCAATTGGGTGGCCGAGGGATATACCGCTGCCGTTGACGTTGACCTTTTCCATGTCCAGTCCAAGCTCCTTTATGCAGGCTAACGCCTGAGCTGCAAAGGCTTCATTGAGCTCAATCAGCCCTATGTCCTTGATTTCAGGCCCAGCTTTCTTCAGAACCTTTCTTATGGCTGGTATAGGCCCAAGGCCCATGTATGCAGGGTCGATGCCCGCTGAAGCAACAGCAAGTATTCTGACTTTCGGCTCCAGCCCGTAGTCCTTCGCTGCCTTCTCGTCCATAACCAGAACGGCAGCGGCTCCATCATTAACCCCACTCGCATTTCCTGCAGTGACAGTTCCATCCTTCTTGAAGACAGGGGGTAGCTTCGCGAGCTTCTCAAGGCTCGTGTCCCTTCTTGGATGCTCGTCGGTGTCCACCACAACTGCTCCCTTCTTCTGCTTAACCTCCACCGGGACTATCTCCTGAGCGAACTTGCCCTCGTCAATGGCCCTTACAGCCCTCATGTGGCTCTCGTATGCAAGCTGGTCCTGCTCCTCTCTGCTTATGCCGTACCTCTCCACTATGTTTTCGGCTGTCATCCCCATGTGGTAGCCGTAGAACTTCTCCCAGAGGCCGTCGTAAACCATGAGGTCCAGAATCTCGTCCTTGGCTGTGACGCTCATCCTGTATCCCCACCTCGCCTTTGGCAGGGCGTAGGGGGCGTTGCTCATGCTCTCCATCCCTCCTGCGATGATTGCCTTAGCGTCTCCAGCCTTTACGGCGTGGTAGGCGAGGGCGATGGCCTTCAAGCCGCTCCCGCAAACCTTGTTGACAGTGTAAGCGGGAATCTCCTTTGGTATTCCCGCAAGAATTGACGCCTGCCTCGCTGGATTCTGTCCCTGAGCTGCCTGCAAAACGTTTCCCATAATGACTTCGTCAATCTCCACCTCAACCCCATCGTAGTCGTAGGCCGACTCCAGATCAATTCTGCCCTTCTCCAGCTTCTCCGGGTAGAACTCAATGGATTCGGGAGTGGGCTTTGGTGCAACGCCCAGCTTTTTCAGCATTCCCTTAATCGCAACAGCCCCAAGCTCGTATGCAGCTACATCCTTCAAGCTGCCTCCAAATCTACCCACGGGGGTTCTTGCCGCTCCTACAATAACTGCCATAATACACCTCCTTCACTTTTTTCTTATTAAAATACCATCCGGGTCCAATTCTTTAAGTGTGTCGATTTCCTCTCTTGTTGGTGGTTCGGTGTACTCGACTTCCTCCGGGATGATAATTTCAAAAGAGCTGTTATTCAACACGTCCTCAACGTTACGTCCTTCATGAAGCGCTAAGAGCTTCATTCTCTTCGTTTGCTCATCAAAACCGTAAACACCAATCTGCGTTATCACCCTGTAGGGGCCAGTGCCTTCCGGAAGTCCAGAACTTTCTCTGCTACCGTCGAGGTATCCGGGAGTTGTAAGAAAGTCAAGCTTTTCCACGAACCTGAGCTTATCCTGTCTCATCAGAACAATGTTTCTCCAGGAAAGCGAGGCGACATCGTTTGCTCCACCACTTCCGGGAAGCCTAACCTTCGGTTTTTCCCAGTCCCCTATGACTGTTGTGTTGATGTTGCCATAGGGGTCAATCTGTGCTGCCCCAAGGGAATCCGTAATCCACGTACCCCATCTGTGCCAAGGACATGACGTAATCCATGCTCGATGCCATAACCGCTTTGTAAAATGTCGCACTCTCTCCAACAGAAATGGGAATTCTCGGCAGTTTTGGTGCGATTCCTCCTGCCTCAAACACCAGTACAAGGTTTGGTGCGTAAAGTCTCTGAGCAAGACACGCAGCCAGAACAGGCATTCCTGTCCCCACAAACACACTTTTTCGGTCTTCGAGAATTCTTGCGGCGACACAAACCATGTACTCGGTATCAGAATACTCCACCAAGATTATCACCTCCACGGGTAAACAGGGCGCTCCCTGAGCTGCTCAATCCTTCTGAGTTTTTCGAGCCTCTTAGAACCACCGACAACTTCGAGGTACTCCCAGAAATCGTTGACTCCATAAACGTACTTTTCAAAGTACTCCTTGGCTCCCTCCTCCGTTCTCGTCAATGCAAGATACTCGGCAATGTGCTCCTCGTCAAAGTAGTAGAGCAAAGGCATATTACAGGGATGGGACGCAAAGGGCTGCTCTACAACGGCATCCACAAGGAAGTAGGGGATGGAGGTTCTCCACGGACTCTCCCTGATTTTGTCCGTCGGGACTATCTCCTCGGTTGTGACTATCAGCCTCTTCGCTGCCCTCGCAAGCTCGTAGTCTTCAACAAGGATTCCATCAATCTGAGCATTTCCGTATTTGTCGGCACGGTGAACGTGTATTATGGCCACATCGGGGAAGCAGGCCGGAATCAAGGTGACGGGCTTTCCGCTGTATGGGTCTCTGATGATTTTGGCAGAACTCTTTTTGAACGTGTCCGTTCCCATCAAAATCCTTGCTGGAATGAAGGGAAGACCCATTGCCGCTGCTTTGAACCTCCATTGCAAAGCTGCGTTGCTCCACTCGGTGATAACCTTTACCTCCCCACCCTCAACCTTCCTTCTCGAAGCGGGCGACAGCCCCCTCAGCTCGTGGCCAAAGCTGTATGCAGCCTCAACCTTTTCAACGCAGCCGGCAGCCATCAGCACATCGAGGTCGTGCACCGAGGTCTTTCCCGCCATCGTAAGTCCCTTTACTCCCTGCCTGATGATTTCATAAATGATGTTCATGGAAACCCTTACATGCCCGAATCCCCCGCTGGCGACGTACATGCCATCTTTGATGAAGTTCGAAACCGCCTCTTCTGCGGACATCGTCTTGTCAGCCATCTCTCTGCTCTTGTTGTCCCTCACCCACTCCCGGAACTCGTCAGGGTCACACCAGCCAACGAGGGGGCCTTCGCCTTCATCCATAATTTCCAGAGGTTCCATCTCTGCACCTCCTGTGTGAAAAATCAGAAACGGGAAAAATTGAAAAGAGGTTACCTCTTTTCGACAAGGGCGACGAGTCTGACTATTGAGCCATCTCCCTTGACCCACCTTATCGGCAGGCCGATTATCGTGCACCTCTGCCCTGTGACCTTGTCGATGTCCCCTCCTACATTCTCCCATCCCATTATTCCGTGTGTAAGGAGCAGCCTGTGGCACGGCTCCCAGTAAGGGAAGTCCTCGCTGACATCTCTGCCCGTCAGCTGCTTGTACTCCTCCTTCAGCCACGGTAGAATTGAGTTTCTCTCGTCTGCACCGGGGTGGTGCCATGCTTCTCTCGTTGCAAGGGGGTGGTCGAGAGCCTGAGTGTCAATTCCCACGGCCTTAACCTTCTTTTTAACGAACCACTCACCTGCCTCCTTGTAAAATCCGGGCGCGTAGCAGAAGTACTTGACGCTGTCGCTCCAGTACCTGTGCCAGCCTGTGTTAACGATAACGATGTCTCCCTTCTCTATTGGAGGGTCGGCCTTCTCCAGATCCTCGGCGGTTATTACCTCCCACTTCTTTTTGGGAATCGAGACCACAACACCCTCTCCCATGTACCTCTCTATCGGAACCTCGTCAATCGATGGAAATCCCTCCTCAACGTGTATCGGTGCGTCAGCATGCGTTGAAACGTGCATGGTCGTCGTGATTATCTGGGAAAGAACTCTTGACTTGGCGTGGTAGTGGTAGCGGTCGATAATTACATCGTTGAAGTACGGCCACAGCGGCACACCGTAACCAAAGGGATTTGACAGGTCGTACACCTCAACTTCCTTTCCCAGAATCTTCAGCGCCGGCTTTTCCAGAATGTCCTCCGGATTCCCAATCAGCTCAGGGTCGAGCATTCCGTGAAGGTACGGAGAATCTGCTTCGTCCACCATTCACCATCACCTCAAATGGACTTTCTGTAGAAACTTATTAAGAATTATCAATAATTCTGTATAATTTTATGTGCAGCTATGTAGCTGGAATTTGCGAGGTAGTGAGCAGCGCTTTCACCCAACCACTTCGTGCGTGGATTATTATTTAAGAATCGAATTTAAAAAACTTTTTGAACTTTGTAAAATAATGAAAAATATGAAGACTAAGATGGTCAGGCTTGGCACATACGTTTCACAGGACGCATACAAACTCCTCAGAGAGCTGACAGAGCTTTACGGAAACCAGAGCAACGTCCTTGACCAGGCTATAAGGCTTCTCTACGACGTATCAAAGTATGGCTCAAAAGCTGACAGGATTTTAATACGGGAGAAGCTAATTAACGAGTTCGAGAACATACTGATTTCCAAAAAGAATTTCATGCACCTTCTTGAAGGAAAAAAGGAGGGTCTGTTTGACGAAGACGTTATAACAGCAGTAATACTGAGTTTTGTTGACGAGAGCATGGATTCCAAAAGCTTTTTCCCGAAGATGATGGATGCCCTAAAGAAGATTTACGTCGAGGGGAACAGGTGGTTCACGAACATTGAGTACAAGGAGACTGAGAGCGGTTACAAGGTGACCTTCTACCACAACCTGAACAGCGAGTTCAGCGACTTTGCATCCGAGTACTTCAGGAGATTTTTCAAAATAGGATATAAAATAGTTGAGGAGCAGAAGCTGAACAAGCTCTTCATCCTTCAGGTTTCCGAGTTTTAGATTTCTTCTTCAAATCCTCCACCGATTTGACCTGAAGACACTGAGCAACGCAGGCTGAAACGCAGGCGGGTTTTTTACCTTCCTCAATGCGCGGCATGCAGAGGTCGTAGATTCTGACTTTTCCATCATCGCCCAGCTGCGGCGCTCCGAATGGGCACACCTCCATGCAAATTTTGCAGCCTATGCACAAATCCAGGTCCAAGACCGTCATTCCATCCTCGCTTTTCCTCAGCGCACCAGTCGGGCACTCATCCACGCACGGGGCACTCAGGCAGTGCCTGCAAACGACGACTTTGAAGTGCTGCTGTACCTTCTCACCCGTAATCCTTGGTCCATCGTGGAAAACTCTGATTCTTCCGGGGTCGTCGAAGTTCTCGGAGCTGTGCTCGACCTTGCATGCTATTACGCAGGCATAGCAGCCAATGCATTTCCTGCGGTCGTGAACGAAGGTCAGTTTTGACAATTCACTCACCCCCGTCGCATCTGTAAATCCTGCAAAGCATAGCCCTGAAGGTCGTGGAGCCAATGCAGGGGTCGAAGGGAGGTTTGTTGCTCGTCAGAACGTTGGCGTTGCTCTCGAAAATACCGAGGTCGGGTTTTTCCGGATAGTACCATGAAGCCTGAGCGAACACGTAGCGAGGATTCATAGCCTCAAAAAGCCTCGCCCTCTGCCTTATCCTTCCACGCGGGGTCTCAATCCATATCCAGTCTCCGTCCTTTATTCCATATTTCTCAGCAGTTTCTGGATGTATCAGGGCTACTGGGTCGGGCTGCAGCTCTCTTAACCACGGATTCTGGCGGTACTGGGAGTGGAAGTAGTACGGCACCCTCCCGCCTGTGGAGAGTATCAGCGGATACTTCTCGCTCAGCTCCGGCGTGCTGTAGGGGCTTTCATTCGGCTCCCGGTAGTGGGGAAGCGGGTCGTAGTTGAGGTTTTCGAGGATGGTTGAGTAAAGCTCTATTTTGCCGGTCGGTGTTGGAAATCCTCCTCCCTCCCTCCAGTAGTTGGTTTTGTACTTGTAGTAGTGCTCCTTTCCGGTTCTTGCCAGCACGCCGATTTCCTTGAACTCCTCCCATGTAATCCCCGCCTTCCTGAGCTGGTAGTTCAGCATTTCGTAAACGTCGCTGAACCAGTACTTCGGTGCAAGCCTCTTGCCGAGTTCGTTGAATATCACGTTGTCGGGCAGAGCTTCCCCAACAGGTTCAACCGCCCTGACTATCGCCGAGACGAAGAATCTGGGGTGCATGTCGTAAATATCGTCGGTTTCGAGCCAGTGTGCCGCTGGGAGAACGATGTCGGCATACTTTGCCGTCGGTGACATGTAGAGGTCAACAACCGAGATGAACTCCACGTTGAGCAATGCCTTGAGCACGTCTTTCGAGTTGGCGTAGGCCAGCACGGGATTCGTTCCCTGAAGGTGCATCATTTTTATTCTTCTCTCCCCATTGAGCAGGTCCTCACAAACGCTCTCGAAGTGGCACATTGCGAAGGGCGGAAGGGCGAGAAGTTTGTACCTGTCAGCGCCGATGGGCAGCTCTTCAGGTGGCGGAACCTCTAAGGCGAACTCCTCCATCTCCCCTGTTTCTGGAGGCACCCAGTTCACCATTCCGCCAGGCCTCTCTATGTTGCCGGTTACCGCCATCAGACAGATTATTGCTCTGAGAGTTTGAATGGAGTTGTTTCCCGCTTCCAGAGCCTGACCTATCTGTATGCAGCCCGGTCTTGATGTTGCGAACCACTCCGCGGCGAGCTTTATCTTATCCTCGGGCACCCACGTGATTCTGCTCACCTTGTCAGGGCTGTACTCTTCAACTCTCTCCCTCAGCCTGTCGAAGCCGTGAGTCCACTGCTCCACGAAGTCTTTGTCGTAGAGCTCCTCGCTGATGATGACGTTGAGCATACCCAACGCGAGCGCAGCGTCAGTCCCCGGCCTTACGGGCAGCCAGAGGTCCGCTCTGTGTGCAACGGGAGTTGCCTTCGGGTCAACGAGGATGAAGTGCTCTGCCTCCTCCAGAGCCCTCAAAAACCAGACCGCCATCTCGCCGTCGGCGTTGGTGTACTCAAGCTGCTTTCCCCAGTGGACTATGGTTTTGGGGTACTCCCCACCCCATCCGTGGTAGTCGCAGTACAGCCTGCCACCGACGGTAATGCCAAAGGCTGCGAGCCTTGGAGCATAGCAGAAATGTGCAGGCAGGAGGACGTTTGGCGATCCTATCGACCTCGCAAATCTGAACGTGTAGCGGTTGTAGCCTCTCCCTGTTCCCTGACCGATTAAAATTGAGGAGGGGCCGTACTCCTCGATGTATTCCTTCATTTTTTCCGCTATCGTATCCAGAGCCTCCTTCCAGCTTATTCTTTTCCACTCTCCCTCTCCTCTCTCGCCAACTCTCTTCAGCGGATATTTGAGCCTCGAAGGGTTGTAAACCTCCTTGATGCTCGCCAGTCCCTTTGGACACATCGTTCCTCTGGTAAGCGAGCTGGGATCACCCTCTATGTGCACTATTTTCCCTGACTTTACCTTAACGAGCACCCTGCATCCGCCGTGACAGCTCTTGCAGGTAGTTTTTACGACATGCTCGGACATTTCAGCACCTCTCAAAAAAATGGAAGGGATTACTTTCTTCTTCTGGCTCCGTAAAATCCGAAGCCAAAATAAATGAACATGAGGGCGATTATCAGCGCCATCCACGTCACGGTTCCGACTTCAAGCATCATCTTCATCACCCTCTTCCTCGCTCCAGTCAAGGAATAGCGAGATGACGTATCCCACCAGAGCTATTCCCACACTGAATCCGAAGCATTGCAGTATAACGTCTGCCGGAAACATTCCCTTTCACCCCCTCACAGCCAAAGCTTTTTCTCTGAAGAGTCCCGGCTTCCCTGGCAGAACCGCGTTTAGCAGTGAGCCGATCACCAGAGTAACTATGAGAGCGAGATAGACCTGATGCAGCCAACCCGGAGCTCCGAGAACTTCTGGCAGTGGAGTCATCGTCCATGCGTTTATGGTCACCCAAACCAGCAAGCACGTGATAATCGCCGCTGGGGCGGACCTCTTCCAGAAGAGCCCGAATATGACGAACCAGAACACTGGGACGAGCCATGAGAACAACCACATCATGGCGGCGAGTATTGGTGGGAGGCTCACAGCAGGAATCAGCGCGGCAACAGCGAGCAGAACGGTAAGAATTCTGGAGAGCCGGAGAAGCTCCTCATGCGAGGCATTCGGCTTGAGAACGGCCTTGTAAATGTCGTTAACGAATATCGTTGTGGGGGCGAGAAGTGTGATGGCGTAGGATGACAGCACAGCAACAAGACAGGTTGCAAGAAGCAGTGCCGACGCCCATGTTGGCAGAACCGACACAATCATTGCGGGTGTAGCAGTCTTCGCACCGAGCTCGGCAAATTCCGGTGTTGCCCTTGCAGCCATTCCCATAACTGCGGCAAACACGGCAAAGGATCCGTTCACAGGCACGGCAATGAGCATAGCTTTTCTAAGCACATCCGGAGATTTTGCTGCCAGTGCCGCATGCAGTCCCTGCTGGCTGATTCCCTGGAAAAACACCGTTGCGAGCACGTTCACGAGAGCAAAGCCGACGAAAACCTCCCATGATCCGAATATGTTGAGTTTGCCCGCCAAATCGTTGGAGATGTAGAACTCGTTAACGCCCTCCCATCCGTTCTGCAGCCCTGAGCCGAGAACGAAGGTTGCGGCAATGATGCCTATGTAAAGAATAACCGCGTTGAGAACGTTGAGCCATGCAACCTCTTTCATGCCCGAAAGGACGACGTAAAGAATTCCTATCAGCGCTCCAATCACTATCCCCACTTCTATAGAAGTTCCGGTGAGAATTGAGACGAAAACACCGAGTCCCTGTGTTTCAAGGGTGCAGATTCCGAAAATGGCTCCGGCTATGACAGCACCGACCATCAGCCTCAACCAGTAGTTGCTGAAAATGACGTCAAGAAACTCTGGAACGGACTCCACTTTGAGCTTTCTCGCCCATCTTCCAGTAAAAAGACATACAATTGCCAGCATTATTGCGTGTGCGAAGGAAAACCAGACCGCGGGCAATCCGATGTCATATGCCGACTCCATAACTCCCAGTATGTGGGGAGTTCCAAGCACCGTAAGGGCGAGGGTAACACCAACTGGAACCGCACCCAGACCCCTTTTCGCAACCAGATAGTCCTCTTCGGATTTTTCCATCCTTTTCATCAGGTAGAATCCAACACCAAGGGTTGTCACCAGGAAATACACCAAAACGGGTATCAGTATATCCCATCTTGCCTCCAAAATACCACCTCCTGCAATTAACCATCCTCCAAAATCAATTTGAGAATCTTCGCCAGCTGATCATCTCTCCACTTCGCAAGCTCATCGTATGACATTCTTTTGATGATATCGTACCCCTCCATTGATTTGAGTATGGCGTCAAATGAGCCTTCCGGATACTCCGACCAGTTCGCCAGATCAGACCACAGTCGCCTGTAGTGGTCATCGAAGAATTCGAGGAAGTACTTCATCCCGCCCTGACCACCACCGAGATGGTAGGTGAGGTAAACCCCAGTAATCGCCCATCTGATTCCCGGACCGTATTTAACTGCCACATCTATCTCCTCAGGTGTGGCTATTCCCTGATAAACGAGGTTCACCGCCTCCCTCCACAGTGCTGCAGCAAGTCTGTTCGCCACCATTCCCGGAACGTCCTTCTTTACGACGATGGGCTTCTTGCCCATTCTCTCCATGAATTCAACTGTTTTCTCTGTGCAGCTTTCGTCCGTCTGCTTTCTCGGAACGACCTCAACAAGCGGAATGAGGTGGGGCGGATTGTACGGATGGGCGGTAATGCACCTCTCGGGATGCTTTCTGGCAGCGGTCTGAATTTCTGATATGCTCAGACCTGATGTGCTCGTGGCGAGAATCGTTTCCGGTTCTGCAATTGCATCCATCTTTTCAAAAAGGTCTCTCTTAACTTCCAGCTTTTCCACCGCCGACTCCTGAACGTAGTATGCCCCTTTCAGTGCCTCTTCGAGGTTTTCAGTGAATTTAACTCTGCTCAGGGCGCTTTTCACGTCATCCTCACTACCAGAAAAAATTTCACTGAGAGTTGAAACTGTGCGAGCGATGCTCGCTTCTGCCCTATTCAGAGCCTCAGGAAACGGGTCGTAAACCGCAACGTCACAACCACGCCAAGCAAAAAGTGACGCCCAGCTTGCGCCAACTGTTCCGGCGCCAATGCAGGCAACCTTTACGCCCACGAAGTAACCCCTCCATCGATGTAGAGTATCTGCCCTGTCACGAAGTTCGACGCGTCAGAGGCGAAGAAAACAACTGCACCAATAAGGTCGTCTGGATACCCCCACCTTCCGAGAAGAATGCGCGATTTCATCGTCTTTGATAGTTCAGGATCCTTCATGATGTGGGCGGTGAGCGGTGTCGCAATTACTGTCGGGGCTATTGCGTTCACGAGGATGTTGTATTTTGCCCATTCACACGCCAGCTGTTTTGTTATCATGTTGACGGCAGCCTTACTGGAGCAGTAGGCGATGTAGTTTTTGGGCATACCGTAGCTGCTTCTGACAGAGGACACGTTGATTATTTTCCCTCCATTCTGCTTGACCATCACCTTGCCGACCTCTCTGCAAACCAGGAACACTCCCGTGACGTTTGCATCCATGACCTTGTTCCAGTCTTCCAGCGGATACTCCTCAGCAGGTTTCGGAATGTTTATCCCCGCGCAGTTAACGAGGATGTCAATCCTGCCGAACTCCTCCACCGTCCTGTTCACAAGATTTGCTACATCCTCCTCGCTTGTGATGTCGCACTTTACTGCCAGTGCTCTTTGCCCAAGCTTTTCTATGCTTTCCTTCAGTTTTTCCAGCACCTCCAGTCTTCTTCCCACCACAACAACGTCGCACCCAAAGTCCGCCAGTCCGAGAGCGATTGGCCCACCAAGTCCACCGGTGGCACCTGTGACAATGGCCACCTTTCCGGTCAAGTCAAACATCTTTCTGTACCCCATCGAACCGCTCTGAATTCTCTCCTCCAGAGATTTCTCGTAATCCTCTATGGACTCGAAAACCTCCTTTACCATTTTGACCACCTCACGCCTTGGGGTAGCTCGCAATTACAAGCATTGTTGCCGGCATGTTCGTCTCGTTTACCAGGTACCTCGACTCGCCCGGCGGAATGTACAGGGAGTCCATCGGCCCCAGCTCAATTTTCTCCCCGCCTTCCTTCACTACGGTCATCTTTCCGCTCAGCACTATGTACACCTTCTCAATGTCGCTCTTGTCCCAGTCTGCACCTCCTCCGGGGAGAAAATGAGACAGACCAACCCAGAAGTTCTCAGAGCCTGTGGTTTCCTTGTGATGCAGCCTCAAAGCAACCATGTTAAAATGGCCCGGCGCCTCGTATGGTTTCACATCATCTATGCAGACCTTCTTCATGATTTAGCTTCAAAAAAGTTAATTTAAGTATGTTTTCAATATCATTACATATCATTATACAATGTGGTTCGACTCTACATATCAGCCACACCTCGTTTAAACGAGCTTCGCTTGAACAATTCGAAAAATCTGTTAAAGAAAAGGTAAATACTACAAATAGAAATTTTAGCGAAATGAAATTCCAAGTTCTCCAGTTTTGTTCCTTTTCATCACGTTGAGTATAAGCGGCGTCAGGGATTCCACCAGATGAGCGTTTGAAAGCCCGCCAGCATCCAGGGCTCTCAGCCCCGAAATTTTCTCAGTAAGGTCAACAACCACCTCTTTTGCACCGCTGTCACCGCAAATCGGGACGTCCCACTCGAACTCTTCGCCAAGATTTGCGAACCTCCTTGCGGGAATCGAGTGGTATGCTGCAACTACGCTGCTTTCTTCCAGTACTGACGCAAGCTTCTCTGCTGCCGAGCCCTCCTCAGGTCTGACGTAAACGAAGTTATCGCCGACTTTTTTCATAGGCACCAGCGGTGAGATTACCACCTTCCCCGCCAGCTGCCTTTTCAGCATTTCCGCTGTGTCAAAGGCGAACTCCCACGGAATCGTGAATACAGCAACATCGCAGGTTTCTGCGGCATCCTCATTTCGCATTCCTATTATGGATGCATCGCCGACCTTTTTCAGGTAATCCGATGCCAGTTTCTCAGCCTTTTCAAGCTTTCTTGAGCCAACTATGATTTCGTAGCCCAGCTTGCCCCATCGCAGAGCCAGACCTTCCCCAAGGTTGCCCGTACCTCCAAGAAGGGCGATTTTCATTGCACCACCAAAAAAGTTAGAAGTTTACCCTTTCCTTTCCCTTAAGTCCGAGTATCTCCCTCACCTCGTCAGGTGTTGCGGGCCTCTTTCCGAGTTCCTTCACAATCCTTACCATTTTTTCGACCTGCTCGGCGTTGCTTTTAGCAAGCTTGCCTCTTTCAATGTAAAGGCTGTCCTCAAGCCCCACTCTCACGTCACCGCCCATTATCACCGCAAGCGTTCCGAGAGGCATCTGAAATCTGCCCGCTCCAACAAGGGACCACGTGTAGTTCTCCCTGCCAATTAACCTGTCTGCCGTCTGCTTCATGAACAGAACATCCTCAACAGCGGTTCCAATTCCGCCGAGTATCCCATGGATGAACTGCAGCCTGAGTGGCGGTTCGAGGTAGCCCTCGTGGAACATGAAGGCCGTGTTGTATATCTGCCCTATGTCGTAGCACTCAAGCTCCGGCTTCGTGTCGTTCTCCTTGAAAATTCTCGAAAGCGCCTCAAGGTCCTTGAACGTGTTTCTGAAAACTATGTCCCTCGTCATTTCGAGATACTCGGGCTCCCAGTCGTACTTGAACTCCTTGTACTTTTTGAGTAGTGGATGAATGGCGAAGTTCATGGAGCCCATGTTGAAGGTTGCGATTTCCGGTTTCAGGGCGGGCACGACCTTTGCCCTCTCCTCAACGGGTATTCCCAGTGTGCCTCCTCCTCCGGTTGTAACATTAATAACAACATCGCTCTGCTTTTTGATTTCCCTGCATATGTACCTGAAAACCTCAACATCCGTTGTGGGGCGCCCGTCTTTCGGGTCTCTCGCGTGAATGTGAACCATTCCGGCCCCTGCCTCTGCGGCCTTCACCGCTTCCTCCACAATCTGGTCGGGTGTGACCGGCAGGTACGGGGACATGCTCGGAGTGTGTATCGCTCCCGTTATGGCGCACGTGACAATAACCACATCGTCCTTCCTCATGTCACAGATAGGATTTAACTTATTATATTTGATTAATCTTCTAAATCACATAAATTGACATAAACCGGTAAAAAAGGTATTTAAGAGAGAAAAATCTGCCGTTCTCCAATGGAGCGCTTGTTTTACCCGAAAGTCGTGGCAGTGATAGGTGCTTCACCTCAGGAGGGAAAGGTGGGTAACACGATTATGAAAAATCTCAGAAACTTCAGCGGCACTGTCTATGCTGTAAACCCGAAGTACAGGGAAATACTTGGATTCCCGTGCTACCCCTCGGTACTCAAGATACCCGAAAATGTGGACCTGGCCATCATCGTTGTTCCAGCGAAGCTCGTTCCGAAGGCAGTGGAGGAGTGCGGAAGGAAGGACGTTGAAGGTGCCGTGGTGATTTCGGCAGGCTTCAAGGAGGCCGGGATTGAGGGGGCAAAGCTTGAGAGGGAACTGGTCGAGGTGGCCGAAAGGTATGGCGTTAAGCTGGTTGGCCCCAACTGTCTCGGCATGATAAACACCGAGATTGCTATGAACGCCACGTTCAGCAGAGTGGCCCCCGAAAAGGGCAGAATAGCGTTCCTCAGCCAGTCCGGAGCCTTCATTCTCGCGGTTCTTGAATGGTCAAAACGCAACGGTGTCGGTTTCAGCAAGGTTGTCAGCTTGGGAAACAAGGCCATGCTCGACGAATCCGACTTTCTGGAGTACCTGGCCAAAGATGACTCAACCGACGTCATTCTGATTTACATGGAGGGTGTGGAAGATGGGCGAAAGTTCATGAGGGTGGCGAAGAGTGTGGCAAGGAGGAAACCAGTAGTGGTGATGAAGGCGGGGAAGTCCCAGAGCGGTGCAAAGGCAGCTTCAAGCCACACGGGAAGTCTGGCAGGTAGCTACGAAGCTTACAGAGCTGCATTCAGGCAGAGTGGCGTTATTGAGGCGAGTTCAGTTGAAGAGCTATTTGACTTCGCACTGCTGCTGCTAAAATACAGAAAAGCCGGAAACTTAGCAATTCTCACTAACTCAGGCGGCCCGGGAGTTATGGCAGCGGATGCATGCGACCAGTTTGGTGTGCCTCTGGCAAACTTCAATTTTGAGACAATAAGGAAGCTCAAGGAGTTTCTGCCCGCTGAGTCGAACTTCTACAACCCGGTTGACATTCTGGGTGATGCCAGCGCCGAGAGATTTTCAAGATCCCTTCAAATTCTTTCAGAGGATGAAAACGTGGACATCGTGCTCACCATACTCACACCCACAGCGCAGATGGACTTTTTAAAGGCTGCGGAGAGTGTCGTCGGAAAGAATGCAGTTTGCTGCTTCATGGGTGGGGAGAGTGTAGATGAATCGGAAAGGATTCTGAGGAGTTCGGGCATTCCGAACTTCTTCGACCCCGTGAGAGCGGTCAGGGCCATCTCGGTACTCGGAAGGTACTCTAAAATCTCTGCAAAGGAAAGAGTGAAGGAAGACTTGGATGTGAGTGTGGAGCGCGAGAAGGCTGAAGAAATTATCGAAAAGCTGCTGGAGAGTGGTGGCAGAGTGGTGGGGGCGGAAGGTTTGCCAGTACTGGAGGCATACGGCATTGAGGTTGCACCCTACGGAATAGCCAGGAACGTTGACGAGGCGAGAGATATTGCGGAAAGCATTGGCTACCCGGTTGTTCTGAAGGTTGTTTCCCCCGATGTCGTGCACAAGAGTGATGTTGGTGGAGTAAAACTCAATGTGGGGGAGAACGATTTGGAGAAAGCCTTCTTCGAGATACTGTCAAACGTGGAGGGGAGGATGCCAAAGGCAAGAATTGAGGGTGTCCTCGTTCAGAAGATGGTTGATGGGGGAAAGGAGCTGATAGTGGGTATGAAAAGGGATCCACAGTTCGGTCCGATGATTATGTTCGGAATGGGTGGGGTTTACGTTGAGGTGCTGAAAGACGTTTCCTTCAGAATCGCCCCGATAACGAGAAGGGAGGCCCATGAAATGGTCAGGGAAGTCAAGGCTTACCGAATTTTGAGGGGGCTGAGGGGTGAGAAGCCAGCCGACATCGATGCGATTGCTGATTTGCTTTTGCGAGTTTCAAAACTAAGCTTGGACCACCCCGAGGTCCTCGAAATGGACCTGAATCCTGTCAAGGTGTTTGAGAGTGGATATGCTGTGGTGGATTTCAGGATGGTTTTGGGTGAGGAGGTGTGAGTGATGAAGTGTTTGCTGGTTTCGTCAGTTGAGGGATACTCCGGCAAGAGCGGAATAATCATCGCCCTTGGGCTGAAGCTCAGGGAGATGGGCTACGAGGTAGGATACTTCAAGGCACTTGGCGTTAACACGGTCAAGGTTGGGGATAGAGCGGTGGAGGAGGACAGCCTCATCACGGCCAAGATTCTCGGTGTGGAGGAAGACGTATGTCCGGTGGTTCTCGACCGCCCCTATATCGATTTCGCCACCTCGGTGGACCCGGTGGTACTCAGGAAGGCTGTTCTTGACAGATTTACCGAGGTTTCGGAAGGCAAGGACGTAGTTATCGTTGAGGGCTCTCAGAACTACAGAACGGGTGTGGCGGTTGGCATAGATGACGCGAGCGTGGCGAAGATGCTCAGCGCCAAAGTGCTCTTAGTGGGGAAGTACGTTAACGACTTTGTTGTTGACGAGGTTCTTGCGGCAAAGTCCGCGTTCGGAACGATGCTTGAGAAGGTCGTCTTCAATCAGGTAAGCGGATACAAAATGTCTTACATAGAAGGAATCGCGAGAAAGGTCCTCAACGAGGCGGGGCTTGACATAGTGGGTGCAATTCCCAGAAATCCCGTTCTTGCGGGGTTGTCGGTGGAAGAGATTAGAGAAGCGGTTTCGGGAGAGTACTTGATTGAGCCGAGGGAAGAAAAAATGGTCGAGCAGGTGGTTATCGGTGCAATGTCCCCACAATCTGCTCTGCGATACTTAAGAGAGGCGAGGAATGCTGCTCTCGTTACTGGAGGGGACAGGAGCGATTTGCTTTTAACTGCACTTGAAATGCCAAACGTGAGGTGCCTCATACTCACTGGAAACCTTGAGCCTGTCCAGCTTGTTCTGACGAAGGCGGAGGAGAGGGGTGTGCCGGTCATACTAACGGGACACGACACTCTTACAGCTGTGAGCAGGCTTGAGAGCGTTTTTGGTAGAACGAGGATAAGAGGGGAGCCTAAGGTGGGCATCATGAGGGAGCTGTTCGAATCCCATGTTAACGTGAAGACCATTATAGAATACTTGGGGCTGGATTAGTGGTAAAATGGCGGGGCAGCTAACATTCAAAAGAGAGCTGGAAAAAGTATTCGAGAAAGAGCTCAAAAAGAGGATTGAAAGAATTGGAAAAACACCGCTATCCCCACTATCCCTGATTCTCTTTACGAGGATTGCAGAGCTTTCGGCCATAGAGAACGGGTATATTAGGCCCACCGAGTACGAGATGAGGGAGATTTTCGCCGCCAGAACCACCTATTCCGAAGGGCTTCTTAGCACCTTGAAGGACATCATTTACTCGCACTTCCTGCGAAGTAATCTTGGAGAGCATCTGGAGGACTTCATTTACACTCTGCAGAGGATTGAGGACATCCAGTCTAAAATCGACGAGCTGATTTTAAGGGAGATGAGGGAGGTTAGTTTGAGGAAAGTGTATCACGAACTTCTCAGGTTTTTGCTGGACATGCTGTGCGACAAAGATATGGTCAGATTTGATTGAAAACCAGATTTCCCAGCTTTGCCCCATCGGAACTTTACCCCCACCTTCTGTAGTCCACCTCAACCCCAAGCTGTTCGGCTATTCTCGAAACGGTGTGTTCTATGAGGTCATCAACACTCTTCGGCCTTGTGTAGAAGGACAGAACTGGGGGGAAAATTACTGCCCCCATCTCCGCCAGCCTTGCAAGCGTTTTGAGGTGCCCTGAATGTAGCGGAGCTTCTCTGATGGCAAGAACAAGTCGCCTTTTCTCCTTCAAGGTTACATCCGCAGCTCTCGCTATCAGGTTGTCTGCAATGCCGTAGGCAATTGATGAGGCTGTTTTTATGCTGCAAGGCACAACAGCCATTCCATCGTGCCTGAAGCTCCCGCTGGCGAAGGGTGCGGCAATCTCGTCTTCATCATAATACTTGGTTGCAATCTCCCTCACGTAGCCCTCGTCGTAGTCAGTTTCCGCCTTCAGTGTGATTTTCGCTGCTCTCGACGCTACGGCGTAAACCTCCGCCCCCAACTCGGTCAACTTCTCAATAAGCCTTATTCCGAGTATCTGCCCCGATGCTCCCGTTAAGGCTACTACGAACCTCATCAAATCAGCGGCTCTATATCTTCATCGAAAAGCTCTATTGTCTTGGTCATCCTCATCTTCTCCGCTTCCTCAGCCTCCTCCTTCGCCTCAGCAGCGAGCCTCTGCAACTCCTTAACTCTCGGAATGTCTGTAACGTTGGCAAGCAGCACAAGAGCGGCAACATATTTAGTCCTCCTCGTTGGATAGTCTCCGGCCCTGACCTCAACGCCCGCAATCTGCTCCTCAAGCCAGATCTTCGCCTTCTCCAGTCCCTTCCTGTCCAAGTGCTCCGGCGGTCCTGCGACGAGAACAAGCGCTCTCTCAGCGCTGTGAATGTTGCACGGCACTGTCAGCCTTCCAAGAGCAGCCCTCCTCACGAGAGTTGCTATTTTCATCGGCTTGTCGTTTTCAAGAGCTTCAATTTCCTCCTCTTCTTTCCTGCCGAAGAGTCTGAAGCCCTTTCTCTTTTTCTCAGAGGATTCGGCGAGAGTCGTTGCGTAACCAATAGAGGAGATTCCACCCCCTCTCAGAGTGTTGACAACTTCGCTGCTGTCAACGACCATCTCTCCAACAACGTCCTCTTCAATCGGCTCCCCGGCCCTTGCCAGCAAAGCGAGCCTCCTTACAATTTCCTCGTTAATCTTAGCAAAGGACTCCTTCAGGCTTGTCCCCTCAAACTTCCAGGCTCCGTTGTCCACAAGGATAAGGTTATCCACGTACTTCAGCAGAGAAATCATGCTTCTGGCGGCGTTTAGGGAGTAAAGTTTGCCCTCCTCGGGAGCGGGAAGAATGCCGACAGCGTAAACGGGCTCCGAGTACATCTCCGAAAGATATTTGGCGAGAACGGGCGCTCCACCACTCCCCGTTCCTCCACCAAGCCCGGCAACGATTAGAAAAGCATCCATGTCGTGCGTCCCCCTTTCATCGATGGCGTTCAAGATGGTCTCTATGTCTTCCTGAGCGACCTTAGCCCCCAGCTTGTTGTCCGTCCCAACTCCGTGTCCCTTCACTATGGTTTGGCCGATGAGAATGCGATCCTGAACGGGGACGTGCTTTAAACCCATTAAATCAGTTCTGGCGGAATTTATCGCAAGCCACCTCATCCTGATATTGGAGCCTCTCATCTTCTCATTCTCGATGAACATGTCCAGTATTTTTCCTCCAGCCTGTCCGAAGCCGATTATGAAGAATCTCATTAATATCACCTCAACGCTAAGATTTAATACGCTTTTTATTTAAACCTTTTTCCCAACTTTGCAATCTCGATAAAGGCAAGTTTAAAAACAGCAACGCCTCAGCTTGACCGATGCACTGGGCTGATGTGATTGCAGCGGATTTGCTGAAGAGGTCGAACTCTCACAGAATAGCCACAGGAATATCACCTTCTGGACATATTCATCTTGGTAACCTCAGGGAAATGGTCACGGCGGATGCAATCAGAAGAGCCCTTCTTGATGCTGGGGGAGAGGCGAAAATTGTCTATATTGCTGATGATTTCGATCCGCTGAGAAGGAGGTATCCCTTTCTTCCGGAGGAGTACGAGAACTACGTTGGGATGCCTCTCTGCAAGATTCCCGACCCGGAGGGCTGCCATGATTCCTACTCCGAGCACTTTCTTCAGCCCTTCTTAGAATCGCTTGAAATCCTCGGTATTCCGGTAGAGGTTCGCAGAGCCTACCAGATGTATTCAGAGGGGCTCTACGAGAACAATACGAGAATCGCTTTAAAGAGAAGGGACGAAATTGCCAGAATAATCGCTGAGGTGACGGGGAGGGAGCTTGAGGAGCGTTGGTATCCCTTCATGCCGCTCTGCGAGAACTGCGGAAGGATTAACTCCACGAGGGTGACTTCGTTCGATGAAAACTGGATTTACTACGAGTGCGATTGCGGCCACAGCGGCAGGGTTGGTTATGTAGGAGGGGGCAAGCTAACGTGGAGAGTTGACTGGGCTGCGAGGTGGCAGATTCTGAGCATTACCTGCGAGCCTTTTGGGAAGGACCATGCGGCTGCCGGAGGGAGCTACGACACGGGTGTGAGAATTGCAAGGGAAATATTCGATTACGAGCCTCCCTATCCCGTTCCCTACGAGTGGATTCACCTCAAGGGAAAGGGGGCTATGAAAAGCTCCAAAGGCATCGTACTTCCCGTCAGAGAGATGGTCGAGGTGATACCTCCAGAAATTGTGAGGTACATAACAATCAGGGTCAAGCCGGAGAGGCACATTGAATTCGACCCCGGTTTGGGGCTGCTCGACCTCGTGGAGGAGTTCGAGGAGAAGTTCAAGGAGAAGGACAGGAGTGTTGAACTCAGCCTCGTCGGTGAGGTTGTTTACTCCGACGTCCCCTTCCGCCATCTTATTGTTGTTGGTCAGATTGCCAACTGGGATTTAGAGAAGGCGCTCGAAATCATAGAGAGAACGGGATACACGGTTGATGACGTGACGAGAAGAGACGTGGAGAGGAGGCTGAAGTACGCGAGGAAGTGGCTGGAGAAATACGCACCGGACAACATAAAATTCGAGATACCCGAAAAGGTCACCGCGGAGTTCAGCGAGGAGGAAAAGAAGTTTCTTAGAGCCTACGCTGAAAGACTGCGGAGCGACATGAAGCCCGAAGAGATACACACGCTTGTGTATGACGTTTCAAAGGAGGTTGGCATTAAGTCTTCAAAGGCCTTCCAGGCGATTTACAAAGCAATTCTCGGCAAAACCTACGGGCCGAGGGTGGGTTACTTCATAAAATCTCTGGGAGTGGAGTGGGTAAGGGAGAGGATAAAGGCTGCTCTATGAGGAGAATCGAGGCAGGGAGTCGCTACACCTACTTGCCAGAGGGATGCAGGCTGTGCAGGAAGGGAGCGAAGCTCGTGCTGTTCGTTACAGGGATTTGCAACAACTCGTGCTTTTACTGCCCCGTTTCAAAGGAGAAAATTGGTAGGGATGTTGTCTTTGCCAACGAAAGGCCTGTGAAGAGCGTAGAAGATGTTTT
The DNA here is from genome assembly GCF_000008665.1 of Archaeoglobus fulgidus DSM 4304. Lineage (NCBI taxonomy): Archaea > Methanobacteriati > Methanobacteriota > Archaeoglobi > Archaeoglobales > Archaeoglobaceae > Archaeoglobus > Archaeoglobus fulgidus. The sequence continues at coordinate 1,088,547 of NC_000917.1, forward strand.
TGAGGAAATAGAGATGATGGACGCCGAGGGAATTGCAATTACGGGAGGAGAGCCCTTGCTTAAAATTGAGAAGGTTCGGGAATACCTGAAGCTTGCAAAGAAGCTCGACCTGCACGTTCACCTCTACACGTCCCTTCCCGCAGGAGAAAAGCTGAAAAAGCTTGAGGGGCTTGACGAGATTCGCTTTCATCCACCCGAACTGAAGAGTCCTGAAAAGTATGAGGAGTCAATCAGGCTGGCTAAAAAGCTGGGGATGGACGCGGGTTTTGAGATTCCCGCAATCCGATTTGAGGAGAAAATTGTCGAAATTGTAAACAGAAACGACGCTTTTCTCAACGTGAACCAGCTTGAAGTGAGTGAAAGCAACTGGGAAAGGATTGCGGAGAGTTACAGCATCACAGACTACTACGTCAGTGATGAGGAGACGGAGAGGATTGTAAAGGAGTACGAGAGGGCTGAGAAGTTTCACTACTGCAGCGCGAGATTCAAGGACATTGCTCAGTTCAGAAGGAGGCTGATAAGGATGGCCATGAACCACCCTGAGTTTTACGCCGTCACGAGAGACGGCACGCTTGTATGCACGAGAGTTGAGGGTGATGCAGAAAGGCTGAGCATCGCCGAAGAGATTCTCAGAAAAGCCGGACAGGAATTTGTAAGGTTCGAAGATTGCATTGAAACGACTCCCGAACTTGAGAAGAAGATTAGAGAAGCTTTAAAATCTGAGGGGTTAAGGCTCAGGATAGTCGAAAGATATCCCACATATAACCGGCTTGTGCTTGAAGTAATGGATATCTGAGGTGTGGCATGAACGGAGAGGTCGAGTCGAGGTTGAGGAAGTACCTCGAAAGGGACAAGAACGGTCTGAGGAGGGAACTGCTCAGAGTGCTCCTTGAGGGGAAGAAATTCACAACCAGCGAAATCCACGATATTTTGTCAAGAAGGGGCTACTCGATAAGCCCAAGGGGGGTTTCCGCAATGGTTGGCTTAATCTCCGCAAGGCTCGGAATACTCAAGACCGAGCTTGGGGAGAAGAACAGATATTACCTCAAGAGCGAATACGCTGATTTGGTCAGGAAAATCGTCGAGGAATTTGAATGATATTTCACAAAATTTATGAGAACAAGCTGCTGAGGAGTGTAAGGAAGGGGGCGATTCCCCATCATATAGCCATCATTATGGATGGAAACAGAAGATTTGCGAGGAAAAAAGGTTTAGAGCCACATGAAGGGCATTTTTTTGGTTCTAAAAAAGCCGAAGAGGTTCTTGAGTGGTGCTGGGACCTGGGGGTTAAGATGCTAACCCTCTACGCCTTCTCAACCGAAAATTTCAGGAGAAGTGAGAAGGAAAAGAAAAACATTTTCCAGCTGCTCGAAAGCGAGCTCAGGAGACTTCTAAAGGACAGGAGGACCTACGAGAGGGAGCTCAGAGTTAAGGTGGTCGGCAAGAGGGAGCTTTTGCCCGAAAACCTTCGAGAGACCATAAAGGAGGTTGAGGAAAGAACCAAAAAGCACAGAAGGCACTACCTCAACGTTGCCGTGGCCTACGGCGGGAGGCAGGAAATCATAGATGCCGTCAGAGCCATCTTAAGAAAGGTGAGAAAAGGGGAGGTCAGGCCGGAGGAGATTGACGAGAAAATGCTTGAGGAACATTTATATGGTGAGGGGAGGTATTCTAAGGTTGACCTGATAATAAGGACGGGTGGTGAGCAGAGGCTCTCGAATTTCCTCCCTTGGCAGGCTGCGAACAGCGTCGCATACTTCTGCGATGTTTACTGGCCTGAGTTCAGAAAGATAGACCTGCTCAGGGCGATAAGAGCCTGGCAGTACAGGAAGAGTCACGAGGTGGTGTGATGTCCCAGAAGATGATGTACGAGTTCAAGAGGAAGCTGGAGGAGCTTGAGAAGTACAAGGGTAGGGGTACCGAGCTCATTACATTATATATTCCTCCTGATAAAAATATTGCCGACGTTTCCAACCAGCTCAGAAGTGAACTGAGTCAGGCTTCGAATATAAAATCAAAGCAAACGAGAACAAACGTTCTTGCAGGTATAGAGGCAATTTTGAACCGATTGAAGCACTTCCGAAAACCTCCCGAAAACGGGATGGTTATCATAAGCGGTGTTGTCAACATAAACGGCAAGGAAAAGCACATTACCGAAATAATTGAGCCTCCTGAGCCCGTTCCCCTTTACAAGTACCACTGCGACTCGAAGTTCTACCTCGACCCTCTCAAGGAGATGCTGACAGAGAAGAAGCTTTACGGGCTCATAGTCCTCGACCGAAGGGAGGCCACGGTGGGACTGCTTAAGGGCAAGAGGATAGAGGTCCTCGACTGGGACACGTCCATGGTTCCCGGAAAGCACAGGCAGGGAGGGCAGAGCAGCGTTAGATTTGAGAGGCTGAGGGAGATAGCAATTCACGAGTTCTACAAGAAAGTAGGAGAGATGGCCAGCGAGGCCTTGCTGCCTTACAAGGACAAGCTGATCGGAATCCTCATTGGAGGGCCATCCCCTACAAAGGAGGAATTCTACGAGGGTGAGTACCTGCACCACGAGTTGCAGAAAAAGGTGTTGGGGCTCTTCGACGTCGGCTACACAGACGAGTCCGGGCTGTATGAGCTTGTGGAGAAGGCGAAGGACGTTTTGCAGGAAGTTGACATTATCAGAGAGAAGAACCTGATGCAGAGGTTCCTTAAAGAGGTCGCTAGGGATGGGTTAGCTGCTTACGGTGAGGAGGAGGTAAGGAGGTACATTGAGCTCGGCGCTGTTGACACGCTGCTGCTCTCCGAAGACCTCAGGTACGAGAGGGTCAAGTACCGATGCCCCAAGTGCGGCAAGGAGGTTGAGGTGACCGTGAGGGAGGGCATAGAAAAGCCACCCTTCTGCGAGGAGGACAACGTCGAGATGGAGGAGGTTGAGAGGAGGGACATCGTGCTTGAGCTCTCAGAGCTTGCGGAAAGCACAGGGGCGAAGGTCGAGTTCCTCTCGACAGAGAGCGAGGAGGGTGAGATGCTTTACAAAGCCTTTGGCGGAATAGCTGCAATTCTCAGATTCAAGCCGGACGGCGGTCAGTGACTAACAAGTGTCAGCAAAAATGGAAATCCTTTTATTTGCAAATTTGGCGCATAAGAGCATGTTTGGAATGGAGCCGGTAACGTTTGCGAGCATCGGTGTGACTGTTGGCGTTCAAATCGTTATTCTGTTAATCTGGGGCTTAAGCTGGAGGTGATTTTTTGTTAGCCGTAGCCGTATTCTTAGCCTATCTAATAGCCATAGCCATCATAGCCTACTACGGGGCAAAAAGGACGAAGACGGTGGCGGATTTTGTTGCAGCGAGCGGTCAGCTCGGATTCTGGACGTACTGCCTACTGATGATCGGCAGCGTCTTCAGCGGAATGACTCTGATCGGCGTTGCTGGCCTGGCCTTCACCACAGGCTATGCGAACGTGTGGGAAAGGATAATTGGCCCGCCCTTTGCCATAGCCTTCGGAACGATTTTGATCGGTTACAAGCTGTTCAATCTCAAGGACAAAAATGGAATACTCACCATTCAGGACTATCTCGCTTTTCGCTACGATGATCCGAAAATTATCAGAATTCTCGCCGGGTTGATTTCGGCGGTAACCTGCTTCGTATACCTGATTGGGCAGTACACGGCAATCGGTGTGGTCAGCTACGTCGTGCTTGGAATTCCCTACTGGCTGGGGGCAGTCATTGCGGCTGTAATCGTCGTTGCCTACGTCATGAGCGGAGGGATGTTCTCCACGGCCTGGACAACCTTTCTGCAGTCCATTCTTATGCTGCTCGGCATTTACGTTACCGTTCCATTCATAATTGCCTGGGTTGGAGGGTTCGAGGCTATGAATCAGGCTCTGGCAGCGATGCCTGAAATACAGAACGCCACGAGAGGTGTGGCGGAGAACTTCATGTTTGCTAAGTATCTCAGCAAACCGTTCGCCCCCGCCTCAGTCCCACTCGCGGGCTGGGTTTACAACCTCACGCTCTTCGGTATAACTGTCCCACTCGGATTAATGGTCGCTCCGCACATCGTTAACAACATGCTGACCTTCAGGAAAATCGAGTACACAAGGTGGGGACCGCTGGTAATGTACGTAATCGGCTTTTCGGCAATCTTTCTCACGGCCCTTGCGGGGATGGCTGCGAGGGTTGCCTGGGCCAAAGGAATGATAGACATTCCCAGCCTTACCCTGGGGAGCATCGAGGTTAAGTGGTCGGACATGGCGTACCCGACAATAGCCAGCAAGGCCCTTCCCTACTGGCTTTTTGTCCTGCTTCTCCCAACAATTCTGGCGGGAGTGATGTCCACAACGGACAGGCTTATCCTAACTGCGGCGAACAACATCAGCTACGACGTTTTGAGGAACGCCCTTGGTAAAAATCTGTCTGAAAATGCGCTGAAAAAGGTCAACATGCTCGTTGTGCCTTTAATTGGCTTTGGCTCCCTCCTGATAGCTCTGTTCCCTCAGCAGCTCCTTGCGTGGTTTATCTGGGCGGCTCTGTCACTCATGACGAACTGCTTCTTTTTCCCAATAATGCTGGGATTGTATTGGGACAGGATGACCAAAAACGCAGCAAGGCTGAGCATGATTGCGGGGTTTGTTGTAACTCTTGCAACCTTCGCAATCTACGGAAAGACGATATACATAGCCGGCATTCCTGCATACTCTGTACTGCCGGGCTTTGTGGCCAGCTTCGTCTTAGCTGTCGGGGTTTCCCTGCTTGAAAAAGGTTAGGGCAATTCCGGAAAGGATGACGAACATGTATGCGTAAGCCTGAGTTTCAAGGGTTTGGTTCAGGAAAATTGCAGCGAGGGCTGTAGCACCAACGGCCTCCCCTATAACGCTTGCCGTGACGGGCAGAACTTCCATCTGCCTTAGGAGGTAGTTGAGCAGGGAGTGGCCTACCAGCATCGGAATTAGCGCCATGAGCGCGAGGTAAATCCAGGTGCTGGCAGGGTAGCCGAAAATCGGTTGAGAGGTTAGAAGGCACGCTAATAGCGAAAAAACTGCCGCTGAGGAGTAGGTCACGATGAGGTAGGATGGAAAGTCAACGCTCCTTGCAAATCTTGCGGATGCGAAGTAGTATCCGCCTGCAATCGCACCGGCAAGGGCCAGCAGTATTCCGTACAAGTCAGCCCTCGCATCGGCACCGCTTAGAAGGTAAACGCCAACCATCGCAATGAGCACACCTGCAATCTGATTGGGTCTGGGCTTTTCTCCCCAGAGATACGCAAAAAGTCCGGAAAAGAGGGAGTGCGTGCAGACTATAGTAGTGCTTACAGCAATTGAGGCGTGGAAGAGTGACTCTATCCAGAAGGAAAAGTGGAGGGCAAGGGCAAGTCCCGCGAGAACGGACATTCTCGACATCACTATCTTCCTGGGCCTGTAAATTAACAGGAGAAAGGGTATGGAGAGGGTAAGCCTCCAGAAAGCGGCGACGACTCCAGGGACAGAAGCGAGGAATGCAAATATTGCTGCGGAGGATACGGCGAGAACGGCCGTGAATAAAAGAAGGTAGTTGAGCATTAAAACACCAGTCCGCTAAGCCTTTCAAGCTCCTCCTTCATTTTCCTTGCTCTTTCCCTTGTTCTCTCCGTCAGCCATCGCATCTCCGGGTTCTTTCTGTCAATCTCCTCAAGTCTCCTCATGAATTCCTCGAACGTGCCCTCCCTAACCCCCATCGCGAGATTGTCGGCAAAGCTGACTATCTTCTCTTCAAGCGTTTCTGGCATGTAGTTTTTCGGTATAAGGCCGAGCTTGCTGGCTTCCTCCGCATTTATGCCCGCGCTGAAGTGTCTTTCCGCGATTCTTACAATCTTCTCGTCAACCCCCTCCTTCCTCAGTATTTCGGCGGATTTTATGAAGTGCTGGAACGGATCATGAGTTATCGCTCTGCCAATGTCGTGAAGAAGCGCTCCTTTTAAAACCGCATCCATGTCAACTTCGTGACCCTTTTTGCGGATATTCTCGGCAATCTTCATCGCAACTCTTGCCACAGTGAGGCAGTGCCTCCTAACACTCTCGTCGAGTTTGTATTTATCCCACAACCTCTGGACGTCCTCAGGTACATCCATCGAGGGGAGTGGGAAAATGGTTTATTTAAGGTTTAACAAAAAAATGAGAAATCACTCCTTCCTCGCTACAAACACGAGGGCAACGAAAGAGCCTACGAACAGGGATACCATGAAGAACGTTGCAAGCCTGTAAATGCTGCTCTGCCTGTTCAACTCCCTGATTTTCTCCTCTAACTCATCCAAGTCACTCTTTTTCTTCTGGAGCTCCGTTTTTGCTCTCTCAAGCTTCTTCTGAAGTTCTTCTATCTGCTGCTTTTGCAACTCGTTCTGGATTCCAAGCATTTTCGCTTTATTCTGCAGGTCTTCAAGCTGTGATTTCAGCGTTTCTATTTGCTCCTGCGAAATCTTCAGTTTCTCCTTGAGACTTTCAACCTCCTTTTGCAAAGCAAGGTTCTCCTTTTCCAAACTTGCAGCGTAAGCCTGGTAGTCAATGGTGGTTTCATTTACATCGATCTGTGCAAGAACGCTTCCGTCAGCGTACACCTCTTTCAGCCCCGGAGTGCAGTTTATACCTATCTTTACTTCATACTCCCCCGGTGTGGCGTTGATGGACGGCTGGAGATTGTCCACGAAGTACATGCAGCTATCGCCGACTGTTAGCGTCGCCGTATCCGTTACGTTGACGCTGACAATATCTCCCGGAGAAGCTTGGAGAGTTAAAAGGACGAGCAGGGCGACAAGAGGAATCATATTATCCCCTCCAAAACCATGTTTACCTCCTCGCCAATCCTCTCTATCTCTCTCTTTGAAATGTCCCTGGCAACTCTCGCGTGAAGCAGGACATCTGGGTTAACCTGCATCACGAGAACTCTGGTGTTCTCCCCGCTTAGAAGAATTCTGCTTGAGTTTAACATCCCTTTTCCGACTTTAATGAGTTCCGGCGCTATTGCAGCATCTTCCTCTGGTGTGGGGCTGTTTGAGGCTATTGGAAGGCCATCGGGTGTTAGCAGAGTAACGTCGCTGAGCATGTACTTGTTGCAGAGGTAGTCAACGAATTCCGACAGGTCAGATGGGGGTTTCTCCATTTTTGTCTCCAACTTTGGCTCTACTGAAGAAGTTACGTTGGATATCTTTGCCCTCATTACCTCCTCCTCTTTGGCCTTTTCCTCCTTCAGCGCGTAGTTCAGATATGCCCATGTAACGCCAAAACCGAGCAACCCGCCCGAAACTACTGCGAGAACCTCGTACACCATACCATCACCTTAAAAATTTTGCAATCCCATCCAGATCAGCTTTCTCAAGCTGCTCCGCAAACTCAAATGCCTCCTCGATAGAAGAGAGGTCAACCTTCTTTGCCTCCTTTGCAACTCTTCTTAGGAGAATTTTTGCCGCTCCTATGTGTTTCCTGTCAACCTCGACGAGTCCTGAAACGCTGTTGCTCTCGAAGTACAGAGCTTCGCCGTTGAGGATGAGCACGGCATTTTTGAACTCGTTTTCAATCAAAATTGAGAACAGCTCCCTGTATTCCGCTGGAACGTCTCCGTGCTCCCTCAGCTCTTCACCCGTTTTAAGGAGATAGGATTTTATCATAAACCTCTACCTCCACCTTCCTAAGCTCGCTCATTACGTTATCCGACCTTGCAGGAAAGCAGATGAAAACCTCACCATGCTTTATCGCAATTATTCTTCCACCTTCATGCTCAAAAAACCCAACTTTGAATTTTTCGGGTAAGAAGGGTATTACTTTTGCTATTTTTTCAATCAGCTTCACCTCCTCATCGCTGAGAAGGTAGCTTTCGATAATTTCACCATCCTTTACTAAGCATGAACCTGTGCCTAATACAGAGTAAATTTTTTCCAACATTAACAAAAAATGTGATAAAAAGTATTTAAATTTTCCTCATACTCATGCTCATGTGGTATTTTTGATGTTGTTTATTGCAGCCGAAATTCTGGCCTCTATTCCCTCAGTGAGCATCAGGAAGGCTGGAACCACTGTTAGTGCTGCCAGAAGCGAAAACAGGATTGCCACGAGGGCAATGAAGCCGAAGTTCTGCATTATCGGGAAGGTTGAGAACATCAGCGAGCCAAATCCACCTGCCATCGTCAACGCTGAGGTTGTTATGGCCTTTCCAGTCCTTTCAATGGTTCTTCTCACCGCCTCAACTGGAGAAAATGCTGCTCTCTCCTCGAAGTACCTCTCAAGGACGTGGATGGAGAAGTCTATGCCAAGGCCGAGAGTGATGGAGTTCAGGGCGATGCTTATCATCGTCTGCTTTGTTCCCGTCAGAAACATGATGGTGTTCATCGCACCTATTACGGAGGTGATGGCTATCAGAGGAACAACAGCCTTTCTTATGGAGCGATAAACTGCGAGGAGAAGCATGATAATTAAAGCGTAAGCAACAACAGTCATCGTGGTCTGGCCTGAGGTCATGAGCCTTCCCATTTCCCCGTAAATGACGGGGCCACCCGTAACGTAGTATCCCCCACTCCAGCCGAAGAACTCAACATCCCTGACAATGCTTTTGTGGGTTGAGATGTACTCATCCTGACTGTCAGCGTTTGAGGAGAAGTGAACCGCTATCTGCCCCCCTGAGATGTACCTGCTAACCTCCTCCTGTGGTAAGGCGGAGAGAATTTGCATTAGCTCGGCATCGCTTTCTGGCAGACCTTCAAAACCGTAGGCCTTTCTAACTTCAGAAATGAGCTTTGTTATGGAGCTGTAGTCGTAAATGAGCTCCTCCTTTTCGACAATGTACTTTGAGAGCTCGTCTATCTCCTTCAGAGTTTCAGCGTTTAGCTCATCAACTTCCAGAACGAGAGTGTAGGTTGCCTGCCCCCCGACGAGTCTTTCAATCTCCTTAAACCTCTGCATCGCCGTCAAATCCTGCGGAACGTACTTGTTGTAGTTCGTCTCAAGGCCAATTTGGGGGGCTGCGTAAAGTCCAAAGAGAACGATGATGGATGCAGCAACAAGTATTCCCACAGGCCTTGTGGCTGTAAGAGTTGAGATTGCGGACAAGCTCCTCTCCAGCGTGCCAACAGACTTCTCTTCTTCCCTCTTCTGCTCCTTGGCATCATTCCAGTGGTCTATTAGCTTCAGAACGGCAGGAAGGAAGGTCAGGGTTAGGAGGTAGGCAACGATGAGGCCGAGAGAGGATATGATGCCGAACTGGGCCATAGCGGGCATTCCGGGAGCGAGCATGGACATGAAGCCTATAACTGTGGTTATTAGCGCCATCACAATTGCCAGTCCAGTTCTCGTGATGGATATCACAACTGCATCGTCAACATCACGCCCCTCCCTCCTCTCTTCCTCGTAGCGGTTCTGAAGCTGCGCTCCGTACTCAATGGCAAGGCCGATGAGCATGGGCAACGCTCCGTTGGTGTGCTCCGAAAGAGGGATGCCGAGGATGGGCATGAGACCGTAAACAACGGTGACGGACATTACTGAAATTACGAGTGGCAGAAAGGCGGTGTACTTCTTCCTCACAGCACCGCTGAAAGTTAGGAAGAGGAGCAGAACCATCAGAATTATCGAGACCATCATTGTGATGCCAAAGCTTTTGCCAATCTCCCTCTCAATCTGGTAGCTCAATGCTGGCCCACCGGTGAGCTGAAGAACGAGGCCGTGGGGTGGGTTCGTGAAGCTTATGACCTTCTCCACCTCAATGGCAATCTCCTCCTGTTTTGTATCATCCGCCGTGCCGAGCTGTATAATCATCATGGCGAGGGTTGGCTTTGGAACGAGGTCAGAAGCATAGAGGCTTGTGGCGATGGAGATTTTGGACTCATCTGACGGCAGACCACCGTAAAGAGAAGAGACGATTGAAGCTGGCGATACAACGCTGCTGACACCCTCAATTTCCTCTATTCTTTTTTGAAGGTCGAGGAGGTACTGGTAAACTTCCGAATTTACCACGTCGTCTCCCTTAATTAAAACAAAGAGCTGGTCTGCGCCAACACCAAAGTCCTTCTGGTAGAGCTTGTACTGTCTGTAGATGACATTGTCCTTGCTGAACATCGATTCGGTGCCTGAAGTAAGGCCGACATTCTGTGCTGAGAAGGCGGAGAGAATTAAAATTATGGAGATGATGGAAATGACGAATCCCGGCCTTCTGGCTATGAACCTCGCAACTCTGTCCAGCAGCTCTGCGAACATCCCTTACCTCCACCGCTTATCTTCTCTTCAGGTAAACTGCAATAGCTGCGATTACTATTATCGCTATTACTGCGTAAAGCATGTAAGGCGGCTTGGCGGGAGTAACGTTTATTATGGCCTTTGCGGGCTCGCTGTAGGCCCACTCTCCCTCGGCATCCTTGTATTTAACCTCCAGATTGAGAGCGTAGAGCTTGGGCGTCGCATCGCCATCAACTGAAATTTTGAAGGTTGCGTTTGCAGCCTCACCGGGCTTCAAATCGCCGATGAAGGCTGAGTCATCGGTGGAGGAGAAGGGGTCGACGATTGTTATTCTGGCAGTAGCGTCTCTGACTTCAAACTCGCCCACGTTCTTTATCACGAAGGTGACGACCTTCTCCTCACCAGCAGCGATGCTTGGCTGCCCCACAACTTCAAACTCCATCTTGGGGTTTACCTTCACTCCAATCCTTACTGGGTCAAGCTCAACGTACTCATCCATTGATCTGTAAACCAAGGTTATGTCCGCCGGATAGGTGACGGTTCGCCTCGCTCGATGCCTTTAGCTTGAAAACTGCCTTGAACTCCTCACCAGCCTTTATCTCGCCAACGTAGTACTCAGAGCTGAGAACTGAGAGGGGTGATGAGGCAGAGATTCTCACGCTGGCATCCTTAAGGTCGGTGTCGCTGAGAAGCGTTACCTCCACCTCCCCCTTGGCGTTCACGTAAACTCTGCTTTCAGTGCTCTTCACAGTGATTTCAGGGGCATCCCTCACCTCTACACCGAAGGTTGTGGAGTCGCTCTCTGTTAGCTTACCAAATTCGTCCAGATAGACGGCCTTAATCTGGAGAGGATAGGTTCCGCCATCCTTCACGTTGATTTTCAGGTAGAAGGTGGCGTTTGCCGCATCTCCTGGTTTAAGGTCGCCGACATAGTAGGCAGCCTTCGCTGATGAGACTGTTGTAGCCATTCCTGCTGAGGGCATTGCCGGATACATGCCTGTCGGCATCCCTGCAGGGATGCTGGTAGTCATTCCCGTGGGCATACCTGCTGGCATTCCTGAAGGCATTGCTGATGCTGTGGAAACGCTTAATCCCTGAGCCTCAAAGCCCGATGGGGTGTCGAGAACCAGATAGGCATTCCTTGCCGTTTTATCGCCCAGGTTTTTGACCATGACAGTTATCCTGCCCTTTGCCCCACCGACGAGGTTCTCACCTTCCACCTTTAAAACTTCAAGCCTGACCGGCTTCTCCTCGATGTAGATTTTTATCGGGATTGTCTGGGATTCCATTACGTATTCGAGCTCGTACTTCTGATTGAGCAACTTGTAAGTGTAATACCTCGTTCCGTTGCCTGTGAGGTTGTAGTAATCGGGATTATACATGGGGTAATGCACTACGCCCGTGATACTCTCGTTTTTGATTGCTATGATGTCTTGAGATGGTAAGACTGTGGAAAAAGAGTCAAATGATTCGAGGTCGTTAATTCTGTAGTAAGTAACCTCAAGGCTAAGCTCGTATTCTCCCGCCTTCGCACTGTCGGAAATGCTGATTAGAAAGTTCAGGTTGACCGGATACATTGGTTGCAGAGCCGGAATGCGCTGCTCCGGAGTTTTCACCTTCACGTATTCGTTCCCCTCAAGCGAAATTTGAACGTCGTAGGCTGTGAACAGCATTTCTTCTCTGCCATTGAAAAATCCTGCCTCTTTCTGGTCATCGTATTTAATCTCCTCGTTCCAAGCGTCATTGAAAATTACAAGAACCAGATTCTTTTCGTCTCCCCTCTCAAAAAAGCTTGAGCCGTAAATGTATGCAACGATTTCCGGTTTTTTCTCGTAGTCCAGAGCCTGTGCTGTGGCTGTAATAAGCAGCAATGCCGCAATAACCATCACGAACCATCTCATTGTCTCACCTGTCGTAGTCCCAGATACGAAAGATTATATATACCTTTCGCTGTAGGTTCACTGATGCTCGTTGAAGTGCTCAAAAGCTTTGGTCTGAGCGAGTATGAGGCTAAAGCGCTGGTGGCGCTGGTTTCGAAGGGAACGCTTACAGCAAAGGAGGTATCCGAGATTAGCGGTATCCCCAGAACCTCCGTTTACGACGTGATGAACTCCTTACTTTCAAAAGGCCTCGTTGAGTCCTTCGGAAAGCCGAAAAGGTTTAAGGCCCTCAACGTCAGCGATATCATATCCGTTCTTTCCCGCAGAGTAAACGAGAACATCGAGATTTTGAGGAGAGAGCTATCGAAGCTTGAGACAGAGGAAATTGACGTCATCAGGGTTTACAGGGGAGAGATGGTTCTTGAAAAGCTAAGAGAGCTTGTAGAGAGCGCGAAGAGGGAGATTGTTGGAGTCCTGTCTTATATTCCCGAAAGCGTGGCGGAGATACTTAGGAGGGCAACCTGCAGGCTGATTTTAATATCATCCAATGCCAGAGCGGTGGAGAACGCTGAAAGCTACGAGTTTGAGAAGAAGGAGGAGGTGGCAAGGAGCTTCAAAAACTTCTGCCACGGCATCTTCATTTTTGACGATGAAAGGACCTTCAGCATCTTCATCAATGGAACACAGATTGCAATCATGAGCGAGAGCCCGGCGGTGATTGAGTTTTCCAAAATGGTTATGATACCAGTAATTGAGTTCATGAGGAGAAAGAATGATTGACCTGCACATTCACTCAAACTACTCCGATGGACAGGGGAGCGTTGAGGAGATTGCGAGAAGGGCGAAGGAGAGAGGGCTTAAGGCGATTGCAATAGTTGACCACTCCATCGAGCTGCCCTTCGGCCTGACGGAAAAGAAGGCGAGAATGCGTGAAATAGAGATTGAGAACGCAGCATCGCTTTACGGCATAAAGATTTACAGCGGAATTGAGTGCAGCATAAACGCAGCAGGAGAAATTGTCCTCCCAGACTTTGACTTTGATTTCATCATCGCCTCAGTTCACGAGTTTGTATATGGACAGGCTTACTATGAGAGGGTAATCAGGTGCCTTGAAAGCCATGATGTTGATGTTCTCGGCCATCCCTTCTCTCCACTCTTCGGTTTTGATGGCAGGCTTGCTGAGATGGACGAAAAGCTTCTGGATGTTGTTGAGGAGAGGGGGGTGGCGGTAGAGCTAAACTCCTCCCACAAATCACCGCAGGATGAGTTTTTGCAGCTCTGCAGAGACAGGAAAATTGCCTACAGTATTGGGAGCGATGCGCACAGCCTTTCAGGTGTTGGTGAAGTGGGATGGAGTGTTGAGAAGGCTAAAAGATATATGGCGGGAGCGAAACTCTTCACTCCATGAAGTGCATCACTCTAACCGTTGATGCGATAATCCCCTATCAGGGCAAAATCGTGCTGATAAAGAGGCTGAATGAGCCCTTCAAGGGTCACTATGCTCTTCCGGGCGGGATAGTGGAATACGGCGAGAGGGTTGAAGACGCGGTGCTGAGAGAAGTTGAGGAGGAGACGGGGCTGAAGGGAGAGATTCACTCCTTGGTTGGAGTTTACTCTGATCCGAACAGAGACCCAAGGGGGCACTTCGTCTCGGTCTGCTTTGTTGTTCTGCCGAAAGGAGGAGAGCTTAAGGCGGGGAGCGATGCAAAGGAGGTGGGGCTTTTCAGCCTTAACGAGCTTCCAAAGCTCGCCTTTGACCATGAGAAGATGATAAAGGATGCGGAGGTGATTCTGCGTGGAATTCTGTCCGAAGTGTAAGAGTCTGATGATATATCAGGGGGACAAGCTCGTTTGCAGGAAGTGCGGCTATGAGAAGGAGGCTGATGACAGCGAGGAGCTTGTAATCAAGGTGGAGAGGAACAAGGAAGATGTTCCCGTTATAGAGGGTGAGAACCTCAAGACTTTGCCAACAACAAAGGCCATCTGTCCGGCATGCGGCCACAACGAAGCTTTCTGGTGGTTAAGGCAGCTCAGGGCCGCAGATGAGAGTGAAGTCAGGTTCTTCCGCTGCACAAAGTGCGGGAAGACGTGGAGAGAGTACGATTAAAAAGTATCATTAAAAAAATATTTAAAAATTTTGAAATTTAGGAGCCTCTCCTCCTTATCAGCCATACGGCTCCGAGAACAACTGCCAATATCCCCGCAATTATTCCTCCGAAGCCACCTTTGGATAAATGCCGTATCCGAGGTCCTCCCAGTGCATTCTCCCTTCAGCTATGTTGTGGCAGTCGAAGCAGAACAGTGCCTTTTCCTTGGGCTGGACTCCGTGGTTGACCTGCATGTATCTCACGTAAAGAACCGCCTTGCCCGGTTCGTAGGTCACTCCAGCGTCCTTTGCCCCAGCTGCCATCGCCATGGTTATGTTTCCAGTTGCAAAGGCAATTCCAGCCTTTACTGGAACGGGGACCCTATCCTGCTCGCTGTAGGGGACTACTGCAACATGAACTTTGAACGGGTAAATCTTTGCATCGCCATCCTCCTTCGAGGCTGTGGGCTTCACGTAGTAAATTGCTCCAACAACCTCTCCACTTCCTGCCTTGATTTGAGAAGCCTCATACTTTCCTCCGACCTTCTCCATGACCTCACTTACTGGAACTGGCTCAACAGGTGTAGGGAAGATGTAAACCTCCCTATCTCCGTTGTACCAGGCGTAGCTGGGCTGGAGGTTGTTGAAGAGGTACCACTTGCTGTAATCGCCACTTTCAGGGTCAGGAATCGCGAACTTCCACCTCTTCTCCTTGGGTAGGAAAGTTGCGACTGTCCAGTCCCTGTAGTACTCGGTCGGGTACTCTCCATGGGCTATTGTGGGAATGTGGCAGGTCTGGCATGCAACTCTGTCGTGGAAGGTGTTCAGGAAGTACCCGAAAAAGCCATTGTGCGGGTCTTCAGTGTGGCAGTTGCTGCACTTCGGCACCCTCTCCCTCTCTCGACCATGTGTCAACAGAATTTGTACCGAACTCGTGATTCTCACCGCTGTGGCAGTCTGTGCATCCCAAACCGGCTTTGAAGTGAACATCGAATTCGGCAGCAAGCTCAGGGTTCAGCAGGTCGGGAGCGATGTTGGGCCTCTTGAGGTGCGGACCTCCACCGCTGAAGGCGTGGCAGGCCAGACAGTTCTTGCTTTGCGGCCTGTTTATGATGCTCTTCGCAAGCTCTTCCGTCGGAACGTTTATTACGTATCTCCACCTGCCCTGGTCGTCCTTAGTCACATTCTTGAGTCCGAGCTTGATTCCGAGAACGCCAGAAACGTAAACATCGGGCTTTGCGTGGCAGGCCAAGCAATCGATGTTGCCAAGCTGCTCCTCACTCTCCTGCGGGCTTGGCGGAAGACCCATTCCAACTCCGTGGCACATGCTGCACCCTGTCAGTCCGGTAAAGCTTCCTACAAGGTCTTCGTAGCCTTCAGGGGCTTTTTTCAGCGTTATGTACCCTATCCAGTTCACCACCTTTGTGCCGTTGTTGACGAACATGGCCATGCAGTAGTCGTTGAAGGCCATTTTGCCTCCAAAAATCATGGTTTTCCCGTTGATTCCTTCATTCTCCGAGAAAAGCTGGTAGTGGTAGCTGTGGAAAAACTGCCTTACCTTATCCTCGTGGCACTGAATGCAGGTTTTGGAGCCCTCATACTTGGTTATC
Source organism: Archaeoglobus fulgidus DSM 4304 (assembly GCF_000008665.1). Lineage (NCBI taxonomy): Archaea > Methanobacteriati > Methanobacteriota > Archaeoglobi > Archaeoglobales > Archaeoglobaceae > Archaeoglobus > Archaeoglobus fulgidus. Next base: position 1,104,299 of record NC_000917.1, read on the forward strand.
CCCTTTTCCTCCCAGACTTTTGAGTGGTCGATGACCTTGAACTCCTCTGCCTCCCCGGTCTCTTCGCCATCTCCAAGAGCAACAGCAACGCTGGCAAGCAATGCGATGCAAACAGTGATGAGGAACTTATTGATGGCTCTCATTAGCCTTACCTATTAAATTTCCAATTTATAAAAGTTACTTCTACGATTTTTATCGCATTTGTCAAAACCTTTAAAAAATCACATCACATTTTGTTAACAGTGATAACTCAGGAGTTAACAGTGATAAAACTTTCCGCCTGTTACTAAAAGGATAGCAAAATTTAAAACCGGAAAAATAAAGGGGCAAGGGAATGAGGATTGGGGTTTTTGTATGCCACTGTGGTCTGAACATTGCAAGAGTTGTTGATGTTAAGGAGCTTGTTGAGTATGCCAAGACAATTGACGGCGTTGTTCACGCTGAGGATATCGATTATGCCTGCTCCGATTCTGGGCAGGAGGAGATTTTAAACGCCATTAAGGAGAAGAACCTTGATGCTTTTGTTGTTGCTGCCTGCAGCCCCAAACTTCACGAGCCAACCTTCAGGAGAGTTGCCATAAGGGCCGGGCTGAATCCATACATGGTTGAGATTGCGAACATCAGGGAGCAGTGCTCCTGGGTTCATCAGGCAAAGCCAAAGGCTGCCCTGGCAAAGGCGAAGGACTTAATCAGGATGGCCGTTGCGAAGGCCAGGACAAACAGGCCCTTAGAGAGAAGAAAGGCCGAAATTGAGAGAAGTGTTGCCGTCATCGGTGGTGGAGTCGCGGGAATTGAGGCGGCTTTAACACTGGCCGATTCCGGAATTAAGGTTTACCTCATAGAGAAAAATCCCACCATTGGGGGGCACATGGCCACGCTTAACGAGGTTTTTCCGACAAATGACTGCTCCATCTGCATTCTTGCCCCAAAAATGAGCGACGTCTGGAATCACGAGAACATTGAGGTCATAACCAATGCCGAGATCGATGAAATTAACGGGAGCGTCGGTAATTTCAGAATTAAGGTTATCAAGCACCCAAGATACGTTGACGAGAGCAAGTGCAAGGGCTGCATAGACGACTGCAGCAGTGTCTGCCCTGTAGAAATCCCAAACGAGTTTGATTACGGCATTGGCGTGAGAAAGGCCATCTACATTCCAATCCCACAGTCAACTCCTCTCTACGCTGCAATAGACTGGGAGCATTGCATAGGCTGCAGACTCTGTGAGAAGGCCTGCCAGCCAAAGGCTGTGGACTTCAGCCAGCAGCCCGAAACGCTTGAAATCAAGGCTGGAGCGATAATTGTCGCTACTGGATACAAAATCTTCGATGCGAGAAGGAAGACAGAATACGGCTATGGAAGGTTTAAAAACGTAATTACAACTATTGAGCTGGAAAGGTTGCTCTCTGCCAGCGGTCCAACAATGGGAAGATTGCTGAGACCCTCTGACAGCACCGTGCCAAAAAGAATAGCCTTCATCCAGTGTGTGGGAAGCAGGGATGAGAAGACGAACAAGTACTGCAGCAGAGTTTGCTGCATGGTCAGCCTTAAGAACGCCTATGCCATAAAGGAGAGGTATCACGATGCTGAGATTACCATCTTCTACATAGACATCAGGGCCTTCGGCAGAATGTATGAAGAGTTTTACAGGAGAGTTCAGGAGGCTGGAGTGAGGTTTATCAGGGGCAAGGTTGGGGAAATCATAGAGAACGAAAACGGGAATTTGATTGTAAGCTACGAGAGCACGCTTGAGGGAGAGGTGAGGGAGGAGGAGTTTGATCTCGTCGTCCTCTCCATCGGCATAGAGGGGAACAGGGATGTAGCCACAAAGCTTGGTTTGGGAATAGGTGAGGACGGATTTTTTGAAGTAGCTCATCCCAAGCTCAGGCCAGCTGAAACCAACGTTAAGGGCATTTTCCTTGCGGGCTGTGCCAGCGGGCCGAGGGACATTCAGGACAGCGTTGCCTCAGCTGGTTTGGCTGCAGCAAAGGCTGCACAGCTTGTGCTTACAGGAGAGACCGAATTCGACCCCTACAACGCATACGTTGATGAGGAGAAGTGCATTGGATGCAGAATCTGCGAGAAGGTTTGCGAGTTCAATGCCGTTACCGTTGACAGGAAGGCTAAAATCAACCCCAACGCCTGTGCGATGTGTGGAATATGCGTTGCTGCATGTCCCGCTGATGCTATAGACATGGGATTTTTCAGCGATGAAGGCATTAAGGCCATGATAGACGCTCTGGGTGAGGAGAAGAACGCCGACCCCCTCGCCCTAGCCTTTGCCTGCTGGTACTGCAGCTACGGCGCTGCTGATTTGGCTGGAACAACGAAGGTGCAGTACGAGCCTAACGTCCGCATTATCAGGGTGCTCTGCTCTGGCAGAGTTGACCCAGAATGGGTTTTGAGGGCCTTGGCCAGGGGCATTGATGGTGTAATCATTGCAGGATGCAGGCTTGGGGAGTGCCACTTCAAGTATGGAAACTACAAGGCGAAGGACAGGTTTGAGGCCTTGAAGGAGGCTTTGAAGGAAGTGGGGATCGAGCCTGAAAGAGTTAGATGCATCTGGCACTCTGCAGGAGAGGCGGAGGGCATTGCCAACGATTTCAACGAGTTCGTGGAGGAGCTGAAAAAGTTGAAGAGCTGATTTAATTCGTCTTAAGAAGGTAAAAGAGGCAGAAAAACTAAGCCTCCACGACCCTCACACATCTTGTTGGGCAGATTCTCTCGCATTTCCTGCAGCCCGTGCATTTCTCCTGGTTTTCCGGGAACGGTATTCTTCTCCTGATTCTCATGCCGAGAAATCTTGACTCAACTTCCTTCCATGTCCACACGCCGTTCTTGCAGACGTCAACGCACTCTCCAGCAGCGCCGCATCTCCTTGGGTCGAACTCCACTCTGAACTTCATGAGCTCTCCCGGGAAAAGCTGAATAAAAATTGGAGGGGATTTTGACAAAGACTGTAAAAACTGGCCTAAGTGTCGGCAAGCCTTCCCGCAAGGTAGTCGTCGTAAGCCTGCAAGTCAAGCAATCCGTGACCGCTGAAGCCGAAGACGATTACCTTCTCCTCGTTGTTCTCCCTCGCCTTAATGGCCTCATCAATCGCCGCCCTCACTGCGTGGTTGGTTTCCGGAGCGGGGATTATGCCCTCCGTTCTGGCGAAGAGCAACCCGGCCTCGAATGTTGGAAGCTGCTTCACCGCCCTTGCCTTAATTACGCCGTGCTTGACAAGCATGCAGAGTGTTGGAGCGTCACCGTGGTACCTAAGCCCACCAGCGTGGATTGGAGGTGGGATGAAGTCGTGGCCGAGGGTGTACATCTTCAGAAGGGGTGTCAGGCCTGCAACATCACCGAAATCGTACTTGTACTCTCCTGCCGTCAACGTGGGGCAGGCAGCGGGCTCAACAGCGATGATTTCCAGATCACCATTCTTCGCGTCGTTAACGAAGGGGTAAGTGAGGCCTGCAAAGTTGCTACCACCACCCACACAGCCAATCAGCACGTCAGGCTTCTCATCAACCTTCTCAAGCTGCGCCTTGGTTTCAAGGCCAATAACAGTCTGGTGAAGCAGGACGTGGTTCAGAACGCTTCCAAGGCTGTACTTGGTGTTCTCGTTTTTGGCAGCATCCTCAATGGCCTCGCTAATGGCTATACCCAAACTCCCCGGCGTGTCGGGATTCTCTGCAAGAATCTTCCTGCCCACTTCCGTTCTGTCGCTGGGAGATGGAATGACTTCTCCACCCCACGTCTCCATCATCACCCTCCTGTAGGGCTTCTGCATGAAGCTTACTTTAACCATGTAAACCGTGCACGCCATCTCGAAGAGCTTCGTTGCGAAGCACAAAGCTGAACCCCACTGTCCCGCTCCGGTTTCAGTGGTGAGTCTCTCAACTCCCTCCTTCGCGTTGTAGTAGGCCTGCGCAACGGCGGTGTTGGGCTTGTGGCTGCCCGGAGGGCTTGCCCCCTCGTACTTGAAATAAATCCTTGCTGGAGTTTTCAGAGCCTTTTCAAGCCTCTCAGCCCTTACCAGAGGTGTTGGACGCCAGATTCTGTAAATTTCCCTTACATCCTCCGGAATCCTTATCCACCTCTCGCCACTCATCTCCTGCTGAATCAGCCCTTTCGGAAAAATCGGCTCCAAATCTTCTGGCTTTACAGGCTCCTGCGTTGCGGGATGGAGCGGTGGAGGGAGAGGTTCGGGCAGATCGGGCAGAACGTTGTACCACTCCTTCGGCATCTCGCTCTCATCAAGCATTATCTTTTTCATGCACCATGAGAGCATTCATTTTATTTAAGTTTTTTCCCATTAAATGGGAACATTCTCAGCAAGAAAACATTTAAAACGAATTGGAGAGAGCGAAGCATGAAGCTTGATAAGTCGAGAAAGCTCTACGCTGAAGCTTTGAATCTGATGCCCGGAGGTGTAAGCAGCCCCGTTAGGGCTTTCAAGCCGCATCCCTTTTACACCGCAAGGGGAAAGGGCTCTAAAATTTACGACGTTGATGGAAACGCTTACATAGACTACTGCATGGCCTATGGCCCGCTGGTTCTTGGCCATGCAAATGAGGTGGTAAAGAACGCCTTGGCGGAGCAGCTTGAAAGGGGCTGGCTCTATGGAACCCCCATAGAGCTTGAAATTGAGTATGCGAAGCTAATTCAGAAGTACTTCCCCTCAATGGAGATGCTCAGGTTTGTGAACACGGGCAGCGAGGCAACGATGGCTGCCTTAAGGGTTGCGAGAGGCTTTACAGGGAGGGACAAAATTGTCAAGGTCGAGGGGAGCTTTCACGGTGCGCATGATGCCGTTCTTGTTAAGGCTGGAAGCGGTGCCACAACCCACGGCATTCCCAATTCTGCGGGAGTCCCCGCTGACTTCGTCAAAAACACTCTGCAGGTGCCCTTCAACGACATTGAGGCTCTATCCGAAATTCTGGAGAAAAATGAGGTAGCAGCATTAATCCTTGAGCCCGTGATGGGCAACTCGTCCCTGATTCTGCCTGAGAAAGATTATCTGAAGGAGGTAAGAAAAGTTACGGCCGAGAACGACGTCCTGCTGATTTTCGATGAAGTTATTACTGGCTTCAGGGTATCGATGGGCGGAGCGCAGGAGTATTACGGAGTTAAGCCCGACTTAACAACTCTTGGAAAGATTGCTGGAGGTGGGTTGCCCATAGGGATTTTTGGCGGAAGAAAGGAGATAATGGAGAGGGTTGCTCCTTCGGGAGACGTTTATCAGGCCGGAACCTTCAGCGGGAACCCTCTGAGCCTCACTGCCGGTTACGCAACTGTGAAGTTCATGGAGGAGAACGGAGTGATTGAGAAAGTCAACTCCCTCACCGAGAAACTCGTTTCGGGCATAGCTGACGTTCTGGAGGATAAAAAGGCTGAATGTGAGGTTGGGAGTTTGGCTTCAATGTTCTGCATATACTTCGGCCCAACTCCGAGAAACTACGCCGAAGCCTTGCAGCTCAACAAGGAGAGGTTCATGGAGTTCTTCTGGAGAATGCTTGAGAATGGAGTTTTTCTGCCACCATCTCAGTACGAGACCTGCTTTGTAAGCTTCGCCCACACCGAGGAGGATGTTGAAAAAACTGTGGAGGCGGTGAGCGAATCGTTATGAAGCTCATTGTGGGGACAAGGGGCAGCAAGCTCGCTTTAGCCCAGACAAACAAGGTTGCTGAGAGGCTGAAGGAGAGGTACGAGGTAGAAATCAGGATTGTGAAGACTGCAGGGGACATAATGAAGGACAAGCCCCTCTACGAGTTCAAGGGGATGGGGGCCTTTGTCAGGGCTCTGGACACGGCTCTGGCCGAGGGGAAGGTGGACGTGGCTGTCCACAGCTTCAAGGACGTGCCGAGCCAGAGGGTGGAGGGGACAGTTGTTGCCGCGGTGATTGAGAGGGATTCTCCATGTGACGTGCTCATTTCAAGGGACGGAAGCACTCTGGAGGAGCTTGATGAGGGTGCTGTGGTTGGAACCTCAAGTCTTAGAAGGAGGGCACAGCTTTCGAGGCTGAGGGGGGATCTGAGGTTCGAGAATCTCAGGGGAAACCTTGACACAAGGCTGAGGAAGCTGAGAGAGGGCAATTACGACGCTATAGTGGTTGCGGAGGCTGGTTTGAAGAGGCTGGGGCTTGACAGGGAGGTTGAGTATCAGCCCTTCCCGCCTGAGGTGATTGTCCCCCCTGCCAATCAGGGAATAATTGCGATAGCCACGAGGAAGGGTGAGGAGGATCTGGTTGCTTTCCTCAATGACGAGAAGACTTGGCTGGAGGCGATGGTTGAGAGAGCTGTAATAAAGGAGCTTGGTGTTGGCTGCGCTGTTCCGGTAGGTGTTTACGCTGAAGCTCAAAGCAGAGTAAGGCTGATTTGCGAGATTCTTGACAAAAAGTATTTGAGAGTTGAGGAGAAGCTTTCGAAGGATACAGCAGTTGAGGAGGCTGCTGAAATAGGCAAAGATCTCAGGAAGGAGATCTATGGTGGGTAAGGTTTACATCGTTGGGGCGGGGCCCGGAAAGAAGGATTTGCTCACCTTAAGAGCCTACGAGCTCATAAAGAGGGCCGATGTTATTCTGCACGACGAGTTGATAGGGGAGGTTGCTGAGCTACTCAAGGAGAGCAGGGCTGAAATCGTGGATGTGGGAAAGAGGAGCGGAAGGCACAAGAAGAGGCAGGAGGAGATAAACAAACTTCTGGTTGAGTACGCAAGGCAGGGAAAAACAGTGGTGAGGCTTAAAGGCGGAGACCCCTGCGTTTTTGGAAGGGGTGGGGAGGAAGCAGAGTTTCTGGCAAAGCACGGCATCCCCTTTGAATTTGTGCCGGGAGTGACTTCAGCCATTGCAGTTCCAGAGGCTGTCGGAATTCCCGTCACCCACCGCCGCTACGACCCTGCCTTGGTGTTTATCACTGGAAGGGAGAGCAGGGAGAGGCTGAACTGGAAGGCACTGGCTGAGCTTAACGCCACCATCGTGATTCTAATGGGAGTTTCGAGAATTCCTGAAATAGCAAAAAATCTTCTTGAGCATGGCAAAGATCCGGAAACGGAGGTGGCTATAATAGAGAGCGGTTTTTCCGACAGGGAGAGGGTTATTTTAACCACTCTCGGGAAAATGGCCGAAAGGGCTGAGAAGGAAAGAGTTAAGCCTCCAGCAATCATCGTCATAGGCAAGGTTGTGGAGCTTTACGGCGTTTTGTCCAGATGGCTGGGTTAATCTTTTTAAGTTCTGGTGGAAATATTAAATATGGCAATAGACCTCTCCGGCGTGGGAACGAAGTATGAAATAGATACTCCCGATGGCAAGGTAGCGGTCGTTTTTCTTGACACGGGTAAAATACAGCTTTACATTTTGGAAAAAAGTTGTGGCAAGCCGTGCTGCGTAACTCTAACGGCCGAAGAGGCAAGGAGAGTTGCAAGCGTTCTTTCGGGCTCAATTCTGGAGCGGGAAGAAGAGGGTATGGAACTCTCCCTTCCGGGACTTGCAGAACTTAGAATAGCCGTCCACACCTACACAGTTCCGAAGAGGCTGTCAGGGAAGAGCATAGGTGAGCTGGGAATAAGAAGCAAGACAGGAGCAACGGTGATAGCGGTTTTGAAGAAGGAGAAGACAATAATCAGCCCCTCTCCAGAAACCGTTCTTGAGCCTGGGGATAAGGTGGTTGTCATAGGTGAGAAGCACCAGATAGAGAACTTCGAGAAGTTCCTCAGGGATTGAGATGGAGCTTGCCGTAATTGTATTCGCAGCAGCGATTGCAGCGATAATCAGCAGAATGCTCAGGATAACCCCTATACCTGCCTACATACTCGTTGGAATGGCGCTGGGTAAAGCGGGATGGCATTTGTCCGAAGTAGAGTTTTTGGGGAAGCTCGGAATCGTGTTTCTGCTTTTCTACGTTGGCCTTAAAATTCCCCCTTCAACAATCAAAAAAACATGGCAGAGAACGCTCAAAAGCGGCACGATAGATTTTCTTTTCAACTTCCTACCACCTTTGGTTCTCCTCTACCTCATCGGATTTGATTTAAGGGATGCTTTCATTCTCGCCTCTGCGATTTACATCAGCAGCTCCGCAATAAACCTGAAAATGCTCGTTGACGACAGGAAGCTTGTTTTCACCTTTGCAGAAGTGGTCGTTCTGCTGATGGTCTTCGAGGACATAGTTCTGGTTGCACTGCTGTTCCTCTTCTCGGCCTCCGAGCCTTTGACTCTCCTCTACCTCGCTCTGATTGCCCTTACCGCTCTGGCTCTCTACGCAATATCCCCCCAGATCGAGAAGCTGATGAGCAGGGAGGACGAGGTTCCATATCTGCTGACGTTCTCAATTCCCTCCATATCCCTGTTTCTGGCTGAGAAGTTCAGAATTTCCGAGGCTTTGATGGCAATACTTTTCGGAGTTGCCCTGAACAGGCTCAGGATAGACAAAATGCTGGTTCCGTTTAAGGAGGTGTTTCTGGCAGTCTTCTTCGTCTTCTTCGGCACGATGGTTGACCTACATTTCTCCTACCTCTCCCTGCTGCTCATAGCGGTTGCAGTAATCGGCAAGCTAGCGGGAGCCTACTTCATCGCTCGCTTCACCACAAGCAAAAGCGATGCGGTGGAGGTGTTCAAATACACGCTTGCAAGGGGCGAGTTTACCGTAATCTTCCCCGCCCTCTTCGCTCCCGAATTTGCGACAACTCTTGCAGCTGTGGTTCTCTTCACGTCAATTGCGGGCTCTCTGATTGCTAAGCTTTAATCCTCTTTTCCGCTATGTAAATAACCTCGTCATCATCTCCAAGCACGAAGTCCTCAGGAGGATTGGTCAAAACCTCACCATCCCTGACGGTTAAGGGAGTTACGTCTCCATAGCCAACTGTCGTGGTCGTGGTTACAGCCCAGTAAAGGGCGTCAAACAAATCCACGCCCTCATAAAGGTGAAAGATGATTGATGAGACTGCCCAGAGGGTCACGGTGTAGAGTCCCGCGTAAATGAGAATCGCCCTCCTTCGGAGTGAGCGTATAAGCTTTTTAACAGCTCTGAGGAGGATAATCTGAATCATATTGCACCAACGCAAAAATCCTTTTTAACAGCTTTGGTTAGGTGTAGAGGTTGAGAGTTGCGATTGAAACCTATGGATGCACAACTAACCAGGCGGATTCGGACATAATGAGGGGTTTTCTGTCAGGGGAGTTTGAGCTATCTTCAGTCGAGGACGCTGAGGTCGTCATCATCAACTCTTGCGGAGTTATTGATTTTACCGAGAGAAAAATCATTCGCAGAATGCTGGATTTGAAGAGGGAAGGTAAGAAGGTCGTTCTGGCAGGCTGCCTGACGAGGATTAGCAAGGAAGCTCTAAGCGTTGCTGACTCAGCCCTCTCACCCGACAACCTCGATATGGTTGTTGATGCCGTTTACTCCGCCTTAAACGGGCGAAAGCTTTTCACCGAAAGGAGGTTCATTGATAAGGCTGAATTCTCTCACTTAAAGTGCAGGCTGAGGGAGAATGCTATCGCCATTGTCTCAATCTCCGAGGGCTGTCTTGGAAAGTGCAGCTTCTGCGCCACGAAGTTTGCGAGGGGAAGGCTGAGAAGCTTCTCCATGGATGCAATCGTGAGGGAGGCGGAAAGGGCTGTAAGGGCAGGTTACAGGGAGATTCAGCTAACTTCTCAGGACACGGGAGCTTACGGCATGGACAAGGGAAGGGCGATGCTCCCAGAGCTGCTGAGGAAAATTTCGGAGATTGAAGGGGAGTTTAGAGTTAGAGTGGGGATGATGAACCCCCAACATGCCGTCAGAATGCTCGATGAGCTGATAAACGCTTACAGCAGCGAAAAAATCTACAAGTTCCTCCACATCCCCGTTCAGAGCGGGGACAACAGAATTCTGGAGGACATGAAGCGCAATCATACTGTTGAGGACTACGTTGAGGTTGTTGAAGCCTTCAGAAACTCATTCGATGATGTTTTAATCTCCACCGACATAATAGTAGGCTTTCCAACTGAGACTGAAGAGGCTTTCTGGAAAAGCTACGAGCTTATAAAAGAAACGAGACCCGACATAGTGAACATCACCCGCTATTCAGCAAGGAAAGGCACTCCTGCGGCAAGGCTGAGGGACATTCCGGGGTGGATAAAGAAGGAGAGGTCGAGGAAGCTGACGGATTTGATGAGAAAGATTGGTCTGGAGAACAATAAACGATTTGTTGGGAAAAAGCTCAGAGTTCTGGTCACGAAGGAGGGCAAAAACGGCAGAAATCTGGCGAGGATGAATTCCTACAGGGCTGTTGTCACCGAGGGAGCGGTGGGGGAGTTTGTTGAGGTAAAGATAAAGGACTGCAGGTTCAACTACCTCATAGGCCAGTTAGCTGCAGAACAGCCACAATGAGAGGTGCAAAAATCAGCGCTGGAAGCATGTTCCCCACTCTCAGCTTTCTGAGCTCAAGGAGGTTTATCCCAATGCCCATTATCAGCAGTCCTCCGGTAGAGGTGAACTCGGCTATAATTCTCTCAGTAACGACGCTGCTGAGCTGTGCCGCAAGCAATGCGAAAAATCCCTGATATACGAGGATGCTGATGCTTGAGAAAGCAACGCCAATTCCTAAGGCTGATGCGAGGGCAACTGATGCCACACCGTCGAGCAGAGACTTTGCCATCAGAACCGACATGTCTCCAGTCAGGCCCTCCTGAATGGGGCCGAGAATGGCCATCGGCCCTACGCAGTAAAGCAGAGTTGCCGCAACAAACCCCTCGGAGAACCTTCCCTTCCCCAATCTGCGCTCAACTCTATCCCCAAAGCTCTGCAAAGCTTTCTCTATTCCCATAACCTCCCCGACAGCCGTTCCAGCAACAACGCTGAGCGTGGGAATCAGGACGTTTTTCGTCTCCAAGGCCATGCTAATTCCAATTAAAAGCACCGCCAGACCGAGAACGTTTATAATAGCCCCCCTAATGCTCTCGCTCAGGCGGGAACCGATGGCGAGGCCGAGGAGTGATGCAAAAACAACTGTTAAAGCGTTGATTAGCGTTCCCGTTATCATTGCCCTAAATCATCACCTGCGATTTAATTCTTTCCTTCTACTGACATACGCAGCTTATTTCCGCGTTGAAGAGTGCAATCTCAACACCGCACTCTCTGACACTGCAGGATGAGCTGCAAAGGCTGCAGGTATTGACAAAGAGAAGAATCATCACCGCTGCAAAAAACAGCAAGATTAATGAGAAGCTTATGTAGTAAGCCCTAAGCTCCCCATTTTTGGCGAATCTTTCTGTTACGGCTGTAAGTGGGATAGCAGCGATGATGGTGATGGCCAGTGCAGTGATGGCATCAACTGAGTAGTGAGCTACTCCCTCCTCAATTTTTGCCGAAGTCCACGGGAGCTTTATTCCATTGTGGGCCAGATAAACGCTGGAAATCACGAAAATTCCCAGAGTTACGGCTGTTGTTAGAGCAAAAAACGTAGATAATCTGAAAGCCCTGCCCATACACCTTGTTAACACACAAAAATTTAAAATTTTCTAAAAGTAAGGCTACCTCGCATCGAAGTATGACATCTCAACCACGTCACCCTCAATCGTTTCGAGGAAGGCTCCCCTCTTGACCTGTACAAGCCTTCCCAGGCTTTTCGGCTTCAGCATAAGCCTCACAACTGTAAGCTCGCTCTCCTCTATGTAGCTTGGCGACTGGTAGAAAAGGGACTGGCTCATCACTTCCTTTCCCCTCACCTCTGCTACAAGTCCGCTTACACCTCTTCCCAAATCATTTATCCTTGCAGGAGTGAGGAAAACGCAGTCTCCCGGTTCGGCCTTTAGTGCAGTTGCAACATTGTGTGCGCTGCGCAGTTCTATGGTCCTAATGTTCCTTCTCATTAGCTCTTCAATCACGTTTCTCGATATGCCCGTCAGTACCAAACACTTCATGCTATCACCCGTACATGGGGAACTCCTCTTTCCTCTCTTCCTGCATCCTTGCCTGCTCAGCCAATTTCTGCATCTGCGCCTCTATCATCTCCGCCTCCTTGAGCAACTTTTCCACACTGACGTTCCAGTTCATTATTTTGTTTACAGCCTCAATCAGGCTAGCAGCAGCCCTGGGATCAGGATTGAAGCCGAGTGTTTCCCCGAGAAGCACAATTCCGGGCATCTTTGCAGCAACGCACTCGTTCATTATGCTTCCTGCAATTCCTGAAATCGTCCCCGTTTTGAATATCTCCGCGTGGTCTTTAACCTCCTCAAGAAGCTCCTTGCTCGTAGCAGCAGCGAACACTCTCTTCTTGTCCTCAAAGGTTGCAACTCCGGCAAAGGAGTAAACCCTCCTCGCGTTAATCTCAGCGGCGAACTGAACGATTTTCTTGCTCATATCGATGGCGGCCTGAGGTATTATGGGTACATCCGAGTGAATGAGAACGAATCCCAAGTCTGCGCTCTGGTAAACTCTCACAGGCGGCAGAATTACGCCCTCATACAGAGATGCAACTGGAGGGAGGAGCCTCGAATCAACGATGCCTATGGACTCCAGTTTCAGCTCCATTATGTAGTGTGCGGTGGCTATTGTGCCCACAAGCCCTATTCCCGGAAAGCTCGTTATCAGAATCGGGTTTTCAACATCCACCTTGTCGACAATAATTTCCGTTTCAAGCTCCATGCTAAAAATTGGAAAAAGAGGTATATCACTTTTCTGGCGCGACTTTAACCACGTACTTCTGCCCGTCTATCTCAACCTCGAAGCTCCCCTCAATCTTTCCTCCCGCAACTGGGAACGGCTCCTCGACCATTTCCCCTTTCAGGAATTTCAGGCCGGTTTGCGGGAAGAGTGCGTAGAGCAAAACGTCCTCATCGCTGGGATTCTCTATTCCTGCCTCAATGAGTTCCTGCTTCCTCTTCTCGAACTCAGGCTCAAGCAGGTCGGCAGGTCTGCAGTCGATCGGCTTTTCATCGCCAAGAATCTTCTTTACAATCTCGGGCTTGATCGGAGCGGGAGTTCTCCCGTACATCCCCTTCACCAAGTCCTTGGTTTCCCTCGTCACGACCTTGTACCTCTCCCCCACCAGGACATTAATCACCGCCTGCACGCCTACAATCTGGCTCGTTGGAGTGACGAGCGGCGGATAGCCCAGGTCTTCCCTCACTCTTGGCACCTCCTCTAGAACCTCCTGAAGCCTGTCGAGGGCGTTCTGCTCCTGAAGCTGGGCAATAAGGTTGCTGAACATCCCTCCCGGAATCTGGTAAACCAAGACTCTCGTGTCAGGAATTGTCGAGAGAGGGTTAAGGTAGCCTGAGTACTTCTCCCTTATCTTCATGAAGTACTCTCTCGCCTCAAGCAGAATATCCAGCTTCACGCCTGTGTCGTAACCAAGCTCGTTCAGAGCATAGACCATGCTCTCCGTCGGAGGGTGGGAGGTCCCGCTGCTCAGCGGAGACATGCAGGTATCAATCATTTCCGCTCCCGCCTCAACGCCCTTCAGCAACGCCATCGAAGCCATCCCGCTCGTGTAGTGTGAGTGGACGTTTATTGGCAGTCCAACCTCCTTCTTCAGCGCTTTTACAAGCTCGTATGCCATTTTCGGAGAAAGCATCCCCGCCATATCCTTCAGGCAGATGGAATCGACCTCAAGCGCCGCAAGCTCGTTTGCAATTTCTACGTACTTCTCCACGGTGTGGACGGGAGAGATGGTGTAGCATATCGTCCCCTGTATGTGGTCCGCATTGTACTTTTTAGCAGCCTTAATGGACGAAATCAAATTCCTTACGTCGTTAAGAGCGTCGAAAATTCTGAAAACGTCGAGTCCGTTTTCTATCGTTTTCTGGACAAACTTCTCAACAATATCGTCAGGATAGTGGCGGTATCCCACGAGATTTTGCCCTCGAAGCAGCATCTGAAGCTTTGCGTTCTTAACTCTCTTTCTGATTTCTCTCAGCCTCTCCCACGGGTTCTCGTTTAGAAAGCGGTGGCAGGCGTCAAAGGTTGCACCGCCCCAAACTTCAAGCGAGTAAATTCCCGACTCGTCGAGAGTTTCGAGAATTGGGAGCATGTCTCTCGTTCTCATTCTTGTGGCAAGCAGGGACTGGTGTCCGTCTCTAAGAGTTAAGTCAACAATTTTTACTTTTGCCATGTCTCAAGCCTGATGGGAAATACAAAAATTTTTTGTTTTTAATATTGCTTGCACCTCAAAAGATCAAGATTTACGTTCTTCAGGAAAGTTTATTTAGGTTGATGGCAGTATCAAATCAAGGTGATGGTATGAGGGAAATAAAGATAGTTCTGCCGGAGCTGGAAGATGTGGTTCCAGAGGAGTTTTTGGAGCACATGCTGAAGGCGACAAAGGAAATACTGCTGGCAATGCGGACTTTGATAGATTCAGGTCTTGACAAGATTGAAGCTGTTGAGGAGATAACTAAGGCTAAGAAGGAAATAAAGAAGATCGAGGTCGAGTAGGAATTTATCATTATATAAACGATTAATATTCTTGAGAAAATAATAAATACTTCCGCTGCCCAATATTCATTAGGTGTCTGAAATGGTCATGGCCAGCGAGAAGTCTGTGCGCTTCAACTTCCCGGAGTTCAAACCTGTCGTTGTTAAGGACAGGAAGGGCGAGGAGATTCTCATCAGGCAGTACATACACGAGCAGGACAGGGAGAAGCTTATAGAGATGTACGAAACCTACGACCCCGACTATCGCTGTCTAGGTTTGCCCCCAATAAGCAGGAAGGCCATCGAGAACTGGATTGACTACCTCGCGGAAAACGGCTTTGCAATAGTCGCAGAGAAGGACGGAAGAATCGTTGGACACCTCGTCATAGTTCCAACCGAGGATATGAAGGTTGACCTGACGATATTTATCCATCAAGACTACCAGAACAGAGGGCTCGGGCAGGAGATGATGAAGCTGATAATCGATTACTGCAAAAAGGCTGGATTTAAGGGAATCATGCTCGTGACTGAGAGAAGCAACGCGAGAGCCATTCACGTTTACAAGAAGATGGGTTTCAAGATTGTCGCTCCATACTACGAGTGCGACATGTATCTCGATTTGACGGAGCAGCAGAACGAGTGAATAATTGGTTTTTAATCTCACTTTAAAGAAAATAGAAGAAATTCCATTTTTTGTGTAGAACCACACTTTCAATTAACTCAGTAAACCTCGCTCTCCTTCCCGAGCAGCTTAAGCAGTATTGCCTTCTGGGCGTGCAATCTGTTTTCAGCCTGATCAAACACGATGGAGTGCTTACCTTCCATCACCTCATCCGTAATCTCCTCCCCTCTGTGTGCTGGTAAGCAGTGCATAACGACGACATCATCCTTTGAGAACTTGAGCAGCTCATCTGAAACCTGATACGGCTGAAACGCCTTTAGCCTAGCCTCCTTCTCGGCCTCCTGACCCATCGACGTCCAGACGTCGGTGTAAATCACATCCGCCTCCTTAACAGCCTCCTTCGGGTCTCTCACGAACCGCAGCTTTGCACCCATTTCCTCGGCTTTCTTAACAATCTCGGGATTTGGGTCGTAGTTTTCAGGTGTTGAGATGACCATCTTCATTCCGGTTAGCGCAGCGGCGAGAATCATGGAGTTGCAGACGTTGTTTCCATCCCCAACCCATGCGAGAGTGACGTCCTTGAAGTCCCCTCTGTACTCGTAAATCGTCAGCAAATCCGCAATAACCTGGCACGGATGCTCAAGGTTGCTCAGACCGTTGATAACTGGAACTGTTGAGTATCTGGCAAACTCCTCGATGGTGCTGTGCTCCCTAACCCTCATCATTACCGCATGAACGTATCTGCTGAGAACTCTCGCTGTGTCCTTTATCGGCTCCCCTCTGCCGAGCTGAAGTTCGTCCCACCCGAGGTAGAGCGCGTGGCCGCCCAAGTCGGTCATAGCAACCTCAAAAGATACTCTTGTTCTCGTTGAAGGAAGTTCGAAGATCATTGCGAGGCTTTTGTTTTTCAGGTAATCGGTAACAACGCCCTTGTACCTTTCCTCCTTTAGCTTCTCGGCAAGCTTGAGTATCTCGAAAAGCTCATCCTTTTCGAGGTCAGCCATCGAAAGAAGATGCTTCATACCGGTTAAAAATTTCCGGTTAATTAATTAAACTTTCTGTTTTTGGAGGTAGTGCTCTATCCTGTCCAAGAGGTACTTTCTAGTGAATGGTTTCTCGATGATTTCCCTTGCTCCGGCGTCGAGAATTTCCTGCCCTCTGTGGGCCGCAAAGGCGGTCACACAGAGTATTACGGCCTTTGGATCCTTTTGCAAAATAGCCTTTGTCGCTTCCACACCGTCTACTTCCGGCATGGAGATGTCCATTAAAACTATGTCCGGCCTGAATTTTTCGTAGAGGGCAATTGCCTCTCTGCCGTTCAGGGCCACTATAACCTCATAATAGTCCTCAAGCATTAACTTAAGGGCCTCAAGAACTGCGAGGTCGTCCTCAACAATCATTACTCTTGGCTTCATGCTACCCCCTTTTCCCTTCATTTTGAATAATATAAATGTTACCTTCTGAGCAGGTATATTCTCCTCGTCAGGCTTCCGTGGACTCTCTCTTCAGTTTTCATCTCTATTTCGAAATTCGAAAAAAAGCTCTCAACATCAATGTTGGTGACAATGGCGGCCCTTCCACCCTTCTTTAGCACCCTCTCAAATTCCTCGCTGGTTTTCGAGTAGAGCTCATCAAGAGTTCCCGCAGCCTTGGTTGACCTGAGGTACGGATAGTCCGTTGCTATCCCGCGGACAGACTCGTCCCTCAAGGGGAGGTTTTTCGCGTCACCGAGCAGGACGCTCCCTTCAATGCCGTAGTACTCAAGGTTTACTCTGCAGCCCCTGACTATTTTCTCGATGAAGTCGATTCCGATTGGATTGATTCCCATGAGGCCAGCCTCAATAAGAAAGCTGCCCGTTCCGCACATCGGGTCGAGAAGAGTTTCTCCTTCCAGAACTCCCGTAAGGTTCACCAGCGCCCTGGCAAGCTTTGGCTTAATGGCGGAGGGCATTAAAAAGGGCCTTCTGTCCGGTCTCCTGAGGAAGAACTGTCTGGTATCTCTTTCGAACTCAAGCAAACCGACGTAGCATTTATCGTCCTGTATGTAAACTTTGTAAACGATTTCTGGATTCGAAACGCTGACTTTTGCTCCCCTCTTCCACAACAACGCTCCAAGCTTCCTTTCGAGTGCCGTTTTTCCCTTACCTCCTTTAACCCTGACACAGCACAGTCTGTCGTAAACAGGAATCTCCGAAAAAACCTGCTCAAGCTCGCTAACTGAGCAGATGTCGTATATCTTGGTTACTTCGTTTGTGTAGGCAAGTCTCTCAAAAAACTTCTCTCCTGCGTAGTCCAGCAGCAGAAGTCTTTCCTCGAACTGGTAGTCCTCAACCCATCCGTAGCGTTCGGCAAGAACAAGAACCTCCTTTCTCGCGATTTCGAGGTTATCCGCAGAGAGGTAGAAGAGGAACTTCATTTCTTCTTCTTTTTCTTGTCCTTCTTCTGCTCCCTCTTTTGCTCCCTTATCTCAGCAATTTTTCTCGCAAGCTCGATCATGAGCTTCGTCTTGGTGCCCCTCTTCTCCACAACGACTCTCCCGCCCTCTTCCCACCATGATTTGGGGTACTTCTTCTCCTCAGCCCTGAATTTCAGGCCAAGCTCCTTGCAGGCTTCAACAAGCTCATGCAGTTTTACGTTCGGTACGGCAAACCTCCTGGGAATCCTCCGCCCCTCAGCCCTGCTTTTCTTGCTGTCCAAATTGACAGTCCAGACAACGCACTCCTTCACGTCCTCACCCCATGTTTCTGAAGGTTATTTCAACCAGCGGATGCGGAACGTCCTCGATTATCTCGATGTCCCTCACGGATTTTAGCCCTTTCTTTCTTACGAGCTTCTCAATTCCAAGTTCGATGTCTTCCGGCACCTCGATGATGTATGCGTCAAGTTCCTTGACTCCCAGCTTCGCTGCTGCAACGACTCTGTGGTGCCCATCAACCAGGTAGTAGCGTGAGTCCTTTTTTATCACAACTATCGGCTCCGCGAGCCCCCTTTTCAGCTCGTGAATCCTCCCCTTCAGCTCATCTGCATAAATTCTCGACTGTGTCGGGATCAGCCTGGCGGTTTCAACCTTTCCTCTTCTCACCACAGTCCTGACTCCGTGAACTTTCTCAATTGTGTTCTTCAGCTTCTCCACCTTGTCCGGATCAACCTTCTCAATCTGGCTTCTTATAACGTCGGCGTTGGAGATTATACCAACAAGCCTGTTATCCTCATCGACAACAGGAAGCTTTGAATGTCCGGTTCTGAACATGACTCTTGCAGCGTCTCTCAAATCCATGAAGTCTCTCGCCACATAAAGCTCTCTCGACATGATATCCCTGATCTTCGTTTCCGGAGATTTGTCGAGAAGGTCAACTGCTGAAATGTAGCCCACAACTCTCATGTTGTCGTCCACAACGGGAAAGCTGTCGTGTCCCGTTTTGCGCACAAGCTCGATTGCATCCTTGACGGTGTTATCCGGCTTCAGCGTGTAAACGTTCTTCGTCATGTAGTCCTTAACCTTAATGCTCATTACAGAAGAAAAATGACGGCAAGCTAAAAACTTTTGCTAAAGCTTTTCCAGATAATCAACAACGCTCCTGAAAATGCAGTAGCCGTCCCCGTAACCTTCTCTCCTCCCAACCTGGTAGCCGAAGAATGCCCTTTCAGGGTGGGGCATTAAGCCGAAGACCGTATGTGTTGCGTTGCAAATGCCCGCGATGTTGTAGAAGCTTCCGTTGGGATTCCAGGGGTATCCTGCATAATCTCCCTTTTCATCAACGTATCTGAAAACAATCTGGTCGTTGGAGGTGAGCCTTTCCA
This sequence comes from Archaeoglobus fulgidus DSM 4304, assembly GCF_000008665.1. Taxonomy (NCBI): domain Archaea; kingdom Methanobacteriati; phylum Methanobacteriota; class Archaeoglobi; order Archaeoglobales; family Archaeoglobaceae; genus Archaeoglobus; species Archaeoglobus fulgidus. The sequence goes on from NC_000917.1 coordinate 1,123,103, forward strand.
GATACTCATCCTCCTTTCCCGAGGGAAAAACCACCTTCCCCTCTGCATGCGCCACAGGGAACATCACCACGTCTTTCTTTAGATTTTTCACGAAGATGCACTTCTCGCTCTCCTTTTTCAGCAGAGTCGGCCTGCACTCGAACCTGCTTGAGTCGTTCATCGCCAATGCCATCTCAGGTTTTTCGGCAAGCGGCTTATCTTCATCAAAGCCCGGAAGAGCACCAAGCTCGACGAGAACCTGAAAGCCGTTGCAGATACCGAGGATTGGATAGCCCATTTTTATGAACTCCTCAATGTCCTTTCTCAGAACGCTCTTTACCCTCGCCGAGAAGATTGCCCCGGCTCTGATGTAATCCCCTGCCGAAAACCCGCCGGGAAAGACCAAGCACTGGTAGTCGAATACGCTTCTTTGCTCCTCGAACCTTATCATGTCGCTGTAAAACTGCTTGATGTGAACGGCCTCTGCCTCAACCCCGAGACTTCTGAAGGCTTTAACCGTCTCATCCTCGCAGTTTGTACCCTCCATCCTCAGAACTGCAACCTTGATTTCCTCCCTGTCCATCGGTAAGCAATCAACCGCAATCTTTTAAGCTTTTTCCGTGTCGGCAGCGTTGATGTTCTGCACTCTTTAGTGCTAGTAACGGCATCAATTTGAAAAGAATTCTTTTAGCTGGTGGGGCTGGTCTGATTCCTTTCTCTAAGATCGTCCTGTCTAGGGAAAAGTAAAAAAAGAAAAACCTAAACTTTCAAAGCTGGCAGATCTTTAATTTTACTCCATTTTTTCTATAAGGTATCTGCGATACTGCTCCCTGAGCCTCTTCTTGTCGAACTTTCCAACGCTCGTCTTTGGGATTTCGTTAACGAAGATTATGTCGTCTGGAAGCTGCCACTTCGCAAATCTTTTCGCCAGAAACTCTCTCAGCTCATCCTTGGTAACTTCGCTGCCGGGCTTGGGAACGACAATCGCTATCGGCCTCTCCTGCCACTTCGGATGCTCAGCAGCGACAACACATGCTTCCAAAACTGCTGGATGTCCCATCAGATAGTTCTCCAAATCAACGCTGCTTATCCACTCTCCCCCGCTCTTTATCACATCCTTAACCCTGTCAACCACCTTTACATAACCTTCAGGGGTTATTACTGCCACATCTCCGCTCTTCCACCATCCGTCAACGAAGCTGTTCATCGTTCTCTCGTCATTGTGGTACTCCTTCGCAACCCACAAACCCCTGATCCAAAGCTCTCCAACGGACTTTCCATCCCACGGCAGCTCATTAATCCAAAGCTCCTCAAGAGCATTTGCTATAGCACAAATTCGCTCGTAGGCTTTGGCGTAGTTGTATCTGAACATCCCTGCAAAGGTTCTGGACGCAATCTCCCTTTTGGGGTGGATTCTGGCAGCATGCTGTATTATCCTTGTTACATTTAGCTGGTAGTCATCATTCATGGTGGAAGGTATTCCTTTCAGCATAGTTTTTCACCAATCAATCAAGTTTAATCGACATAATAATTTTTCGAATTAATTTACTTAAGAATCCTGAAAGTTTATTTTCAGTTATAATCTGCTGAAAAACAAAAAAGTTGGAAAATGAACTTACGATGTATTAAACCTTCAAAGCCAGCTCAGCTCCCTCCCTTGTAGCATCGAGAGCCTTTCTGGGCTTAACGCAGTCTCCAATCTTGTAGAGCTCGCTAACCTTGCCCTGAAGCTCGTCATACAGCCCATTGTTCGGCTTTGTACCGACAGCTATAACAGCAGTGTCACACTGCAACTCTTTCCTCTCACCATTCTGCTCCACAACCACTGCATTGGGCTTGATTTCAACAGCCTTCGTGTTGGTGAGCATCTCCACTCCCTTCTCTTTCAGGTACATCAATACGGTCCATCTTGTCGAGATGCCTATATCCTGGCCAATCTTCGGCAACATCTCCACAATTGTAACCTTCTTCCCCTCATTTGCAAGCTCTGCTGCAACATCGCATCCAACTCCTCCTCCGCCTATAACCACCACACTGTTTCCAACCTCTGCCCTTCCTGCGAGGACATCGAAGGCTGTTACAGCATTCTCAACTCCCGGAATTGGTGGGATCAAAGGAGAAGCTCCAACGGCTATTACCGCAACATCAGGGTTCTCTGCTAAAACTTTGCCCGCATCAGCCTCCGTGTTGTATCTCACCTCTACCCCAAGCTTTGGCAGGACGTTCATGAAGTACTTGCCCACTTCTGCAAATTCATAGCCCAAAGGTGACTTCGCAGCCAAGTTGAGCTGCCCTCCCAATTTGTCAGTTTTCTCGAATAAAACTACCTTATGCCCCTTTCTTGCAAGCATCTCTGCAGCCATGCATCCTCCCGGTCCACCTCCGACAATAACAACCTTCTTTGGTTTTTCTGCTTTCAGATTTTCAAACTCAGCCTCCCTTCCAACTATGGGGTTAACGAGGCATGTAACTGGCTGAGCCTGCATAACCATGTCCATGCAGCCCTGGTTGCAGGCCACGCAATACCTTATCTCATCAAACCTTCCCTCCTTGGCCTTCTTCGGCAGTTCAGGGTCGGCAATCAAAGCTCTCAGCATTGCAACCATATCTGCCTTGCCCTCCTGCAGTATCTTTTCAGCCACAATCGGATCATTGATGCGGTGAGATGCGATAACGGAAACGCTTACAGCGCTCTTTATCTCTGCTGCAAGGTAAGCAAAACCTCCTCTGGGAACGAGCATTGTTGTCAAAGGCTTTCTGGACTCGTGCCAGCCCGCCATTACGTTGATTGCTACAACTCCTGCATCCTCCAATATTTTGGCAATCTGCTTCATTTCTCTGACTGTGTTCCCTCCCTCGATGAACTCGTCTCCGGGGATTCGTATCATTACTGGATAGCTCTCTCCGCACTTTTCCTTGATTTTTTGAATTATCTCAACCGCAAACCTCGTGCGGTTTTCCAAGCTGCCCCCATACTCGTCCGTTCTTTTGTTCGTTGCGGGGCTGAAGAACTGGGAAATGAGGTAGCCTGCTGAACCAATAAGCTCGACAGCATCGAAGCCAGCTTTCTTCGCCCTCACAGCTGCATCAGCAAACTCCTCCTCGATTTGAAGGATTTCTTCTTTGGTGAGCTCTTTGGGAGTGCGCTTGGTGAAGATTGGTGGTGGTATGGGGGATGGGGCGACTGGTTGGCGGTTGGGGTCGAAGGAGATTTCGTATCTGCCTGGGTGCCATAGCTGTAAAGCGCATTTCACGTCGTACTTGTGGAAGACGTCGGCTATCTTCTTGAGGTCTGGAATAAATTCGTCGGAGTGTGCTGCTATTCCACCAAAGAAGTGGGGTTCGATTTTGGCAATCCCTACAACCGCAAAACCTATCCCTCCCTTCGCCCTCTCTTCGTAGAACCTGAGCAGCTTATCTGTAACCCTTCCATCTGGCGTTGTGTAGTTCAGTCCCACTGCTGGGAGAACTATTCTGTTCTTTACCTTCATTCCTCCAAACTCGATTGGCTCAAATAATTTCATCCCATCACCTCAGAACAAACCTGCTGGGTCCTTCCCCCTGTCTGCCAGCAACTCCTGATAGTAGGTCAGGTGGTCGGGCCACTCCTGCAACTCCTCCCTCTCAACAAGCTCTATGGCCTCCACAGGGCATGTTGGCACGCAAACCCCGCAACCCAAACACTTTTCAGCTTCAACATTTGCCGGCTCCCTGTTTATCTTCGCCTTCACAGCCTTCATGGGGCAGCGGAGCATGCATATACCGCAGGCAATGCACTTCGATGAATCAACGCTCGCAACGTAGCTTGAGTGGGCTATTGTTTTTGGATGTCCCGCCTCATGTATTGCCCTGAAGAAGGCACAGCAGTCGCTGCAGCAGTTGCAGATGGTGCTTATCGGGCCTTTACTTCTCTCCGTCACATGCACAAGCCCCTCCCTGTTGGACTTCCTCAGAATCTCAACCGCCTCATCAGCCGTTATCCTCCTTGCGTAGCCGTGCTCGACCATGTACTTGCCGAGAGATCCGAAATGGAGGCAGACCTCAAGGCTGTGCCTGCAACCCTCCCCAATGAGCCTCGCCATAATTCTGCAGGGGCAGTAGCCAACAGCATGGTAATCTCTATCCCTCACCAGTTTTTCAGCATCTTCGTAGGGCAGAATGACGGACTGCTTTGAAATTGTGCTCTTCTCTGGCAAAGCCCTCAGAATAGCATGCTCTCTATCACCAAGCTCGTCCAGAAATCCCTCCTTGCGATACTTAGCCCACAGGGGGGCGAGTTTCTCCTGTCTTGCATCCCTGCCCGGCCCAGCCAAAAAGGGCATCTCAGCAAATCCCACTATGACAGGAAAAAGCCTGTAGTAGGTCTTTCCATCCTTCTCTCCCTTCCATACTGTCCCCTTTTTCGCCATCTCATTCAGAATCTTCTCCACATATTCCAAGCTTTTCCCCGTCCTCTCGGCAAGCTGCTCTGCTGTAAACCTGATGAAGGGCATGTGAACTGCAATCTTCGCCTCCTCCTCGTCAAAGAGGACGCTCAGAATCTCCTTTTCAACTCCGCTTACAGTCTTTGGTAAACCGACTGGGGCCTTATCGAGCTTCTCCCTCAGCTTCTCGTATATTTCAAGATGGTGTGAGTGGTGCATGCTTTCACCTCATAGCCTTTTCTCCACAAATTATATAACAATATCGCAAATGCTATAGATTTATATAGTATGGGGTGAACTACAGTCTGATGGAGGAGCTGCTGAGAAGGCTGGAAGAGATGAGCAGGAAAATTGATGTTTTGCAGGACAGCATGATGAGCCTTGCAACGGCAGTTGAAATGCTTGCAGAGAGAGAAGGTGAGAGGGAGTTTCTTGCTGAGCTTAAAGCTGCTGTAAAGAGCGAAAAAAGCAGAATAGAGCACTTGAGCCCTGAAAGCTGCAAGCTCAGGGACTTCTGCCTCTCAAGAGTCAATAAAGCCACATCGAAGGTTATAAGGGTTTACTCTGAAAAGGGGGCTGAGGAGGCACTTGAAGAGGTGAAAAAGCACAAAGAAGCGGTAGAGAAGCATTTGGAATCTTCACTATGCCCCGACAAGAACTGCATGCAGAGCATGGTGGACACCTTCGAAACGCTTGAAAACCTCATAAAGCACTCCTTGGAAATTTCAGAGCAGAGGAGGACAATTCTGAGGCGCTGGAATAGCATTGAGGAAATAGATGAGGAGGCTGTTGCAAAGCTGCTATCCCCGCTATCCAATCCGATAAGAATCAGAATACTGAAGGCCCTCGCAAAGGGTGGGAAGAGCTACGCGGAGCTTGAAAGGGCTGTTGGAATTAAGGGAGGGCATCTGCAGTTCCATCTGCGGAATCTGATGGAGGCTGGCTACATAACTCAGGAAACTCTGAGGAGAAGATATATAATCACCCACAGCGGTTTGAAGGTTTTAAACTGTCTGGTTGAGTTAAGGGACGCTATGGGGATCGTGGTGGCTTCCAGAAGATAAAAAAAGGAAATTACTTGTTGAACTCGTAGCTCTCTCCCGGCTTTAGAATCACAACTTCGACATCCAGCCCCTTCGCCTTCACAGCCTTTCTGAAGTCCTCTGGGTCCTTCTCGACCAGCGGGAAGGTGTTGTAGTGCATCGGTATCGCTACTTTGGGCTTAACAAGCTCCAAAGCCTTAACGGCTCCGGCAATACCCATGGTGTAGTAGTCTCCGATGGGCAGAAGCATCACATCTGGCCTGTGGAGCTCTCCGATTAGCTGCATGTCCAGAAAGACATCCGTGTCGCCAGTGTGGTAAACTCTCACGCCATCCATTGAGACGATAAAGCCCGCTGGAAGGCCAGCGCTTATTATGTTCCCCTGCTCGTCTTCCAAATCTGCTGAATGCCAGGCTGGAACCATTGTAACTGCAATGCTTCCCGTTCTCGCAGTCCCACCCATGTTCATTCCCATAGTTTCGACATCATACCTCGAAAGAATTCTCGAAAGCTCGTGAATGCAGATTATGGGGGCGTTGTTTCTCTTGGCAATCTCAACCGCATCTCCAAGATGGTCTCCGTGGCCGTGGGTTACGAGGATGTAATCCGCCTTGACTTCTTCAGGCTTTACGGGAGCGTTGGGATTTCCCGTGAGGAAGGGGTCAATCAGCACCTTCATGCTTCCCTCAAGCAAAAAGGCCGCGTGTCCCAACCATGTTATTTTCATAGGTATTAATCTTCAGAAGTAAATTTAACGTTTTTTGGAGCTTGAAAAGTAATTTCAATTTTGTGAGAAAAATTATTTTAGCTATCAACTGATTTTCGATACATGGAGTTGACCACACCTGAAAGAGTTCTGTTTGAGACTGAGGTTTACGAGATCGACGATGACCTCAAGGTTAAGAGAGGGAATGTTAAGATAACGGAAAGCAGAATAATGTTCAGAAGCAACGGAAACGCAAAGCTCCTCTACATTTCGGGAATACAGATGGTTGAAATCAAGAAGGAGAACAGGTGGGGATTTTTTGCGGGAGGTTTAATCTTTCTCGTCAGCTCGGCGATAATGTATCTTCTCGGGCTGGAATTCGGCGTCGGCAGTTTCACCTCAGCTTTAATGCTATTCGTCCTTCCAACTGCGTTCCTGTTCGTTTCCCTGCTCCTCCTCTACTGGTGGTTCGTTACGAGGTCGTACCTGCTCGACATGCATACGAACTTTGGGAGAAAGCTTAGAATTAGGAGCAAAAGCAAAGAAGACCTCTACGAAATCGCAAACGCGGTAGAACTCGTGAAGATGGGTGCTGTTAGGATGCTGCAGAGGAAGGAGAGGCAATTCGTTTAAGCTATATTTTTGTCCATAAGTAACTTGGGAAGATACAATTTTGGCAGATAGATAGCCACGTAGACGCTGAAATAATTATTGAAGGCGCCCCTGTGGAAAAAAATGAGGCATTCAGAGAATTTTAATCCAATAACTTGAGGTAATGCTTCAAGTACTCCAATTCAGGCTTCAAGACTTTTTCGGGCAAAGGCATCAAAAAGGCTCAATCCCCACTTCACAGCACCACCAGACACTTAAAAGGACACAGTTCATATCGTAAACTCCTTTTTTGTCGGGTAAAGCCAAGCAGAGTAAGGTGTCGGTGGTTATACAAACGAGCCTCGATTTGCAGAGCCCGACCCTTCTCTGGCAAGTTTCTCTGCTTATTCTGCGAAAGACCTCTTGTGAAGCTATAATATAAATGCTTTCAATACTTCATCGACAATGTAGGGCAACCAGAACCCTATTACGGCTTTAACCCATTTCGCTGTGATAATTGTTGTGGCTGTTGCAGCCCTCGCGATGTACGGTGGAACCTGCGGAGCCTGTGCGGTGCTAGCATGTAACTGGAACGTTAGGGAGTGCGGGATAATCTGGAAGAACCTTTTTGAAGTAAAAAAATAAACTGTGTATGCAAGTGACAAGACTTTCATTTATTTTAAGGTTTTACTTCAGGATCCAGCCTACCTGCTGCCGCTCGGACTATCGCCTCTTTTGAGCTATATTGCATTTCAGATTAGGAATTTACCGGAACCACTTTATTCATATACCATCACACTAACATTAACGGTTTTAGCCCAATTTGCCTGAACTCATTCAATGCTGCTAAATCGCTAAAGCTGCGCTTCACCCCGAGCAGTTTGAAACTCCTGCTATTGGATTTGCTATCGGCCCTTCCTCTGATTTTACCTTTAATTATCGCAGTAAAACCTCCAGAGTTGCTGCTCATAGTAGTGGTCTCAGCGATTTCAACGGTTTTGTACGTTTTGATACCTTTTCTTGTTTTTTTGTTTAGAAGAATCGATGCCCGTGCAATTATGGTGAGTGGAATTGCGTTCTATCCTTTCCATCTGTTTCTGCCAATGATTGTGGTTTTCATCACAGGCATACCTTTAATCCTGAAGTCAAAGGGTGTTTACATAACATTAGACGGAATCGGTATGGAGAATCCTGACTTCTCAGATGCGCTTCTGGTCATCGATACAATGCTGTTCCAGATAATGCTGCTGCAACCTTTTATAACCCTCATCTACTCCAGAGGTGTTGATTTGAAAATTCAAGACGTTAGATTAATCTTGGGAACACCATTAAGACGCAGGATTCTTTCATCACTTTTTGCCTTTGTGATTGCAGGAATTGCACTACCTGAAATTGTTCTGCTGAATTTCTCCGGTATTTTGCATGTAGACTATCTGTTCTTCGTCCACCTTATCGCATCCTCCGTCTTTGCAAATTTACTTGTGCCTTCTGACTCCAGCAAGACATCCCTTGTAGTTTTTTATCTTTGGGTGTATATTTCCTAATCGTTTTCAGTTTTCCACCAGTACTTGATGCAATCCTGCCCATAATACTTGTTGCCTTTTACGATGCTGATATCAAAGTAAAGAGGTGTTGGAATGAATGCCTATCTAAGATTGGGTAGCAGTATCTTGAGAAGTAGGATATTCTGGATGCTGCAGATAGCGTTCTTACCAATTTTTTACTGGTTTGATTTCTGGTGGAAATTCGAGAAAGAAAAAGGAGATTTTTTACCTTACGGAGAAGATTGACGTGCCCGAGCAGATAACCACAAAAGACTATGTGCTAGTTTATGGTGCTCTGTACGGTCTGAATAAACAAAGAACCTTAGTTAGGATGATGGAAGCCCTTGAGCTTTTTGGATTGGGCAGCATTACAGATTGCAAGCTCTCTCACCTCTCACAGGGACAGAGAAGAATGGTGCAGCTCTCCGTCGCCTATATTTTGCAGCGCAAAGTATAAATCTCCTTGACGATCCTCTGGTTGGGATAGACAGTAGAAAATTTCCTGTTAAAGGGTTCTTTTCTGTGATCAGCGAGTACGGTGTGGTGGTCATTGCAGACAGAGACGAGAGTTCGTGGGATTTCGTTGAAAAAAGAATTGACTTTTCCGAGTTCCCTCTAATTGAATCGTAACCGTTATAAGTTGCACCGTTGCGCAACCAAACAATGCCAGACGAGAAGCTTGCGAGAGCCCTGAGGGCGAGGATTAGAAGGAGAATTTTGAAGACAATAATAGATTCAGGGGAGCTGAGCGTTACGGAGATTTCGGAAAGGCTGGGAATCGGGAAGTACAGCGCATCAAAGCATTTGAAGCTGCTCTACGATTTGGGTCTGGTTAACGCCAGAGAGGACCCACCGAGAAAGTTATATTATGTCTCAATTCCTGAGCTTAAGGAACTGCTTGAGGCTTACGATAAGGTTGTTGAGGCAATTTCGAAGAGGTGAAGGGATGAAGGCGGTAATAATTATGGGTTCGAAATCTGACCTGGATTACTCGAAGAAGATAGCTTCAAAGCTCGCAGATTTTGGCATTGATGCTGTAATGAGAATCGCTTCAGCCCACAAAACTCCCGAGAAGGTTCTGGAAATCATAAAGGAGTACGAGAAGGAGGATGTGGTCTTCGTCACCGTAGCGGGAAGGAGCAACGCTCTGAGCGGTTTTGTTGACGCAAACACCTCAAAGCCGGTAATAGCGTCTCCCCCCTACAGCGACAAGTTTGGAGGGGCAGACATCTTCTCAAGCATAAGGATGCCTTCAGGCGTTGCGCCAATGCTCGTTCTTGAGGCTGAGAACGCTGCCTTAGCGGTTGCAAAGATTTTCGCTCTTAAGGATGAGGGGGTCAGGGAGAAAGTTGTCCAGTTCCAGGAGAACAAGAGGAGAGAAATTTATAAAGCGGATGAGGAACTGAGGTGATTGGATGGGGAGTGTTAAGGATTTGGTAGTTCTCAAAGAACCCGCTGAGAAGCCCGGACTTGGAAGGTTCATCTTCTCAAACCGCTATTCGGTTTTCGACTACGGGGAGATGCCAGATAAAATAGAGGATAAGGGAAGGGCTCTCTGCATGGTCACAGCCTACTTCTTCGAAAAGCTTGAGGAGGCCGGCATAGCAACGCACTACCTCGGTTTGGTTGAAGGAGGGAAGGTGAGGAGGTTCGATGAGGTTGAGAATGCAGTAAATGAGATGGAAGTTAAGCTTGTTAGGGTTATTAAACCGAAAAACGGGGATTACAGCATCTTCAAAACCTTAAAGGGAAACTTCCTCGTCCCGCTTGAGATAATATACCGCAACAGCATTCCCGAAGGCTCCTCTCTCCTGAGGAGAATAGAGAGAGGAGAAGCCAAACCAGAGGATTTTGGCCTAACGAAAATTGAGGCGGGAATGAGGCTTGAAAGGCCAATTGTGGACTTCAGCACCAAGCTTGAAGATGTTGACCGCTATCTGAGCCATTCCGAAGCAAAGGAAATTTCTGGACTGAGCGATGAGGAGTTTGAAGCTCTCAAGGAGCTCGTTGTTAAGGTTGATGAGATTATAACGAGGGAAGTTTCGAAAGCGGGACTGATAAACGAGGACGGAAAGATTGAGGTTGCCCTTGACGATGAAAGAAACCTCATGGTTGTCGATGCCGTAGGCACTCCTGACGAGTGCAGGTTCAGCTTTGACGGCTTTGAGGTGAGCAAGGAGCTTTTGAGGGAGTACTACCGCAAAACGGAGTGGTATGATAAAGTCAGGCAGCTTAAGGGGCAGGAGGGATGGAGGGAGGCTGTGGGCTTACCGCCCCCACTTCCTGATGAAGTCAGAGAGGGAGTTTCCAACCTCTACAGGGCCTTCTGCAATGAGGTTACTGGCAGGAAGTTTTTCGATGCGCCAAAGCTTAAGGAGGTTGTTTCTCAGCTTAAAGAGGTGCTGGAATGAAGGCCGCTTTGGCTTTGGAGGATGGGACGTATCTCGAAGGTAAGGCCTTCGGGGCGGAGAGGGGTGGGCTGGGCGAGATAGTCTTCTGCACCTCCATGACGGGCTACGTTGAAGCTCTAACTGACCCAAGCTACAAGGGGCAGATTCTGATGATGACCTACCCGCTCATAGGCAACTACGGAGTGAACAGGGAAGATTTTGAGAGCGATGGGGTCAAGGTTGAGGGATTTGTGGTTAAGGAGCTCTGCAAGAATCCGAGCAACTGGAGAAGCGAGATGAGCGTTGATGAGCTGCTGAAGCAGTACGACGTTCCGGGGATAGAGGGAGTTGACACAAGAATGCTTACCAGAAAGATAAGAATTTACGGCTCCATGAAGGCTGCAATTGGCATAGGGGACGTTGACAGGGAGAAGCTTGTCAGAAAGGCGGTTGAGCAGCCCTTTATAAGCGACATTGACCTTGTGGATAAGGTCTGCGTGAAGGAGGCAAAGAGGTTTGAGTCAGATGGCGATTTGGAGGTTGTGCTTGTAGATTGCGGGGTTAAGATGAGCATAGTCAGGCAGCTGCTGAAGAGGGGCGTGAATCTCACAGTTGTCCCTTACGATTTTCCTGCAGAAAAGATTAAGGAGATGAATCCAGACGGAGTTTTCATCTCCAACGGTCCTGGGGATCCGGCAAGGGTTAAGCCCACAATCGAGACGATAAGGAAGCTCGCCGGGCAGATTCCGATGGCGGGCATATGCCTTGGCCATCAACTTACAGCCCTTGCTCTTGGGGCAAAGACCTTCAAGCTCAAGTTTGGCCACCACGGCAGTAACCAGCCAGTAAAGGATTTTGAGACGGGGAGAGTTTTCATCTCCAGCCAGAACCACAACTTTGCCGTTGACACAAAAACCCTCCCCAAGGAGTTTGAGGTCACACAAATCAACCTGAACGACCACACGGTTGAGGGGATGGTTCACAAGGATTTCCCGCTCATAACTGTTCAGTATCACCCCGAAGCGGGGCCGGGCCCCCATGACACCTACTTCTTCTTCGACAGGTATGTGGATATGCTGAGAGAATACAGGTGATGGTTAATGCCGAAGAGAGAGGATATAAGGAAAATCATGGTCATAGGGAGCGGGCCGATTGTCATAGGGCAGGCTGCGGAGTTTGACTACTCAGGAAGTCAGGCGTGCAAGGCTCTGAGAGAAGAAGGCTATGAAGTTGTGCTGGTCAACTCAAATCCAGCAACCATTATGACTGATCCAGAGATGGCGGACAGAGTTTACATCGAACCGCTGGATGCCGAAATTGTGGCGAAAATCATAGAGAGGGAAACTCCTGACGCCCTTCTCCCAACTCTCGGAGGGCAGACCGCCCTGAACCTTGCTGTGCAGCTCACTGAAATGGGAGTTCTGGACAAATATGGGGTTGAGCTCATTGGAGCGAAGTTTGAGGCAATAAAGAAGGCTGAGGATAGGGAGCTTTTCAAGGAGGCTATGAGAAAAATAGGCCTTGACGTGCCAAAAAGCGATGTTGCCCATGATGTCAGCGAGGCCTTGGCCATTGCCGACGAAATCGGCTATCCAGTAGTTGTCAGGCCAGCTTTCACCCTCGGAGGGACGGGAGGTGGAATAGCCTACAACAGGGAGGAGCTTAGAGAGATTGCTGAAAGGGGAATAAAAATGTCTATGATCAATCAGGTGCTCATTGAGGAGGGAGTGCTGGGCTGGAAGGAGTTCGAGCTTGAGGTTATGAGGGACTTGGCTGATAATGTCGTCATAATCTGCTCCATCGAGAACTTCGACCCCATGGGAGTTCACACAGGTGATAGCATCACCGTTGCTCCAGCCCAAACGCTGACTGATGTTGAGTACCAGTATCTGAGGGATGCTGCAATCAAAATCATCAGGGAGATTGGCGTTGAAACTGGAGGTAGCAACATCCAGTTTGCAGTCCATCCTGAAAACGGCAGAGTTGTTGCCATAGAGATGAACCCGAGAGTTAGCAGGTCTTCAGCCTTAGCCTCAAAAGCAACTGGCTTCCCGATAGCCAAGATCGCTGCAAAGCTTGCCGTCGGCTACACCCTCGATGAGATACCCAACGACATAACCAAGGAGACCCCGGCCAGCTTCGAGCCGACCATTGACTACGTTGTGGTCAAAATCCCCCGATTCGCCTTCGACAAGTTCCCCACTGCTAACCAAGTGCTGGGCAGCCAGATGAAGAGCGTTGGAGAGGTTATGGCTGTCGGCAGAACCTTTGAAGAAGCTCTGCAGAAGGCAATAAGGAGCCTCGAAATAGGCAGATACGGATTGGGGTGCGATGGAAAGGACAAGGAGGTGACGATGGAGGAGATAAGAGAGAGGCTGAGGTATCCAAATGCAAGCAGAGTGTTCTACATCCGCTATGCACTGCAGAAGGGGATGAGCGTTAATGAGATTTACGAGCTAACTAAGATTGACCCGTGGTTTATAGACAAAATAAAGAACCTTGTCGAGTTCGAGGAGCAGCTGAAGCAGATTGCGGAGAGGATGAGCATTGAGGAAGTTCCGAAGGAGATTCTGAAGAAGGCCAAGGAGCTCGGCTATTCAGACAGGCAGCTTGCAGTGATCTTCAACACCACCGAAAGGGAGGTAAGGAGAGTAAGGAAGGGCAAAGGGCTCAGAGTTGTTTACAAGATGGTTGATACCTGCGCTGCGGAATTCGAGGCCAAAACGCCCTACTACTACTCCACCTACGAAGATGAGAACGAGGCTTTGAGGAGTGAGAGAAAGAAGGTCATGATTCTCGGAGCTGGCCCGAACAGAATAGGGCAGGGCATTGAGTTCGACTACTGCTGCGTCCATGCTGTTTTCAGCCTGAAGGATGAGGGATACGAGACGATTATGGTCAACTGCAACCCTGAAACAGTCTCGACCGACTACGACACCTCCGACAGGCTCTACTTCGAGCCGATAACCCATGAAGATGTCATGAACATCTACGAAAACGAGCAGCCTGAGGGAGTTATAGTCCAGTTTGGCGGGCAAACGCCGCTCAACATAGCGAGGGAGCTTGAGGATAGCGGGGCGAGAATTCTGGGCACATCAGTTGACTCCATAGACATTGCTGAAGACAGAGAGAGGTTTGCTGAGCTGCTGGAAAGGCTGAACATCCCGCAGCCAGAGAACGGCATCGCCCACAGCCTTGAGGAGGCCAAGGAGATTGCGAGGAAGATAGGATTTCCTGTGCTTGTAAGACCGAGCTACGTTCTTGGCGGGAGGGCGATGGAGATTGTTTACGACGAGGAGACGCTTGAGAGATACATAACTGAAGCCTTGGAAGTCAGCCCTGAGAAACCCATTCTGATCGACAAGTTCCTTGAGGATGCCATTGAGGTTGAGGTTGATGCCCTCTGCGATGGGGAAGAGGTGGTGATTGGGGGAATAATGGAGCACATCGAGGAGGCTGGAGTGCACAGCGGTGACTCTGCGTGTGTTTTACCACCAGTTTCCTTGGATGAAGTCACCATTAACACCATTGTCGACTACACGAGGAAGCTGGCCCTCGCCCTCAACGTTGTGGGGCTTATAAACATACAGTATGCTGTTAAGGACGGTAAGGTTTACGTCCTTGAAGCGAATCCGAGAGCGAGCAGAACGGTTCCCTTCGTGAGCAAGGCTACTGGAATTCCATTGGCAAAAATTGCCGCAAAGCTTATGATGGGCAAGAAGCTGAGAGAGCTTGGAGTTAAGGAGAAGCTGAAGCTGAAGCACGTTGCTGTGAAGGAAGCTGTGTTCCCCTTCATAAAGCTTCCCGGTGTTGACCCCGTCCTCGGGCCTGAGATGAAGTCAACGGGAGAGGTTATGGGCATAGACTACGACTTCGGCCTTGCCTACTACAAGGCTGAGCTGGCTGCGGGAATGAAGCTTCCCCTGAAGGGGACAGTTTTCATCAGCGTAAGGAGGAAGGACAAGAACGACAGGCTGCTTTACCTTGCAAGAAAGTTCAAGGAGCTGGGATTCAGGATTATTGCCACTGACGGGACGAGGGACTTTCTTGTGCAGAATGGTATAGAGGCGGATTTAATCCTCAAGATAAGTCAGGGAAGGCCCAACATTCTCGATGCCATTGTGAACGGGCAGGTTGACTTAATCATCAACACGCCCTCGGGCAAGAGGGGAAGGACTGAGGGCTACATGATAAGGAGGGCTGCAGTGGATTATGGAGTTGCCCACATCACAACTCTTGCTGGAGCGATGGCGGCGGTGAGGGCTATAGAAGCAGTGAAGTCGAGAAAGATGGTTGTTAAGTCCATTCAGGAGTACCATGAGGAGAGCTGATGAATTGAAAAATCTGGCGAATCTGGACTTTGAGAGGTTTGAAAGGGCAGGAAAGCCGGAGGCAGTTTTTGCAGAGGGTAAGAGCGTTGAGGATCTTGTTAAAATAGTAAAGCGCTTCATCGAGGAGGGGAAATCCACTCTCGTTACCAGACTCAGCAGGGAGCAGATTGAAGCTCTTAAAAGCTTTGAGGAGGTAAAGATTAACGAGAGGGGCAGAATAGCTATAGTGGGGAAACCTGTTTCAGCTAAAGCAGGAAAGGTTGCCATTCTCACTGCCGGAACCTCGGACATTCCTGTTGCTGAGGAGGCTGCAGTAACGGCAGAATTTCTCGGTCTTGAGGTGCTCAGATTCTACGATGTGGGTGTTGCAGGGCTTCACCGCATTGTTGAGCCGGTGAAGAGAATCAGGGAGGAGAACGTTGATAGTGCAATTGTTGTGGCGGGAATGGAGGGGGCTCTGCCATCAGTTATAGCAGGGCTTGTTGACGTTCCTGTTATAGCAGTCCCAACCTCGGTGGGCTACGGCGTGAACCTCGGCGGGATAACCACGCTCTTTGCAATGCTACAGAGCTGCTCCTCAGGTGTGGCGGTGGTGAACATAGACAACGGCTTTGGCGCAGCAGTCTTCGCAGCTTTAATCTCAAGGGTTAAGAGAAAGGCTGCTGGAGAAGACTAACCTGCCCTCGGAGTAGACCTCCACCTTCACTTTGCTGCAGTTTAGCGGAATCTCAACAATGCTGCCGTGCAGTAGAGCTTCTTCGCCGCACCCTTTAACCTTCACAGCTGGATTTTCAAATCCTCTCAGGATTAGCTTTTTTCCCTCGATATCCACTGTCCTCAGTTCGGGATTTGCCTGGCTCATCACGAGGTGATAGGTTGCGAGGCCTACTAACGCAATGAACAGCACTGCAATTGCTGCACGCATGCAAGCTTGAGTCGACAGCACCAAACAAAAACTTTACTTTCAGCTGTGCATTTACACCAACATGATTTTTGCTGCCATAAAAAACCATCCCGCGGAGGGTCTGGGATACCTCGAAGAGGTGCTCAGCAGAGAGGGCGTGGATTACTACTACGTAGAGGCCTATTCTGAAACAAAAATGGCAGATTTTGACGCTATCGTTATTCTTGGAGGGCCGATGGGAGTTTATGAGGCTGAGAAGTACCCCTTTTTGAAGTGGGAAATGGATCTGATAAGAAAAACGTACAGGGAGAAGCCGGTGATGGGAATCTGCCTCGGGGCTCAGCTTATTGCAGCATCTCTCGGCGGAAGGGTTTATCCTTACATCATGGAAATAGGGTGGAGAAGGGTCAGAAGGGTGGCGGATGTTCCTCTGCCGGACGAAATAGAGGTTTTCCAGTGGCACGGAGACACCTTCGACCTGCCGCGGAACGCAGAGCTAATTTACGAGGGGGAGGAGGTGAAAAATCAGTGCTTTATTGCGGAAAAAGCCCTGGGCCTTCAGTTCCACGTCGAGATGACACTTGAGCTTATTGAGAAGTGGGTTTCAAAGGATAAAACACTGAGTGAGGAGGAGAAAAAGAGAATTGTGGAGGAGAGCAGGGAGAAAATAAAAGCCCACAACGAGCTGTGCGAAAAATTTGTGGAGTTCTTCCTCACTCTTTAGCTTCAATCTCTTTTATTTTCAGGTAGAGCAGTGGGAGGAAGAGGCCCACATCTGTAACGACCCCTATGGCCTGATGCGTTCCCCTGTCCATGAGCTTCGTCACCGTTGAAGGGTTCATGTCAACGCAGATTGTTTTGACATATGATGGCAGAAGGTTGCCAACGGCGATGCTGTGAAGCATCGTTGCGAGCATTATAACCATGTTTATTCCCCTCAGAGCCTCCTTCATCTTCTTCTTCGCCACCATGACGTCTGTGATGACCTCAGGAAGCGGGCCGTCATCTCTTATTGAGCCTGCAAGGATGAAGGGAACATTGTTCTTAACGCACTCGTACATTATGCCGTCCTTGATTATCCCCTTCTCTATGGCCTTCTTTATGCCCCCAGCAGCGATAACCTTGCTTATGGTGTAGAGGTGGTGTCTGTTTCCTCCTGGCACTGGCCTGCCCTTGCAGATGTCCATTCCAAGGGAGGTGCCGAAGATTGAGATTTCGATGTCGTGCACGGCTAAAGCATTCCCTGAAAGGAGCAAATCAACGTAACCGTCCCTTATCAGGGCGGCCAAGGCATTTCTGGCTGAGGTGTGGTCAACTGCCGGACCAGCGACGACCGCAATCTTCCCGCCCTTGAGCTTCAGCTCGTAAATCTCCCTTGCAATTGCCTCAATCATCCTCTCGGTCGGCCTTTCCGAGGAAACTCTGCCCCCCATGAACTCAAAAACGGTCGATTTTCTCGGCCTCTCTGGAGGGACGACCCTCACACCCTTCTCGCCCACCACAACCCTGTCGCCCCTGACGACCTCATCGATTGGTATGCAGTAAGCCCTCCCATCCCTGATAACTATCACTCTGTCCATGCTGATGTCCTCAACTGGCAGCCACTCTCCGCCGTATCTAACGAATGTGGGGTGGTTTGTAGTCACATAAAAGCCGTCGGGGAGAACCTTGTCAGCAGGAGCTTCGGCTAGCTCAACCTCCTCTATATCGGGAATCCTCGCCCCTATTTTGTGAAGCTCCTTCAGAATCTGCTCAAGGTGAGCGTCATCCCTCCCAAAGACTATCATCCTTGCATAGCTCGGGTCATCTTTCTTTTTACCTACTCTGAACTCCAGAATCTCGAACTCGCCATCAAGGTCGAGTATAATGTCCAGTGCCTTCGTAAAAATCATGGAGTCAATCAGATGCCCCTCAAACTCAACCTCTCTTGCCTTCATACAATCACCCTCATCAGGTAATCCCTGCTTTCAATTATGGATTTTTCCTCTCTTGTCTCAATGGTTAAAAAACCTGTGTATCTGTTCAGGTTGAATTTACTCAAATCAACAGTTCCGCGGCCGAGAGCTAAATGCTGGTCTGCGGTGCCGTCGTTGTCGTGCAGGTGCATGTTAACAACTCTGTCGAAGTTTTTGAGGAAGAAGGGGTTTTCCCGTATGTTGTAGTGCCCTACGTCTATCGTGAGCCCGAGTGTGGTTTTGCCCATTATCTCATTCAAAGCCCTCTCCAGACCGTCTTCTATCATGATAGTGTTTTCGAGAGCGAGCTGAACTGGGCAGGTTTTTACGAAGGGCAGGAACTCATTCAACAGAACGCTCTCGTTGTGCCTGTCGAAAAGGGATTTGTTGAAGTAGAAATTGCCGTTGTTTATGAAGGCCGGATTCCAGCCTATGTGGAACGTCACCACCTCCGCCCCGCACTTCTCGGCAAAGTAGCAGACCTTGCTCATCTCCTTGTAGCTGGCCTTTCTCATCTCATTGCTTATCGAAATGAAGTTCGTGCTCGTTGCCGGGGCGTGGATGAGCAAGTCCAGATCATAGCTCCACTTCAACTCAATTACCTCAGCAAAGCTCAGATTTTCAAGAGAGTAGAGGGGGTGGTCCATCAGAATCTCGACATGGGTGAAACCGTTGTTTGCGGCGAACTCAAAGGCCTCTTTCGGAGAGTGCCTCACATCGGGCTGCATTCCGAGCTTCGCCGATATCACGGTTCCACCATCGTCCCGATTCCCTCTTTAGTGAAAAGCTCTATCAGTATGGAATGGGGACGTGAGCCGTCGATTATGTGGGCCCTCTCAACTCCGCTTTTCAGAGCCTTAATGACGGCATCGACCTTGGGTATCATGCCTCCCCTTATGACTCCCTTGCTTCTCATGTTCTCGAGCTCTGACAGCCGGATTCTGGAAATCAGCGTTGATTTGTCATCCGGATTCTCGAGTATTCCCGGAACGTCGGTTAGCATGATGAGCTTCTTCGCCTTCAAAGCTGCAGCAATGTCTCCCGCAACAACATCGGCATTCAGGTTGTAGGTGTTTCCCGCAAGGTCGGTTGCCACGGGGGACACGACTGGAATGAACCCGTTATCAAGCAGAATTCTGATAATTTCGGGATTTACAAATTCGGTCTCCCCAACAAAGCCGAGGTCGATTATTACCTCCTCTTCACCCTTCTTCATCCTCATTTCCTTTTTTCTGGCCACAATCAGCAAACCGTCCTTCCCGCTAAGGCCAACGGCCTTGCCGCCGTTTCTTATAAAGGTCGTAACAATCTTAGAGTTGACCTTTCCGTCCAGAACCATCTCCACAACTTCCATTGTCTCTTTATCAGTCACCCTCAGTCCTTCAACAAATTTGGGCTTCAGTCCGAATTTCTCCATTTTTTCGGAAATCTCGGGCCCACCGCCGTGCACCACCACCGGCTTTATACCGACGAAGTAAAGAAGCACTATATCCTTGATGGTGTCCTCAAGAATCCTGTCGTTGACCATCGCATGACCGCCAATCTTGATAACCATCGTGGTGGAGTGAAAATCCTTTATATATGGAAGAGCCTCGATCAGCAGTTCCACGTTTTCCATGTGTCCAGATTCAGGTTGGGATACTTAAGGATTATCAGACCGCATTGCTGGAGGCAAGTGTTAAAAACTGCCTGGATTCCCAAAATCGGCGTGGATGGCTCAGGCAATCTGCTGAGCAATTGTAAAGCTGCTGAATGGTAGTAGCCTTGAAAAATCTTTAGATTGGAGCGGACCCGGCGGGATTTGAACCCGCGATCTACGGCTTAGAAGGCCGTCGCTCTATCCATGCTGAGCCACGGGCCCTTAAGGGTAGGGGGGCATTGGTGTTTATATCAGTATCGCTTAAGGATTTTGATAAGCTCCCCGCAGAAGTACGGCAAGTCGTCGGGCATACGGGAGGTTATTACGTTCCCGTCAACAACAACCGGCCTGTCTTCGTAAAGGGCTCCCGCTGCAATCAAATCGTCTCTTATTCCAATCCAGGACGTCATTCTTCTTCCCTTAACGGCCATCGCCGATATCAAAAGCTGAGGTCCGTGGCAGATGGCTGCAACTGGCTTTCCAAGCTCCAAAAAGTCCTTGACTATCTCAACAGCCCTCTCGTTTATTCTGACCCTTTCAGGGGACTTTCCGCCAGGGATGACCAGCCCGGCGTAATCCTCAACCTTCACATCCTCGTAGGTTAAATCCGGCCTCACCTGATAGCCTTTCTTCCCCACCCTGACTTCGAGAGACGATGAGGCGACCTTCACCTCTAACCCCTCTTCCCGGAGCCTGTAGAGCGGGTAGAAAAGCTCGAGGTCCTCAAATTCATTCTCAGCCAGAATCAGCACCCTCATGATAACAGCTCAAAAACCTAATATTTACCTTTTCCCAATCTTACTTGTGGAGAGAAAACTTAGAAACCTTCAGCTTGCCGAGAAGGTAGAAAAAATAGCGGAAAAAGACGTTAATCTCGCTGAAAAGGTTGTCAGAAGCTTTGAAGACAGGGAAGCAAAGATTTTCGGCTTCTTAACCCTCTTCAAACTAACGAGAAACCCCGAATACCTCAAAGATGCCGTTGAGATGGCTGAAACTGACGAAGACTATCTCATGATAGTGGAGCGCTCCGAAGAGGCTTTGCCTGAAATTGCCGAGATGATTGAAAGCAGCTACCGCAAAAATCTGGCGTACTGTGTGCTTCTCGAAAAAACTGGTGATCTTAATTTAACCACGAAGATTTCGGACGTCAGACTTCTCTCAGCTTCACTGAAAAGGGTTGCCATGAAGAGGCATTACCCTGAGAGTCTAAGGGTTGCGAGAATGATTCCAGACCCCTACTACAGGGCTTTGGCTCTCATGGAGCTTGGTGAGAAGGAGAGAATCGACTTGAAAGATGAGATTGCTGAAGCGGTGAAGCAGGTGGACAATGCAGCAATGAGGAGGAGGCTTGAGGAGAAAATGAAGAAAAATATTAATTCTCCGAAGCAACTCTGATTATGGGCGAGACGAGCGTAACACTAATTGGCTTAATTGTAGGGCTCCTTTTCGGTCTCAGCGGTATAGCAACTCTCCTAAGCCTGATGAGTGACGTCGTCAGCGACGCGCAGGCTCAGCTTTCTCAGCTTGGCGTTGCTTCAACGCTTGTAATGCTGGTTATCGCGCTGATTCTGATAATTAAAGTCAGAGTGCTTTCCGCCCTTATTGTGGGTGCTGTGATTGGAGCAGTGCTGAATTTGGTCCTACAGGCCAACGGTGTGAACATTCTGGAGATGCTGAGGGCAGCAGTGTTCGGAACATGAGTTTGACCGGTTTGGTCAAAACTGCGAAAGTGATTTAACAAGAAATCAAAAAGCCTAAATCATGGACGAGTTAGAGCTAATCAGACAGAAAAAACTCAAGGAGATGATGCAGAAAATGAGTGGTGAGGAGAAGGCTAGAAAGGTTTTGGATTCTCCGGTAAAGCTGAACTCATCGAATTTCGACGAGACGCTGAAAAACAACGAGAACGTGGTAGTGGACTTCTGGGCGGAGTGGTGCATGCCGTGCAAAATGATTGCTCCGGTTATTGAGGAGCTGGCAAAGGAGTACGCGGGAAAGGTGGTGTTCGGAAAGCTGAACACAGACGAGAATCCAACCATCGCGGCAAGGTACGGAATTTCAGCCATTCCAACGCTGATATTTTTCAAAAAAGGAAAGCCGGTGGACCAGCTTGTGGGAGCAATGCCGAAAAGCGAGCTGAAGAGATGGGTTCAGAGGAATCTCTAAACGAACATTTGCTTGGGCGGCTGTCTTGAGGGCATCTTGACCTTCTCGGCAGCCGTGAGCAAATCTTCGGTTTCTATTTTATCTTTTCCCTCCGCAATCGCCTTGTGCAGAGAGGCTTTTATCACCTTCTCAACCAGGTCTCTGCCGCTGAATCCCTCCGATGCAGCAGCAACAAGCTCAAGCCTGGCCTTAACAGGAACTGGGAATTCTTCAAGGTTTCTCCTTAGGATTTCAAGTCTCTCCTCATAGCTGGGCAGCCTGAACTCTATCTCCTCCTCGAATCTGCTCCTTATCGATGCGTCAAGCAGCTCAACTCTGTTTGTTGCAGCAATCGTGCATATCCCCTCGTTGCTGTTCGTCCCGTCAAGCTCTGTCAGCAGGGCATTCACAATTTCCGAAACATCGCCCCTGATTTCCTGATAGCCTCGGTCAAGGGCTATTGCATCGAACTCGTCCAGAAAGACTATACAGGGAGCAAGCTGCCTTGCCCTCTCGTAGAGCTCGTGAACTCTTCTCGCTCCGTCACCAACATGCTCTCCGATAAGCTTCGTTGACTTCACCGACAAAAAGGGTGTTTTTGCCTCGTTGGACAGGGCTTTGGCCATCATCGTCTTACCTGTGCCGGGTGGGCCGTAGAAGAGCACGTTCTTCGGAGCCCACTTGCCGAACTTTTCTGGATTCCTGAGATACTCAAGAATGACCTTTGCCTTCCTCTTTGCCTCTTCCTGCCCAACCACATCGTCCAGCGTGATGTCTCTGACAATTTCGGTCTCGATAACTCTGGGGTCGCTTTCCACGAGGATTATCGTGGAGTCCGAAATGTACCCCGATGGCGGGTCGCAGTCGATTACCTCAAAGGCAAAGTCGGGAAACATCCTCATATCGAAAATTAGCTTGTTCTTGTGCACAAACTCCCCCTTCCACTGGTCTTTAGCGTAAACATCAAAGACCTTCGGATTATCCACCTGGGGATATTCGTGATAGCTCGCCTTGAGGGGGTAGCCCAAAGGACGAACTATCAGGTATCTCAACTCAGCCGTTTCCCTCTTTGCCATTCACACAATATTTGCTCCTCTGCTTAATATGTCTTTTTATCGTCACTCCAGCAAGACGCGTATAACCGTCAGCGTTGAACTTCTGGCTATCTCCGGAATGCTTCCACCCCCGAGAACCACAACAAGCTTTCCGTTGCAAATCTCTTCTGCCAGCTGTTTAATCTTTACTGCTATCTCCCTGTAGTCCCTAACTTTCAGACCGATATCTCCGTAATCCCCGACGTGCGTGTCATGGCCGAAGTACCAGAAAAGGATGTCCGGATTGAAGTTCTTAGCCTGATCGCAGAACATTTCAACAGCATCTCTGTAAGAGTGGGTAAAGTAGCTGACGTCGATTTTTAGCCCGTCTTCCGATACGTAATCTCTGTCGCAAATGCAGAAGTGCAGCGCTTTGAAATCATTGAGCTCAATAAGCTCTCTCGTTCCATCGCCATGATGCGCGTCGGTGTCTATGATGGCAACCCTGAGCTCACCAAACTTGTCGTAGAGGTTTTGAATCGCCAGAACCACGTCGTTGAAGCAGCAGTATCCCCAAAAGTAATCTCTGCCTGCATGATGCCCCCCAGCTCCGATGTAGCAGAAGGCGTTTTTCAGCTCTTCGCAGTAAACCATCTCCGCTGCCCTAACAACTCCCCTGCGGAGTGCCAGGCTGTCGAGCAGAGAGGGTCCTTTTTCACCCCTTCAAGGTGCTCTTTGGTGTGTATTTTCAAAATCAGCTCCTCATCGACTGCTGGCGATTCGATAATCTTCAATTTTGGGCTCTCAATTTCTGCAAAAGCTTCGGGAAAGTCTCTCAGCCTTGTTCCCAGTGTGAGATAGCTTCTTCTGCTGAAAGAAGGGTGATAAAAAACACCAGTAAACATAAAAATTTAGGAAGACTTGAGTTCAGGGAAGTCGTCGTAGAAGTACTCGTGCTCCCCCTTCTCTCCCTTCTTCCTCTTCTCCTCCTCAATCTGCCTCAGCTCAACTCTCCTTATTTTACCGCTGATGGTCTTGGGCAGCTCGGGAACAAACTCGATTATCCTGGGTATCTTGTACCTCGCAAGAATATTCTTGCAGTGCATGAACAGCTCAAGAGCAAGCTCCCTTGATGGCTCGTAGCCCGGAGCAAGTATGACGAAGGCCTTGACGAGCTGATACCTTATGGGATGCGGGCTTCCAACAACAGCAGCCTCAGCAACTGCAGGGTGCTCAATAAGGGCGCTCTCAACCTCAAATGGTCCGACACGGTAATCAGAAGTTTTTATGACATCATCAGCCCTGCCAACAAACCACCAGTACCCCTTCTCGTCGAAGAACGCCTTATCTCCCGTGTAGTAGTACTTTCCAACGAAAACTTTGGCCGTTTTCTCAGGGTCGCCCATGTACTCCTTGAACAGCCCAATCGGCCTCCAGCGATCAAGCCTGACGACGATGTGGCCAACCTCATTGGGCTTCGTTATTTCATTGCCCTCATCATCAACGAGAGTAACGTCGTACATGAAGGTGGGCCTGCCGAAAGAGCCGGGAATGATTTTGCCTCCCTTGAACCACGGCGGGTTGCCTATCATTGCGGTGCTCTCCGTCTGGCCGTAGAAGTCCCTGATTTCCGTGTCGGTGTACTTCTTCCACTGCTCGTAGAGTTCGGGGTTGAGTGGTTCTCCAGCGCTAACGACATCCCTCAATGCCGAGTAGTCGTACTTTCCTATGTCTGCGAACATGAACAGCCTCCATGCTGTTGGCGGGGCGCAAAAGGTGTTGACCTTGAACTCGGACACAGCCTGAAGGTAAAGGTCACCGTTCAGCCTCGTGTAGTAGAAACCGGTCGCAGTGGCTCCGACGTTAAGAGGGGCAAAGAAGGAGCTCCACGCGTACTTCGCCCATCCCGGAGCGCTCAGGTTGTGGTGAATATCTCCCGGTTGCACATTGATTATGCATGCTGTCATGAGGTGGCCCACTGGGTAGGATGTAGCGGTGTGGGCAACTCTCTTCGGCAATCCCGTCGTTCCCGAGGTGAAGAAGCTGAAGATTATGTCGTCCCACTTCGTCTTTGCAGCCTCAGCTTCCGACGACTCCTTGCTAAGGGAATCGTAGCTCTCCCATCCGCTCCTGTCTCCGATAACAATTTTGACTTTTGGCTCCGCACCAACGTTGCTTAAAGCCTCATCAATTGTTTTGGCTGAAGCTTCGTCGGCCATAATTGCAACCGGCGGGTAAACTTTGAACCTGTATTCAAGGTCTCTGACCGTCATCGTTGTAGCGGTGGGAACTCCTATGAACCCTCCCTTGACAGTTGCAAAGGTTGCGAACCATATTGGGGGCAGGAGGGGAATCATCATGTAGAAGCTGTCCCCCTTCTCCACGCCGTGTCCCCTCAGGAAGTTAACAATCCTGTTTCCTTCAGCAGCAAACTGCTCGTAGGTGTATTCCTTCTTTTCTCCCGTCTCAATGTTCGACCATATCAGGGCCTTCTGATTCCCCCTATCCTTCACGTGAACTCCCTCAAAGATTTCTTCCGCCCAGTTGAAGTACTCAGGCAGCTGCATCGTGTTCAGCTTTCTGAAAAACTCTTCCATGGCCTTTTCCTTCGTCTCATTGTCTGGCAACTTCGTCAATTCGATAAATTCCCTATATATCTCCTCCATCTTCATAACAACCTCCCTTACCTACATTTTTAATCACACATCTTTTACATAGTATTTAAGAATTTTGATTCGAATTGAATTAAATGAAAAGTTTTAAGTTTTCAGAACAATGACATATGAACAATGACGAATATAAATGAGAAAAGGAAAGAATGGGAAGAGAAATGTCTCAAACCGTGGTTGCAAAAAGCTGGGCAGAGAGAAGAAAAGTTCGAGACACTATCCGGCATTGAAGTTAATACAGTTTATGATCCAACGGACATTGAACACATAGACTTTGTGAGAGACATCGGCTATCCGGGAGAGTTTCCCTTCACGAGGGGAGTTTATCCGAACATGTACCGCGGAAGGCTGTGGACTATGAGGCAGTTCTCGGGCTTTGGCACCGCAGAGGACACCAACAGAAGATGGAAGATGCTGCTCGAAGAGGGTGAGACGGGCTTGAGCACAGCCTTCGACTTTCCAACTCTGATGGGCGTGGACAGCGATGACCCGCTTGCAGACGGAGAGGTGGGCAAAGTAGGAGTTGCCGTTGACACGCTTAAGGACTTTGAGATTCTCTTCGACGGCATCCCGCTTGATAAGGTCTCGACGTCTTTCACCATCAACCCTCCTGCGGGTATCATACTGGCAATGTACGTTGCCATCGCAGAAAAGCAGGGAGTTCCAAAGGAGAAAATCAGAGGGACAATTCAGAACGACATGCTGAAGGAATTCCACGCCCAGAACACTCTCGTTTTGCCTCCCGAGCCATCTCTCAAGATAATTGTTGACATCTTCGAGTGGGGAATTGAAAACGTGCCTAAATTCAACTTAATCAGCATCTCTGGCTATCACATCAGAGAGGCTGGCTCAACAGCAGTTCAGGAGCTTGCTTTCACAATTGCTGACGGAATGGCCTACGTTGAGGCTGCGATGGAGAGAGGGATAGACATTGACCGCCTTGCCCCACAGCTCAGCTTCTTCTTCAACTCCCACAACGACTTCTTTGAGGAGATTGCGAAGTTCAGGGCTGCAAGGAGGATGTGGGCCAAGATTATGAGGGATGAATATGGAGCCAAGAATCCCCGCTCATGGTGGCTGAAGTTCCACACCCAGACAGCAGGCTGCTCTTTGACGGCTCAACAGCCCCTGAACAACATCGTGAGGACAACGATTCAGGCTATGGCTGCGGTGCTTGGCGGGACTCAATCATTGCACACCAACAGCTTTGATGAGGCTTGGGCTTTGCCGAGCGAGGAGGCCGTGAGAGTTGCACTGAGAACGCAACAGATTATCGCTTACGAGAGCGGAATTCCCAACGTTGTCGATCCGCTTGCAGGAAGCTACTACGTTGAGTGGCTTACTGACAAGATGGAGAAGCTCGCATGGAAGTACATCGAGGACATAAGGAAGATGGGTGAGGGCAGCATGCTCAGAGGTGTGCTTAAGGGCATAGAGAACGGGTTCTTTGTGAGAGAGATTTCAGATGCAGCTGCGAGATACCAGAGGGAGATTGAGGAGGGCAAAAGGATAGTTGTTGGCGTGAACAAGTTCACCATTGAGGAGGAGCTTAAGATTCCCATTCTGAAGGTTGACCCAGAAGTTCAGAGAAGGCAGATTGAAAGGCTGAGGAAGGTCAAGGCCGAGAGGGACAATGAGGCGGTGAAGGAGGCTTTGGAGTGGTTGAGAAACGCTGCCGAAAACGATGAAAATGTCATGCCTCCGATAATGGAGGCTGTTAAGGCCTATGCGACGATTGGAGAAATAATGGGTGTGCTTAAGGAGGTTTACGGCACCTACAAGAAGCCGATAATCATCTGAGGTGGTGAAATGGAGAAAAAAATCAGAGTGCTCGTTGCGAAGGTAGGGCTTGATGGGCACGACAGGGGGGCGAAGGTTCTGGCGAGATTTCTGAGAGATGCTGGCTTTGAGGTCATCTACACTGGCCTTCACCGCACACCGCAGGAGGTGGCGATGGCTGCAGTGGATGAAGACGTGGATGTTGTGGGCATAAGTCTTCACAGCGGTGCTCATCTTGCTTTAGTGCCGAAGGTCATAAACTACATAAGGGAATACGGGGGCAATCCAGATGAGATGCTGATCCTCGTTGGTGGAGTTATTCCGACAGACGATATTGTCGAGCTGAAAAAGATGGGGGTTGATGAAGTGTTTATTCCCGGCACCCCCATTTCGGAAATTGTTGAGTTTATCAAAACCAAGCTGCCAGAAAAGAGGAAGAAAGAATGAAACCTGAGGAAATTGTTGAGGGATTGCTTTCGGGCAACAGAAGGGCTTTGGCCAGAGCAATAACCTACGTTGAGAACGAGTATCCAGAGTCGAAGGAGATAATGAGACAAATTTTTGCCAAAACGGGCAGGGCTCACGTTGTCGGTTTGACAGGCTTTCCCGGCGTGGGAAAAAGCACTCTGGTGAGCAAGCTGACGGAGGAGTTCAGGAGAAGGGGAAAGAAGGTTGGTATCATCGCCATCGACCCCGGCTCGCCATTCACGGGAGGAGCGCTGCTGGGAGACAGACTGAGGCTGGACGGGATGGACTCAAGAAAACAGCTTTGGACAGATCCGGGCATTTTCTTCAGAAGCATGAGCTCTCGCGGCAGGGCTGGAGGTTTGGCAGCCAAAACAGGAGATGTTGTAAGGCTGCTGGATGCCTTCGGCTTCGACGTCATTCTCGTCGAAACTGTTGGGGCAGGGCAGAGCGAGGTGGACATCATTGAGGTTGCAGACACCTCGGTTGTCGTGATGATGCCTGAAACGGGGGATGAGATTCAGGTGAACAAGGCCGGAATCCTTGAGATTGGAGATATTTACGTTGTAAACAAGGCTGACTTGGGAGGGGCGGAGAAGGTGGAGCGCTGGCTGAGATACATGCTCTCCCTCGATGAGGAGAGCGTGCAGATGCTTTCTCAGATGACCCACGCTGATGAGGCGAGAGTGCAGAGTGGAGAGTTCTTTGAGCGTAGAAAGGGATGGAATCCACCCGTCATTAAGACCGTCGCCGACAGAGGAGAGGGGATAAAGGAGCTTGCGGATGCCATTGAGGAGCATTTTGACTACATGAAGAAGACAGGGCTGATAGAGAAGAGGAGAAGGGAGAGGGTGAAGAGGGAGCTCTTTGAAATCGTGATGAACGACGTAATCAAGCTCGTCAAGGAGAAAACAAACTACAGGGATTTGTTGGTGAAGCTGCTGAAAGGTGAGACCGACCCCTACACCGCTGCAGAACAAATTGTCGAGGAGGTAATTCACAATGCTGGCAAAGGATAGCTCCCTCACGAGAACAGGGAAAGGGGAGATAGTAGACAAGGACTCCAGCTTCACATGGTATGTCGGGACAATTGATGAGGCAAACGCCTTCATCGGCCTTGCGAGAGTTTTCTCAAAGGACGAGAAGGTGAGGGAGACGCTTCTGGAGATTCAGAAAATGCTTTTCCTTGTGGGAGCTGAGCCCTCCCTTCAAAAGCTGAGCGAGAAGGATTTGGAGTGGATGCTTGAGAGAGTTGAGGAGTTTGAAAGGTCTGTGAAAAAGCCCCACTGCTTCATTATTCTTGAGAAGGATGAGAGCACCGCCTTTCTCAGTGTTGCAAGAGCAGTGGTGAGGAGGGCTGAAAGGCAGGCGGTGAGGCTCTACAGAGAGGGAAAAGCAAGGCTTCTGGTGGTTGAGTGGCTGAACAAGCTCAGCTACCTGCTTTACCTCATGATTCTGAAGGAAGGTGGAGGAGATTTTGAGGAAATTTAGGAGGTGTTAGTTTGAGAGATGTGGCGGTTTTGGGAGTTGGAATGACGAAGTTCGGGAAGCATCCCGATAAATCTCTCGTCGATTTGTTTGCAGAGGCCTTTTATGAGGCCTTTGAGGAGTCCAACATCGAGCTGAAGGACATTCAGGCCTTATACTACGGTAACTTTGTTGGTGAGATGACGGACGGCTCAGGCAATCTTTCGGGCTTCATGGCGGACGAGATAGGGCTGAGGGGTATACCAGCTATAAGATACGAGGGGGCGTGCGCTTCATCCAGCGTTGCTTTCAGGGAAGCTGTGAGGGCCGTTGCTGCAGGCTACTACGACATTGTTGCGGTTGGAGGGAGCGAGAGGCTCTACACCGCTGGAACGGAAATAGGAACGAGGGCTTTAGCGACTGCGGTAGATGGCGTTTACGAGATTACCGCAGGGCTGACGTTCCCCGGAGTTTTCGCCCTCGCAGCGAGGCTTTACTCCAAGAAGTATGAGATACCGCTTGAGGAGCTCAGAGAGATGATGGCGATGGTCTCCGTAAAGAACCACAGGTATGGGGCGATAAACCCCAAGGCGCAGTTCTACGGGAAGCTTGGTGATTTGAAGGTTGAGGATGTTCTGAACTCAAGGATGATAAGCTCGCCCCTAACGCTGCTGGACTGCTGCCCGATGACCGACGGTGGAAGCGCTGCAATCATTGCAGCTGCCGACTTGGCAGAGGAGCTCGTTGACACGCCCGTTTACGTAAGGGGAACAGGGCAATCGTCAGCGGGAGGGCTTTTCAGGCAGAAGGAGGATATCATCAGAGCGATACCGAGAAGGAAAGCTTCAGAGATGGCCTTTAAGGAGGCAAATATGACTCCCAAGGACATCGACTTTGTGGAGGTTCATGACTGCTTCACCATCGCCGAAATTATCGCCTTAGAGGCCATGGGATTCTTCGAGTACGGGCAGGGATGCTATGCGGTGAAGGAGGGTGTAACGAGTATTGATGGTGACCTGCCAGTCAATCCAGACGGCGGGCTGATTGGCAAGGGGCATCCTGTGGGTGCGACGGGAGTTTCGCAGGTTTACTCGGTGGTTAAGCAGCTAAGGGGAGAGTTCAAGGAGAATCCGGTGAAGGATGCGGAGACGGGAATGACCGACACGCTTGGCGGGGACTTCGGAACGCTGGTGAACATAATTTTGAGCGTTCACAGGAGGTGAAGGGATGAGGTTCGTGGACTTCTTCAACGCCCTGCTGGAGGGGAAAGTCATAGGCCAGAAGTGCGGTGACTGCGGGAGCTACACCTGCCCGCCGAAGGCTACATGCGATAACTGCGGAAGCAGGAATCTTGAGGCTGTTGAGCTGAGCGGTAAGGGTGTTATAAGGACCTTCACAACAACCTACGTGGCCCCCTCAGGCTACACAAATGAAGCTCCCTACACAGTTGCCATGGTCGAGCTCGATGAGGGGCCGTGGATTGTTGGGAGGATTGACTTGCCCAACGAGGAGATAGAGAAGTTCGGGCAGGATTTAATCGGCGCAAGAGTTTCCGTTTACGGCAAGGAGTTCCCCACTGAGCCCTTCTATCCAGACAAGAAGAGAAGGGTTGTGCCGATGTTCAGGTTAGAGGGGTGAAGATGAACTTCGAGCTTGATGAGGACCACAGAATGCTCCAGAATGCAGTGAGGGAGTTTGCAGAGAAGGAGATAATGCCCTACGGCAAGGAGTATGACGAGAAGAGGGAGTATCCGATGGAGATTTTCAGAAAGGCTGCGAAGCTTGGCTATGTAGGGGCGAGCGTTCCTGAGGAGTACGGTGGAGCGGGGCTGGATTACCTCGGAGAGGCTATCATCAGCGAAGAGCTTACAAGAGCTGACAGCAGCATTGGGACTGCAGTTGATCTGGCAATTCTCGGAGTTCCAATGGTTCTGAGATATGGAAGTGAGGAGCAGAAGGAGAAATACATCCCACCCGTCGTTCAGGGTAAAGCTCCTTCGGCAATAGCCATCACAGAGCCCGACTGCGGTACTGATGTCGCTGCCATGAGAACAAAGGCCGTTAAGGAGGGAGAGGAGTGGGTGATAAACGGCTCCAAGACCTTCATCACCAATGGAAGCGTTGCTGGGCACACCATCGTCCTCGCAAAGACCGCTGAAGTCGAGCCTCCCCACAGAGGGATTTCAGCCTTTATCGTTGAGCCAGCATGGGAGGGGTACGAGGCGAGGAGAATAGAGAAGATGGGGCTGAACTGCCACGATACGGCTGAGATAACGCTGAAAAATGTAAGAGTTCCCGCTGAAAACCTCCTCGGGGAGGAGAACAGGGGATTCTACCAGCTGATGGAGTTCTTCAACGAGAGCAGGGTTAAGATTGCAGCTCTCCACTTGGGAATGGCTGTTGGAGCTTACGAGAGAGCCTTGGAGTACGCGAAGCAGAGAAAGGCGTTCGGGAAAGCTTTGATAGAGCATCAGGCGATTCAGTTCAAGCTCGCCGACATGTGGAAGGATATCGAAGCTGCAAGGCTGCTGGTTTACAAGGCTGCGTGGCTTATTGACCAGGGTAAGCCCGTACCCGCCATAAGCTCAGCAGCGAAGCTCTTCGCCAGCGAGGCTGCTGTAAAGGTTACCTATGAGGCTCTGCAGGTTTTTGGCGGCTACGGCTACAGCAAGGAGTACGACATCGAGCGCTACTACAGAGATGCAAGAGTCGGGACGATTTACGAGGGAACGAGCGAGGCCCAGAGGATTGTGATTGCGAGGAGTCTGATGGGGAGGGTTAAGCGGTAATTTTTGTCTTTTTTCCCACTCTCTCCGCACAAGCTCTGAGGTTACTTCATAAGAAAATGGACGCCTCTCTCAATGGCTATTGAGAACAGAGCCACTACCAAACCCATAACAACCATTTTTGCGGACGAAATTAAAAGATGCTCTCTTGAAATTCTGCCGTATATTATGCCGATCAAAGCCAAAGAGAGTGCCGTCAGAGAGACCGACCAGATAATGGCTGACTGAACGGAAAAACCCACGAAGAAGGCAATGACGAATGGCAAGACCGGCACAACACTACCCAGAATAGTGGATAGCCCGTCAATCATTCCGCTCATAATAACTCTCTTTCTAACTTCTTTGTACAGCCTGGTATCCCTCAGCTCAACCAGCATAGATTTTTCAAGCTCGCGGAATTCCTTCTCCTCCTCAACTCTTTCAGCCGTGAGCGCACCAAACACATTTGAAATGCCGTTAGCCACCCCTCCTCCAATCCCGGCGGAAATTATAACATCCAGCTGTCCCCCTGAAGCCCCGAGCACAACTCCGAGCACCGAAAGGGCTCCGTCAATAAACCCTCTCACAAACTGCCTTTCCACGAAAAGAGTTGGCAAATGCCTTAAGAATTTTGCCGTTCAAAACGAAGATGAATGGGTTTTCAAGAGCTAACTTTGTAGCTTAAAGATTTAGATAGTGCAAAATCTTTGTAGTCGGCATTAATCAAAGCAATCGGAAGTTTGTGGCAGGAGTTTTTAGATGAAACACAACTTCACCCTGACGAAACTACGACAAATAAAAAGCAGTGCTCCGGCCGGGATTTGAACCCGGGTCACGGGATCGAGAGTCCCGTATGATTGGCCGGGCTACACCACCGGAGCTTATCTCTGCTTGGCCAATGTGTTTATAAACTTTCTGTGCTCAATTAAATGTGACATCTCAATCACAGCATGAAGTTTCTGAGCAGCAACTTGTTTTTAGCTCCGCAACCGCCATCAGAGCGGCCTTTACAACCAGATCCGCCTTTACGACTTCTTGCAGCTGTTGGTCAACTTCCAAAGCCCTGCATTCCTGATCTCCGCAGACATCACAACAGGGAGTTTGCGTTACTTTTGCTCCAATCCAGTCTTCCAGTAGCCTGCCATTTATCCAGACCTCATTCGACTTGAAGGGGTCACGAGAGAAGTCCTCAGGAGTTAATTCGACTTCTTCGAAAACAACTTCAAAGCCAAGCGGAGATAAAAACTCTTTCAAAGTATTAACCGCCTTTAAAAGCTCTTTTCCTGTTTCAGAGCACCTTGGACAGGTTTCTCCGTCAACAGAAAGATGTAGCCACTTTATTGTCAGTTGCATAAAAACGCTATGCTAAAGCGGTTATAAACTCTTCTGTCGTTCTGAGTGTTCCGGTTTATAAATAAAAAATAGGGAAAGTCACTCGATCTTGATTTTCTTTCCGCTCGTCTTAGGCGTCTTCTTCTTCAGGATTACTTCAAGCACACCGTTGTTGTATCTCGCCTTCGCTGAGTCCGGATCGACCTCAGCGGGCAGTTCAACGGTCTCATAGTACTTCCTGTTCTCTCCCTCTGCCCTGATTTCTAGAGTTGTCTCGGTAGCGTTGAGCTCAATGTCGTCCTTGTTCACTCCTGGCATCTCGGCAATAACCTGAATCTCGTTGTCAGTCTCTATGACGTCAACCAGCGGTCTCCTCTCTTCAATTCCAGTCTCCTTGATCGTGGGCTTGGTTCCGAACTCCCTTATTTCAGGCTTCCCGTCAGGCCCAATCCTGATTGAGAATCCCCTGACTATCGGTTTTATCTCTCCCGACTCAGCCTTTCTGAAGATTTCCTCGATGTCCCTCATCATCCTCTCGAATATGTCGTCTATGCCGAATCTGAAGAACTCATCGAAGATGTCCCATTCCTCATCCCAGTCCCTTCTCCTTCTCCTCCAAACCATACAACCTCACCTCCTTTAAGCGTACATCCTGTGGAAATCTTCAATCAACTTCTCATACTTCTCAACGTCCTCCTTGGTTAGGCTCGGCCTGACCTTTTTCAGCGCTTCCTCAAAGTGCTTCTTCGTAATCTTGAGCTTCTTCGCCGCCTCTTTAGCCTCCTCTCTCGTCATACCCGGCTTGATGAGCTCCCTGATTGCGAGCATTCCTGCCTCCCTGCACACTGCCTCGATGTCCGCTCCGCTGTATCCCTCCGTCTTCTCCGCAAGCTCTTCGATGTTCACGTCATCCGCAAGCGGTTTTCCTCTGAGGTGTATCTTGAATATCTCCACTCTCGCCTTCTTGTCGGGTGGAGGTATGTAGATGTGCCTTTCAAGCCTTCCGGGTCTGAGCAGCGCTGGATCAATCATGTCCGGCCTGTTGGTGGCGGCTATGACCACCACATCTTTGAGCTCCTCCAGTCCGTCGAGCTCCGTCAGGAGCTGGCTCACAACTCTCTCAGTGACGTGTGAATCGCCAATTCCGCCTCTTCTGGGGGCAAGGCTGTCGATCTCGTCGAAGAATATGACACACGGAGCTACCTGCCTTGCCTTCCTGAACATCTCCCTGACGTGCTTCTCGCTCTCACCAACCCACTTGCTCAGCAGCTCAGGCCCCTTCACGCTGATGAAGTTCGCATTGCTCTCGTTTGCCACAGCCTTAGCCAGCAAGGTCTTACCCGTTCCGGGTGGGCCGAACAGCAGTATTCCCCTCGGCGGCTTGATGTTTGCTGCCCTGAACACCTCCGGATACTTCAATGGCCATTCAACTGCCTCCATCAGCTCCTGCTTAGCATGCTCAAGTCCACCGATGTCCTCCCACTTGACGTTGGGCACCTCCACCAGCACCTCTCTCATCGCAGACGGCTCGATGTTCTTCAGAGCCTCCATGAAGTCCTCCCTCGTGACTTTGAGATTCTCAATGACCTCTGCGGGAATTTCCTCGGCCTCGATGTCTATCTCCGGCAGAACTCTCCTCAAGGCGTGCATCGCTGCTTCCTTGCACAGTGCTTCCAGATCCGCTCCAACAAATCCGTTTGTCAGCTCGGCAAGCTCTTCAAGGTCAACATCCTCGGCGAGGGGCATCTTTCTGGTGTGAATCTCGAGAATCTCCTTCCTGCCCTCCTTGTCCGGAACTCCGATCTCAATCTCCCTGTCGAACCTTCCCGGCCTTCTCAGTGCAGGATCGATCGCGTCAGGCCTGTTTGTAGCGGCAATGACTATGACGTCTCCTCTTGCCTCAAGCCCGTCCATCAGCGCCAGCAGCTGGGCGACGACCCTTCTCTCAACTTCTCCGGTGACCTCTTCTCTCTTAGGAGCAATTGAGTCGATTTCGTCTATGAAGATTATCGACGGAGCGTTCTCCTTAGCCTCCTCGAAAATCTCCCTCAGCCTCTGCTCGCTCTCTCCATAGTACTTGCTCATGATTTCCGGCCCGCTGATGGGTATGAAGTGCGCGTCCACCTCATTCGCCACAGCCTTGGCAATCAGCGTTTTTCCAGTTCCCGGCGGACCGTAGAGCAGCACACCCTTGGGCGGCTCGATTCCGAGCCTCTGGAAGAGCTCGGGATGCTTCAATGGAAGCTCTATCATCTCTCTGACCAGCCTAAGCTCCCTCTTCAGACCGCCTATGTCCTCATAAGTTACGTCAGGAACAGCCCTCTTTACCTCCTCGGCCGGCTTCTCCTTAAGCTCGATCGCAGTGTTTCTCGTGACAACGACGACTCCTGAGGGCCTGGTGGCGGTTATTACGAACGTCAGAGTGTGACCGAAAACCTCAACCCTGATTTTCTGACCTTTGATGACCGGTCTGCCTTCAAGCAGCCTCAGCAGATACGCCTCGCCACCCATCAGCCTTACCGGCTCTGTTGGAGCGAGTGTAACTTTCTCTGCTGGCTTTGCTGTAACCTTCCTTATTCTGACTTTGTCATCAATACCAACGCCTGCGTTGCTTCTAATGCTGCCATCAATCCTTATTATTCCGGTTCCCCTATCCTCCGGATAGCTCGGCCAGACTATTGCTGGAACGGTGCTCTTTCCTATAATCTCTATTATGTCACCGCTCTGCAGTCCGTACTTTTCCATCACTGCTGGATCGATTCTGGCAACACCCCTTCCAACATCGCGATAGAAAGCTTCAGCAACTCTAAGGGTTATTTCCTCACCTTTTTTATCACTCATCTTCTACCACCTCCTTACTTTATCATCCAAACAACTTCACCATTCTTTTCCTCTTTCTCAACCAACCCCTTTTCGTGAAGGGAGTTTAGGGCTCTTTCAACCTCCCTGTAAGGGAGCCTGAAGGTCTCGGCAATTTCCGCTGCCGTCCTAAGACCCTTTGCGAGGCCGAGCATGACGAGCCTTTCCAGGTCGTCGCTGACGACCCTCTCAATCTCGTTGAGCATCCTCTCAACGAACTGGTTGAATCTCATTGATAGGGTGCTCTGGACTCTTGAAAACCTCCTCTGGAGGTCTTCAGCCACTTTTAGGGCTCTGTAAATCTCCGAAATGGATTCGGCCTTCAGCCTCTCTATCATGTTGAACTCGTTCCGAATCTCCTTCATCAGGGATGGCAGGTCGTAATTTTCACTGTCCCTGATCTCAGCCCCGAACTTGTGGGGGGAAATGACAACCTCGAGGCGGAGACTTCTTGGAATGTAGTAGTACCTCTTCCTTCCCTCCTCGAAGCTCGACACTATTCCCGCCTTAACGAGCTTGTCGAGGTGCTCAAGCACGGCCTTCGGAGCCATGCCGAGATAGTACGAAATCTCGCTGACGTAGCAGGGTTTTCTTGATAGCAACTGCAGTATCCTCCTCCTGCTCTCGTTTCCGAGAACGTCCATTATCGTCTCCGCCTCTATGTCCATCTCACCACCTCGGGGCACTAACCCCTTCACTCTTAATGTCGGTTACTAACTTTATGTTAGGTTTATGGTATATAAAGTTTTCGGTTATTTTGTGTGGCTGTGCATCCCAATTATTTTCTCTTCAATCTGGAGGAAGCTTGTACCAGAACGCATTGCAGAGTTCATCCCACTCCAAACTTCTATGAGGCTTAATCTCATTATGCCATCCAACAACTGCTTCAACTGAGCCAAACTTTCCAGTCCCTCTCTCAACCTTTACTCTCGCAAGAATGTGCTTAACCTTCTCTCTGCTTTTCGCAGCAACGAATTGGGTTCGTGTTCGGTAAGAATCTCGTCAGAATGCCATACTCAGCAATCTCTCTCAGAACCTTGAGTATGTCCTTGTTCGTCAGCTTCCTCACGTGGCTACCGAAAAGTTTAAATACTCTGCCGAAAACCTTATATACTGCATGAGCAGGTTGCGGACACTTGGTAGAGTAAAGCATATGTCAAAAACTGGAATGCTTGTGGTGACTCTAAATCCTGCGTACATCCCCAAAATAGGGGATAAGGTTGTTACAAGGAGGATGGAGCACATTGGATTTGTTGCTGACGTTATCGGGCCAGTATCTTCCCCCTACGCTTTAGTTAAGCCGAAAAATCTGGATAAGATAATATTTGAAGAATTATATGTGGTGAAGGAGTATGGCGGAGGTAGAAAAGGTAAGGGAAAAGGAAGTAGAGAAGGAAGTAGAAAGAAAGGAAATAGAAAGGGAAGAGGACGTTGAAGTCTGTCCTGAGTGTGGAAGTCCCCGCCTCATTCGCGATTACCGCAGAGGAGAGTTCATCTGTCAGGATTGCGGTCTGGTAATCGAGGACACGTACATCGACGCAGGGCCTGAGTGGAGGGCTTTTGACAGTGAGCAGAGAGACAAGAGGAGCAGAGTTGGTGCGCCTGTAACCTACACAATCCACGATAAGGGCCTGTCAACAATAATCGACTGGAGCAACAAGGACTACTACGGCAAGGCAATTTCCGTGAGAAACAGGGCTCAGCTTTTCAGACTGAGGAAATGGCAGAGAAGAATCAGAATCAGCAACGCTACGGAGAGAAACCTCGCCTTTGCCCTCAGCGAGCTTGACAGGATGGCCTCAGCCCTTGGCCTGCCGAAGAGCGTTAGGGAGACTGCTGCTGTAATCTACAGGAAGGCCGTAGAGAAGAACCTCATAAGGGGCAGGAGCATTGAGGGTGTGGTTGCCGCTGCTCTCTACGCAGCCTGCAGGCAGGCTGGAGTACCGAGAACGCTGGACGAAATAGCCACATACTCAAGAGTGGACAGAAAGGAGATTGGCAG
Source organism: Archaeoglobus fulgidus DSM 4304 (assembly GCF_000008665.1). NCBI lineage: Archaea > Methanobacteriati > Methanobacteriota > Archaeoglobi > Archaeoglobales > Archaeoglobaceae > Archaeoglobus > Archaeoglobus fulgidus. Next base: position 1,161,126 of record NC_000917.1, read on the forward strand.
AACCTACAGGTTTATCACGAGGGAGCTTGGGCTGAAGCTGATGCCCACAAGCCCTGCAGACTACATTCCGCGCTTCTGCGCTGCCCTTGGACTGAGCGGAGAGGTTCAGAAGAAGGCCATTGAAATCATCAAGAAGGCGGAGGAGAGGGAGCTTACAAGCGGAAGGGGTCCGACAGGAGTTGCAGCGGCTGCACTTTACGTTGCATCAATACTGCTTGGAGAAAGAAGAACGCAGAGGGAAGTTGCCGAGGTAGCGGGAGTTACGGAGGTAACGATAAGAAACCGCTACAAGGAGCTTGCCGAGAAGCTGGGTATAGAAATAATCCTCTAACTTTCTCTCTTTTTTAGCGAACCTCAAGCTTTCTTTTGGCATTCCGCACCGAAGTCATAAAAAGCCTGAAGTCCAATCTGCCTTGGTGAGGGCAGTAGAGTGCAGAGACGTCTGGATGGTTTACAGGACTTTCATGGAGAGGGGTATTGTGGCATTGAGGGGAATCGACCTCGACATTGAGGACGGAGTTATTTTCGGATTGCTCGGTCCCAACGGGGCAGGAAAAACGACCCTGATTTCCATTCTGTCCACGATCCTGATTCCGACAAAGGGCGAGGTGAGGATTCTCGGAATGGACGCCTTCAAGAACACCAGGAAGGTGAGGGAGAGAATTAACATCTCAAGCGGAGTCAGAATGCCGTGGGGGATGAAAGTCTACGAGTGCCTCCGCTTCTACGCAATGTGCTACGGAATTACCGATAGAAGAGTAGTCGATAGGGTAATCTCGGAATTCGAGCTTGAGGAGCACAGAAACAAGAGGTTCGATGACCTCTCAACCGGAAACAAGCAGAAGGCCAATCTGGCAAGAGCCTTTCTGAACGATCCTGAGGTTGTTTTTCTCGACGAGCCAACGGCAAATCTGGATCCAGATATGGCAAAAAAGATACGCCAGATGATTTTGAGGATAAAGGAGGAGAAGGACGTAACCATTGTTTTAACCACCCACAACATGAGGGAGGCCGAGATGCTTTGCGACAGAATAGCCTTCATCAAGGAAGGAAAAATTGTTGCCGAAGGAACTTCTGAAGAGCTTAAGAAATACACGAAAATGAGCGAAAGGGTGATTTTAAAGCTGAAAGGTAATGCCAAAAAACTGCACATCCCTTATCCTTACAGGATGGATGGAAACACGCTTATTGCCTTCGTTGAAGATGCGGAAAAAGCACTTCCCTCAATCGTGGTAAGGCTGGCGGAGCAGGGTGTGTTTGTCGAATCGGCAAAGATGGAGGAGATAACTCTTGAAGACGTCTTTATCGAGCTTGCAGAGGGGTCTTAGCGAAATTTTTGCCTTTGCCTACAGGAACTACGCTCTGACGAAAAACGAATTTTACGCGATATTCGAGATGCTCTTCTGGCCGCTGGTAAGCCTGATCTCGGTCGGGCTGTTAGGGGAGTTCCTCTACCTGGATAGGGAGGCGGTAGCTTCATACTGATCGGTGTCATTACGCTAAGCGTTGTCCAGATAGCCCAAATCGACGTGACATACGTGATGCTCCTCGACATGTGGAGCATGAGCCTGAAGTACACCATAGTCACTCCTGCACCCTTCTACCGGATGGTGACTGGAGCGTGGCTTTTCGGCTCGCTGAGAGGTGTTATTTCTCTCGCACTTCTTATTCTGCTGAGCGCATGGCTCTTCGGTTTCACGCTCACCCTCCCTGCAACGGCAATGGCAGCGTTTGTTCTGGGAATACTGCTCAGCGCAATGCTCATCGGAATTTTCAACTGCATACTGATTTTGGTTTTTGGCAGGAGGGCTGAGATATTCGCCTGGACCCTCAGCGCTATAGTGATGATTTTCTGCGGCATTTACTATCCAGTAACAATTCTGCCGGAACCTTTCAGGGCTATAGGCCTTATGATTCCAATAACGCACTATCTCGAGTTTTTCAGGTCCTTCTACGGATTTCAGAGCATTTTTCCAGACCCTCTGCTCATTGCCTTTGCCGAAACGCTTGTTTACCTCGCCTTACTGCTTGTTGTTGCGGAAATCAGCATGCTGAGGGCGAGGAGGACAGGGCTTGTGCTGAAGCTCTCGGATTAGTCTCTCGGAAAGATTATATACTTGAAAGGCAAAATACCATCAGATTCGGATATGAAGCGGGCGAAAAAGTTTAAGGACTACTTCGAGGACATAAAGCCTGTTACGGATGAGGAGCTTGAGGAGCTTTTGAACGAGCCTCCGAGAAGGAGGAACAGAGGAAACTTCAAAAAGGCTAAAAAGGAATTTTACAGGGACTTCTAAAGAAGCCCTACGAGCTCCTCAAGTGCCCTCTTCTGGTCTTCGGCCTTAACAACCCCACTCGCGAGTAGCACACCCTCTGCTCCGAGCTCCAATGCTTTTACGTAGTCCTCATGGGTGGTTATGCCCGCCCCACAAAGAACTCTAACGCTCTTGTTGACTTCCTTTGCAGCCTTAACTGAGTTCTCCACAACCTCGGGTTCGGCCTTGCTTACCGGAATTCCGCTACCTATCAGCTCAGGTGGCTCCACCGCGACAAAGTCCGGATTCAACGCTGCCGCCGCGGCTGTTGTTGGGACGTTGTTCGTGCAGACAACCGAAGTGAGACCAAGCTCCCTCAGCCTGCTCACGTTGAACTCAATATCGGCGAGCTTCAGCCTTCTCTCAGAATGATTGACCAAGCTTCCCTTTGCCCCGTATTCCGCGATCATATCGGCGTTTATTCTGCCTGTGTGGCTCCCGAAGCCAACGGCATCAACATGCTGCGCGTAAACGTCGATGCTGACCTCCCTTGCGATTACGGGGAGGTCGAGGAAGGAGACGGCTATGCCAACATACTCATCGCATCTCGACGCCACGTTTTCGGCAATCTTCGCCAGCTCAAGCGCCCTTTTTCCAAATCCCTCCTTATACGCCTTGAAGTTTATTATCACAACCCCCATTTTTCTCACCTCAAAAGTCCGTCATAATGCGGAACTGGTCTGTGTCGGGCTTCATGTGGCTCATGAATTTCCTTACAGCTCCCTCAACGTCTCTGGCCTTCGTTACAGCTCTGCCGACAACTATGATGTCCGCTCCAGCGGCAATTACCTCCTCAACGTTTTCTGGCCTTATCCCACCTGCAACGGCGACGAGGACGCTGAACTTCTCCTTTATCTTTCCGGCAAGCATCCACGGAGGCTCTTTGTCCTCGCTGTCTATCGCTCTGTGAAGCTCAACGACGTTTGGTAAAACTCCAGCCTTCTGAATCTCTTCAAGCCTTTTAATCGGATCATCGACGTTCATCATGTCCACGTAGCTCAAAATTCCTGTTTTCTCCGCTTCCCTTATCCCCTTAACGATTGTGCTTGTGGGCGCGAGTCCCGAAATCACAACCGCGTTTGCGGTAGCGTCTGCAGCCATTCTCGCTTCGAGATTGCCAACATCGAGCGTCTTCAGGTCGAGGATGTAAAACGCATCGGGCTTCACCTCTCTGAGCTTCAGGATTACCTCACAGCCGTATCTCTTTGCCAAAGGCGTTCCAACCTCGAAAACGATGTGGTCGCTGTCAGGAATCTGCTCAAGAACCTTCAGCACCTCACCCAGATCTGGAATGTCGATGGCAATCTGCAGATATGGCGGGTCCCAGAGCTTCGTGAGCTTTCTTCCAACAAACGGGTGGAAACTGCGGTCCTTCTCGTAAAGCACGGTATCAACATCCGGGAAGTTCTGCATCGCCCTCTTTATTGCGAGCTTTGTGGCGCCATAGTTGTAGTAGTAAATCTTGTGCTTGTTTTTGGCGTTTGGGTGGATGAAAACGCTTGCAACAACAACGTACTCGTCCGCCCTCTCCCTTGGGATTATTCCCTCCTCAACCGCATCCGCAACAGCCTTCGCCACTGCAGCTTGAGCCGGACCGAAAATAAGCTCAGCCTGATGCATGTCCTTGACCGTTACCTTTGGGACTATCACAGCAGGCGGCTTGGTTATCAGGTTTGGTCTGAGAACCGCGAGAAGCGGTGTGTGGCCTGCAGAAAGGTTGGCAAGAGCGTTGGCGAAGGCAATTCCGGCGGGGCTGTCCTTCGTGCCAATTATCAAATCAACGTGAGCCACTTCAAAACCCTCTCCGATAAGAGCCTCACCTATTCTGAACTCCATGGCCTTACGTCTCCGGATATGTAATAAATTTTTTGGAGTTCGCCGAATTGATTTGCCAAACTCAATTTTCCTTTAAATTCCGAGCCTTCCCAAGAACTTGCTGCCCAGTGAGAGCCTGTAGTCACTTCTCACAAGCCTCTCTATCCCCGGATTGCTCAAAACCTCTATGTCCTCCTCTCTCACACCAAACCTCTCCATCGCATTTCTTATGTGCTCCACCTCATTCAAGTTGAAGCCCATGAGCCTTGCTGCGATCAAGTCAACAGCAACTACGTTGTCGCCCGCAACAAGAACTCCGTGTTTGACGGGCTTTGGCCTCATTTCCGAGTTCGTCCCGCCAATAATGCCATCGACGATGGTTAAAGATGGCTGCATGAATCCAAGCAAGTCAACGAGCTTTCTGTGGATTTTCGGATGCATGTAAACAGCGGGTTTCTTCAGAAATCCCATGTTGTTCTTTATCCCAAGCGTGACCTTGGTGAGATGATGAACCTTCATCTTCGGAATTGAAATGTATCCTTCCTTCTTCGCATCCAGCGCCGTTTCGGCAACCTTGACCCTCTCAAGAACCTCTCCGCCAATATCTACCTCAACAAACTCCTCCCGGTTTAGATTTCTGCACTCAACCAAATCTTTCAGCCCAAAATCCACGAAGCACTTTGAGGCGGAGTTTTTGTAAAATCCCCCCTCTATCACGACCGGCTCAACTCCATGCTCTCTCGCAACCCCCACCACAGCTTTCACAAGCTCAGGATGCGTGATACAGCCATTCTCTGGACTGTCATGCTTGAGAAAATTTGGCTTGATGTACCTGAATTTTGGATTGAAGACCTCAAAAACCCTCTCAACAAACTTGCGGGCATCTTTGTAGCTCTCAACCCTCTCAACAATAACTCTCATGCAGCCCTTACAACCGCCATTTTAAAATTTTTTTTCGTTAAGCAAAACAGATATTAGCGTAAATCAAAAAGTCCTTCGTGGAGCTGGGAATAATTTACAGCGGCGAATTCGGGAAGAGATTTGTAAGCAATCTCGCCTACCCTTACCTCTGCCCGACTTTTGGGGCCTGCGGGATAAACGGATGCGACTACTGCAAGAGATACGATTTCTCATCCAGCATCGTTTACGCCAAGGAGCTTGCAGAGCCTCAGGAAATAGGCCTCTACGTGGAGGAGCCGGAAAGCTACCTGGAGCCGTTCGAGTGCGATATTGCGGTTGCGATAAACGTGCATCCGGACATTCTGGTATCATTGCCTGAAATTGGTGAGTTTAAAGCCTTAATCGTCCCCGCTTGCAACCAGAACTGGTGCCTTCCCGGATTGAGGAAGCAGCTTGCTGAGAAATGCGGCGAGCTCGGCATCGAGTTTGCCTCTCCCAAGCCCTTCTGCTCCCTTACCGGCAACTCAGGCTGGATTTCCAGATTCATTGATGAATTTAAAATTGGCAGACCAGAGTTCAGAGTTGAGAGGGGCGGGGATGCCATTAAGAAGGTAGAGGTCATAAAAAGCGACCCGTGCGGTTCCGCATACTTTGTTGCAAAGAGGATGACGGGTTACATAATAGAGAGCAAAGAGGATTTCTGGAAGGAGATACACCAGCACCAGTGCGCCTATCCGTGCATGGCGAGCATGGACAGAGATGTTGAGCTCAAGGAGGCCCCTTTCCACCTCGCGGGCTACATAATGGTCTACCAGTTCAGCACCGCCGCCGGAGTTGAGGCTGAGGAGTTCGTTCCAGAGCACTTCAGGGAAATCGTCTGTCGAGCTCGCTGAGAATTCTTTCAATCTCCCTTCTCGTCTCCTCTATCGGTCTGTTTGTGTTGATGAACTTCCAGCCTTTCAGTATTCTGAACGCCCTCTCCCTGACCCTCCTGAAGTCCTCGATGTTCTCGAACATCTCGCTCTCGCTTCTTCTTGCCACCCTCTCCATGCAGACTTCCGGCTCAGCTTCGAGGTAGAACATGTAGGGAGAGGTCGGAAGAACGGAGCGGAAAAACCTGTAAAGCACCCTTGCGTACCTTTCCGGCAAGTAAAGCACTCCTCCGAGATACCTGACGAAAATCACGGTTTCAGCCCTTCCGTAGTATCTGAGCAGGGAGTAAATCACGTCGAAGAAGTAGAAAATCGCCGCCATGAGGTGGAAGAATTTTCCCCTTCTGAGGAGGCTGGCCTTCGCAACTCTGCCGAACAGAGAGTCGGACGGATGCGTTCTCACAATAACGCTCCCCCTTTCGGCGTACCTGCGCCTAACGAACTCCGCGTGTGTGTCTTTCCCGGCACCATCCATCCCGTCGATAACTATGAACCTCATGCCATCCAGAAGTATAGTATTGCGGTTAAAATTGAAACGCTCAGGTTGTCCAGCCCCTTGGGAGTTACAGCCTCCACAACCGTTGCGAAAGCTGCCAGAGGAAGCAGCAGTGGACCTGCAGAGCCGTGATAGTAGAGTGAAACCACCGAGAAGGAGGCAACGCATCCCAGAAACATAGCAACGCTGCCCTCCAGGCTTTTCTCGTCTCCCAAAATCCTGAACTTTCTCTTACCATACCTACCCCCAATCAGAGATGCGAGACCGTCGCCATACGACATTGCCATTATCCCAACAGCTATGACATCAGGACGGTCAAAGAAAGCGTAGGCGAGAACGGTCCATGCAATCGAGTAGTAAACCAGCCCCAATCCGTGGCCTGCGACGCTCGTCCTGCTCGACAGCTTTACGGGTGAGTGGGGGCTCATCAAGAAGGTGAGAACGACGAAGGGAAAGGCAGCGAGAAAGGCCATGACGAACCTCGACTCAAAGAAGGGGAGGATGAAGGCTATGTTGCCAACCATTATGTGGAGAAATTTTCTGCTCACCACTTCATTTTTCAACGTCTTTTCCGATATAAGCAGAAGGGCTGCCACGTAGCCGTAAACCGAAATCAGTGGAAGCAAATCGGACATCTGCAACCGATTATATTAAGTATTTAAAAACTTTCTGAAAACTGTAGTATCCCTAAATTATTTCACTACTAAACACCCACTTCATGTGAGAAAACTAACGAACAAAAAGATCAGGTGGATAATCAGACAGCTTGACAAGGGAGCTCCAGTAAAGGAAATAGCCGCTGTGATGAGAGTTACACCAAGAAGAATCTACCAGCTTAAAAAACAATATGAGGAAACTGGCCAGATTCCAGAACTAAAACAAGCAGGAAGAAAGCCCAAACCAATTGACGAGAAAACAGAGCAAATCATCCTGCAAGCTTACAACAAATACAGACTCAGCCCAGTACCTCTTGAAAAGCTGATAGAAAGGGATTACGGCATCCACATCTCCCATAATACAATCTACAAAGTTTTACTCAAACACGGTTTGGTGGAGGAGAACATGAGCAAGAAGAAACGAAGGAAATGGGTTAGGTACGAAAGAACCCACTCAATGTCTTTATGGCAGGGAGACTGGAAGAGGCTTGGAGAGAAATGGATTATAGCCTTCATGGATGATGCTTCCCGCTTTATTACTTGTTACGGAGTCTTCGATTCAGCTACGACTGAGAACACGATTAGAGTCCTGAAAGTGGGATTCAGGGAGTATGGCATTCCGGATGAGATCCTCACAGATCACGGAACTCAGTTTGTTGCAGCTAAAAGCAGAGAGAAGGCCAAGCATAGATTCAGGGAGTTTTTGGCCGAGAATGGAGTAAGGCATGTTCTTGCCAGAATAAACCATCCACAAACGAATGGAAAGATAGAGAGGTTCTTTGGTTTGATGGAGCAGAAGATCCATCTGTTTGATTCTTTGGATGAGTTCATTTATTGGTACAATTACGTTAAGCCTCACATGAGCCTGAATTTCGACGAATTGGAGACTCCCTATCAGGCCTTTTTGAGGAAGCTACCTGCTGAAAGGGTGTTTGAGTACGGGAGGTGGTTGTTTGAGGAGTGAAATTAATTCGGGATATCACAAAAACTTTCTGAAAACAGTTAATAGCAGACCTTCAGAGTTGAAGCGATGAGATACGAAGAGCCGGTGTTCAGACCGCCAAGTGAGGCTTTCAGCCTCATAGTTCAGGCCACAATTGGCTGCTCATGGAACAGGTGCACCTTCTGCGGAATGTACAAGATGAAGAAGTTCAGGGTTAGGGACATTGAGGAGGTTAAAGAGGATTTTCGACTGGCAAAGGAAATTTACGGAGACGTGAGGAGAGTTTTCCTGGCTGACGGTAACGCTCTTGCCGCTGATACGGATTACCTCCTCGAAATTGCCGATTACGCAAACAAGCTCTTCAACCTTGAAAGGATAAGCTGCTACGCCACACCGCAGGACATCCTCGAAAAAAGCAAAGAAGAATTGAAAGAAATCAGAAATGCTGGGATTAAGCTGCTCTACGTCGGAATAGAGAGCGGTGATGATGAAATACTCGAAAGAATAAGGAAAGGTGTCAGTTCTAATGAAATAGCGGAAGCCTGCATGAAAGCCCACGAGTGCGGCTTTGAGCTTTCCGTTACGGTTTTAACGGGCATTGGGGGAAAGGAGAGGAGCTACAAAAACGCCAGAAACACAGCAAGGCTGCTAAACCGCATTTCTCCCAAATATACCGGAGTACTAACGTACATCCCCGTTCCGAACACGCCTTTATACGTGAAAATCAAAAGAGGGGAGTTTCTTCTACCAAACCCTCTGGAAAACCTTCTCGAACTGCGCTGGATGGTTGAGAGAATTGAGGCCAGGACAATCTTCCGCTGCAACCACGCCTCCAACTATTTGCCACTGAAGGGAACGCTGCCTGAAGACAGAGAAAAGCTGCTCAAGGCCATCGACTACGCCATAGCCCATCCGGAAGTCCTTAAGCCTGAGTGGCTGAGGGGGCTTTAAAAATAAAAATTAGCTGAGCGACTCTGCAATCTTTATAAGTTCATCTTTCGGCAGCTCACCGCTAATGGACACCTGAACTCCATTTTTCTCGATGTAAAGGACTGATGCCCCAAATATCTCGCCGTAATAGGCCTTTTCACCGTTAATCTCCACTTCCTCAAAATCCTTGGGAACCTCTGACTTCTCGGTTGATTCCAAAATCGTTAAAGCCTTTTCTCCGTCTGAGTAAGTAAGAAATGCTGAGTCATTCGTTACGCTGACAGACTTTAGCTCGTATCCTGCGGTGTAGGATGGGACAAGGATTTTGAAGCTCGCTTCCTTCTGAGCCTCCTCAACGCTTTCATACGTCTTCGGGAGCTTGAAGTCAAATTTTTCAACTTCAGCACCCTCTGGAGGCTTGAACTCAAAGAAGCTGTCGTCAACGCCTGTGTTGAAGCTCAGATTCCTGTATTCGATGTACATTTTGATACCTCCGAAGCTCGTTTCCACCCTTATGGGGAACCAGAACTCCTTGTCAACCCACATTTTGGTGGCGTTCTCCCTATCATTCTTCGGCTTTAAATTCAGAACGAAACAGTCCCTGCCTGAAACCTTCTCCTCTCCGAGAAGCTCAACATCGTAGTATTCGAGCATTTCCTTTATCAGTGTAGTGTAGTCGAACTTGAGCGGTGTGGATTCCTTAGTCATGTTCATCTCAAAAACCACCACCTTGTTGTTCTTCTTGTCGTAGCTCCACATAACGCTGCCGTTGGACACAGCAATGGAGTTCTCATCCTCCATGTATAATTTATAGGGCTTCTTGAAGATGTAGGTGTAGTTCATCTCCATCTTACCCATCGGGCCCTCAGACACCACATAAACCTCTGCCCTCAAATCCTGAATTTTCTCCTCCTTTTCCTGCATCTTCTTCGCTATCTCTTCGGCGCTCATCTGCACACAGCCAGCCAGAACGGAAACTACAAGGAGAGCAATCAGCAACCTCTTCATGTGTGCTGTGTTTTGTTCTGGATATATAAAGTTTGCCACTTGCAGTCAAATGACTGAAAAACATATTAAATCATGAAACTAAGGCGAAACATGAAGTGGAACGATGAGGGAAAGAGAATTGTTGAGATGCTGAAACTCCGCACACCACCAGTTGGTGTAAAATTCTTCCAGGAGAAGTACGAGCCTGAAAGGGCCTTTAGGCCGTCAAAATACGGAATAAAGATGGCAGTCTGTCAGGCCATTGCCTTTGCCCGCTACATCGGCAGAACGGTTGTGCTTGAGGCTGAGGACTTTGGGTGCCCTCCTGCGATGCTCCTTTACGGCGTGGCGGAGTATGAAGGGAGCCTGAAGGATATTCTGGTTGGCGCGCAGTGGCTGAAGGATGAGAGCTGCGAGGTTGCGGAGCAGAAGCTTCCATTGGGGAAGTATAAGAGCTTCGTTTTTGGGGACATGACGAAAATGGCGGAGGAGCCTGAGGCTGTGATGATTTTTGGAACTCCTGCCCAGATTGGGAGGCTGATACAGGCAGCAACCTACTTCGGAGGGGCTGTGAAGGCAAATCTGACGGCAAAAACTGCATCGTGTGCTGAAGCTCTTTTCCCGGCTTTAAGGGGAGAGGTGGCGATTGCAGTTCCCGGAGCTGGAGACAGAGTTTTTGCCGCGATTCAGGAGACGGAGATGATTTTTGCCATGCCCTATGCTTGGACAGGCAAAATCTTGGAGGGGCTTGAGAATGCAGGCAGGGGGGCAAATATCAGCTACCCGCCCTCACCCTTCCTGATGTTCACTCCACGCTTCCCCAAGCACTACAGAGAGACTGCGGAGAAGTTCAAGCTCGTTTGAGGGCTGTAATCACACCATGACACCTGCAGGCGGTGGCGACAACAATTTTTTCCCTTTTTTCAGCCTGCTTCATTAGCTTGGCGAGTTCCTCACCCGAAATAGCCCCCAAACCCGGCTCAAGCTGCCTGCTGATTAATACGAAAGCATCCGGATAGGCAAACTTAACGAGGTCGTGCATCGGGCAGGGCTTTTTTATCTTGGTTACGGGGCAGATGTCGGGAGCGGAGCACTTTTCCAAGCAATCGGCATCCCTGTTGTAGCTCACAACCACGCTTCCTCTGCCTGCTGAGACAACGACTCTTGCAGGCAGATTGCCGATTATGCAGTCCAGCACCTCATTCCACGGTTTGAGGTCAAATTTCAGCCTCAAAGCCTCGGCAGCGACGTGGAGAGGAGCGGTGGGGAAGATGTACTCAGGCTTAAATTTGAGAAGGGATGGCAGGATTTCGATGCCCCCCTTCAGAAAGTACCTTCCCTCTTTAACTTCCTCAATACTATCTACCCTGACCAAATCAAGCTCCCTCATCGCAAGGCACTCCGGATTTCTGTCGATTATGACGTAGTCCCTTGACCTCTTCTCCAGAAACCTCGCAGCCTCGACTCCGTACTTTCCCCCTCCGACAATTACGTCCATCTCACCACCTGAAAGGAGGCTTGATCAGCCTTATCCTCCTTCCGTTCCACTCCACCTCATCCACAAGCTTCTCTCTAACCCTATCCTCAATTTTATCAACATCCCTCAGGCTCAAGACCTCAAAGGCGGGAACGTCGGCGTCTTGCAGAACTTTGACAGCCTCCTCAGTAGTCATCCGGCCGAGCTTTTCCTCAATCGCCTTCCTGACCTCCTCGTATCTTGAAAAGCTCTCAACGAGGGAAAAATTGAATCCAAGATTCAAAGCTGAGCAGAGTCGCCTCCAGAAGTGCTCTTCAGCAATGATGCCGAGAGTTATGTATCCGTCTCTCGTCCTGTAGATGCCGTATGCGGGATTGCTTGAGAATGCTGGTAAAATTCCCAGCCCGTTTAGTATGGAGGAAGTGTGGATTGGGGCGGAAAAGAGGGCTGAGTGGAACATGCTGATGTCTATGTATCTACCCCTCCCCGTCCTCTCCCTCTCGTGAAGGGCAGCAAGAATTGCTATGGCAGCATAAACGGCTGATGAGAAATCTGCGAGCTGCAAGTTGGGGTCCCTCATCTCCCTGCCCATTGCCGAAATCTCCAGAATGCCCCCAAGACCGAGGCAGTTTAAATCGTGTGCCGGCAAATGGGAAAGCCTGTTTTCCTGTCCAAAGGCTGAAATGGAGCAGTAGATAATGGATTCGTTCACCTTCTTAACGCTCTCGTAATCAATTCCAAGCTTCTTCGCCACTCCCGGCCTGAACCCCTCAACCACCACATCGGCATCCTCTGCAAGCTTCATGAACTCTCTCAAACCATCCTCCGACTTGAGGTCAAGGAAAAGGAACTTCTTGCCGTAATTCATCGCCGCAAAAACTGCGTCAAGCATCCTCCCCGGCTCACCGCCGGGGGGCTCGACCTTAATCACTTCTGCCCCCAAATTCCTCAGAAGCTGGCAGCAAAAGGGGCCGGGGTAGAAGGCAGCAACCTCAACAACTTTAACATCTTCAAGCATGACGGGAATTGTTTTGAAGATTTATAAAGTGCGTGATTTACTGGCAGCATGTACCGTCTGAAGTGCATTGAATGCGGGAAGGAATGGGGCGATGAAAACTACACCTGCGAGTGTGGAGGGCTTCTGGAGGTTGAAATAGACCTTGATGAGGTTGAAATTGACTTCAGGCTTGATGGAAGCAACATCACGGTCTGGAAGTACCGCTCTCTCCTCCCCGTTAAAATTGACCCTGTCACGCTGAAGGAGGGTGGAACTCCTCTTTACAGGGCCGAGAGGCTTGAGAAGGAGGTTGGTGTGAGGAGAGTTTATGTTAAGCACGAAGGTCTGAACCCCTCAGGCTCCTTCAAGGACAGGGGGATGACTGTAGGAGTGACCAAAGCCCTTGAGCTTGGGAGAAAAGCTGTTGCGTGTGCATCAACAGGCAACACCTCAGCCTCAATGGCGATGTATGCGGCAAAGGCGGGGCTAAAGGCCTACGTCCTGCTTCCTGCAGGCAAGGTGGCGCTGGGAAAGGTTGCTCAAGCTTTAATGCACGGGGCGAAGGTTATAGGAATCGACGGGAACTTCGATGACGCGCTCAGAATTGTGAGGGAAGTTTGCAGCAGGGAGCCAATCTACCTCCTGAACTCCATCAACCCCTTCAGGCCTGAGGGGCAGAAGACCATCGCCTACGAGATTGCAGATGAAATTGGTGTGCCCGACAGAGTTGTTCTGCCTGTGGGGAATGCCGGGAACATATCAGCAATCTACAAGGGATTTAAGGAGCTCAGAGAGGTTGGTTTGACAGATTCAATGCCCAAAATGACGGGGATTCAGGCTGAGGGAGCGGCGCCGATTTACAGGGCTTTTAAAGAGGGAAAAGAGGACATAACACCTATGGAGAATCCGGAAACCATAGCGACGGCCATAAGAATAGGGAATCCAGTCAGCGCGAAAAAGGCTTTAAGGGCCATCTACAGCACAAACGGGCTGGCAGAGGTTGTTAGCGATTCAGAAATCATCGAGGCGCAGAAGTTCTTAGCTGCGAAGGAGGGCATAGGGGTTGAGCCAGCCTCAGCGGCAAGCGTTGCGGGGCTGAGAAAGCTCGCAGCCAATGGTATGCTCGACCCGGATGAAACCATCGTGTGTGTTGTGACGGGCAATTTACTCAAAGACCCGGAGACTGTTGTGAGGGTTTGCGGAGAGCCGGTGAAAGTTGAGGCGAGCGTTGAGGCTGTAATCAGGGCGATGAGGGCTTGAAAGCTATGAGATAAAGCCTGTTGAAGATTAGTCTGGATTCCCTTGAGAGCTCTTCCTTAACTATTTTGAGGAAATTCTGGCGGTATTCCTCACTCAAGGGTTTTGAATAGCATTGTTGGTTCAGGTAGGCTGCTGCAGCACCTGAAAGGAAAACTTTGAAAATTTCATCCCCTGAATGGTGAGTTTCAACTCTCAGAATTTTGCAGAATCTGACGTCAAAGCCTGTCCTTTCAAACAGCCTTCGATACTCATTTTCGCTGTCGAGAAAGAACCACGGGCTTCTGAAGCTTTTGAAAATTTTTGAGGTTCTTTTATCTTTTTCAACAGATCTCAGCGCCTTGAGGAAGGTGGGAGAGTAGTTTTGCGTTGCGGGGGATATATATACAAAACTTAAGTCTGTTTGGATAACCGCATTTAGATTTTGGTATTATTAATTTTATATTTAATTTGAATAATAGAAGAAAAGATTAGTTAGCAGAATTATCTTCCGGTTTTCAAATTAAGGTATCATTCTGGTTATTAATGAAACTAGTCCTAAGGCCTTTAAGATTGGAACCACTATCATAAATTCTCCAATTTGCCCCAAAGTTATTTTAATTCTTTTTACAGGAAGTTCAATTGGTGGCAATCTTTCTTCAAAATATAAAAAAGAAGTTCCAACTATTATCATTAAAATCTGCCCATGTGTTTCGTATGTAATTTTTATGCTTTCAATAGACCATAATTTGATTAACAAAAATAAAAGAGAAGACAGTACAGGAAACCAGACTTTCTTATTTATTCTAAGCATAACTTCTTTTTTTATTATTCTGTTTAGCTCGCTTTCTGTGAAAATATATATCCTGTTCTTTTTTAGAAATAGATACATCAAAAATACAACCAGATCAAATCTTTCAAATTTATAATTCAATATTTCAGGGATAAACTTTTCTCTTAGACTTTCTTTTTGATTTTCGTACTCCTCTGAAGTAATTAATTCCCATAACAAATATTCCTTTAAATTTTTAATTTTGGATGTATCTATATTTACATTTATTTTCTCTAAAAAAATTTGCTTACATGCCCAATAATAAATTAACTCTTCACCTTGAGTCCTTAAGTACTCTAACAATGATTTAAAATATTCCAATTCACCAATTTTTTTGAGTATATTGAAATTCAATATTGGCAAAAGTTGAATTATTAGATTTGACTTTTCAGTAATAGGGCTTTTTTCAATTCTATTTTTCAATTTATTCCAATATATTAACAAATCCTCGCCAACAATTAAAGCTGACACTAGGGCTGTTAAAATAGTTTCAGAGTCCAATCTTCTTCTTTCCTTAATTTTCTGAGAATAGGATTCCGCTAATTTCTTTACCTTCTTGTTTTTGTAGAAGCCATGAATGTATGCGCAAAGAACAAATCTAATCTCCTGATTAGAAATTTGTGGGTCAAACTCCCAATTATCAACAACATAATTCATCCTTTTTTCTATTTCATTTATTTTATCAATATATATTTTATCCATCATAGGAACCACGGATTCGTTTGTAATGAGCGATTCCCTTCTGGGTTTATTGGATATCCTCCATAACGATTTACATTTGCTATGATTCCTGCGACCAATTTTGGATAATTAACCGTAACGGGTAGATTTCTACTTCTAAATCCTCTCCAATTCATTTTAGACAGATAATATATTTCATCCAAAATCTCATGAACATTGTGGTAGTATTCTTCAGAAGTCCAATTATCGCTAACGATCTCAACACTTAATGGTTTTATAGGGGTTACCATTTCTAATCCATTTCGTTTAAGATAAGGCTGTAAAAGTGTTAATAAGTATCTTTTAGAACTTAATTTTACTTTTGTCCCTTCATACGGATGAAATCTATTGTTAGGGTCTCCCATTACCCAAAATGGATGAGTTTCATTTAAGTGAAGTATAGCATATTTTACGTCTCTTGATACCATTTCTTGTTTTTTTAACTCTTCAACCGTTTCTTTTAAAATCTTTGTCTCTCCATCTTTCATTTTGGGCCTTTTTCCACTTACATGTAAAGTTAACTTTTCGACATCCCAATCCGGATTACTTTTTTTGAAACCATATACCACTTTCTTAATTGTACTTTTTAAATATGTTAGATATTCACTACTCGTAACTATTGGTGAAATTTCATTCCACAGCATTGTCCCATCTTTCTTGAAGACCATAGCAAAACAAAATAGATTTACATTATCAATACGTGTTGCGCCAGTTCCTATTATAATGTCTGAACCTTTTTCAGGATCTACATTTAAAATCCAAGGTTTTCCACCAAGTTTTGAAACAAATTGTACCAACAGATTGTCAACATAGAATGTCAAATTTCTGTTAGATAATATATCATATCTCATAAATTGTGATGGGATACTATTTATTAAATACGATTTAAGCTTATAATATAATGGGGTATTATATTCTGGAAGAACGAGCATAATTCCGTCCACACCCGTATCTATAGCATTATCTACTTGAGATTTGATAGAGTCAAAGTGTGGGGAATCGTAGATAAACTCAGAAATGTTTATATTATGAATATGCCACACCTCATCAATTTTAGAACTTATTTGTGATTTCAATTGGTTTATTAAACTTGAAAACTGATTGTTATGGATTAATGCAATTTGATTATACTTTAAGGAGGGGACTTCATAAGGCCCATAATTCCTTAATCCTTTAATCAACTCACCAGTGTTTGATATTGGTACAGATGCGCCATTCCCTATACGGTATGTCAAACCATTTTCAACTATTTTATATTCCATCATTGTTTGACACCTCTACTATTTCAAGAGGCTTAAAAACAATCTTAATTTCTCCATCAGGAGTGCTAAAAGTCTTTTCATCTTCTGAAGAACCGAAGGCTTCTTTTAAAAGCCCTGTGAGAAGGTTAAACTTATCCCGCATAGCTGTTGCATATTTTTTACCTTCAGGTGTAAGATGTCTATGGAATGCTTGAACAGACACCCATATTTTCTTTTTGACACTTTCCCCGTACTTATCTTTAATCTTCGTATATGAGATTCGCTGGTTATTTTCTCGATCAAGGATATTTATTTTTAGATCAACAATAATTCCAAAATTTGTATTTTGCCAATGATGAACATTAATTATTAACTCGTATTGTAGCTTTATTATATTGGAGAACTCATAGTTTTCAGTAATTTCCTTAACTAATCTCAAAGTTGATCCCAACTCTTTTAATTGCCATGGTGTAGCTATATTCTCTGACAATATATCAAGAAGATACTTTCGAAATATTTTTCCAAACAAAGCATTACTATTATCTATTTCATCAAATTCGTTTTCTATGCCATAACCATATAAATAAATTAAATCTCCGATCCTTTTTTTCCATTTACCTGGTAAAAATTCCTCATAATATGGAATTGCTGATACCTTTATCGTTTCTGGATAGTTAACGATGGGGTAAATATTAATATAGAATTCCTGAACTTCTTACATCTGGAGTGTTCACATTACCCGAACTGAGTGGTATTTCCATGATAACTCCTCCTAAAACTTGTTTTCATCACATCAACTTAGGGTTTGGCTAAATAAATTTTAATCTTGGACTGGAGTCTTATTAAATTGCAATTCCAGCTAAGTTAAAAATGGTTATATTTATTTTTTATCCTCAAAAAATTACCTTTATTTAATTCACCAACAAGTTTTAACCATGAAACGCTACATCCTTCTTCTGATACTTGCCGCCATCCTTCCGCTCTGCCTGCAGAGCGGAGAGCAGAATGCCGGAAGTGTGGAGAAGCTGAACTACACCATCAAGGGCTGTGGAGCTGAGAAGGTCGCTGAATACGGTGTTGAAGGCTACGAGTTTGTTGGTAGCAACCTCACAGTCCACATAATGAGAAACTGCTGCAGCGATGAGATTCTCGTGGAGAAATCCGAAAACGAATACAGAATCGTCGAGAAGGACAATGACGGGGAAATATGCAAGTGCAACTGCATGAGCACGGTGGAGATATACGACGTCAGAGAGAAGGACTTTAAGGTCACCTTCACAGACTTTAACGGCGAAACCAAGGAAATCAAATCCCTTGAGGAGGAGTTTTGTGGATGGTCAACCTACGCTGAGTGCAAGAGCGATGCTGATTGCAAAGCGGCGGGATGCTCAGGGCAGGTTTGTGCTGGAGTTGGAGAGCAGATCGTCACGACCTGCGAGTGGAGGGAGTGCTTCGATGCTGCGAAGTACGGAATGAGATGCGGCTGCATCAACAATCAGTGCCAGTGGGCACAAAGTTAATTTTTCCTTCACCAACTTAAGGGCATGAAAATCTACGTGATATACAACTACGGCCAGTACAACCACCTCATCCACAGAACTCTCAGGGACTTGGGAGTGGAAACGAAGCTTGTGGAGAACACCACACCCGTTGAGCAGCTTAAGGATGTGGACGGGCTTGTGATTGGTGGTGGGCCATCCCTCGACAGAACGGGGAACTGCGAGCTTTATCTCAAAGAGCTTGACGTTCCAATGATTGGAATCTGCCTCGGTCACCAGCTCATGGCCAAGGTTTTTGGCGGTGAGGTTGGAAAGGGCTCGATGGGAGGTTATTCGGAGGTTAAGGTCAGGATTGTTGAGGACGACGAGCTTTTTGAGGGGATTCCGAGAGAAATTACGGTGTGGGCAAGCCACATGGACGAGGTAAAAAAGCTGCCTGAGGGATTCAAGAGGCTTGCCGAATCGGACATCTGCAAGATTGAGGCGATGAGGCACGAGAAGAAGCCACTCTATGGCGTGCAGTGGCATCCTGAGGTTTACCATTCCCAGTTTGGTGTGGAGCTTTACAGAAACTTCATCGAGATTTGCAAAAAGTAGTCAGCTCAGCCTCTCCCTCAGCCTGCAGAAAGCACACACGTCTCCGCTCGAAACCTCTCCGCAGATTTTGCAGTACTTAGTTTCCTCAAACTCCTCCGCTGGCCTTACTAATCCCCTGACGAAGTTCTTAACGAAGCCCGGCTTTCTCCTCTCGATGTCGTAAACAATTTCCTTCCACTCCGGATTTGGAGCGTGGGGACACTCCATAAGAGTGTGGGGGATGTCATTAACCAGAACGTATAGCATGTTTTCTTTCTCGCTTACCTCGAAGAGAGGCTTTGCCCTTGTAACAATTTTCTCATCAAAGGGCTCGTTTCTCGGCATCAGCTTCTCCGCCCACACTCTCGTCCCGCCGGCAACGTTTTTGATGTAGAATGAAGCTATGTCCTCAGCCGTGTGGCCTGTGGCAACAACATCAAAACTATTCTCCCTCGCAAACCTGTTCATGATGTATCTCTTTGCAGTTCCGCAGGCTGAACAGGTTTTTCTCCTCATTTTCCTCGCAACATCATCAACGGTGAAGCCGTAGTCCCTCAGCCTCACCACGTTAAGGCTGAGGTCAAGACTGGATGAAAGCTCCCTCACAACCCTCTCCGACTCTTCAGAGTAGTTGCCAATTCCAAGGTCGATGTAGAGCAGCTCAGCATCGTAGTCGAGTTCCTTCAAAACTGCAGCCAGTGCAGAGCTGTCCTTTCCCCCCGAAATCGCTATCAGCACCCTCTCCTCTGGCCTGAGAATCCTGAACCTCTTTATGCTCCTTTTAACGAGATTTCTGTAAAATTCTGGGTAGCACTTTTCGCAGAGAGCTATGCCGTAGGCTTTAAGATTCGCTACAGCCTTTCTTCCGCACTTTTTGCACTTCATAAGAGACCCCTAATGTTCGGAATTGCTATTGACATCAGGATTGAGAAGAAGACGATGAAGGCGAAAAACTTGACGACCTTCATCGACATCTCTTCAGCCCTCTCACCATACCTCCTCGCCAGCAGCTTCGCAAAGACCTCGTGGAAAACTCTCCCGCCATCGAGAGGCACGGCTGGAAGGCAGTTGAAAAGGCCAACGTAGAAGTTAATCCACCCGACCCAGTAGAGTGTGTTCAGAACCCAGAAAACCCACTGAGGCGCGACGAAGAGGGGCTCAAGTGCTTCTGTGAAGCCCTGAAACCTGAAGGGCATTGCGATGAGGTAAAGCCACCCTCCGACGGACTTTATCAGCTCGGGAACGGATTTCAGCTCGTCGAGCATCGCCTTTGAGTGGAAGACGTTTATTCCATCAATGGAGTCAAAGGTGCTGACGTAAACGCCCAGAAATCCCTTCTCCCCTTTTCCAGCAAGCGTCACGTTGAAGGTTCTGAAGGTTCCGTTGTCGTAAACCTCAACGCTGACTCTCTGCCCCGGCTTCGTTTCCTGCATCTTCCTCTGAAAGTCCTCGTAGCCTGTAATTCGCGTCTCGTCTATTCTGACTATCAGCATCCCTGCTTTTATCCCCGCAAGCTCCGCGGGGAACTTCTCGCCATTTTCGGTGTAGAGGCCTATCACCTTCACGCCCATCACAGCCGGAACGCTCAGAATCCTGATTTCATCGCCATTCACAATCTTTATCTCCGCAATCTCCGCATTCTGCAATACCGCCTTCACGTCATCAACGCTGCTAACCTTCACTCCATTAACCTCAACAATCCTCCCCTCAACCACTCCGCTGTCGTTCACCGCAACAAGGGCGGGCTGAACTGTAGGGAGAAGGGAGAAGAAGAGTGCGAAGGCTATGAAGGCAACAGCAAAGTTGCTAACAACTCCAGCTGAGAAAATCCTGATTCTTGCAGAACTCTTTGTCCTTTCCTTATCCATAATTTCCTTCTCCTCCGGCTCGGCAAACCCGCCTATCGGGATGAGGGCGAGAATCACGCCAAGCGATTTTACCGTCACACCCTCGACTCTGCAGAGGATGGCATGGCTGAACTCGTGGACGATTAGAGTTACAACAAGCCCTATCGTGCCCCACACAATGGGAATGAAGGGATTAACGCCAGGCAAAAGCAGCGCAGCCCTCGGACTTGTCAGCTCAGACGGCTGGGGAGGACTTATGAGCATTATGTAATCCGCTATCAGAATGAGAGAGAACATGAAAACCATTCCAGCGAAGACCGCAGGCAGACCGAGGTCGGCAAAGAGCCTCCAGAATCTCTTCGGTCTTGAAAGCTTCTCAAGGAGTTCAAGCCCCTTTTTCGTTCTTATCATCAAAACTGGCCCGTAAGCGGTTATGTTGTATCTCTCAAGAGTTCCTCTTCTTCTCAGCCACTCAACCAAGCCCCAGTAGGCTCCGAAGGCGATTAGTGCGTAGGCAATGGATTCAAGCTCGGTGGACATTGTATTAAATAAGGGAGGTCACAATAAAAGCTTTGAGGTAAAAATTTATAGAATCCACACAACTAAAATCATGAGCTTTCCCAATGGGAGCGATGCTGAGGGAGTGCTGAAGAGGCTTGAAGACTACGCTAAGAACGATTTTGAGCCGCACAGCAGGAGAATGTGGGGACACATCTACTACGCCGGGCTTAAGGATGTTGTTGAGCTTGCGAGGAAGGCCTATTTAATGTACATGGATAAGACTATGCTCGACTTTACCTGCTTTCCGAGCCTTCTGAGGATGGAGAGGGAAGTTGTGCGAATGGCTTCATCATTGCTGAATGGGGACGAGGAGGTTGTGGGAAACTTCACCTACGGTGGGACTGAGAGCATAATGCTTGCCCTAAAGGCGGCAAGAGAGAAGTTCAGGAAGGAGGAAGGGGGAAATGTCGTCCCCGAAATCGTTCTGCCCGCAACGGCCCATCCTGCCTTCTGGAAGAGTGCCGAGTATCTTGGAATGAGGTGCTTGAGGGCGAAGCTCGATGATGAGCTGAGAGCTGATGTGGAGACTGTGAAGGAGCTTGTTGGTGATAAGACGGCCATGATTGTCGGCTCAGCCCCAAACTACCCCTTTGGCGTTGTTGATGACATTAAAGCCCTCTCTGACATTGCGGTTGACGGGAAACTCTGGCTGCACGTCGATGCATGCCTTGGAGGCTTTCATCTCCCCTTCTTCAGGGAGCTTGGAGAGAAAATCCCGGATTTCGATTTCAGCGTTGAGGGAGTGCACTCAATTTCAGCGGACTTCCACAAGTACGGATTGTCGCCGAGAGGGGCTTCTGTGATTCTCTACAGGAATGCTAAGCTCAGAGAGGGGCAGATTTTTGTTATGGCCTCATGGCCGGGCTATCCTCTCGTAAACACCGCTGTGCTCTCAACCCGCTCTGCGGGAACGCTCGCAGCAGCGTGGGCGGTTATGAGCTACCTCGGTTTTGACGGCTACCTGAAACTTGCAAAGAAAACGCTCTACGCAAAGAAAAGGCTGATAGATGGGCTTACAGAGCTTGGGCTGGAGCTGCTTGGCAGTCCAGAGGGGGCGGTTTTAGCATTTACCTCTGAGAGGCACAACCTCTTCAAAGTGAGCACTCTCATGGCT
Source organism: Archaeoglobus fulgidus DSM 4304 (assembly GCF_000008665.1). Lineage (NCBI taxonomy): Archaea > Methanobacteriati > Methanobacteriota > Archaeoglobi > Archaeoglobales > Archaeoglobaceae > Archaeoglobus > Archaeoglobus fulgidus. The sequence goes on from NC_000917.1 coordinate 1,183,200, forward strand.
GAGAAAGGGTGGTATGTGCAGTCGCAGCCCGGCTCCAAGAAACTGGGCTTTCCGAGGAGTCTGCACTTCTCGGTAATTCCGGGCCATGCGGAGGTTGTTGACGAGTTTCTTGAGGACATGAGGGAGGTGCTGCCAGAGTGCGAGTGCAGCTATCCAGAAATGTCGTCCTTTGACGTTTCAAAGCTCAAATTCGGTGAGGATGGACTGCCAGAAGATTCAGAGCTTATTTCAGAGCTAATCCACTCCATGCCGCCTGAGATTGTTGAGAGCGTGTTCAAGCAATTCATCAACGAGCTAATATTCCGCTGAGTTCAGCTTTCTGTAAACTTTTTTCAGCTTGCTGTAAAGCTCCTTGTAGTATTCGAAAAGCCTGTCGTAAACCTTTGCCTCCTCATCGTCGGGCTTGAAAACTCTGTCAACCTCGAACTTCGCTGCTGCACTTTCAAAGCTCTCCTCCCCCAGCCCAACCGCCGCCATTGTAGCCAAACCTCTCAACCCAGTTTCCTCAGGATGCTTTATCCTCCTCAGCGGCCTTCTAACGGCATTCGATATAATCTGACACCAGATGTCAAAAAGCGCCCCTCCCCCGACAATGCTCACCATCTGCTGCGGAGCGGTCATCTTTTCCACATAGCCAAAGACCCACTTGATGTTCAATGCAACCCCCTCCATCATCGCCCTCAGAACCTCTTCCCTCCCGCTGTCGAGGCCCACGTTTACCAGCCCTCCCCTAACGTAGGGGTCGTCGATTGGAGCCCTCTCGCCGTAGAACCACGGCATGAATATCAGCTTTCCTGCAGGAGCCTTCTCCACAAGCTCCTTCACCAGCTCGTATTCTCCTTGAATGCCCACAAGCCTCATCGCCCACTCCAGAGCGCCTGCAGCAACTTCCTGTTCGGCAATCAGCAAGTACTTCTCAGGAATGGCGCTCAGCAGGCTCCCTATAAAGTGGAAGATGTCAGTTTTTCTTTGTGGAATGTGGGCAGCAACCCAGTCACTCGTTCCGACGTAAATGTGGCACTCGTAGTCCTTCACCGCTCCAGAGCCAACGGCTGCAGCTGCAACGTCTCCAGAGCCAACCATTACCGGCACATCCCCCTCTAATCCAAATTCCTTCCTCACCTCAGGGCGAAGATAGCCGGCAATTTCTGTGCAGTTCTTTATCTCAGGGAAGAGCGAGGCTGACAAGGCATAATCTTTAAGGATGCTCTCAGACCACCTCGCCTTCCCTCCGCGGGTGTCTGCAAGCCATGTTAGGTGTGCTTCGTCGGGACTCGTAACAAAATTTCCGGTGGCTCTCGCAACCAAATATCCTCTAACGTCGAGCATCTTGAAGGTCTTGCCGAAAACATCCGGCTCATTCTCCCTGATCCAGACTATCTTTGAAATCGGGTCTTTACCCGTCCTCGACGGTGCTCCCCCCGTCAAACGCAGAAATTTGATTAGCTTGGTTAATGAGTAGCCCTGAATTTTAATCAAACCCTTCCACACGTCCTCAGGCAGTCCCGCAGCCCTTTCATCGAGCCACGTTATGATGTTCCTCAGCGCGTTGCCCTCTCCATCAACAGGCACAACCCCCGCCATGTGGGCGCCAAACACAATGGCGTCGGGATTTGCTTTCTCAGCCAGAGGCTTGCAAACTTCAACAATACTGTTCCACAGCTTTTCCGGATCCTTCTCAGCCCAGTGCTTTTTCGGATACTCCACAACAGCCCTTGTTGATTGAGTACTCTCAGCCTCAAAATTTTCGGTGCTAACAATCCCGGCTTTAATGGAGGTGGTCCCAACATCAACTGCAAGAATGGAGGCCATCAATAATATTGAGTTGCAAAATATTTATAATTTTCTACAATTAACGACTCAGGTTTAAAGCTTTAATACTCCAGCGAAGATTAGGGGCAATGCTCAGGCTCATACTTTCGGGATTCTTTGCCTACGCCTCGCTTAGCTGCGTCATTCCAATCATCCCCTCCTACGCCTCCTCACTTGGAGCTTCCGTCTTTCTCTCAGCTTTTGCTGCTGGAGTCTTCGCTTTATTTCCCGCAATAGCCATGACACCCTTCGGTATGCTGAGCGAGGTTTACGGGAGGAGGCGTTTTCTTGTTGCAGGGGCAGTTACAAGCCTTCTTGCATCTCTGCTCTATCTGCAATCCAGCACTGCAGAACTTCTCGTTTTTTCGAGGACTCTACATGGCTTGGGGAGTGCCCTCTACATCCCCTCCATCAATGCATTGGTTGCTGACATCTCAGAGGAGAGCAGAAGGGGAGAGGCCATGGGGAAGCTGCAAACCGCATTGATGCTCGGATTCTTTGCCGGCCCGCTTGCAGGGGGTTTTGTTTCGGATTTCTTTGGTGTTAAGGCAGTCTTCCTGCTCGCTCTGGTCTTTTCTGCTGCAGCACTTGTTCCTGTTGTTGGGGTGAGGGAAAGGAGCAAGGGCGGGGAGATTGGAAAGCAGTTCATCTTTCCGAGAAAGCTTGCCCCGCTGTTTGCGGTGATGTTTGTGGGAATGGCGACCGGCTCTTCTCTTGCACTCTTCGCCATTCCATTCTACGCTCCAGAGCTTAACATATCCCAGCAGCAGGCAGGATTGCTTGTTGCTGTGCTTTTCCTCTTCTCAGCCATCATTAGAGTTCCCGCAGGGATACTGGCAGACAGGGCTGGAAGAAATGTTACCGCCCTTTTGGGGATGGTAGTCACAGGCTTGGGGCTTTTTTCCGCATTTAAGCCCGATTTTCCCTTCCTGTTTCTCGCCTCTCTGCTCTGCGGCGCAGGAAACGGCATTGTGAACACTGCAGTCTTTGCCGCAGCCTCCGACTACGAGAACAGGGGGTATGCGATGGGCGTGGCGAACACAGTCCTCAACGCAGGAATTTTCGCTGGAACAACCTTGGCCGGATTTATGGCAGGATTTCTCAGCTTTCAGAGCATGATGCTGATTCTTGCCGCAGCAACTCTGCTCTTCTCCCCTATATCACTATCGAAAGGCTTTGGCAGCATCTCTGAGGTTGAGAGATAAAAGATACTGCTTCAAGTCCCTTTTCAGGGCTGAAACTTCCCCCTTTTTAGCGCAGACTGGATAAATAACGTGCCTCCATTTTTCCCACGGCGGTTGCATCCCCAGCATCTCGGCAATTTTGTTGAGATTGGTGATATCATCAACCTTATCCATTTTATTGGCTGCAAGAAAGACTCTCGGTGTGACATCATTCAGAAACTCGAACATCTCTATCTCAACGGGGATGTATCCTCTTTTTTCCCACCTCTCAGCAATTTCGAGAAAGGAGCTTGCGTCGATAACCTCGACTGACGCAACTATTCTCCTTGCATTGGTTTCGATGTACTCAACAACGAAATCCTTCACCCTCTCGCTGAAGTTTCTGCTGTAGCCGCTCACGTAGCCGAATCCGGGCAAATCGGTGAAAATTACACTTCCAACCTGAAAGGAGTTCGGTCTGATGGTCGTTCCGGGCTTTTTTCCCTTCCTGACCTCGAATTTGAAGAGGGCTGAGAATAAGGTTGACTTTCCAACGTTTGACCTGCCTGCGAATATGACCTCCTTTACTTTCATGTTAAGGCTTGGTGGTGAGGGTTTATGACCCTTGAGTTATATCCAGCCCAGAATGCCGCCGAAGATTGCAAGCATCGCAGCATCGAAGGATAGGATTGCTCCAGCCGTAATAGCCTGCTTTCTCACCGATTCCATGTCGTAAATCCAGTATGCGGCGAGGAAGAAGGGCAGGTAGCCGATGAGGAAGATTAGCACAGGCATTGGCATTCCAACATGGATACTCCCAGGTTAGGACACCAGCTGTATTGAGAATGATTTCAACAGCCACGCATGCTGCCGAAAGCACGATGGCGTAGAAAAGCCTGTTTGGGACCATTGAAACTGTCCCGCATCCCTCAAAATCGCCAGAGCCTGCATGGCAGTGGGCATGCTGTGTTCTGGCATCGTGTATTTTTAAACTTTTCGAAAATGTAAAAATTTATTAATATCTCCGCTCAACACCCTCCGTGAAGGACGTGCTCATTGTTGGCGCTGGTGTAACGGGAAGCTTCATCGCAAAGGAGCTTTCAAAGTACCACCTCGACGTTGTGGTTGTTGAGAGGAAGTCCGGCCCCGGCCTCGACCAGACGAAGGGCTGCTCTGGGATAATTCATCCCCTCCAGCTCCCCTTCGGCTCATTAAAAAGCAAGCTCTGCCTTAAGGGCAACGCAATGATGGATGCGGAGGCTGAGGAGCTCGGCTTCACCTTCAAGAGGGTAGGGCTAATTCTCGTTGCTACCAACATCATAACCTTCCTTGCAATTCCCCTCATCCAGCTTTACTTCAGGCTAAACGGAGTGGTTTCGAAAAGGCTGGGCAAGAAAAAGGTTCTTGAAATGGTTCCCAATTTGAGGGAGGACATCTGGGGCGGACTCTTCCTCCCGACTGCTGGAGTTGTCAATCCTGTCGAGATGACAGCATCAGCAATAAGGTTTGCGAAGGCAAACGGCGTTGAGGTTCACTACGACTGTGAAGTTGTTGGTATTGAGAGGAAAGGAGAGGGATTCATTGTTAAAACAACCAAGGGCGATTTTGAGGCGAGATGCGTCATAAACTGTGCGGGCCTTTACGCTGACGAGATTGCGAAAATGGTTGGCTACGAGATGACCATCACACCGGGAAAGGGAACGCACATAGTTTTTGCCGAGAGGGGCTTCTCAAACCACCTCACCGTCGCAATCCCCCTCAAGCCCAATAAGAGGACGAAGGGGGGAGGAGCGCTCATAGGCTTCGACGGAAAGCCGCTCTGGGGGCCCAATTTGATTGACGTGGAAAGCAAGGAGGACACCTCCGTAAAGAAGGAGGAGATTGAGGGCATAATCGAGAAGTTCTCCCCCCTCTTCACGAGGAAGCCTGAAGGTGTCGTAGCCTTCTACGCTGGTCTGAGGTCGATTGCAGGGACTGACTTCGTAATCAACCAGCCCGTTGAGGGATTCATCAACGTTGCAGGCATTCAGAGCCCCGGACTGACTGCTGCTCCGGCCATCGCCGAGATGGTAATTGAAATGCTGTCATCAAGGTTTGAGCTTAGGAGAAAGGAGGAGATTAAAAGGCCGGAGTGGATTAGGCTGGCCGAGCTGGATGAGGATGAAGTGAGGAAGGCTATAGAGGAAAATGAGGATTTCGGAGAGATAGTCTGCCTTTGCAACATGGTCAGCAAAGCTGAGATTTTGAGGGCGGTAGAGGAGGGAGAGTGCTTTGATACTGTAAGGCACCTCACGTGGGCGGGAATGGACTGCTGCAAGTGCCATGCCGAGATCATGCAGCTAATAGAGGAGAAGACTGGAAAGGCGAGGAAGGAGATTGAGGGAAGTGATATTGTATGGTAGTGGTTGTTGGTGGTGGTTACGCGGGTATTTTGATGGCAGAGAGGCTCAGAGAAAAGGGAGTCGTGGCTAAGGTTTACGACATGAGGGGAAAGGGAGGGGAGCTGGCAGAATTTGCGAGGATAGAGGAGCTGAGAGATTACTACGGGAAATTCATAGAGGTGATTGAGGAAAGCGACGTTGAGGTTACAAAGGGCTGCGTTGTTTCCACCTATCCTTTAAAGGTAATTTCTCCGAGAGGAGTAGAAACTGGCAAGGCTGAGGGCTACTTCATCTGCACAGGAGCCGTTGACTTGACCCCTGCAGCATCGGAGGTTTATGGTAAGAGAGTGGCGGGAATCTTCACCCTTGAGACCGCAATCAGACTGCTGGCGATGGGGAAGAGAATCGGAAATAAGGTTCTAATCCTCGTAAGGAGAGAGGAGGGGATTTTCAAGGCGCTGGAGGAGCATTTAATCTCTAAAAACTACGAGGTTGAGCTATTGAAATCCAAAAGCCCCGCAGAAGTTTACGGTGGTAAGAGGGTGGAGAGAGTTGAGATTGATGGTGAAAGCATTGTTTGCGACACCCTCATAGTTTATGGCGGCAGAATGCCCTTCAATCCAAAAAATCTGAAGGGGGAGCTTGCAGGAAACGTTGTTGAGTGCACCTACGACTACGAAAAAGTTGAGAAAAACGTTCAGAGGATTATGTTCTGAGCATAGCCGCAGTTAGGACACTTGGGCGGGTTGTCCCTCACCAGATTGATGTTGTAAACGTAGAATCCCTCCCTTTCAATCAGCAATTCCCCGCAGTTGGGGCAGTAGGTGTTCTCGTACCTATGCCCCCAGACGTTTCCCGCGTAAACGTACTCAATTCCTTCCTTCTTGGCTATCTCTACAGCCTCCTCAATCTTTTCAACGGGCGTTGGCGGTTTGTCGAGCATCTTGTAATCTGGATGGAAGCGGGAGAAGTGGACAGGGATTTTTGGAGATAAATCTGCCACCCACCTGCAGAAGTCTCTCAGCTCCTCTCTGCTGTCGTTTTCGCCGGGAATGATGAGGTAGGTCAGCTCGACAAAAACACCCTTTCGGTGAAGGTACTCGACCGTCTCAAGCACGTGCTCAAGCTTAGCCTTGCATATTTTTTTGTAAAAGTCTTCGCTAAAGGCCTTGACGTCAACATTGGCTGCATCAAGCACACCTTCAAACTGGTCAACCGCTTCTGGCGTCATGTAGCCGTTGGTGACGTAAACCACATAGTATCCAGACTCCTTTACGAGCTTTGAGCTGTCCAGAGCAAACTCATGCCAGATTGCCGGCTCGTTGTATGTCCAAGCAACCCCATCCGCCCTTCTGTCAATGCACATCCTCAAAACCGTATCCGGGTCGATTTCTCTAAGGTAGGAGTAGTCAAGATCGGCGAAGGCAATCTCAAAGTTCTGGCAGTGCAGGCAGCGGAAGTTGCAGCTCACACTGCCGAATGACAAAACCTTGCTGCCGGGCTTGAAGTTGTTGAGTGGCTTTTTCTCGATTGGGTCGAGAGCTATCGAGGATGCCATTCCGTAGTTTAAAACCAGCAGCTCCCCTCCTTCGTTCTTCCTGACCCTGCAGATTCCTGTTTTTCCTTCCTTGATAATGCAGCGATGCCAGCAGGTTTTGCACCTTACATCTCCGTTAAGCTTCTCGTAAAGGTACGACCTCACTATCATAGCTCGCTCCAGATTTCTCTAATTTCCTTCGCGTACTCCTCGGGAACAAAGAAGACAACGCTCTCGTCGTGGAACATTTTCGGATAGAACACGTCGCACCAGTAGTACTTTGCGAAAGGTGTTCTGGCAACGATGTTGATGTTAGTCCTGAAGTGATCGCCGATTCTGTCAGCACAAAACATCGAGAAGTTGAACGCATTGAGATTTTTCCTTCCGTAGTACCTCAAAATTTTCGCTATTCCTTCAGCGATGCCCTTCAGCTGCTCATCGCTCATCTGCATAAACTCCCTCTCTTCGGGTATGCCTGTGAAGTGGAAGAACCCCTTCGGAGCGAAGGCAGCGACCCACTCGGTTTTATCGGTGCTGCCGATGTATCTCTCTCCTCCCTTTTCAACCTCCGCAAGCTTTTTCCAGTAGTCAACGCCGTTGCTCTCTTTGAACTCAAGAGCGCTCCAGTCGAGTCTAGCGAAGTAGTCGGTTGACACCTCACTTATCATTACCTGAATGTGGGGGTGCATTATGCTGCTTCCGGAGGGCTTAAGATAGTTCATTCCGATGGTTACGTAATACTTCCCTTCGGGAACTTTCTTCACGTATTCCTGAATCAGCTTGAAGGCGTCGAAGAAGTGCTGCGACTTGAACTCCGAAACGGGAACGTAGTGCTCCTCAGTCAGCCTCAAAACGAGGGAGTATTTCGAATACGGCGTGAGGTTGGAGAAAAGCACAGCCTCCCCCCTCTTCCATAGCTCACCTTCCATTATCTCGGGGTCTCGAGACACCATCTGCTCAATCCTTTCTGGGCAGAAAGGGCACCAGGACCTCGTGCTATCAATCTCCTCCTGAAAATCCCCACTCTGCATCGGAATTGTCTTTTTCAGAATTCTCGACGTCTGCAGCGTCAGAGGGTCGTAGCGTATTTCAACAACGTTCTCTTCAACCTTGCCACCAACAAGAATCTTCGCAACCTCAACCTCTTTTCGAAATTCCATGTATGTTCTTGGCTACCGAAGATTTAAAGATTATGAACAACCTTAAACTTCCTGAGGTGTAGGTGGTGCGATGAACCTGGATGAGCTTCTGCTCCTCATCGAAAAGAACAGGTCTCAGCTATCAAAAATTGATGATGATTTCTACGAAAAGCTGAGAGAAAGGATAGCAGAGCTGGAAGAGATGAAGAGCTCCGCAGGAGAGAGCGACTTTTTCAGGTACGAGGATGAGATCAGAACGCTGAAAAGGCTGCAGAGGAAAATTTTCGAGCTGAGAACCGGAAAGATAATCAGCGCTGCTTGGGCTGAGGTTTGCGGGCAGCAGTTCAGCAGCGATGTCGAGAACATGTGCAGCGATGAAAGGGTATTTTTCAAAAAGCTGATTGACATAATAAAGGAGTTCAAAAGGAGCATTCTCGAAGGAGGAAAAAGGAAAATTTCCGACAGAGTTCTTGTAAGGATTAAAAAGGATGTTGAGATACAGGGGGCTGACGGAAAAACATATAAATTGAGGAGGGAAGATGTGGTTACACTCCCTCAGTTGAACGCTGATGCTCTAATCAAGGGTGGTATCGCTGAGAGAATAGAGGTGAAAGAGGATGAAGTATCCCAAGAAGGTTAAGACGTTCTGCCGATATTGCGGAAAACACACTCTCCACGAAGTCGAGAGAGTTAGCAAGGGGAAGGCAAGCTCACTGAACTGGATCAACAGGCAGAAGAAGAGGAGGGGAAAAGTTGGTAACCTCGGTAAGTTCAGCAAGGTTCCCGGTGGGGATAAGCCGACGAAGAGGGTGAACATCAGATTTCGCTGCACTGAGTGCAAGAAAGCTCACCACCGCCCGACGTGGAGAGCGAAGAGGTTTGAACTAATTGAGAGGTAAAGGGGGTGGTGGTGTGCACAGCAGGTTTGTCAAGGTCAAGTGCCCTGACTGCGAGCACGAGCAGGTAATTTTCGACCACCCCTCCACCATCGTCAAGTGCATAATCTGCGGAAGGACCGTTGCGGAGCCCACAGGCGGGAAGGGCAACATAAAGGCTGAGATAATTGAATACGTTGACCAGATAGAGTAATCCCCTTTTACAATTTTGTTAAATTAATGCCAGGACACCGGTCATCACTTTTACCAAGAATTCCACTTCGGGGAAGCCGGTCAACAAAAGCAGGTTGTGCACCGAGCATATCCCAAGCACGGCTGTGGAGATTGCAAGGCCTGCAACAAGGCCTATATAAATTCCCCTGCCGAGCGAAAAGCTTAGCCTTCGAGTATAGAGGAGGAGGGCAAAGGCTGTGGCAACAATAGCGATTTTGAGAAGAAGGAATGAAGCGGGATTTAGGGATGATACGAACTCGTTAAGCTCATGAAATCCCATTTCGATGCCCTTCACCGTTGTCATGTAGTCGGCAAGATTCACGATTGCGAACGTCATCATAAGGAGGTCTGTTTTCTCCATACTTACAATATTGCAATTACAATATAACAAGTTTTTGTTTGCAAAAGTTTTATACACGCCCACACCTCTGAAATTGATGGGTATTGAGGTCGTGGTTCTGCTCACCACTTTAATGCTTGATGCGGCAGTTGGAGAGCCTCCGGCGTTGCTACATCCGGTGGTGTGGTACGGAAAGCTGATCTCTCTCCTTGAGAGGGCCAAATTCAGAAAGATGTTGGTAGAGATTTTTTATGGAGCCTTTTGCTGTTTAATTGTCATAACCTTCGCCCTGATTCTCTCCTTGCTTCCCTTCCCTTACCCCCTGAACTTTCTCTGGGCCGTTTACCTTCTTTTTTCCTCCATATCGGTGAAAAGCATGGTGAACCACGCCAGAGTGTGTGTAGAGAGCGGAGTGGACAGGAAAGCCGTGCAGATGATTGTGAGCAGAAATACGGAAGAGCTGAGCGAGGAGCAGCTTTGCTCTGCAGTAATTGAATCCGTTGCGGAGAACTATGTTGATGGAGTTGTTGCTCCCCTCTTCTACTTCTCAATTTTCGGAGTTGCGGGAGCGGTGGTTTACAGGGCTGTTAACACCTGCGATGCGATGGTGGGATACAGGAAAGGCAGATACGAGGCTTTCGGGAAGTTTGCCGCAAGGCTTGATGATATCCTGAACTACATTCCCGCAAGGCTTTCCCTGCTCTTCTTCGAGCTTTTGAAGAGAGGGGCATTTTCCTACGGCTTGAAGAGAAATGTGAAGCTGAATGGCTGCGCAATAGCGGCGATGTCCTACTTGCTTGGCGTTAAGCTTGAGAAGCCAGGATACTACTCTCTTCCGGGCATAGAGCCAAGTGCTGCTGACATTGAAAGGGCGATAAAGGCTTTTGTAAGACTCACAGTAATTGCAGTAATCTTCACAACCATTGCAGTTTCAATCAGGATAGTGTTATTAACAAAGCTGCACTTCTGAAACCAATGATTTGCAACGCCTGCGGGGGCAAGGGATATATCGAAATCGAGAAGGAATGCGAGATCTGCGGTGGAACAGGGAAGGCAAAGAGCTTTGACCCGAAGATAACGGCCGAGCTTTCCGACGAGCAGATAAAGATGTTCATGAGTGGTGTTTGTGGAGTTTGCAGGGGAACGGGGAAGGTAAAAATAATGGATGTCTGCAGGGAGTGCAATGGAACGGGGAAAGCTGGAAGGTGCAAGATTTGCGGGGAGAAGGTTGTTGGCAACCACGACCTCTGCAGCAGGTGCAGAAGGCAGCCCCACGCTTACAGGCTGAGGAACAGCTGCGGCATTGAGGATGTGAGAATAAACAGAGTTTATGTTGGGACAGTTTCAGCAGTAACAGACATAGGCGTTTTCGTAAACCTGAACAAAAGGCTGAGGGGTCTCATTCACAGAAGGAACCTCGGAAACAACAGGTTTTCGGAGGATGAAGAGATTTTAGTGCAGGTGAGCGGAATCGGGCTGAGCGGGGAGATTGACCTGAAACCAGTTAAAATGGATGGCTACAAGGTTGTTGAAATCTCGAAGGAAGTTGGGAGAGTTGAGATAGCGGAGCTTGAGAACTACATAGGGAAGATGGTTGAGGTAAGGGGGCTGGTTACGCACATCAAGGTCACGGGAGGGCCGACGATTTTCACGCTCCTCGATGGCAGGGCGAGCGTTCAGGCTGCGGCCTTTGAGGGAGGGGAGAGGGCCTATCCAGAGGTAAGAGTTGATGATGTTGTTAGAGTCATTGGAATAGTAAAGAGGAGGGAGAACAAGCTCCAGATTGAGATTCTTGAGATGGAGAAACTTCTCGGAGAGGAAGCCTACGAGGTGAGGAAGAGGGTTGAGGCTGAGATAGAGAGGGCATGCGAGCCTGATTTCAGGGGATTCCTCATCGAGAGCGAGGTTCTTGAGGCTCTTAAAGAGGACATGCTGAAGGTGGCAAAGGAGCTGAAGAAGGCCATCTACGAGTCAAGGCCCGTAATTATCAGGCACCACTGGGATGCTGACGGGACGTGTGGCGGAGTTGCCCTTGAGAAAGCCCTGACCGATTTGGTTGAGAGAGTGCACTCGGACAGCGAAGCAAAGTACTACCTCGTTAAGAGGAGAGTTTCAAGGGCTCCTTTCTACGAGCTTGAGGATGTTGTGAGGGATTTAGATGAAAGTTTAGAGGATGCAGAGAGGCACGGAGATAAGATACCTCTGGTTGTTTTGGTTGATAACGGCTCTGGCCTTGAGGATGTCCCTGCGATAAGGCAGTTTCTGCTTTTTGGTGCGGATGTAATCACAATCGACCACCACTTTCCCGATGAAGAGGTGGACAGCTACCTTCTCTACCACGTTAACCCCTACAAGGTCGGTGGGGACAGCAACTACACCTCCGGAGTGCTCTGCGTTGAGATTGCGAGGATGATATCTGACTTGGACATGAAGCACCTCGCAGCCATTTCCGTTGTTGGAGATAGAGCTGAGGGGGAGGTCGAGAGGTACATTGAGCTTTCAGGGAAAAGCAGAGAGGAGCTTGCCGACATAGCTCTTGCTGTGGAGTACGAGGGCTTTTACCTGAGATTCAGGACTGCAAGCCAGATAATGCACGAGATTCTCGGTTTTGGAAGGCAGGACAGGCATGTTAAGCTTGTCAGAATGCTCTCTGAATACGCCAAGGAGGCGATTGAGGAGCAGGTGAAGACGGCGATGGAGGGCGTTAAGGTGCAGATTCTACCCAACGGAATAGCCCTTGCCGCTCTGGACGTTGAGAACTACGCCAAGAAGTTCACCTTCCCCCCGCCGGGAAAGCTGACTGGAGAGGTGCACGACAGGCTTAAGCAGAAGTATGAGAGGATCGTAACCATAGGCTACGGCCCCGACTTTGCTGTTATCAGGAGCGAGGGAGTGGAGCTGGACATTCCGAGGATTGTTAAAGAGCTTAGGGAGGAGATAGTTGCTGGCGTCGATGGTGGAGGACATCTGGTGGTTGGCTCAATAAAGTTCGTTCAGGCGAAGAGGAAGGAGGTTCTGGCGAGGCTTGCTGCAAAAATTGGGAACCTGAAGTAGTTGTTTTAAAGCCCTAAAACCCCCAAATCCAGCCTCCCTTCCACCTCATCCGCAATCAAATCAGCCCAATCCTCCTTTTGCCTGAATTTTATGCCCAGATAACCTCCCAGAGCCCTCAGAACGTTTTCATTCCAGAAGAGACCGTGGAGGTAAGTTCCCCAGCACATGCCATCCTCGCTGGCACAGCCGTCATCCTCAAAAATGGGATTGCTCGCCCTCGTGATGCCCTTGTGAATCTCGTAGCCCCAAACCTTCTCGCCCCTTATCCTGTCCAGAATCACTGCGTTGCCGTTAACTCTCTTCTCTACCTGAACCGTCCTCTTCCTGTACTCCCTGAACTCCGTAACCGCATCGAGAAGCCCGAGCCCCTTAGCCCTGATTCTGCCATGCTCCACGCCCATGTCGACGAGCTCTCTGCACATTATCTGATATCCCCCGCATATCCCGATGACCGGAATCTCTCCAGCCTTCCTCACAATCTCCTCTCCCAGCTTTGAGGATTTCAGAGCCTTCAAATCAGCAATGGTGTCCTTGCTGCCGGGAATAATCACAACCTCACAACCGTTGAGCGAGGAGTTGAGGCTGAGAAACCTCGCATGCTCCCTGAGGGGCTCAAAGTCCGTGAAGTTCGAAACTCTTGGCAGCCTTACTATCCCAACAGTCCCTTCTGCCCCCCACTCCTCGATGTTCAGCGAGTCCTCCGACGGAAAGTTGTAATCAAGGTAGGGAAGAACTCCCAGCACCCTTATTCCAGTCAGCCTCTCAAGCTCCCTTATACCGCTCTCAAGCACATCCTCCCTCCCTCTGAGCCTGTTTATCACAAACCCTTTAACGAGCGGCTTTACATCATCTGGCAGGAGTGCGTAGGTGCCGTAGAGGGAAGCAAAAACCCCGCCCCTGTCTATATCGCCCACAATCAAAATGTCAGGCCTCGCAAACCTCGCTATGTGAATGTTGGGCAAATCCCTTTCATAGAGATTGATCTCCGCCATCCCACCGGCACCCTCAATAACAACAAAGTCATACTCCTCGGCCAAGCTGAGATAAGCTTCTTCAACAACCCTCTTCAGCCACTCAACCTTCACCCCGTAATATTTCCTTGAATCAACGTCACCCACAGCCTCCCCCATTACAACAAGCTGAGACACGAAGTTTCCCTTCGGCTTGAGAAGAACGGGATTCATTCTTTCATCAGGCTCAATGCCCGCAGCAAAGGCCTGATAGGCCTGAGCGATGGCAATCTCCTTTCCCTTTGAAGTGACAAAGGAGTTCAGGCTCATGTTCTGAGCTTTAAAGGGGGCAACGTCATAGCCCCTTCTGGCCAGAATTCTGCAAAAAGCAGCAGCGAGCAAACTCTTGCCTGCGCTGCTGGTGGTTCCACCTACCATCAATGAAGGCATCAGAAAAAGTTGATTTGAATCAAAAAAACTTTACTCAAATCTTGCCCTTCAGCAGTTCGTGACCCTTCTCAACCACAATTTTCGTGGGAGTGGGCATCTTCATTGCCGCCCTTCTCAAAGCTTCCTTTGCAATCTCGAAGTGCTCTGGCTTAACCCACACGCTCATAATCTTCGTTCCCGGCTTTACTCTTGCAGCCCTGCCTACTGGCTTGCCAAAAGCTGCCCTCATACCCTGTGAAATTCTGTCCGCTCCAGCACCCACAGCCATCTTGTGCTCCCTCAGGATGTGGTGCGGGAAGATTCGGAGCTTGAGCTTGTAGTTGCTCGCTCCTGCCCTCCTCGAAACGTACTTGTTGGCAACGACTCTCGCAGCTTCCAGTGCATTCTCCCTGATTTGCACTGCCTCCTTGGCAACGAGTGTGAGCATAACCGGGAAGTCAGCGCTCTTGTTACCCATGTCGAACATTCTGACTCTTGTTCCCGGAGCACCATCGATGTACTCGGTTCTTGTGTATGGCCTTTCAAGCCTTCGCCACATTCTCGCTGGTTTTCTTGCCATGTTCCCCACCACCTCAGCATGTCAAATAAAGGTTTCGTCACCTTTTCGACAGAGGGATGAACTTCTTCTCCTTCTCCCCCACATACTCCGCTCTTGGCCTTATAAGCCTGTTGTTCTCGTACTGCTCTATGATGTGGGCAGTCCAGCCTGAAATCCTGCCCATAGCGAAGATGTTGACGAAGAGGTCGTCGGGAATGCCGAGGTTGGCGTAAACGCTTGCGGAGTAGAAGTCAACGTTTGGAAGGAGCTTCTTGTACTTGTAAGCAGCCTTGGCGATGGCCTCGCTGATTTCGAACCACTTCGTTGAGCCTTCAGCAGCAAGTCTTTTAGCCAGATACCTCAGCAACTCCGCCCTTGGGTCCATAACTCCTCTGTAAACCCTGTGCCCGAATCCCATTATCCTCTCTCCAGCCTCTATTTTTCTTTTCACGTACTCCTCAGCCCTTCTTGGAGATGCAACCTCCCTAAGCATCCTCATGACCTCCTGCGCCGCTCCTCCATGCAGCGGCCCCATCAGCGTTCCAGTTGCGGCAACAACGCAGGCGTAGATGTCTGCAAGAGTTGACGCTGCAATCCTCGCCGCAAAGGTTGAGGCATTTAGCTCGTGCTCCGCGTGAAGAATTAAATCCATGTCCAGCGCTCTCTCAGCAGTTTTGGTTGGTTCCTCCCCGTGAAGCATGTACAGAAAGTTTGCAGCATGGCTGAATTCAAGAGCTGGCGGAATTATGTTCCTTCCCGTCCTGATTCTGTGATAGTAAGCCACTATTGTGGGAAACTTGGCAATCAAGTCCTTTGCCTTGTTGAAAGTTTCCTCCCTCGTCCTTACAGCTATCTTCTTGTCAAGGCTGCCGAGGTAGCTTGTTGCAGTTCTGAGCACGACCATGGGGTGCGTGTATGGCGGCAGATGAGTGAGGAGACCTATGATTTGAGGTGGTAGCTCCCTCCTCTCAGCAAGCTCTATTTTGAAGTCCTGAAGCTCGTATTTCTTCGGCAGCTCTCCGTAAAGCAGAAGGTAAGCCACCTCCTCGTAGCTTGCCTTTCTCGCAAGGTCACGGATGTCGTAACCCCTGTACTCAAGAATTGCCCTCCCGTTTTCAAGGGCAATCCTCGAAATCGTGGTTTTGCAGGCAATCACATCTTCCAATCCGTCCTTCATTTTACACACCTCTTCTTCCGTAAACTTCCAGCACCATTCCCGAAACCACAATTGGCCTCTCGGTGTTCGCAACCTCTATTGCGTTGTCGAGCTTCCACTCCTTCTCGGCGTAGATGGTGAGAAGCGGGTCTCCGACCTTTACAACCTCACCCCTCTTCTTGTGGACATAAACTCCCGCTCCCTTGTCCTTGGGAGCGCCTGCTGTTCTCGCTATTTTCACGATGCTTTTATTGTTTACCGAAACCACCGCCCCTTCCACCTGAGAGGTGAGTGTGTAGGTCTTATCTCCCACCGCCACGTCCTCGGCCTTAACGCTCTCATCTCCTCCCTGAGCCGCAACAATCTCCCTGAACTTCTCAAGCGTTTTTCCGCTCTCGAATATCTTCCTGGCATGCTGATAGCCGTTTGTGGCTATGCCGGTCATCTCGAAGAGTATTCCCGCTATGCCAAGGGACTTCTCAACCAGACTCGAAGGACCTCGTCTGTCCTCCATCGTCTTAAGCGCTTCCCTTGCTTCCAGCGCGGGGCCAATAGCCCTTCCCACGGGCTGACCTCCGTAGGTTATTGCCGCCATGACGTTAAGCCCGAGCCTTCTGCCGAGCTCAATGAAGTCGTTTGCCAGAGACCTGCCGACCTCCACCTTCTCAATCTTTGCCCCCTCCCCAACGGGAATGTCGATTACGACATGCTTCGCTCCAACCGAGCCCTTCTTGGCCATAACGCTGGCAAGAAGCTGCGGTCTGGGATCGATGGAGAGGGGATGTTCGACCCTTATTATTTTATCATCTGCCGGAGCTATGTTCGTCGCCCCTCCCCAGGCAATGACTCCCCCCACTCTCTCCGTAATCTCCTTTATCTCGTCAACGCTCAGATTGACGTTTGCGAGAACCTCCATAGTGTCTGCCGTTCCGCTGGCTGACGTTATCGCTCTGCTTGCTGTCTTCGGAATTAAGAGCCCCGCCGCAGCAACAGTCGGAACGATGAGCAGGGATATCTTGTTGCCCGGCACACCGCCAATGCTGTGCTTGTCCACAACCGTTCCCCTGTCAAACTCAATCCTCTCTCCGGTTTCAATCATCGACCTCGTTAACCACTCTATTTCGTCAAAATCCATCCCGCGAAGCATCGAAGAAATGACAAAGGCTGTGAGCTCAACCTCGCTCAGAGCGTTGTTGGTTATGTCCTCAACTATCCTCCTGATTTCATCCTGGCTCAGCTTCTCGCCCCTCGTCTTCTTCTTTATCAGCTCAACGCTTTTTGGTTTCGGAGATGGAAACACATCAACCTCAGCACCGTCCGATATTCCAAGCTCCATTGAAGCGAGGTCTGTTAATCCGACAAAGCCCTTCTCAACGATTTCCCTCGTTATCTGTACTGTGGCGACAACCCCCGCCTTGCCGTACCTCACCCTGACTCTATCCCCCTCTCTGACGCCAAGCTCGCTTGCATCCTCTTCGTTAAGAATCACGGCAAACCTTCCCGACTTGAATGGAACTCTAACCGCCTTGAAAATCATGACCACCACCTTCCCATCGTGTACCTCTCTATAATAACCCCTGAAATCTCGAAGGCCTGCTTGGTGTTCGCAACCTCTATTGCGTTGTCGAGCTTCCACTCCTTCTCAGCATAGATGGTGAGAAGCGGGTCTCCGACCTTTACAACCTCACCCCTCTTCTTGTGGACATAAACTCCCGCTCCCTTGTCCTTGGGGGCTCCTGCTGTCCTTGCTATTTCGTTAAGGGCTGCTATGTCTATTTCCCTAACGTAACCCTCCTTCGCAGCGTGGAGAGTGTAGGTCTTATCCCCCACCGCCACGTCCTCGGCCTTAACGCTCTCATCTCCTCCCTGAGCCGCAACAATCTCCCTGAACTTCTCAAGCGTTTTTCCGCTCTCGAATATCTTCCTGGCATGCTGATAGCCGTTTGTGGCTATACCGGTCATCTCGAAGAGTATTCCCGCTATGCCAAGGGACTTCTCAAGCAAGTCCCCTTCAACCTTCCTCTCCATAACTTCGAGAACCTCTCTCGCCTCCAGCGCGGGGCCAATAGCCCTTCCAAGGGGTTGAGAGCCATCTGTCAGAGCCGTTGCAACCTTGAGGTTCAAGTTCCTCCCAATTTCCATCATAGCATTTGCGAAGCCTCTTCCGACGTCAACGTTCTCGACCTTGGCCTTCTTTCCAACCGGAATGTCGATGGCGACGAATCTTGCACCGCTTCCCAGCTTTTTGGACAGCACACTGGCCATTAGATGCGGTTTTGGGCTTAGCTCCAGCTGGTATTCGACCCTTATTATTTTCTCATCAGCCGGGGCAATTCCCGTGGGGGCGTTCCATGCTATAACCCCTCCAACTTCCTCGGTAATCTCCTTTATCTCGTCAACGCTCAGATTGACGTTTGCGAGAACCTCCATAGTGTCTGCCGTTCCGCTTGCAGTGGTTATGGCTCTGCTTGCTGTCTTCGGAATTAAGAGCCCCGCCGCAGCAACCGTGGGGACGGCAATCAGCGAAAACCTGTTTCCGGGCAACCCTCCAATGCTGTGCATGTCCACAACCGTTCCCCTTTCGAAAACTACCCTTTCTCCGACTTCGACCATCGCCTCGATCATCCACTGAATCTCGTCGTTCTGCATCCCTACAATCTCGTTTGCAAGTATGAATGCAGAGATTTCAATGTCCGAGAGTACGTCAGATGAGATGCTGCCAATTATGTCCTTAATCTCCTCTCTTTCGTATTTAGCTCCGTTAAGCTTCTTTCTTATGTATTCGACCGACTTCGGCCTGGCGAAGGGAACAATCTCAACCACGCACTCCTCGGAAAGGCTGCACGTCTCGGCGGTGAAGGTGCAAACTCCAGCTTCCCCACTGCTAATGAACTCCTGAGAGATCTCAACCTCCGCTACGAATGATTTGCCGTCATAGCTAACCTTCACTCTGTCTCCCGGAAGGAGACCGAGTTCAGCCGCGTCATCCTGACTCAGAACAACAGCAATCCTTTCGGTTCTGAGGGGCAAGGTCTTTATCCTGAACTTCATTGAACTTCAAAAACTCTGAAAGAATATTAACTTTTTCTCGCTATCGTGAAGAAGTTATAGATAATGTTGTTTATGTTTAAAAATTCTCACCTGAAAAGGTTTTAAAGCTGACGACAATTTAACATCATGAACATACTGGAAATTGCGGAGAACCTCTACCTAATAGACCTCCCTCAAAAGAGGGAAGGTTTCAGGAAGTTTATAAGCTCATGGGTAATAAAAAACGGTGATGAGGCTGTTTTGATTGATGTTGGGCCCTCCTCAACAATTCCAAAGCTCCTCGAGTCGCTGAAGTATCTGGGAATAAAAGCGGTTCCCTACATTCTGCTAACTCACATCCATCTCGACCACGCAGGAGGTGTGCACGACGTTCTGAAGAAGTTCCCAGAGGCAAAGGTTGTGGTTCACGAAAAAGGGAAGAGACACCTCGTTAACACGGAGAGACTTTGGGAAGCTTCAAAGGTCGCTTTAGGCGACATCGCAGAGGTTTACGGACCCCCAAAGCCCATCAGTGCCGAATCAATATGGGATGGAGAAATCGAGTTTGCGGGGGAGAGCATTGAGGTCATCGATGCTCCGGGCCACGCTCCTCACCACCAGTGCTACGTTTTCAAGGAGTTTCTGTTCATCGGTGAGGCTGCGGGCGTGCACATGCCACTGAAAAACGACTACTACCTCCGCCCTGCCACGCCCAAGAGGTTCATTTTTGAGGTTGCCCACTCCACCCTTGAAAGATTGAGGGACTTGGGAAGCTTGAGAGTTTGTTTCGGGCACTTCGGATTCAAGAGAGATAGCTTAGAGATTATTGAGAAGGCAGGCAAGCAGCTCAGATTCTGGGTTGATACCGTTTACGACATTGGCTGCAGGAGGGACTTTGAGGAGGAGGATGCAATAATCAGGGAGGCTAAAGAGGAGCTTCTGGAGAAGGACAGAAGGTTTGCCCGCTACCATCTGCTTGATGAGGATATCCAGAAAAGAGAGGACTTCTTCATAGAAAACTCGCTCAGGGGAATTCTGGACTACGTTTACACCAGCTACTGTGAGCCCTAATTTTAAATATCCCCAACCACTTGAAGTATCGTGGAAGCTAAGGACTGGCTGGCAGTTGTGGCAAAGCTCAGGAGAGAGTTTCTCAAAATCGCTTTAATTGTAATTGTTGTCAGCTCCCTGTTTTTCACCTTCGGCGCGAACATAGTCGTTGGGAAGATTATTGGCGACCTCTTTCCCGGGGAGGCTGTAATTGAGAACAGAGATAAAATCCTCGCAATTGCCGAAGAGCTGAAAAAGATAGCCTCGGATTTGGAAAACTACGCCTACCACCCGTCCGAGGCGAACAGAAGTATTGCCTTCGCCGCCTCCAAAAGTCTTGTAAGGATAGCAATGCAGCTCTCAACCTCTCCTGTTCTGCTCACACCCTTGGAGGGGCTGCTCCTGTACCTCAAAATCTCCCTCGCAGTCGGAATTGCCGCTGCCCTCCCCTACATTTTCCACCTTGTCCTGACAGCTTTAAGGGAAAGGGGCGTTATTACCTTCAGCTTCAGAAAAACCTCAGCCTTTAAATACGGTATGGCAGCAATTTTTCTCTTCGCCCTCGGCATTTTCTACGGCTACAACATGATGAAGTTCTTTATTAAATTTCTCTACCTCATGGCGGTCTCCCAGGGAGCGATACCGCTCTACAGCCTTTCCGAATTTGTCAACTTCGTTGCCCTGATGCTTGTTCTCTTTGGAATTGTTTTTGAGCTGCCGCTCATTCTCTTTTTCCTCGTGAAAAACGACATTGTGAAGTACGAGACCCTCTCCTACTACAGGAGGCACATCTACGTTGCCTTTTTCGTAATTGGTGCAATCACCACACCCCCTGATGTTTTCACGCAGTTGATGGTGGCTGTGCCGATGGTTGTCTTTTTTGAAATCAGCCTGCTTTTCGTCAGAATCTTTGCCCGTCCAAAAACCTAAAGCATCTCCAAAGCCTCTTCCACCTTCATCCCCCTTCTTACACCAAGTTCTTCGGCCTTTGAAGTAAGCTCTGCAATCTCAGCAGAGGACACATCCTGAAAGCCCCTCACTCCCCTCACAACGCATGCCGCATTGCCAACCTTCTCCATCGCCTCCACGCTTATATAACCGCAGCCAACAACGAGCCTTTCGTGGATTAAAAGCAGCAGAGGTGCGTTCGGCAGGTCAACCTTCAATCCGAGCAGCTTTTTACCTCCCACGTCGAGCATTTCCACCTCAATCATGAACTTATTTTGGAAGAGCATACTTAAAACCTGACGCTGAATGGTTTCTGTGAGGTGCGCTGAATGCAAGGGGAAGCTCCTCTGCGGGAGGAGCAAATGCCCGCTGCTGGAGAAGTATAGGTTCTTGAAGGAGATTAAAATTGACAGCAGAATTCTCGACCCCTCACCGCCCTCAATTTTCGTTGGGAGAGTTGGGTATCCGAAGGTCTACGCTGGCCCCCTCGTCTCCATTAATGCCGATCCGGTTTATGCAGACTCCCCATGGCTTTGGAAGAGCATAGAGGAGGTAATCAGGCTGAGAACGTCAATGCTGAGAGTCTCAAGGAGATTCAGAGTTGAGGACGTGAGAGAGGAGAAGAAAGAGCTTACCGAGATGCAGGAGATGACTGCAGCAATTAAGCCTGTCGATGTTGAGGCGGAAATCAGGAAAATAAGCAGAAAGGCTGAGTTCGATGACGTTATGCAGCCTATGGGCTACTCTGCCATTGCCGAATCCATAAAGCTTGCAGAAAACCCGAAAATCCCCGACAAAGTTGAGAAAGTTTACTACGATGACATGAAGGCCTACGAAGCTCTTAGCTACCTCTACAACCACGGCTTCTCAACCTACTACCTCCAGAAAATTTTTTCTGCAGGGATTCTTGGGGAAAGGAAGAGCAGAAAGCTTGTCCCCACAAGGTGGAGCATAACCGCAGTGCACAGCATTGTTGGGGAAGCTATCAAGAGGGAAATTGCCGCTTACAAACCCATTGACAAAACTCTCCTCTTCAACTACGAGCATTTCGGCAACCACTTCGAGGTTATCCTGTCTCCTGAAAATTACTTCTTCCAGCTTGTTGAAATATGGCAGAGAAAGTCCTTCTGGAGCCCGAAGAGGACTGGATTGGGGTTGACAGCGAGGACATAAGGCCCAAAAGGGATTACTCCAATTTGAGCGGTGGATACTACGCTGCTCGCCTGCCCGTGCTTGAGTATT
Organism: Archaeoglobus fulgidus DSM 4304; assembly: GCF_000008665.1. Lineage (NCBI taxonomy): Archaea > Methanobacteriati > Methanobacteriota > Archaeoglobi > Archaeoglobales > Archaeoglobaceae > Archaeoglobus > Archaeoglobus fulgidus. The sequence continues at coordinate 1,205,099 of NC_000917.1, forward strand.
TGAGGGAAAAGAGGGGGCAGGCTTCAGTTCTCGTCATCAGAGAGATTAAGCCCTCATATTACGCACCTCTCGGCGTTTGGGTTGTGGAAGAGGGAGTAAGGAAAGCTCTTAAGAGCAAGCCGGAAGTTTTCGAGAGCTTTGATGATGCCCTGACAGCAGCATCGCGGAGAGTTGAGAACAAAGAGTGGAGAGCACTTGTTTCGAGACAGACGTCCCTTGCTTCCTTTTTTGGGTTTTGAAGGTTAGGAAATCGAGGGAAAGCTTAATATTAGAAAAAAGAAAAATTCGATTGCTGGAGGTGTTTTTGTGGCTGAAAGGGAAAGGGATAGGGAGCAGCACGAGAGGTTGTTTAAGGCTGCCTCAAACCCTCTGAGGAAGAAAATGGCAGAGAAAATTGGCAACAGGGGAATTACGAGAGAGGAGCTCAAGAAGGAGCTTGGAGACGTTTCGGACTTCGAGTTCAAGTTCAACCTCGACTACCTCATAGCAGAGGGTTTTGTTGTGGAGAAGGATGGGAAGCTCTACCTCACCGAGGATGGAGTGGATCTGGCATACGGAGGTTGATAAAATGGCGAAGTATGAATGTCAGGTTTGCGGTTACGTTTACGATGAGGCTGAGGGCGACCCAGACAACGACATTCCCGCTGGAACCAAGTGGGAAGACCTGCCTGACGACTGGGTCTGCCCTGTTTGCGGTGCATCAAAGGACCAGTTTGAGAAAATTGAGGATTAACCTTATTTTTTATTCCCTCGGCAGTCCGAGAAGTGATTTTACCATATTCTCTCTCGCCCACTCCTTCTCGCTGACGAACTCCATCAGAATGGCCTTTTGCGAGGGGTTGGGGAAGCACGCTGCCACAATTTCGTCAATGGTTTTCCCCTCAGCGTAGAGCATCTCTGCCTTCTCCTTCAGCCCCTTCAGGTAGTTGAGGTACTCAACCACCTCATCCCTGCTCGCAACTCCCACTCCCGTGTAGGCATAGTTGAAGTCGTATTTCAGCACCTTTTCTATGGACTCTATAGTCTTTAGCAAGTTTTCTTCCCGCATGCAGACCATCTGGGCCGTGTTGATTACAAGATCACCGCAGAAGAGCTTGTCGTCAACGAGGTAGCTCACGTGATCGAAGCTGTGGCCGGGGGTTTTTATCATCCTCACCTCAACATCGTCGAACTTCATGACCTCCTTTGCAACCTTAACCCCCTCAATCTTCTCAGGTTGCCCCCAGCCTATTTTTCGGTATTTAGGTATATCTGGGGGATTTCTCAGAATTTCAAGGGACTCTTCAGGGACGTAAACGTCTGTTATTTCCTTAAAGAGGTTTACAGCACCTATGTGGTCCTCGTGGTAGTGGGTAATCAGAACCGCCTTAATTTCCCTCCCCTTAAAGTGCTCGAAGACCTCCTGAGCGGTGTTGGGGCAACCTGCATCAAAGAGGAGGTTGCGGTAGTAGTAAAGGTAAACCCAGTGCAGGACCCTCCCCTGCACCTCCGTTCCAACTTTCACGGCCTCAACTTCACCATGCATTTCCGAAACGAGCATAATAGTTCATTTTTGTTGACTTATTTTAAGGTTTTCAAATTGTATGAATTCGTAGGGTTTAAATGTTATGGATTTTTTGCGACAATTAATCGTAGATATTAGTTAAATGCAACATTTTAATAAAATATTATGAAAACTCAAGCTTTATATGTGTCCTTTTAAAATTTTCACAAAAGCCAGAAGGGGAATTTATTGTCCTGAGCAAAACTATTTATACTATAGATAATAGACCAGTTGCATGGGCAGAAAGCGAGTTTACGAAGTTGTAAAGCACCTACCAGCAGAAGAACTCGATAAAAGGATCAAAAAGCTCGAAAAAGATACAAGAGTCCTTCAAAGACTCTACTTCATAAGATACCTTTACAGAGGAATGAGCGTTGAGGAAGCTGCCGAACTGGTAGGAATTACAAAGGCTACTGGCTACACATGGCTCAAGAGATGGAATACCAGAGGTTATGAAGGCTTAATTCCCGAATTTGGAGGTGGTAGACCTTCAAAACTTACAAAAGATCAGAAGGAAGAACTCAAAGAAATGCTCAAGGAAAGAGACTCGTGGACAACGAAAGAAGTTCAGGAGCTAATTGAAGCGAAATTTGGAGTTTCTTACTCTTCGTGGCAGGTCAGGAGAATTCTGAAATCATTCGGCATGAAATACGCCAAGCCCTATCAAAAGGATTACAGAAAGCCTGAAAATGCTGAAGATTCTTTAAAAAAACATGGATGAAGCCGAAATTCGCCAATCAGACGTAATAGGATTCATCGATGAGATGGCAGTCGAAGCGAATGCAAATACAGCAAAGCTGTGGAGTTTTGGAAGGCCTGTTAAAAGAGTCGCTACTTACGTCAAAGCTAAGGTTTCAGGATTCTATAGCTTGAACGGGAAAAGCGTAATAGAGTTTCTTAAGAGTAACAGGTCAGAAGACTTCATATCTTTTCTCAGGAAAATCAGAGAGGAAAATCCCAAGAAAAGGATTGTAATCGTTCTCGACAATTTCAAAACGCATCATGCTAAAAAGGTGAAAGAGGAAGCTGAGAAGCTTAGCATTTCGCTGGTTTATCTTCCTCCTTACTCTCCCGATTTGAATCCGATTGAAAACGTCTGGAAGAGTGTTAAAAGAGCAGTTTCAGAAACATCTCCTCTGAATGTAGATGAACTTAAAGAAACGATTGCTAAGGCCTTCAAAAAGTTAACAGGGTCGATATCATTTGCGAAGGGCTGGATTGAGAAGTTCTTGGGGGATAAGTTTAAGATGTTATGCACTTAACCATAATGAGACGTTTTGCCGTACTACTCCTGCTGGCAATTTTTTTAGGTGGCTGCAGCGGAAGCAACGGGGCAGCTGAGGAGAAGTGGAAAATGAAAGTCATATGGCATGTTGACACGTCTGGAGAGCCATTTATGGACTTAAGCCCTGACGGCGAGCTTGCTGCTGCGGTGGATTGGAACAATGCGAAGATTTATCTCGTCAAGCCCGACGGAGAAAGTGTCGTCTTTGACATTCAGGGCCAGGATGCCGTGAAGCCCGTGGTTAGTGGAGTTGCACTGAAGGATGGTGTGGCATACGTTCTTGGCAGCTACGAGGATTTTGTGGGCATTAGAAAATACTCGTGGAATGGCGAGGTTGGGGAAGAAAGGCACGGATGGGCAGGTTCTGTTTCTGACAACATTCTCCGCTCCCCAAGCGGTAACCACCTCTGCTATCTCATCACCATTGATGCGGGAAAGCAGGAGCTATACTGTGACGGTGTGAAGATGACGCTCGGCGGTGATTATTACTTCCTGAACAGCGTTTCGGATAGTGGAGTTGTGGTAATTTCAAGTGGAGACGGCACTCACGTTTTCAAGGAGGGAAATGAGGTTCTCAGCTTTAACACGAGCAACGTGGTGGCGTACAAAGACAGAGTTCTGGTCAACGAAGAAGACTTCTTGAGAGTTTACGACCTCAGCGGGAATTTGGTGGGTGAGAAGGAAGGATACACCTTCAGCCTTACAACTTTGCTTCGCTGGACATTGTTGCCCACCGAAAGGTACATCTTCCGATACGAGCCCTTGGAGGACACGCACGTAATCACATGGGACATAAAACAGGTCGAGACTCTCCCCGGATTTCCGCAGTTCGCCAATGATCATTTTGTTGTCACATCCAAAAATGGCGTTCTTCATTGCTACTCACTTAAGGACTTCCATGAGGTTTTCAGCGTTGAAATGCCCGAAGATGATGGTCTGATAAAGCTCAGCGATGATGGTAGGGTTATGCTTGTTTCAGGGGAGAATGGGGGATACTGGCTCTACGTGAGCTCAGAAAATAATTTTTGATTTAATTTTTGTTACCATCATAAACTGCTATCTTTTATGCTTAACTATTTATACCCCCATGTTGTTTGATGCTCATGAGAGATTTGGCTGTAGGAGTCGTTATAGGTCTGATCATTGGAGCAATTGCCGTTTACGCTTTCACCGCTTTGCAGCCTTCGGGTGAAGAAGTCTGCCCCGCAAACCCACCTGAATCTCTGGACCAGAAGACCCTTGAGAGTGTATCGAAGAAGCTGAACAATCTCATTCATCAGAACAATCCCGATGTCAGCGTGAGAATTTCGGATTATTCTCCCTACGGTGAGGTTTACAGGGTAAAAGTCGAATTCTACAATGATAACGGCACTCTGGAAAGCTACGATATGTTCCTGACTGCCAACGGCTCTCTGCTCTTTACCAACTATGTTGACTTGACCAAGCTGAGCGAAGAAGAGGTAAGAATCAACGTCAGTATAGATGATGACCCCTTCAAAGGAGCTGAGGATGCCAAAGTAGTTATTGTGGAGTTCTCCAACTATGCTTGTGGTCATTGCGCAGATTTTGCTATAGAGACTGAGCCTAAGATTCTAGAGAAATACGGTGACAAGGTGAAGATAGTCTTCAGAGACTTCCCTGGGTTTGGAGAAATTTCCTACTTTGCAGCAGAGGCAGCAAACTGTGCGGGAGAGCAGGGCAAGTACTGGGAGTTCCACGACCTGCTTTTTGAGAATCAGCGGGAGTGGATTTCCAACAACTCAAAGATTTACGACTACGCAGAGCAGCTCGGACTGAACGTTGACGAGTTCAAGGCCTGCATTGAGTCGGGCAAGTACAGAGAAGAGGTGGACAAAGACTATAAGGATGGAATTAGTTATGGTGTTACTGGCACACCAACGTTCTTTATTGGTACTCCAAATGGCACATTTGTTAACGGAAAGAAGGTCGCTGGTGCATTGAACTTCGAGCAGTTCGCCGCTCTGATTGAGCAGGAGCTTCAGCAAGCTTCTTAAATATTTTTATCAGTGAAAAATTTACGTTTTGAAATTTCTAAACTCAGTAAACGCTCTTATTTATCACAACTTCCGCAATATCAGCAGAATATCCCGCAACCCTCGAAACACTGTCAAGAATGGTTTTCAGGTTCATCAACTGCACGACCTCCAGCTCAGCAATTTTTTCGTAGTATTTAAGAATTCTGTTAGTAAAATCCTCTACATCCTCAAGAACCTCTTCAGCAATTTTTCTGTCATTTTTAAAGAAGCAAACCATGGCCCTTCTAAATATATTTTCCAAGGTCTCAATCATTTCGCTCAATTCTCCATAGCCCCTTTCAAGGTTCAATGTTGCTTCACTCATCTGACTTATGTGGTCGGACACTCTCTCCAGATTTCTAACCACGCTTCTGTAGTTCATTGCATCAACTGCGTGCATGATTCCCCCTTCTCCTGCATGGTTAAGGAGTCTCAATACGAGAAAGTGAAGCTTATCCACCTCATTTTCCCTCGTAAGTATGGTGCTGCACACTGCCCTGTCAAGATTGGCTACAACATCCTTCAAATCTTTGAGCATACTCAGCGTAATGTTGAAAAGCTTTTCAAGAATGGCATCTATTTCAAAACGCTCCACGTCAAGAAAAACTTCAATTAGCAGCTTATTTCCAGTATCTTCCATAATTTCTGCTCCAACAAGCAAATCAACTGCAAAGGCAACAGCTCTCCTCTGTTCATCGCTGTAAACTCTAACAGCCATGGAAGAGTAGCCAGCGAGGTAGTAAGATATCACCAGCCTTACAAGGTGATTGAATTTTGCTTCAGCATCCTCAATATTCGCTCTTAAGCTCTTCTCCTCAATTTTTGGTTTTATGCATATTGAATTCTCCTTTATCTCAAGAAATAACGTGTCTCCCTCCTTTATTCCAAACTCCTCCACCCAGTTCTTGGGCAGAGTGATTATGTAGCTGCTCCTTCCGGTGCGGTATACCTTCCTCGCCTCAACCTTCACATACCATCGTGAAAATCTAAATATTTATGCGTTTTCCCTAAGGGATGGTATATACAACATTTACTAACTATATGATGTATATTTTAATGCGACAAGATGTATATCTCTCAGATAATACGCAGTTGCATGAAAAAGGTGCTAATGGTTCTCCTGACGCTGGTGGCACTGCTTCTCGCCGGGTGCCAGTCGAATGAGGGTCAGGGAAAGGAGATTTCAGGAGAGGTAAAGGTTGCAGGAAGCAGCACAGTGTACCCAATTACTGCAGCTATGGCCGAGGAATTTAACAAACTATACCCGGAAGTTGTTGTTTCTGTTCAGTCAACAGGCACCGGTGGAGGATTCAGGAACTTCTTCATTCCGGGCCTGACTGACATAAACGATGCAAGCAGGCCGATAAAGCAATCGGAGCTTGATGAGGCAAGAAAAAATGGTGTTGAACCTTTGGAGTTTCTCGTTGGCTACGATGCCCTAACTGTGATAGTAAATCCAGAAAACGACTGGGCTGAGTGCCTGAGCTTTGACGACTTGAGAAAAATCTGGGGCCCAGATGCAACTGAGAGCATCACGAGATGGAGTCAGGTGAATCCGGAGTGGCCGGATGAAGAGATGCACCTCTACGGCCCAACCTCAGCGAGCGGAACCTTCGATTTCTTCACGGAGCACGTAATCGGCGAATCTGGGGCGCACAGGCAGGACTACCACGGCACGGAAGAGGATAACACCATAATTCAGGCAGTTGCGAGGGACAAGGATGCGATGGGCTACCTCGGCCTTGCATACTACCTCGAAAACAAAGACAAGGTTAAGGCTGCAAAGATAAAGAGCGAGCAGGGGGAGTGCGTTGAGCCAAGCATCGAAACCGGGCAGAGCGGTGAATATCCGCTTGCCAGACCGCTGTTCATATACGTCAACAAGGAGTCGCTCAAGAAGCCGGCTGTGAGGGAGTTCGTTAAGTTCTACCTCGAAAATCTGGACAGCGGAATCGTTGAGGAGATTGGCTACGTTCCTGTAAGCAAGGATCAGAAGGAGGAGAACCTGAAGAAGCTTAGCGAAGCCCTGAAGGATCTGGGCCTGGAGTAGGGGGGTGTAGATGGCGAAAGCTTCAGACAAAATCGTTTACGTTTTACTTCTTTTTTCAGCCCTCATCACCGTTGCGGTAACCTTCGGTATAGTTTTGACGCTCGTAGGCGACACCATCAGGTTTTTCTCCCACATTTCACCCCTTGAGTTCTTTCTCGGCACAAAGTGGACTCCAACAATCAGGCCGTACTCCTTTGGCGTTTTACCGCTTGTAGCAGGAACGGTTATGGTTACCGTTGGTGCTGCAGCCATCGCAATTCCATCCGGGTTGCTGGCGGCAGTCTATCTTTCGGAGTATGCGGGGGAGAGGAGAAGGGCTGTGCTGAAGCCATTGCTTGAGATTCTCGCAGGCATTCCAACGGTCGTTTACGGATACTTCGCCTTCGCCTACATAACCCCCTTTCTCAAAGCCCTCTTCCCCGACATCTCCGCCTACAACGCTCTTAGCGCTTCCATTGTCGTGGGAATCATGATAATCCCGATAGTGGCAAGTATAAGCGAGGATGCTTTGAGGGCAGTTCCCCAGTCCTTGAGAGAGGCTGGCTACGCGCTGGGAGCGAGGAAGGCTAAGGTGATAGCAAGCATAGTGATTCCCGCTGCACTGTCGGGTATCGTTGCCAGCTTCATCCTCGGAATTTCGAGAGCTATAGGCGAGACGATGGCTGTAACCATAGCAGCGGGAAGAACTCCAAGGCTCGTTAACATTCTGAATCCAGTCGACTGGCTCGGATCAATTGAAACCATGACCGCCGCAATGGTCGAGATAGGGATAAGCGACGTCAGCGGACAGAGCGTTGCATATCAGAGCCTCTTCGCCATTGGCTTCACGCTGTTCCTGATGACCATGCTCCTCAACACTGTAAGCTATGCAATAAAGATGAGATTCAGGGAGGTGTACAGATGAAGGCCGATGAAATCAAAGAAGGGCTTTTCATGCTTCTCGCATTGGCTGCAACGGTATTCGGAGTTGTTGTTCTTGCCGCACTGCTTGCTTACACCTTCGTCGAAGCGGCGGCATGGCTCGATTTGCAGTTCTTAACCTCCCCCCCATCGAGATTTCCTGAAAAAGCAGGGATATTTCCATCCCTTGTGGGCTCAATCATGGCAATAGCTCTCGTTGGTGTGATGGTTTTGCCTCTTGGTGTGGGAGCGGCAATATACCTTGAGGAGTATGCCAGAAAGAACTGGCTGACAAAGCTGATTGAGATTAACATTTCAAACCTCGCTGCAGTGCCATCAATCGTCTACGGTCTTCTCGGCCTCGGCCTTTTCGTCTCAACTCTCGGCTTAAAGCCCGGAATCGTTCTTGTGGGATCTCTGACTCTGACGCTGCTTGTTCTGCCCATTGTAATCGTTGCAGCGCAAGAATCGCTGAGAGCCGTTCCATTCTCTCTTAGGGAAGCTTCCTTGGCTGTGGGAGCGACGAAGTGGCAGACCGTCAAAAGCGTTGTTCTCCCAAGCTCTCTTCCGGGGATAATGACTGGAGTGATACTGGCGCTTTCGAGAGCCATAGGAGAGACCGCACCTCTCATAATGATCGGCGTCGCAACAGCAACCTTCACAGCCCCAAAGGACATCTTCAGCACCTACTCAGCCCTGCCAATGCTAATCTTCATGTGGACCGACATGCCGAAGGAGGAATTTCTGCATGGTCTTGCTCCTGCAGCCATCGTCGTTTTGCTGGCAATAATGCTCTCGATGAACGCCTTCGCCGTTTATCTGAGAAACAAATTCGCAAGGAGGTTGAGATAAATGGAGGTGGCTTTCGACATCAGAAACTTTTCCGTTTATTACGGAAACAAGGTTGGAATAAGGAACGTGAACCTTGAAATCTACAGGAACAAGGTTACCGCCATAATAGGCCCAAGCGGATGCGGCAAGTCAACACTTCTGAGGTCTCTGAACAGGCTCATCGAGCTGGTTGATGGTGTCAGGATTGAAGGAGAGGTGATTTTCGATGGCAAGAACATCTACGATGATGGCGTCGATGCGGTGGAGTTGAGAAGGAGAATAGGCATGGTCTTCCAGCATCCGAATCCCTTTCCGAAGAGCATATTTGACAACGTTGCCTACGGACCGAGAGTCCACGGTATAAAGGATAAAGAGAGGTTGAAGGAGATCGTGGAGGAAAGTCTGAAAAAAGCAGCTTTGTGGGATGAAGTTAAAGACAGGCTGAGCGACAGCGCTCTGGGGCTTTCGGGAGGGCAGCAGCAGAGGCTCTGCATAGCGAGAGCAATCGCAACGAATCCTGAGGTCATTCTGTTTGACGAGCCGACCTCAGCCCTCGACCCAATAGCAGCGGCAAAAATAGAGGAGCTTATGGTTGAGCTGAAGAAGAACTACACGGTTGTGGTTGTAACACACAACATCCAGCAGGCTGCGAGGATAAGCGATTATGTCGCCTTCTTCTGGATGGGGGAGCTTGTTGAGTATGGTAAAACAGCTAAGGTTTTTGAGAAACCTGAGAAGGAATTAACTGAAAAGTATCTTACGGGGAGGGTTGGATGAAGAGGATTGAGGAAAAGGAAAAGGCAATAATGGACGAAATTATGGAAATGCACGCTCTGGCTGAGAAGGCAGTTGAGCTTTCCTTCAGAGCGATGAGAGGGGATAAGAGTGTTGTCAGGGAAATATCCAGAATCGAGCAGCAGACCGATGTCCTCGATACGGACATAAACTACGCCTGCACCACTTTCATTGCCCTTTTCCAGCCTGTTGCAAGAGATTTGAGGTTCGCAATCAGCATCATGAGAATCTCGTCCTCTTACGAAAGAATCGCAGACATAGCTCAGGAAATCTCTCTCTACGAATCAAAGCTGCCAGAAATCGTTTTTAAGGCCGAAAAATATCTTAAGAAAATGTTTGATGCTGTAAAGGAGGGCTACACGAAAACAGAGGGCTTGAAGGAAAGGATGACTGAACTGGACAATGCGGTGGATGAGATTTACGTGGAGGCAATTGAGCAGCTTGAGGAGAGCTGTGATGTGAATGCTGTTCTCACGGTAAGGCACATTGAGAGAATTGGGGATTTGCTGGCAAAGATTGCGGCAAGGCAGATATTTATAAAGGAGGGAAGGAGGGTCTGGATTATATGAAAGTCCTCTTCGTCTGCATCCACAATACTGCCAGAAGCGTAATGGCCGAGGCTCTCTTCAACGCCATGGCAAAAAGCTGGAAGGCGGAGAGTGCTGGTGTGGAGAAAGCAGAGAGGGTTGATGAGACTGTAAAGCGCTTGCTGGCGGAAAGGGGGTTGAAGGCGAAGGAGAAGCCGAGGACTGTGGATGAAGTCAATTTAGACGACTTCGATTTGATTGTGACAGTATGTGAGGAGAGCAGCTGCGTTGTTCTGCCCACAGACAAACCTGTGACGAGATGGCACATTGAAAATCCCGCAGGAAAGGATGAGGGAACTTACAGGAGGGTTCTTGCGGAGATTGAGGAGAGGGTGAAAAAGCTGGTTGGCGAGCTGGAAGGCGGGCAGTCCTCATCCCCATTGTGATTACTCTCAAAACAAAGCATGCAAACCTTTAAAAGGGATTAAAGCAACAAACCAGTGGATGCTGGAGAAACTCACAATCCCTCCCAACACGAGATTTGAAGAGAGGAACATAGTGGCGAGTGGGGACGTAATCATAGGCCCCAACTCAAAGCTCAGCTACGGAGTCATCGCAAAGAAGATAATTGTCGGGGAGAGGACCACAATTGAGGGAGACCTGTTAGGAGAGGAGATAAGGCTCGATGCTTGGTGCAGCGTTACTGGAAATGTCACTTCAAAACAGGATGCCTACATTGGAGAGTTCGCGTCAATCGGAGGGAAGCTTACCGTTTACGGAGACCTTGAAATTGGGAGAAACGTCAGAATCAAAAATGGATTTGAGGCGAAAGGCTTGATTACCATTCAGGACCCAACGCCAGTTCTCTTCTTCATCTTCCTCTACCTCATGGTTCTTCTCCGCTTGGGGAGGCTTGAAGAGGCCGAAAAGCTTCTGGAGGAGGTGGAGGAGTTCGACGCCCCTCTGATAATCCCGGAGAACTCTCAAGTGAGCATCGACAGAATTTCCACGAGAAAGGATGCTGAGATTGTCGGCAGCAGGGTTCTCGGAAATGTTAAGGCGAGAGACATTAATGCTGAGGGAAGTGAGATTTTCGGCAGCCTGAGGGGCAGAGATATCATTGTTAGCAACTGCAGGGTTCATGGGGCAATTGAGGGCAGAGTGGTTTACCTCGTAAACTCATCGGAGGTTTTTGGCTACATAAGGGCAGATAAGGTTTACATGGAGGATGGATGCAGCGTTGAGGGTGGTATAGTCGGCAGAGAGGGTGTATGGATAAAAGAGAAGGTCGAGATTCCGGGCCGAGAGGAGGAAGCTGAAGAGGTGGAGGAGAGCGAAGAAGTACAGGAATCAGAGGAAGCTGAGTCGGAGAGAGGCAAAGGTGAGGAGCAAGAAGCAGTGGAAGTTGAAGACTCCAAGGCGGATTCGGAACAGCCAGAGGAAGCAGAGACTGTTAAAGCCGAGATATCGGAAGAGGAAGAGAAGGATGGAGTGGAAAAAGGAAAAGTTCAAGAAGATGTTTCCTAATCTTTTTCACGAGATTGAGGGCAGCGATTTGCCCACCGTTTTAGACCACCTTGAGGTTTGCAAGACGATTGAGGAGGCAATTGAAATAATAGAGTATTTTGAAAAGCGGGGAGAGATAAGCAAGGAGTACGCCAACTTTTTAAAAAGCAACCCCTCACTCCTCAAAAGCATCATAGGAACGAGGGAGAGGGGAGAATACACGAGGAGGGGTTTGCGTGATTGAAATCGGAATTGCGGGGAAACCAAACGCCGGAAAGTCAACGTTCTTCAAAGCTGCTACCCTTGCTGATGCAGAGATAGCCAACTACCCCTTCACCACCATAAAGCCCAACGTTGGTATTGGACATGTGAGGGTTAAGTGCGTCTGTCAGGAGCTGGGGGTAAAGTGCAATGAGTGCGTTGATGGCTGGAGGTTTATTCCCGTCAAGCTGATTGACGTTGCAGGGCTTGTGCCCGACGCCCACAAAGGCAGAGGGTTGGGCAACGAGTTTCTCGACAACCTCAGGCAGAGCGAGGCAGTCATCCACGTGGTTGACGCTTCCGGGTCAACAGACGAGGAAGGGAACGAGATTGGCGTTGGAGAGAGAAATCCCGTCGAGGACGTGAAGTTTCTCTACCGCGAGATAGATATGTGGCTTTTCGGCATACTCAAGAGGAACTGGGACAAGATTATCAGGAGGATGAAGGCGGAGAAGAGGGATGCTGCAAAGTTCCTGACGGAGCAGCTTGCCGGGCTTGGTTTTGAGGAGTGGATGGTCAGAGAGGCGATGAGGAGTTTTGGTGATGTATCAACGCTCAGCGACGAACAGCTGAGAGACTTTGCCGTTGAACTAAGAAAAAGGAGGATGCAGATGGTTATTGCTGCCAATAAAGCTGACAAAGCTCCAAAGAACTTGCTCGAAGAGTTGATGAAGCTCGATGAGATCGTTGTCCCAACCTCTGCAGCCTACGAGCTTATTTTAAGGACTGCAGCAAAGAACGGCTACATAAAGTATCTGCCCGGCGATTCGGACTTTGAAATAGTAAAGGAGCTGAATGAAAAGCAGATGAAAGCCCTTGAGAAAATAAGGGAGTTCCTTAGAGAGTTTGGCAGTACGGGCGTGCAGGAGGCTATAAACAGAGTTGTCTTCGACCTCCTAGACTACATTGTTGTTTATCCCGTTGAGGATGAGAACAAGTTCACCGACTCCAAGGGAAACGTCCTGCCTGATGCGATGCTGGTTAAAAGGGGCACGACGGCCAAGGAGCTTGCCTTCAAAATCCACACAGACATTGGAAAGCACTTTATCTACGCCCTCGACGCAAGAACCAAGATGAGGGTTGCTGATGACTACGAGTTGAAGAACAACGATGTAATAAAGATTGTTTCCGGAGCTAAGTGATAATTGTAATGATGGATTTCATGATAATGGAGATATATATTAAGAAAAATTTAAATACTTTCAGAACTGTAATTACCTTATGGAGTGCAGGTTGTGCAGATTCTGGTTGAGAGACCATTCCTTTCCAAATCATTCAGGGTACTGCTCACTGAAGGGCTCGGTTACAGCCGCGTCATTTTCGTGTGAGCTGTTCAGAAAGAAAGACGAGGAGGCTATAGCTATACAGGTGATTTCTTACTAATTTTCGAAACCCTTCAAACCAATTTACGGGTTTTTTGGCATCAATTCGCGTAGACCTAACAAACCCTCGGAATGGGGTCTGAGATTGGCTGGGGTACAACTCTCGTTGTTCCCACAGCCGTCTCTAAAACAACCTCCGCGAATTCCTTGGTTGCGTAGCCAATTATCTCAGCCTCCTTCTGCCCTGCCTTGTGTAAAGCCTTTAACACTTCATCAGCCATCTCGGGGTGGACTCCAAAGACAACCTTCCCCTCGTTGGCCATTGTCAGGGGGTCGAGGCCGAGAAGCTCGCAGAGCCCCCTGACCTCATCCTTCAGCGGAATCCTTTCCTCAAAAATCTTTATCCCCACTCCGCTCTTCTCTGCCATCTCGTTGAGCGCTGCAGCAATTCCCCCTCTCGTGGGGTCCTTCATCGCCGTAACTCCTCCTCTCCTCAGCGCTTCCCTGACGAAGAGCCACACGGGGTAAACGTCTGACTTGAACTCAACCTCAAAGCCCATCCTCTCTGCCATTATAACCGCAGCGTGCTCCGCAATGCTCCCGCTGACTATTATCGCATCCCCCTCTTTCAGACCTTTATCCCTTACCCACCTGTAGGGGTAATCTCTCAGCTCCCTCAGGACTTCCAGATTTCTCTCAAGCTCCTCGCTCCTCCTTCCTATCCCGGCAGTGTTGACGATTATGCCAACGTTCGACTCCACAACCTTCGTATCGCCGGTTATTATGCTCAAGTTCACAAGCTCCACAGAATCTCTGATATCATCCATAATCCTCCTGAAATCGCCGAGAGGGAAGCCATCCTGAATTACGAGTGCGAGAGACATGAATTCGGGCTTTGCGCCCATCACAGCCAGATCATTGCTCGTGCCGCAGACAGAAAGGCTCCCTATGCTCCCGCCCCTGAAAATCGGTGGGGAGACAACATAGGAGTCTGTTGTAAAAGCAAAATCGTCGCAAAAGTCCGAAGAGTCTTCCATATCCTCCAAGGCTATCTCTCCTGCTCTGGAAGCAATTTTTGGAAAAACGTGCTTTTTGAGGAGCTCTACCATGTACTTTCCTCCAGCTCCATCCTCCTTCCTGATTACCGACATTTTACCCCTCCAGAGCTTTCAAGGCGTAAATCTGCCCAAGACTTATTCCATTATCACCAAGAGGATAAAGGGAGGGCACAACAATCTCTCCGCAAACCCTCTCCACCTCCCTCAGGAAATACCTGTTGTAGCCCACTCCCCCTGAAATTAGAATCTTGCAGTTCCTTGCAGCATCAAGCGCAATCTCTCCCAGACCCCGTGCAACGTAGGCAATGGCCTCGTAGGCTATTTTTCCTCTCCCCTCACCTTCCAGATACCTCTCCATGCAGCGTGTAAAAAAGTCCCTCAGCATCAAAACCTTAATCTCCCCCTGCCTCCCCTCTGTATCAAAAGGCGAGTTGTAGACGCATGTTTCCCTTCTTCTCTCAATTTCCGGCTTAACTTCCACTTCGTGGGGCTCTGCAGCAGCCTCAAGCTTCATCGCAGGTTCACCCTCGTAGGTTCTTTCAAGGCAAACTTCAAGCATTGCAGACACCGCATCAAGGAATCTACCCACTGAGGTGGTCTTAACGGCCAGTGGAAGGGCCTTAATCAGCCTTTCCACGTCTTCATATTTGCAGTAGTGCTCAAGCAGCTCATGGCGCTTTAGCAGAGAAACAGCGATTCTCAGAGGTCTGTATGTTGCTGCGTCACCACCAATGAGCCCAAAGGTTTCAAGCCTGCCCCTTCTTTCGAATCTTCCCTTTTCAAGGTCGATAAGGAGAACCTCACCACCCCAAACCTTTCCGTCCATTCCGTATCCAACCCCATCAACCGTTATCGCCACCGCCCTCTCAAGTCCTTTCTCCGCCATCACACTCAGAGCATGGGCGAAGTGGTGCTGAACCTTAATATGCCTGCATGAAAGCTCCTTCGAGAGCTTTTCGGCAAAATTTGTTGTGTTGAAGAGAGGATGCATGTCGGAAATAATGTAATCAATTTTTTCAAGGTTCATGTATCTGGCAAAGAATTTCACCGCCCTCTTAAAAAACTCATTGTAGGTTCTGAAGTTTGCGGTGTTTCCGATGTACTGCGAAACGACCGCCTTACCTTCCTTGAGAAGGGCTATGGAATTGTAAAGCTCCGCTCCGACAGCAATTGCATTAAAGCCAATGTCAATTTTTATTGGCTGGGGAACAAAGCCCCTCGACCTCCTAATCAATAGCCTTCTCCCACCCACATACTTTACAACGGAATCATCCACCCTGTTGGCAATTTCGAGGTTGTGAACGAGAAAGCCATCAAGCTCCATTTTTTCCATGATGCTCTCATCGATATACATAGGCTCTCCCGGGAGGTTGGCAGAGGTCATCACCAGATAATCCGCCTTCAGCTCTTGGAAAAGAAGGTGGTGGAGGGGAGTGTAGGGGAGCATAATGCCAATGGTATCGAGCTCTGGAGCTACTGCCTCGAAGGGGAGCTTTTTTCTCACAACAACAATTGGCCTCGCCGGGCTGAGCAGCTCGGCCCTCTCCTCATTGCTTAGCTCCGCAACCCTCTCAGCACTACTCAAGTCTCTCACCATCACAGCAAAGGGCTGCTGTGGGCGGTTCAGCAGCTTTCTAAGCCTTAAAACCACATCATCTTCAGTAAGGCAGGCTATGTGGTAGCCCCCAATCCCCTTAATCGCTATAATCTTCCCCGAATCGAGAGCGTTTGCCGCATCGCCAATACCACCCTCTCCGCCTTTCCAGACAAATCTGTACTGCGGGCCGCACCGAGGGCATGCAATTGTTTGGGCGAAATACCTTCTGTCCTTAATATCCCCATATTCCTTCCTGCAGTCAGGACAGAGGGGGAAATCGGCAAGACTTGTGTTCTCCCTGTCGAAGGGGAGAGATTTGCTTATCGTGAACCTCGGCCCGCAATCGGTGCAGGAGGTGAAAGGATAAAGGTACCTTCTGTTTTTCGAGTCAAGCACCTCTTCAAGGCATTTATCGCAAACGGCAACGTCAGGGGGAGGGAGTGAGAGCAGGCTTTTACCGCCGCTCTCCACGATTCTGAAGGTTTCGGGAATCTCTCCATTCGTTTTGGCGACGCTGAAATCCTCTATAACCACCAGCGGTGGCCTCTCTTTTAGCAGAATATTCAAAAATTCCTCAGGATTCCTGTCAACCACAATCTCCACCGAACCATCTCCGGTGTTCCTGACGTAGCCTCTCAAGCCCATTCTGCTGGCGATTCTGTGCACAAAGGGTCTGAAGCCCACTCCCTGAACAACTCCCCTGACCGTAATCTTGAACATTCATCATGAGCTTAAGAAAAGCTTTTAAAAATATTGCGAAAACTCCTTTTGTGCATGAAATGAGCTTTGCAGAGGCGATAATCAGAAATGTCCTTAGATTTGCCGAGGAAAAGCAAGCAAAAACCGTCACATCAGTTAGGGTTCGTGTGGGTGAGCTTCTACTCATCAACCCGGAGCAGCTTCAATTCTGCTTTAGCGTAGCGTCAAAGGGAACGATTGCTGAAGGAGCAAAGCTGGAGATAAGTGTGGAGAGGGCAGACATTAGGTGTCTGCTCTGCGGAAGGGAGCTGAGCAAAGATGAGATGCTCTGCGAGTGTGGGGGTTTTGCTCAGGTTAAAGGAGGTAAGGACTTCATTCTTGAAAGCGTAGTTGTGGAGGTGTAGGCTTGCACGAGTATGAACTTAATCAGGATTTGCTTGCCGAAAACAAGAGGCTGGCAGAGAAGAACAGAGAAGCGCTCAGAGAGAGCGGGACTGTGGCTGTGAACATAATGGGGGCAATTGGTTCCGGCAAGACCCTTCTCATTGAGAGAACAATCGAGAGGATCGGCAATGAGGTCAAAATTGGCGCCATGCTGGGAGATGTTGTCTCCAAGGCTGACTATGAAAGGGTGAGAAGATTCGGAATTAAGGCAGAGGCGATAAGCACGGGAAAGGAGTGTCACCTCGATGCGCACATGATTTACCACCGCCTGAAGAAGTTCTCCGATTGTGATTTGCTCCTAATAGAGAACGTCGGCAATTTAATCTGCCCAGTGGACTTTGATCTGGGAGAGAACTACAGGGTGGTGATGGTCAGCGTAACGGAGGGGGATGACGTGGTTGAAAAGCATCCAGAGATTTTCAGAGTTGCAGATTTGATTGTAATCAACAAGGTAGCTCTGGCGGAGGCTGTTGGGGCAGATGTTGAGAAAATGAAGGCGGATGCGAAGCTTATCAACCCGAGAGCTAAAATCATCGAGATGGACCTCAAAACCGGTAAAGGATTTGAGGAGTGGATTGACTTTTTGAGGGGGATTCTGAATGTGCATAGCGATTCCGGGCAGAATTGAGAGAATTGACTACCCCATCGCCATCGTGGACTTCAAGGGGTTGAAGAAGGAGGTGAGGATAGACCTCCTCGAAAATCCGCAGATTGGAGATTACGTTCTCGTCCACGTCGGGATGGCCATTCAGAAGGTCGATGAGGAGGAGGCAAAAAAGACTTGGGAGTTGCTGGAGAGAGTTGCAGATGAAACCGGTAATCAGGCTTTCTGAGAAAATAAGGGAGCTCTCAAAGGAGTTTGAGTCGGTCAAAATAATGCACCTCTGCGGAACTCATGAAGATACCATCACAAAGTACAATCTCCGCTCCCTCCTCCCGGAAAACATCTCCCTGCTGAGCGGTCCCGGCTGTCCAGTTTGCATAACTCCCGACGAGGACATACAGATGGTAATGCACCTGCTGGAGAAGGAAAACATCACCCTCGCCACCTTCGGGGATATGGCGAGAGTCCCCTTTCAGGGGAAGAGCCTATTCACTTTAAGGGCAGAGGGGTATGACATAAGAATCGTTTACAGCATCTTTGACTCCTTAAAGCTTGCAGAAAGCTCGGATAGGCCAGTTGTTCACTTCGCCATCGGCTTTGAAACGACCATGCCCTCAACAGCTATAGCCCTTCTTGATGAGAAGGAGAACTTCTACGTCTTCTCAGCCCACCGCTTCTTCATCCCTGCAGTGCATGCGCTCTGCGAAAACACGACCGTTGATGCCTTCATAAACCCCGGACACGTCTCAACGATAATCGGCGTGAAACCGTACAGGGAGATTCTGAAGAAATACGGAATACCGCAGGTGATTGCAGGATTCGAGCCTGAAGATGTTATGCTTGCCATCTATCTTCTCCTTGAGGCGATGAGTGATGGCAGAAGGGAGGTTATCAACGAGTACAGCAGAGCGGTAAAGGAGGAGGGAAACGTCAGGGCTTTGGAGGCCATGGACAGGGTTTTCAGGAAGGAAGACTGGAGCTGGAGGGGGCTTGGAGTGGTGAAGGGGAGTGGTGGAGCATTGGCAAAAAGATTCGAGCAGTTCGATGCGAGGAAGGTTTTTGAAGATGCCTTCGCCGATTTTCAGCCTGTGGAAGACAAAAGCAAGAGGTTATGCAGGTGCGGGGACGTGCTGAAGGGCATCGCCACACCAAAGGACTGCCCGCTGTTCATGAAAGCCTGCAACCCGAGAAACCCCGTTGGAGCGTGCATGGTGAGTGTGGAGGGGACGTGCAACATCTGGGCTACCTCCGGCACATCTCGTACGCAATGACGTCCATCACTACTGACAGGGCCTTTTCCAAAGCCCCATCATCTTTTTCGCCAACCTCCACCGCAACAATCAGAATTTCGGGCATCTCGGCATACTCAAATCCGAGCATTATGGCCTCCATAACACCAATTGAGTGGGAGGTAAAGACCTTCCTTGCCTTAAGGTCCTCAACACTGAGAAGGTGAATTTCTCCAGTTTTTTTGCCAAGCAAAACGTCAACGACTATTGCAAAATCGTATCCCTCCAGCATTTCTGGCAAATCGAGAGGGAAGGCTGCTAAAGCGTCAAATCCAGCTTTTTTCGCCATCTCTGCAACTTTTACTCCAAAAGAGTCCTCAGGAATGTGTGGATTGCCCACTCCCACAACAACTTTCCTCATAGTTTCTGTAAACTTCCTCCAGCTCCCCATCCCTGAAAATCTGGATTTCAATGGGAATGACGCCGTTAACAGCATGAGTGGCGCAGGCCATGCAGGGGTCAAAGGCCCTTATGGCCACCTCAACCTTCTCCGCCAGATTCCTTGTGTCTGATGCTCTCTCAGCAACCTTCCCCACAACGTGGTTTATCGCCCTCACATTGTGAGTTGTAGCCACAATGAGGTTTGAGCCCCTAACGATCCCCTTCTCATCAGTCCAGTAGTGGTGAATGAGCGTTCCTCTTGGAGCCTCGACTATCCCAACTCCTTCTCCAGCAACCTTCTGCGGCTCGTTCTGAATCCTACCACCCCTGTAGCTCTGCGATAGTTCAAGCAGCCTCTCAGCGGCGTATATTATCTCCACAGCCCTCGCAAAGTGGTTGTAGAGAAGATTGTTGCTAACGCCGTAAGTCTTAACAATTTCAGATGCCTTGGGCGTTAGCTCGGCCGTTTTTAGCCTTGCCAGTGGCCCAACGACGTAAAGTTTCTCGCCGAGAGGTTTGATTTCGGTCAGCTTGCTGTAGCTCCAGCTGAGGCTTTTTTCAGTGATGATATCAGCATACTCCTTCCCGCTGAACCTGAGAACTTCCTTTCCCTCCTCATCCTTCACCACCTGCTCACCATCGTAGAGGTTCACTAAGCCTTTCTTCTCCGTCCCAAGCGTTGCGGCCCTTAGCTCCAAACCATCACCCATGTCCAGCGCAGCTTCAAGCACCTCGACCATCCTGTAACCGAGGTCGAGCAGCTCCCTTGAGTACCTCTCTATCAGACCGAGCTCCTCATCTGTCGGAGCTTTCGCCCACCCCCCGGGTAGGGCTGTGACGGGATGGATGTTTCTGCCCCCCAGTATCTGCAGAATTCTAACCGCATACCCCCTCTTCCTCAGAAGCTCCCTCCCGAGCTCACCGAGGTTTCTAATTACACCAAAAATGTTCCTCTCTTCGGGAGAGAGAAAATCAGGAAGGGCAAGGGCGAGCAGAGAGAGCGTGTGGTCTTCTATGAAGTGCGCGCAGAGGAGCATCTCTCTCACAATCTTTGCCGCATCGCTCGCCTCAACACCAAAAACCTGATCAGCAGCTTTCAGGGCTGCGGTGAAGTGGATTGCCCTGCATATTCCGCATATTGTCGATACAACTCTCGGCACCTCCTCCATTGGCAAGCCTGAAAGTATTTTCTCGTATCCCCTGAACTCCGTAGCCTGAAAGAAGGCATTTTCAACCTTTCCGCTGGAATCCAAAAAGATTGTTACCTTAGCATGCCCCTCAATTCGTGAAACGGGATTTATTTCGATTTTCATCTCTTCACACCTCTCAAGTGGTACCTCCTGACCTTCCCCCGCAAAGTTGAGGAGGGGAGCGTGTAGAGGTAGAGGAGCTTGCTCAGATTGGTGTAGGTCATGCTGAGAGCTTCAATTCCCTTCTCATCGGTCAGCGAGGATAGCATATCCACAAGAGCGCTACCGTGGTCGTCAACGCTTGGGAGCATTCCACCACACCCCCTGCAAGGGGAGTTGGAGTTGGGACAGCTCGCCATGCAGTCCCCCTGAGTGGCTGGGCCGAAGCAGAGAATTCCCTGCTTAAGGAAGCACTCCTTATCGGGAACTCTCAAAAATCTACTGACTTCTCCGAACTTTTCCGACAGATTTCTGCTGCAGAACTCACACACTGATTTCCCGCTGGTTATCCATCCCCTCTCTCCCTCAAAAATGGCCTTGAAGGCGTTGTATATCTGCTCAGGAGTTGGCGGGCAGCCGCCGATGTAGCAGTCCACCTCAACCACGCTGTCAAGAGGCTTAACGAACTCCAGCATTTCTGGAATTCTAAGATCACCAACCGATGACTTGGCGGAGCCGAAAACATCCTCCAGAATTTCCTCCTTCGAATGTAGATTGGCAAGGCCCATTATCCCCCCACAGCTCGCACATATACCGAAGGCAACAAGGGTTTCGCTCTTCTCCCTCAGCTCCCTCACAATCTCAACATGCTCGCTGAGCCCGATGCCCCCTTCAATGAAAGCATAATCCACTTCGGGGATTCTGTCATACTTACCATCTCCGAGGGTTGGAGCTGCCCACGCAACCCTCATTCTGAAATCGTTCATCCTCTCGCCTAGATCAAGCATGGACATCGTGCATCCCGAACAGCCGTGAGCAATGTAAAAAGCCACGTCTATCATCTTTCATCCCTCCTCAGCGGATTTGGTCCGAGCTTGCGGATTCTCTCATCAAACTCCTTTGCAAACTCCACAAACTTCCTCGCATCAGCGCTGGAAACCTGCAGAAACTCAACTCTCCCGGATTCAAGACCAAACTCCGGAAGGAGCCTTTTCAGGAGAGCTACCTTCGTCTTCGCAATCCTGTTTCCGCTCCTATAGTGGCACTCGGAGATGGGGCAGCCGGCAACGAAAACACCGTCTGCACCGCTGAGCAAAGCTTTCAGGATGAACTCAGCATTAACCCTCCCAGAACACGGAACTCTCAGAAGTCTGATGCTTTCAGGATACTTCATTTTCAAGCTACCCGCCAAATCAGCGGCCTGATAGGCGCACCACTGACAGGCAAAACCGATAATTTTCATTCTCTCCCCTCCAGAATTTCCGAAATAATCTTGCTTCTGTCAACGGAGCTGATTCTCGCCACCTTTTCCGGATTGCTGCCCAAGCAGATGGCGAGAAGCTGGGGGAAGTGGAAGACGGGGATTTCGTAGTCAATCCTCCCCAGCCTCTTGAGCCTCTTCTGCCCCTCATCAAGCTGGATGAAACATGTAGAGCAGGCGGTAACGATAAAGTCAGGATCTATTTCCTCCTTCAGAGACTGAAGCTTCAGCTGAACAAAATCAAGGAATTTCTCATAATCCACAATATCAATGTGGTTCCCGCAGCAGTACTCAAGCCTGCTGTAGTGAGGTGTTTCAGCACCCATTGCTTCCACCAGCTTCTTCAGCCTTTCAGGGAAAAATGGATTCTCCTCTTTGGCATCAAAAATCTTAGCTGGCCACAGCAGATGGCAGCCGGGCTGAACGCCTGCAACAAAGCCATTCAGCCTGTGCTTCAGGTTCTTCTTAATTTTGCGCTCCTCCAGAAGGTGTATTATGTGGTAAATCTTGGTCGTCCCCCTGTAAACTCTGCCAACCTTGGCGAGAATTCTGTTCACTCTCTCACGCCACTCCTCCCTTTTCAGCATGTCTCTGGCATGGTTCAGGACGCTGTAGCAATCTCCACACCCAACAACAATGTCCAGTCCTTTCTCCTCAGCGAGGGAAATGTTTCTTGCTGAAATAGCCAACCACGCCTCGATGTCGAAGGACGGAACTGACGCCCATGTTGGACAGCAGGAGAAGTCACTTAGGTATTCAAAGGGTACATCGAGAGCTGTGAGCACCTCCCTCATCGCAAGCTCAAGGTCAGGCCTTTCGAAGGCAATTTTGCAGCCGGGAAACAGAGCGTACTTCATAAACACCTCACCGAATTAAGCCCAGCTGGGACATCTCAGTGCATTCAATGATCTTTTCAACTTCATCCACACTGCCAATTTCGGGAAGGTCGAATTCAGCTCTCAGTTCGTTGTTAATCTGCACGGCAAAGCCAGTAGTATAAACCCTCCTCAAAAGCTCCTCAGCCCTTGAGGGAATAGAGAATTCCCTCGTCTGAATTCTTCTGAAGGCAAAGTAAACGTGAAATGGGTTTACATCTCTCGTGCAGATTTCTATGCACCTCCCGCACGCAACACAGGCCCACGGGGAGGGGTCGAAGAGAATGTCCTCCCTCAGGCCGAGAGTTATAACCTTGAAGAGCTTCTTGTTGGGGAAGTTGAAACCAGCAATTGCAACAGGGCAGACCGACATGCACGCTCCGCACTGGATGCATCTCCCAATTCCTTCCCCACCAAACTTTGAAACCTCCTCCACAACGTCATCATGCCTTGGCAGCCTCACAACTCTCATAATATCGCCTCCAGCTGGGAGAGAATTTGCTCTCTTGTGAATCCAGCTAAATCAACAGCGTTGGCAGGGCAGACGGAGCTGCAGATTCCGCACCCCTTGCACCTTCTCGTGTCAACCTCAGCCCTCCCGTTAACGGATATGGCCTCGTAAGGACAGGCGCTCGCGCATATACCGCACCCCGTGCAGAGTTTTTCATCAACAGTAGCCAAAAAGGGCTCAAGCTGTATGAAGTCCCTTCCGAGAATTGCCGCTGCTCCCGCGGCAGCCGCCTTTGCCTGAGAAACAGTCTCGGAAATGTCCTTTGGCCCCTGACAGCATCCGGCGATAAAAATCCCGTCAAGCCAGCTCTCAACCGACCTCAGCTTGGGGTGGTCTTCCTTCAGGAATCCTGAGGTGTCAACGGAGATTCCAAGATTCTTTGCCAGCTTCCTTGCATCCTCACTCAGCTCTATAGCAGTTGCGAGGACAACCAAATCCGCCTCAACTTCCACAGGAGTGCCGATGTCAGCATCAAATCCGAGAACTCTAAGCCTGCCATCTGGAAGCTCCTCAATTCCCCCCACCTTGCCCCTGATAATCTTAATCCCCATCTGCCTCGACTGGGTGTAGTACTCCTCCAAGTCCTTCCCCGGAGCCCTGACGTCAATCATGTGTATGTAAACGTCAATTTCCGGGTTTCTTTCTTTAATTAGCCTAGCCTGCTTGAGCATGTACATGCAGCAAACTTTGGAGCAGTAGGTGTGGTACCTCACGTCCCTGCTTCCCACGCATGAAATGAACGACACAGTTTCAGGCTTCTTCATGTCGGATGGCCTGAGAACCTTCCCAGCTGTGGGGCCCGTGGGGGAAAGAATTCTCTCAAACTGCAACGCTGTAATCACGTTGGGAGAGGGAGGGAGGTACTCCTTGAAGTTCTGCTTTTTCATAACCTCGTAGCCAACGGCAACAACTATTGCACCAACGTTAACCTCAACAATCTCGCCCTCCGGATTCCACTCTAACGACCTGTTTATCGCCCCCGTAGGGCAGGCTTTCTCACATGGGG
This sequence comes from Archaeoglobus fulgidus DSM 4304, assembly GCF_000008665.1. NCBI lineage: Archaea > Methanobacteriati > Methanobacteriota > Archaeoglobi > Archaeoglobales > Archaeoglobaceae > Archaeoglobus > Archaeoglobus fulgidus. Next base: position 1,229,229 of record NC_000917.1, read on the forward strand.
CGAGGTACTCCTTCCCTCCTCTCAAAAATCTTCTCGTGCCAAGCGTCTTCTTCCCGCAGTTCACACAGCTTTTTGGGTCGTGAACGGCCTTCCTCGGTATTGCGTAGGGAGAAGCGATGTACATTGCCCTTCTCTTCGTTAAGCCCTCATTGAACTCATCCTCAGTAACCGCTCTTGGAGGGCAGGCCTCAACACACGCCCCACAGCCTATGCACTTGTCCCAGTCAACATAAGTCTGCTTCTTCCTGATTTTCACCTGAAAATTCCCCACAGAGCCTTTAACCTCCTCAACTTCCGCATAAGTAATCAGCTCGACTAAGGGGCTCGATGAAACCTCTGAAATAAGAGGATAAAGGACACAGGAAGAGCAGTCGTTCATCGGGAAAATCCGATCAAACTTCATCATCTTTCCGCCTATGGATGGCTCCTTCTCAACCAGATAAACCTTAAACCCCATTTTTGAGAGCTCAATGGCCGCAGTTATGCCCGCCACACCCCCGCCAATAACCAGAGCACTATCGTTAACATCCAGACACAGCTCCTCAAGAGGCTGGAGCTTTCTCGCCTTGGCTATCGACGATGCCAGCAAACTCTTGGCTTTTTCGGTCGCATTCTTCTCATGCACCCAGCTGCACTGCTCTCTGATGTTGGCAATCTCAAGCATGTATTTTGATATCCCGGCCTTCTCAAGAGTTGCTCTGAAAAACTTCTCGTGATTTTTTGGGGAACAGGCGGCAATAACCACCCTATCAACCTTTCCCGACTTTATATCGTCCCTAATCATCTCCTGCGCAATTTCGGAGCACATGAAGAGGTGATCCCTGACAACGCTAACCCCCTCACTGCTCTTCGCAAACTCCACCAGCTCATCAATATCGACGTTTGAAGAGATGTTCTCACCGCAGTGACACACGTAAACGCCAATTTTCATCCAAATTCATTTGAATTCCAGCTTTAAATCATTTTATAAATAATTACATACATGAAAAATTGTAAAAGTTAATAGATGCATGAAAAATTGTGCAATTTTTAGTTGAAAAAAGTTAATAAATTAATATGTTAACTAACTTTTATGTGGGAGCTGGCTTTAGTCGTTGGACTCGCGTTCTTCGGATCCTCGCTCTTCTACCTGATGAGGGAGTGACCAGTTTAACAATTCTTTTTACCACTTTTTTTACGGCCTCCTCAGCTTCAGAGGACATCTCAGAAAACTCTGCAAGGTTTTTCACCTCTGCACCGATGAGAATCACTCTGGGCATTGCCTGAATCGCACTCATCGCCGATATGGCGTAGAAAATGTCGAGGTCGTGGATTGACGCAATTTTCCTTTTCAGCACTCTCTCGACCGGTAACCTGTAAACTCTCCCCGGCTTTCCGCCGAAATTGACCGCATCAACTATCACAACGACGTCGTAAAAAAAGAAGTAATTCACGAGATCAAAGCTTCCCGTTCCACCATCCATCACGGTGACGTTTTTTGGCAGCCTTCTTCGCTTGAGCTCCTCCACAACTCTGATGCCGAGGCCATCATCACCCATCAGCGGGTTCCCTACTCCCACGACCAGAATCCGAGACAACTTTTTCCCTCCTGTAGCCGCTTATCATTGATGACAGCGTTCCGAATATCGTTGCTGCGTAGGCGTGCATTATCATCACTGTTGCATAGAGAAACATCGTCAGCCTGTGAAGACCTCTTATGAATGCGTAGCTGTTGTCAGTCCCGAAAAGTAATCCCATCTTCTCGGCAGCAGAATACACCGGGCCGAAGTATTCAGGATAGAGCATTGCCAGCCCCGTAATCCCTATGATTGCCGTAAGAAGTACATACGTCCAGAAGACGAGCACCTGACTTGGGATTATTTTCTCAACATATTCCCTCCTTCTTGGGTCGTAGGCTCTTGGGTCGCCAACATGTCCACCCTTTATCCACGCAACAGCCTCCTCCAATACGAACTTGATGCTGTAGGGTATCCTTGAAGGTTTGATCCACTTCCACTCCTCTGCGATGCTGAAGTACATGAACAGAGTCCACAGCCCAGCGAAGACGAAGCTCATCCTTATGTGAAGTGCGTAAGCATCATCGAAAAGGGTAAACCCAAAAAGTTTTGAGAGCTGCATTCCTGAGAGGGCGGTGATTATCCCAGTAACCACTATTCCCCAGTGGCAGCTCCTCACAAACTTCGAGTGCCTTTCAACGGCCACACTTCCGCATTTCTTGCACTCCATACTACCTCACCACGTGGACAGCGCAGGCAATGCACGGGTCGAAGCTTCTGACGACCATCAGGGTGAGAGAGGTGTTGTAAATCTGGCCGTTCAGCCTTTCAATGTTCAGCTCTGCAAGGCCGAGGGGTGTTAGGGCTGCAGCTAAGGCATCTCCCCAGCTCATCGCTCCCAAACCCAAGGCGGAGAGGTCAACGTCCTTTTCGGGGTAGATGGCGTTGCAGATTTCAGGTACACTCAGATTTGGCAGCCAAGTACCCTCTAATGCTGTTTCAACTGGCCCGGGCTGCCCGAAATCGTCTCTTGGGCTTAGATTCCACGTGCTTGGCACAACACACTGGTAGTTGGCTATTTTGTGGTCTTTAACTTTAATGTAGTGCAGCAAACCTCCTCTTGGCGCATCCCAGAGGCCAAAACCCTCGCCCTCCTTCGGCACATTCCTGTAGTTGGTAACCTTCTGGTTGGTGTAGGATTTCAGCTCAAGCAACCACTCAAAGACTTTCTGCGAAGTTAAGATTGTAAGAGCGACTCTCGCAGCGAGCCTGTCAATAACAGACCCCTTTGGATTTAGCACCTCATACTCAAAGTAGCCGTGGTCTTCTCCAGTCACAGGATTGCGGATGGGTATCTTCCATCTTGTGCCGTAAGTGTTGAGCATTCTGGCAAGCGGTCCCACTTCATAAACCTTTCCGTCGTATCTGGGAGCCTTCAACCACGAGTATGCTTCAGATTTGTTTTTATCAGGTTTAGGTGCGTCCTCATCTTTCGGATTAAGCCCGCTCTCATTGTCGTACCACGAATACCTGACATATTCAGCTATTTTTGAGATGTCAAGGGGCTTTGAGCTTCCATCCCACGCTCCAGCGTGTATCAGAGCGCTGCTCCTCTTTGAAGGTGAATCAAGCACTGAAAGCCAGTCATCGTAGTTCTCATGATCGGGGAAGAGGCCGTAGCTGAGGAAGTTTCCTGTTGACGCCCCAACATCCTGAAGCCCCCTGAAGTTGATGTCGAGGAGTGAGCTTACCGCCTCACCAACCTTCTCGTTGGCCTCAAGGAGGTTGTAGAAATCCTTGACCATCGTTTCAGCAACCCACCTCCATATTTCGAACATTCTGGCAAGAGAGGAGGCAATTCTGTCCTCAGTCGGCCTGACCGCCATACCTCCCGGATACTCGCTCTGGTGGTGGGGGAACTTTCCTCCCCAGATTGCGACAATTTCGTTGGCCTTCCTCTGTATCTCAAGAGCACCAACGTAGCTTGAGCCGATTCCCAGCTTCGAGACACCTTCCTTTCCAAGTGCCGGAGGCACCATGGGTGGATACTTGCAAACAACCCCGAGTTCGGGGCCGAGAAGAATGTAAGAGTGGATTATGTGGTCGTAAATGTAGTAAGCTCCGTGAAGAACGTTTCTTATTAGAACAGCCACCGGTGTGGGTGTGACGTTAAATGCCGCCTCTATCGCCTGAATGGATGCTTCCGCATGCGGAGCGGGACAAACACCGCAAATTCTCTGAGTTATAATCCAGGCATCTCTTGGGTCTCTCCCTCTCAAAATCGTCTCCCATCCCCTGAATAGGGTTCCGCTGCAGTAAGCCTCCTTAACAACATCCCACTCTCCCGTGGAGGTTTTTAGCTTTTCTGGAGAGAGCTCAACTCTGAGATGACCCTCTATTCTCGTTACGGGGTCAATAACTATCCTGCTCATCCTTCTCACCTCTCAGTTTTCTTCTCACCGCATGAACGCCAATTCCCACTGCGGTTGCACCAAAGATGCCAGCCCCAAGCGTTGTTGGATTCAACCCGAGGAAGCTGGGGATTGACGGGAGCTCAGCGTAGAAGGGTGAGAACTTGTCCGGCCATCCCGGCTCTGAGCATGCAATGCATGGGGCCCCTGCTTCGACGCAGTAGCTGGTCTTGCCGTTCCACCTTCTCGAGGGGCAGTCTGTAAAGGCAACAGGCCCCTTGCATCCAATCTTGAATCTGCATCCATCTCCGTTTCCGGGCTCCTCAATGAAGACTCCTCTGTCATACAGAGGTCTGTAGGGGCAGAGCTCGTCATGCATGTTTGTGCCAAAAAGGGCCTTTGGCCTGCCATGCTCGTCAAGGTCAATCTTAGCCCCCATTATTACAGCTGAAAGAATGATGACGACATGCTCCCCATTAACGGGACAGAGAGGAAGATTGATAACGGGCTTTGCAATACCTTCCTCTCTCAGGAACTCTGAAAGTCCCATCGCCCCGGTAGGATTTGGATTTGCCGCAGGTATGCCTCCAAAGGTTGCACACTGGCCGACAGCAACTATGGCATCAGCAACCTCTGCGGCCTCCCTAACGTGCTCCCTGAAGTCCTTTCCTGCTACCACACAGTAACCGGGTTTCTGGACAGCCCCTTCAACAACAAGAATCCTCTTGCCCTTCTCTCCAGCTTTCCACCTCTCCTTAAGCTTTTCAGCGAGTGTTCCTGAGGCTGGATGTATCGTTTCCATGTAGTCGGGAAGAGCTATCGGCAATCCAGACGTCCCAACGATAATCTCAGTTAGAATCTGCACCAAATCCGGATTCGACGCTTGAGCAAAGGATACCGTGCATCCCGTGCACGCTGCCCCGTTCAGCCAGCAAATGTGCCAGTAATCCTTCTTTGCCTCAACTGCTCTCACTATGTCCCCTTTATACGCGCTCAGAAAAGCTGAGGCACCCATGGCCGCAACAAGCTTCATAAAATTCCTTCGGGTAAGGCTCATCATCACAGACCCTCCATTTTTATCCTTAGCATTTTCAATTAATAAAAAAGATTTCCATTAAAAAAAATGCAGAAAAGTTAATATTTTTAATTTCTTATTCTTTTTTAAATGCATTTAAAATCATGTATCATTTTCCATAATATCGATAATGCTCTTGATTTGCTGGGCAATCTTCTGCCCTTTATCAGTCAACCTTATAATTTTTGTTCGACCCTCAAGTTCGCATTCGACCATTTTTGCCTCTTCAAATTTTTTTATAATCAGCCAAACGTAGCTGTGAGGGCTGTTTACCTTGCTGGCAATGTATTGGATGTAAACGTCATTACCGCCAAGGCTTTCATAATAGATTGTCATCAAAATCTCAAGCGCTTTTTCTTTAAAGAGAAGCTTGATTCTTTCGTCCTCCACCCTCATCGAAAAAATTGTACAAATCTACAATTAAAAAACTTTACTTCCTAAAAAATCGCAATCCAATTTGTCTGCGTCTGAGGTTTTTAAACCCATAATCCAAAAAAGCAACAACTGTGATATCCCGAATTAATTTCACTCCTCAAACAACCACCTCCCGTACTCAAACACCCTTTCAGCAGGTAGCTTCCTCAAAAAGGCCTGATAGGGAGTCTCCAATTCGTCGAAATTCAGGCTCATGTGAGGCTTAACGTAATTGTACCAATAAATGAACTCATCCAAAGAATCAAACAGATGGATCTTCTGCTCCATCAAACCAAAGAACCTCTCTATCTTTCCATTCGTTTGTGGATGGTTTATTCTGGCAAGAACATGCCTTACTCCATTCTCGGCCAAAAACTCCCTGAATCTATGCTTGGCCTTCTCTCTGCTTTTAGCTGCAACAAACTGAGTTCCGTGATCTGTGAGGATCTCATCCGGAATGCCATACTCCCTGAATCCCACTTTCAGGACTCTAATCGTGTTCTCAGTCGTAGCTGAATCGAAGACTCCGTAACAAGTAATAAAGCGGGAAGCATCATCCATGAAGGCTATAATCCATTTCTCTCCAAGCCTCTTCCAGTCTCCCTGCCATAAAGACATTGAGTGGGTTCTTTCGTATCTAACCCATTTCCTTCGTTTCTTCTTGCTCATGTTCTCCTCCACCAAACCGTGTTTGAGTAAAACTTTGTAGATTGTATTATGGGAGATGTGGATGCCGTAATCCCTTTCTATCAGCCTTTCCAATGGTACTGGGCTGAGTCTGTATTTTTTGTAGGCCTGCAGGATTATTTGCTCTGTCTTTTCGTCAATTGGTTTGGGCTTTCTTCCTGCTTGTTTGAGTTCTGGAATCTGGCCAGTTTCCTCATATTGTTTTTTAAGCTGGTAGATTCTTCTTGGTGTAACTCTCATCACAGCGGCTATTTCCTTTACTGGAGCTCCCTTGTCAAGCTGTCTGATTATCCACCTGATCTTTTTGTTCGTTAGTTTTCTCACATGAAGTGGGTGTTTAGTAGTGAAATAATTTAGGGATACTACATCGCTGATTCCCAAAGCTGAAATTAAAGAGGTAAGGAATGCGGCGCATCTGGCAAAGATAGAGAATCCAGAGGAGTTCAACCTCTACGTAGTGGAATTTCTAAAGAGATAGTAAAATTTTTAAATGTTGAGGATAAAATTAGGTAAATGAAGCAAAAGCCGAGAGTGCTGATTGTGGAGGACGATGCGGCCATTCTCGAGGCAGTTCAGCTGATGATCTCGGACAGATACAATCTGCTCACTGCCACAAACGGCGAGGAAGCTGTAAGGCTTTACAAGATGTTCAAGCCCGACATTGTCCTTATGGATATTGCCATGCCTGTAATGGATGGAGTTGAGGCAGCGAAGGAAATTAAAAAATTCGACCCAGATGCAAAGATTATCGGCATTACAGCCTATGCCAGACGGAGGGGGCAGGAGCTGCTCGATGCTGGCGCTTTAGAAATTCTTGAAAAGCCCTTCACAAGGAAGAAGCTTCTGGAAACAATTGAAAAGTACCTTCCGTCTGAGGAGTAGCCATTTTATCCTCTATCTCCCCACTTACCCCATCTCTTGGAGTAGGTGTCGTCCTTCTCCCTCACCCTACCTATCACCTCCGACGTAGTCTTCGAGAAATATAACGTCAAAATCCTTCTCCACTTTGTCGGGCATCTCCTTCTCTCTCTTTCTGAAAACTGCTTTGCAGTTTTTCAGCTTGGACAGGGCGAGGACGTAGCAGTCCGCAAGGGCGAGGCCGTATCGAAGTTTAACTTTAGCTGCCTCAACGTCGAGCTCGGTTGAGCAGACAACTTCCACTGCGGGGTGCCTTTGTAGCCACTCAACGAACTCCACGGACTTTTCAAGCCACTCTTCGATACCTGCTTCCCTCAGCACTCTCGCAGTGACGTAGCAGATCTCTGCTATGGTGACGTAGGGTAGAAGAACCTCAAGCTGCCCAATAGAGTTGATTACATTTCTTGCTACATCGTGGAGCGGAGACTTCCTGTCAATGTAGTCAACAAATACGCCGGTGTCAATCACCGCCTTCGACACCAAGATCCCTCAGGAGTTTTCTCATTCTTTCCTCGTCGATTTTTCTGGACTCTTTCAATATCTGCTCAGACCTCTCTCCGAGATCGACGAAAATGTCCGGTGGTTCGGGAGAAGGTTCGAGGATTATCTTCTTGCCCTCCAAGTGAACGTTCATGACCGTTCCGGGCTTTATCCCCAGTGCATCCCTTATCTCTTCGGTATGACTATCTGCCCCTTTGAGGAGGTTTTGACCTTTGGCATAATTTGAGTAAGACGGAGTATTACTTAAGTCTTACCTCGAAATGAGCTTCAATCCTCGGATATCTCCCTCATCGCCTTTGCCCATCAGATGCCCGCCCATTTCCGTTTATTCGTTACTTCACCTTTCCGTATAGCTCAACAACGTCATTCTTCCCCTTTCTCTGCTCAGAAGGAAAAGCAATGGCCACTGGCAAATCAAAGCCGCTCGCAACGACATCAATCTCAAAGCAGGGGTAAACCCACCAGTTGTTCATGATATTTTATTCACAATCTCACTTATTAACCTTCCCCCAACTAAGGCTGTGAAAGAGTTCATAGAGGGGTTGATCAGGCTAACAGAGGTTGAGAGAGATGCTCAGATTTCCGCAATGATGGATGAGATAAGGCGGTTGAGCGGAGAGAAGAGAGAAAGGAAGGGGAGGGCTGTTCTGGGGCTGAGAGGTAAGGTGGTTGGAGAAGAGCTTGGCTTCAAGCTTGTAAGGTACGGGAGGAGGAAAGCAATAGAGACCGAGATTTCTGTTGGAGATGAAGTGCTAATCAGCAGAGGTGACCCGCTGAAAAGCGATTTGAGAGGAGTTGTGGTAGAGAAGGGGAGCAGATACCTTACCGTCTCTCTCGAATCCGTTCCGGAGTGGGCGCTGAGGGATGTAAGAATTGATTTGTATGCCAGCGACCTCACCTTCAAGAGGTGGATTGAAAACCTTGAGAATCTGACGGAAAATGGAAAGAGGGCGCTGAAATTTGCCCTTGGCCTTGAAGAGCCCTCCAAAACAGAATGTGAAGACTTCAAGCCTTTCGACTCTTCCTTAAACAGAGCGCAGCTCAAAGCTGTTGGCTGTGCCGTCTCAACTGACGACTTCTTCCTCATTCACGGCCCCTTTGGAACAGGAAAGACGAGAACAGTTGTTGAGGTGGTAAGGCAGCTCGTTAAGAGGGGTGAGAGAGTTCTCGTTACAGCTGAAAGCAACACCGCCGTTGACAACCTCGTTGAGCTTCTCTCAGACATGAAAATCGTCAGGCTCGGCCACCCTTCGAGGGTTGAGAAAAGGCTTAAGGAGCACACCCTTGCCTCCCTCGTCCTCAACCACCCCGATTACAAGAGGATTGAGGAAATTAAGGGGAAGATTGAGGAGATTGAAAGAAGAATGGAAAGGCTGACCAAGCCATCCCCCCAATTGAGGCGTGGTCTGAGCGATGAGGAGATTTTAAGGCTTGCCAGAAGCAACAGAGGGGCGAGAGGTGTTGCAGCTAAAAAAATAAGGTCGATGGCAGAGTGGATTGAGGCGAGAAAGGCTCTTGACCAGCTTTACACGGAGATGAAGGAAGAGGAGGAGAGAATCGTTAAGGAGATCATTGAGGAGAGCGATGTTGTGATTTCGACAAACTCCTCCGCCTTTTTGCTCGAAGAAAGCTTTGATACTGCAGTAATTGACGAAGCAAGTCAGGCAACGATTCCAAGCGTTCTAATACCAATAAACAGGGCGAGGAAGTTCATCCTTGCTGGAGACCACCGACAGCTCCCGCCAACGGTAATGAAGGCAGAGAAGCTTTCAGAGACTCTCTTCGAGAAGCTAATTGAGCTCTACCCTGAAAAATCCCAGCTTCTAAACGTTCAGTACAGGATGAATGAGAAACTGATGGAGTTTCCAAGCAGGGAGTTCTACGGCGGAAGGATAGTGGCGCATGAGAGCTGCACAGCGATAGCCTTAAGCCAGATAGCGAAGAGAGAGGCTGAGAAGCTGAGAGAGATACTTGGAGATGAGCCCCTGGTGTTCATAGACACCTCAAAATGCAAGAACAGGTGGGAGGGAAAGCTTGCGGATTCAACGTCTAGGTACAACAGGCTTGAGGCAGAAATTGTGACAGAAATCGTTACCGAGTTGCTGAAAATGGGCTTAAAAAAGGAGCAGATTGGAGTTATAACCCCCTACGATGACCAGGTTGACCTGCTGAGGGAGAAGGTTGACGTGGAGGTCAGCAGCGTTGACGGATTTCAAGGGAGGGAGAAGGAGGTTATAATCATTTCATTCGTCAGAAGCAACAGGAAGAGAGAGATTGGCTTCCTTGATGACCTGAGAAGGCTGAACGTTTCACTGACGAGGGCGAGAAGGAAGCTGATAATGGTTGGCGATTCGGAAACTCTAAGTGTTAATGGCACCTATGCAAGGCTGATAGATCACGTCAAAAGAAAGGGTGTTTACGTTGAGCTGGATAAAAATGGGAAGCTTGGTGGCAATCCGAAGGGCTGAGGAGTCAAACCGATTATTTAAAGCCTCGCCAATTATCTCAAGGCACGCTTAAGCAGAGGATCTTTGATAAAATCATCAAACCAAAATCGAAGGTAGCAATAATTCTGATTAGGTAAAATCTACAAAAAACTTCAATCAACAATACCCATGCAGAGCTTCTCAAACTTCTCGTGCTCCAGAAGCTCGTTCGCAGTTCCGTTGAAAGCAACCCTACCGCTGACAAGCAGATAAGCATTATCGCTGATTTCTAAAGCTCTCTGCACATTCTGCTCGACCAGCAGGATTGTGAGCTTCAGGTCATCCCTCAGCTTCAGAATTCTGTCGAAGATTATCTCCGCAAACTTTGGCGATAGCTGAGCTGTTGGCTCATCCAGCATGAGAACGTTGGCCTTTCTCACCAGAGCTGTGGCCATTGCCAGCATCTGCCTCTCTCCACCGCTCAGCGTTCCAGCTTTCCTTTTCATGAAGGCCCTTAGCTCAGGGAAGGCATCGAGAGCTGCATCAATCCTGTCCTTCACCTCTTCCTTGTCAACTGTGTAGGCGGCAATCTTCAGGTTCTCTTCAACAGTGAGGTTGGCGAAGACGTTGTCCGTCTGAGGGAGATAGGCGATTCCCAGCTTTGTTCTTGTGTGGGGGGGCAGTGAGGTTATCTCTCCCCCGTTTAGGAAAACCTGTCCCGAGTGAACGGTGGCGAGGCCGAAAATTGATTTGAGCAGCGTTGACTTTCCTGAGCCGTTAGGGCCAACTACCGCTGTAATTGAGTTCTTCTTTATGTCCGCATCCACATCGAAGAGGATGTGGAGTTCCTTATACCCCGCATTCAATTTCACTGTCCTGAGCACCGAGATACACCTCCACCACTTTCGGATTGTTCAGGATGTCCTCCTCCTTGCCCTCTGCAATCACACTGCCGTTGGCCATAACGTATATGTGGTCTGTGTATTTAAGCACTATGTCCAGCCTGTGCTCGACGATGAGAAAGCTGACACCCATCTTTTTAAGCTCAACGAACCTCTCAAGCATGCTGTGAGACAGAACTGGATTTACTCCTGCTATTGGCTCGTCCATTATAAGCAGCTTTGCATCCTTCATCATCGCCCTCGCCACTTCCAGCAGCTTCAGCTGCCCGCCACTCAGGTTTTGAGCTTCACTGTCCCACAGGTGGTCGAGCTTCAGGAATTCTAAAATCCTGAAGGCTTTCTCAACTATTTCCTCCTCCTCTTTCAGCCATCTGCCGCTCACTGAGTGAAAGATGCGCTCTCCGTATCCTTCAGGAGCTATCAGCAAGTTTTCGAGCACGGTCATCTTTTTCAGCGGCTGGGGGATCTGAAAGGTCCTGACTATGCCCAGTCTGCTGATTTCGTGGGGAGGCTTGTTGGTTATGTCCTTTCCCTCAAAGAAAACCTTGCCCTCATCCGCTCTGTAGAAACCAGAAACGGTGTTGATGAAGGTCGTCTTTCCGCTGCCGTTTGGGCCGATGACGAGCGTTATACTGCCCTTTTCCACACCAATATTGACTCTGTTCAAAGCCTTGAGACCGTCAAAAAATTTGGAAAGATTTTGAGTTTGTAAAATCTTCATAGCCACTCTATCTTGTTTTCCGTGAACTTCCAAATGCCGGCAGTCTGCCACTTGCAGTCCTGAGTTACTTCGTAGATTGCGTAGTCACCGCTTGCTCTGTCATTCCACTCGTTGAGCTTTATGTAACCCGAGACCGGCTTTACTCCGTACTCTCCCTTGCTGTACTTCTCCGTCACTTCGGGAATCTTGGCGTTCATAGCATCTGGATCGTAGCTGCCCTTCTCCTTAACGACCTCAATGTAGCTGAGAACCAGCACCCATGCCGCATCGTAGGCGTTTAGAGCGTACTGGTAGGGCGAATCTCCGAACCCTCTCTCCTTGTACTTCTTCGCCAGCTGCTCATAGGCTTCTCCTTTTGATTCGAAGAGCGTGCTCAGCATTCTGACTTTGCTCGCCTTGTCGCAGACTTCGAGCATTTTATCGCTCAGCGCAGTACCATCGCAGCCCAGCCACAGGACGTTCAGCAGTGGGCTGTCATCCTTGGTCTGAGCGAGCATTGTCGCCGCCTCTTCGTAGCTGAAAGCTACAACGGCAACTTCTGAAGCGTCATACTTCTGGAGAGCGTCGTTCAGCTTGCTTTCGAGCGTCGCGATGTACGGGGAGAAGTCCGCCGGTGGTGGTGACGGATATTCTACCGGTTCGCCAACGATTTCAATTCCTGCTGCATCGAGCTTGGGTTTAATAGTCTCATAAAGCCCCTTACCCCAGTCGTTTCCGGTGTAGGTTATGATTACTGCCTTAATGCCAAGGTCCTTGAGTTCAGCCGTTATTGCGTCAGTCTGCAGGTCGTCAGTACCAACAAATCTGAAGATGTACTTCTTATCTTCGGGCTTGGTAATTCCGAGGAGGCTGGGCAGCAATGTGGAAGACGGTGAGATTATTATTATTTTGTTTGACTGTACATACCCCTTTATATTGCTCACTTCTCCGCTACCCATTGGCCCTATAACAAGGTTAATCCCTTTAGAATGCAGGCTCTGAATCTTTTCAAGAGCTATCTTTGGGTCAACCTTGGTGTCCTCGACGTAGAACTCCACAGTGTAGGGCAAACCCTTCTCCTCAAGATACGCGTTTATATCTTCCTTCGCAATTTCCAGCGTGTTCTTGATGCTGTTTCCGTAGGTTGTCAGCGGGCCGGAGAGGTCAATCATCACGCCTATTTTTATTGCTGTTTTCTGACCCTCCCCCGGCTTCTGCTCTGCTGGTTGTGCACAGAGCGCAAGCACTACAGCCATTAATACGGCCGCCAAAACTATTTTGTTCCCCCTTCGCATAGCGTTTATACAACGTTAAAATTTTAAAACTTTACTAAAGCTCGGAGTCTATGGATACTATTTCATCTTTCGAGATCGTCAAAAATATTATCGAAGGGTCTCTCATATACTCCAACCTTCTCGTATTGCTGAGCATAGGGCTCACCATTACCTACATAACTACGGCAGTTCCCAACTTCGCGCAGGGGAGCTTCGCAATATTTGGCTCATACGTGGCCCTGACCATGCTGAGGCTTTTTGGCATCCACCCCTACGCTTCTTTGCCCGTTGCTTTTGCACTTGGCGGTTTGCTTGGCATTGCAACCTACATCCTCATCCTGCGCCCGCTCATCAGGCGCGGCGCCTCCGTAGTGATTTTGATGATTGCAACGCTGGCCTTTGACTTGATTCTCCTTGGCATTATTGGCTCATACTCTGAAACTCTCGCAACCATAACCAGAAAATCCGCCTCGAAGTTCACCTTTATCCCGACAGACTTCAAGATGTTTTCCTTCTCCGCCTCACTCTTCGTTTCTTCCCTGGTTATAATTATTGTTCTCGCATCACTCGTAACGCTGCTTTACAAAACAAAGTTCGGAGTTGCCCTGAGGGCCTCGATGGAGAACCCCGCTCTGGCTGAGGTGATGGGTGTCAATGTGGAGTACACGAGGCTCTTCTCGTGGTTTCTTTCAGGCGCTTTGGCTGCGATGGCGGGGTGTCTGCTGCCATTCAAGTACGAAATAGTTCCGAGCACGGGTGCAATCATCATTGTCTCCATATTTGCTTCGAGCATTGTCGGGGGGCTTTCAACAATCTACGGAGCATTGCTCGGAGGCTACATAATAGGATTTTCGGAGACAAGTGTTACTTACGCACTTTCCTCTGTGTTCGGAACAGGAGTTTTGCTCTACGGCAGAGTTGTTTCGTTGCTGGTGCTAGTCGCAACACTTATCCTCGCCCCCAAGGGCCTTACAGGTGTGAAGTGGAGGAGGTTGCTATGGAGCAGATAATACTCAACCTAGCACTATGGTTTGGTCTATACACAATCGTCAGCCTAAGCCTGAACATAGAGTACGGATTCGCCGGAATCCCCAACTTTGGAAGAGCTTTAGCCGTGCTGATGGGAGCCTTTACGGTTGGAGGACTAGTCAACAGACTCCTGATGCTGGCCTTTAACATTCAGGGTGGGGAGCTCAAAGAAGCTACGGGCAGGCTGGCTTCCACTGTCAATGAGATTATAGCCAACAACCCGGCCTTCGGAATCGGGCTTATTCTGCTGTCCGTTGTTCTTGCGATGATAATAGGAGCCGTTACGGGAGCTCTCTTCATACTGCCGAGCGCGAAGCTCTCTGAAGACTATCTGGCCATCACGCTGCTTGCAATAAGTGAGGTTGCTTTCATGGTTTTCTACTACCACACGGGGATAATCGGAGGCTATTACGGCGTTTCGGTTCCCGACGTCCTCGCCTTTCTGCCCGGACAGTACAGATCACACGCTTTTGCCGTGATAGCCCTCCTTTTTGCACTTTTGGTGTACATTTTTGTTGAGAGGCTGTTGAACTCCCCCTACGGCAGACTTCTGAGGGCGATGAGGGAGAACGAGAGCGTCGTCGAGGCTATGGGCAAGAGCGTGATGACTCTGAGAATCAAAACCGCTGCAATCGGCTCATCGATTGCGGCAATTGCAGGCGCTCTTTTCTCCCTTTACTCTGTCAACGTCATTGCAACGAGCTTTTCTAGGGTGGAGTGGACATTCTACCCCTTCCTGATGGTTCTGCTTGGTGGGGCGGGTAACAACAGAGGTGTTGTGGTCGGAACCTTCACCTTCGTTCTTGTGAAGATATTGCTGACCATGTACAAGTACGAGATAAAGAGCGCCCTGATGCTGCCCTTCGAGGCTGTTTGGCTGGAGTACATACTCTTCGGTCTGCTGATGTACTTCGTACTGCTTTACAGGCCAGAGGGGCTGATAAAGGAGAAACCAATATTTTCTAAAGTCATCCTGAAGAAGGTAAAAGGGAAGGCATGAACGTTGAGTTTGTTAGGGATGAGGGTATAGCGATAGAGCTCAATGGCAGAAGTTACTACGTTAGGGCGTCCCACTTAGGAGTTAAAGATGGGAAGATACTGCTCTGCCTCGACTTCGCTGCCCCCACAGCCTTAGAGCCTGTCAAAACCTTCCTGAAAAGCTACTCAAAAATCAGGGGGGCGAGGTATGCGGTTTTGATCAGCGGTGAAGAAAGGTGGATTTACGACAACTATTTGGGGCGAGAAGTTGACGAGGTTGAGGAAAGAGTAGTGGAGGTTAGGGCTGAGGAGAAGGATTATAGACTTGCCGCAGCCTTCTACGCCTTAATCCACTGCGAGTGTGGTGTTGGAGATGAAGGTAATTGCCTTTGTGGGCTACCCCCTGAGTGGTAAGAGCACCGCTGCAGAAGTTGCGAGGGAGCTTGGACTTCCTGTTGTCGTTATGGGCGATGTTGTCAGAGAAGAAGCTGCAAGAAGGGGGCTCGAGCTCACAGACGAGAATCTGGGGAAAGTGGCGAGGGAGCTGAGAGAGAAAGAGGGGATGGACGCGATAGCCAAGAGATGCATACCGAAAATCCGGGAGCTTCTGAAAGAGCATGGCGTGGTTGTTGTTGACGGAATAAGGGGAGTGGCTGAAGTAGAGAGGTTCAAAAAGGCTTTTGGTGATGATTTCGTCCTCATCGCCATCGAGTGTCCGCTGGAAGTTAGGTTTGAAAGAGTTAAGATGAGGAAGAGAAGCGACGACGTTTCGAGCATTGAGGAACTGAAGGAAAGGGACAGGAGAGAGGAGAGTTGGGGGCTGAAAGAAGCGATGGAGATGGCAGACTTCACAGTGGAGAATACGGGCAGCTACGAGGATTTCGTCGAGAAAATCAGGCAGATTCTGCTCAAGCTAGCAAAGAACGTTGAGATTGAAATCAGAACCAAGATTCATCCCACGGAAAGCGAGGACAAAGTTCTGAAAGCCATCAGAAACATTTTCCCAGATGCGGAGATAGAGATCAGCGAGGAGGGGGAGGTTTACGGCAGAGCTTACAGCCTTGATAGGTTCAGAGAACTGCTCAGAAAGCAGAGAATCCTCGACACCGCGAGGAGCGAAATACTTAAAGGTAGGAACGGGAAGGAGGTCACGATTTACCTGAACAAGCAGACGGCGACGGTTTCCAGAATCAACTTCTGCGATGAGAATGCAGTGCTGTCACCCATTAAGGTTACCTTCAGGCTGAACAACATTCCCTTTTCGAGATTTCTGGACTATATCGCTCCCGAGACAAAGGATGGGAGGCCTGTCAAGGAGATTGACAAGTTATGAACGCAATTCACCGCATTCTGATGACAACGGATGGCTCGATAACGGCGATTATTGAGGCTGTAACGCAGAAAAAGGTGGAGGTTGAGACGCTGGAGCAAAAGATTATCAGAGCTGACAGAGAGCTTGCAGAGCTCCTCGAAATAGATGAGGGGGATGAGGTGAACTACAGGGTTGTTTACCTCAGGGCAAATGGGGAGATATACGCCAAGGCCATCTCCTTCACACCCCTCAAAAGGCTCGAAAACAGCTTCAGGGAGGATTTGATGAGAGCAGACATCCCTATCGGAAAGATCATGAGAAAGCACAACATAGAGGCGAGGAGAGAGATTAGGTGGAGCAGGGTTGAGGAGGCTGATTTAGCTCTCGCCAAGGAGCTTGGAATTGCCGATAGGAGAGTGATTTCAAGAAACTACAACATTATACACCGCGGGAAGGTTTTGATAAACATAACGGAGTTCTTTCCGATGGAGAGGTTCCGGATATAATTGAACTTTATCAAAAATTACTTGTGAATGAGGTCAGCAACAACCTCAATCGCCTCTGCAAGCCTGTATGAAGGTCGGTTTATTATGTCCGCATCGACGACGTAAACCCTCCCTTCCTTCACGGCCTTAATTCCGCTCAACCTGTCATCGCTTACAACCCACTCGTAAACGACGTCTTTTCCTCCACCCATCCCCGAGCCGCTGCTGACAATAATCACGTCTGGATTGGCTGCAATCAAGTCCTCAACACTCACTGTTCTCCAGCCATCAAAGTTAAAGACGTTCTCACCTCCAGCAAGCCTTATCACCTCATCGATGAACGTGTTCTTCCCGCTAACCCATATCGGGTCATACCAAAGGATGTGGGCAACCCTGACTTCGGCTTGTCCTTCATACTCTCTCTAACCTTCTCAATCCTCTCAAGCATTTCTTGAACAAGCTTCGTGGCGTTCTCCTTCTCTCCAGTAGCTACTCCAATCAGAATAATGTCCTTCATCACATCCTCAACGCTTTTCGGGTCAAAGGCTATCACCGTCAAGCCCATCCTTCTCAGCGTTTCTATGTTCTCGATTCCGTTGCCGTATGTGGCAACGACAAGGTCGGGTTTGAGGGAAACCACCTTCTCTATATTTATCGTCGTGTATCCGCCAATGCTCACAAGCTCTCCCTTCTTCTTTTTTTCCACCACCTCGGGCGGGTAATTGCAGTAGTCCGTCACTCCCACAACCCTATCACCCGCACCAATAGCGAAGAGAATTTCCGTGTTGCTTGGAGCGAGAGACACTATTCTCTGCGGATTTCCCTCGTTAATGGTGTAGCCTGTATCATCCACCGGTGTGGCGTTGAGAATTTCCGTTAGGTTGAAAGATGTATGCTCCTCCGCCGGTTTGGATGAGCAGAGAGGAAGAATGGCGGCGATTAAAAGTAAAAGTAAGATTGTGTGCTTCCTCATGTTTTTCTCCTTAAAAGGGCTGCAGTTAAAGCTAATGCCGCAATTGCTGCAGCTGATGAAAAGCCGGGAGTGGATTTTCTCTCAGCAGCTGCCGTAGTTGTGGTGGTAGCAGTTGTGGTGGTGGTTGTAGTAGATGCCGTTGCAGTAGTGGTGGTAGTAGCGGTGATTGCAGGAGCGGTAGCAACAGATGCGTTCACCTTAATCGGGTGCGGCTTTCCCAGCAATGCAATGATGGCTGAAACTGTCATGAAACCGGGATTGGAGGTCTGATACTTTGTGTACTTGAAGTAGCCGTCCTCCGTCTGAAGGCTAAGCAGATGCTCCACCACACTCGTGTTGTTCTTTGCCCACTCCATCGGATTGACTCCCGCGGCAACGAGGGCCTGTATCGTCCAAGCATCACTGGCAGCGTTGCTTGCTGAACTCCCGAAGTACCTCATCCCACCATCGTCGTTCTGTCCGGTCTTGAGGTAATCAAGGGCTTTTTTGATCACATCCGAATCTCTTGGCTCCTCTGCAGCTATCAGAGCCTCAATCGCTGCTGCAGTGTCGTCGAAGTCGCTCTCCTCCCCCGCACTCCAGGCGAATCCCCCATCGACATCCTGCTGAGCTTTCAGCCACTCTGCAGATGCTGTTGTGTTCTCACCAACCGATGCCAGGGCGATGATTCCCCAGATGGTCTTGTAGGTGAAGTCCCCTATCTGCCCGTTTTCCTTCATGTAGGACTTCAGCTTTCCCACGAGGTCAACGCCTGCAAAGTTCCTCGGATTCTCGTTTGCGTAAACAAGGGCCAGTATGGTTCTCGCGTAGTCCTCAGCCCCCATCGTGCCCATCTCATCTTTCAGCCTTTCCCTCACAAAGTCGATGGGGCTTTTTCCGTTTTTAACCCACTCATGGGGGTCCTGACCTGCAGCAACTATGGCCATGATTGCCCACGCGGTCGCAGAAATGCTGCTGTTCTCACCCGGATTCGCAAACCCACCATCATCGTTTTGAATCGTCCTGAGCCAGTCCAGGGCCTTCTGGATTCTCGCATCAGTTACATTGAGGGGGAAGCTGTCCCACTTGATGGTTATCGCAATAACGCTGAGGGATTCCGTTTCGGCGGAGTAGTAGAGGTAATTCTCATCCTTCCCGGTTTTCTCCGTCGGCAGCTCGAACCAGCTTCCGTTGTACTTCATGAGAACCACTTCCCTACCCTCGGCAACGTCTTTGGGAACTCTGAAATCAATAGTCGCCTTCAAAGAGTCGTTTGCCGTAATCTCAAACCACCTGTAAAACGTTCCGTAAACCACACCCGGAGGGATGTGGGACTCTGCAATAACCACCTGCACAGGTTTTTCCGATTCGAAAGTCAGGCCGGTTATTGACAGGTTTGTCATTAGCTGTTCGGAAGGAATTACCTTCGTCTTACCGGGCTGAATGGTGATAACCTGCCCCGTGAGGTTCAGGTGAATTCCCGGCTCGCTGACGTTTACGGCCTTTGTGATGGTGTCAGAGAGGGCATCGTTGTCGAAGACTGTGAGGGAGACTTCATACGTTCCCGGCTCGGAGTAAATGTGAGTTACGGAAACCCCCCTTCCGCTTTTTCCGTCCCCGAAGTTCCAGATGTAATCCGTTATCTGGCCATCGTCAACCGACTTGGAGGCATTGAACACAACCTCCTCTCCCGCAACGGGGTTTGCTGGGGAGAACGTAAAGTCGGCCACCGGTGGAATCTTTGACGGCCAGATTATGCTGACGGTAATTTCATAGCTGTCCCCTATGTCTATGTATATCTTGAAGGGTGAGGAGTCAGGGGTGTCGCTCATGCTTCTGGAGAAGTACCAGACTATCCTATCTCCGGGATAGACTCTTTTCTCTGTAGCCGCAACTCCCGGCAACGGCTCGTTAGGGTAGTTGACCCAGTACATCCAGCCTGAAGTCTCCCCTATATCCCCCTTGCACAAATCCCTCACGCATTTTACGAAGATTCCCCAGTCGGTAAGTTCGGGAGTTATGGAGAATCCCATTATTTCCGATGCCTTTTTCAGCGCTCCGTAAGCGGTTCTCCACTCAACTTCTTTGCCAAGAACTTCGAACGTCCCGTAGGGAAGGTACTGCTTAGAAGTAGTGCCTCCTCCACCACTGCTGCCACTGCTGCAGGTTGTAACCTGCAGAGTTTTGGTGACCTGCTCATCTCCTGCCATGGCGATTACAACAAGCTCTCCAGGAACTCTCGGCTTGAAGTAAGCGGGATTTGATGGTGAAACTTCAGCGAAAACTGGTGTGCCTGAATTCATTCTGAAAACAATTGTTGCTTCCTTGTCAGTTACAACTTCAACCGGTTTATCCACACACCCCCCGCTCACGTCGAGAGTGAGAGCGGAGGCGGGGGTCAGGATGAGAAGAATAAATAAAGCCGCCAGCAGGCGCATCAGCTCACCTCACAGCTTGCCGGGCCATAGAGGTGAATCAGGTTGGCAGGATACTCGCTGAACCTGTAAACTCCTGCATAGAGGCTGTAAGTCCCCTGATCAGCAAGCTGCGGGATGTGGATGAGCACCGGAACTCTCAGCTCCTCTCCCGCATTGAGGCGGAAGGTTGAGATGCCAGCTATCGCCTCCCCCTGCTCACCCACACCGCTCACAACGACGACATACCAGTCAGTAGAGGCAGAGGTTACATTCACCCACGCCGTTATGTTCCCTCCCCTGTTCCCGTTTGAAAGCTCAAGAGATGAGATACCTGCTGGTTTTACATCAGCATTAATTTTCAGCAGAATTAGGCAGCTGTTGAGGCTGCTTCCGTCTCCGTAGCAGTAATATACAGTTTCCTTCTGGTTTAGGTTGTATCGGTCAGCTCCAACAGATATTTGCCCGGTTTCGTTCCATACACTCCAGTAAATCCAGTTACCGTCAATTTGATCGGTTCCGAGGCCCATGATGGTTTTTATGAAGAAACCGTACTGGGAATACCAGCTGTCATCAAGACTTACCTCAAACCAGACCTTTGCTCCATTCACCGTATGATTTTCAGACTCATAAAGCGCTCCGAGAGCCGTTGTTCTGTTAACTTCATAGCTGTTTCCGTTGACGAGAACCTCGAACTTTCCGGGAATCAGCGTAACGTTAAACTCGAAGCTTCCAGATGTCTCGAAGCAGTAAACGTATCCGCTGTCGGCCCCGATGAAAAGCTTATTTTCAGCTATGAACGGTGACGACATGATGTTGTAGTAGCTCCCCGAAGGGGGAGATAAGCGGTAATACCACAGCACTTCACCGCTGAGCGCATCAACAGCATAAAGCGTTCCCTCAGGTGTGTTTGTGGCGAAGTAAACAACACCGCCCGCGACAGCAGGCGACGAGTCAATCTTTCCGTTAACAGCAGTCTCCCATTTCTTCGTGCCGTCGCTGGCGTTAAAGCAGTAGAGCTTACCATCTGATCCGATGTAAACATTCCCGTAAGCAACGGCCGCCGTTGACATCGTTCCGCTAAAGGCTACACTCCAGGCTTCGGTTCCGTCGAGATTCACGGCATAAAGTTTGGTTTCTGTGGCAACGTAAACTCTCTGTCCATCTGTTGAGGGAGAGTTGGTGATTTTGCCATCAACCGGAAACTTCCACTGCTCCACTCCGCTCTCATTCACGGCAACCAGAAGGCCGTTCCCGCTTTCATTGCCTGCGAAGAACACCAGACCTTTAAATGCTGATGGCGAGGTGTAGGGACCAATCTCCCCTCCTGTGGTGTAACGCCACACCACATTGCCGTCAGAATCGATCTTCCAGAGCGTTCCGTTGGAGAACGTTGTAACGTAAACCGACCCGTTGTAAACGAGCGGTGATGATGCAATGCCCCACCACAAGGGGGAGCTTTCAAGCTTTACCGCCTTGACAATATCGCCACTTGCCGCATCTACATAATACAGCATTCCGGTAATGTCACCCACAACCAGCAGGTTTCCGAAGACAGCTACGCTGGATGCGCCGGAGATTGTCGCGTTTCTCCACTCCACGCTGCCGGTTGTGGCGTTGAGAGAGTAAAGTCCGGGCTGCCAGTCACCCCAGCCGAACCAGTTTGTGACGTAAATGTGACCGTTGTAGTAAACAGGTGACGCTCCCACAAGCCCGGTCAGCTGAGTTTTCCAGGCGAGGTGTGGGATAATCTCCCCACTCGCCGTGAAATTCCCTGTCCTCTGCACGTCCCCGTGAAACGTGGTGGCACTCGCTGCTGCAGTAAGCATTATTAACGTGAGTGAAATCAATGCAAATTTCCTCATGCTCCAAAAATTCGGATTTCAATTTATAAAGTTTTCCAGATAACTTGATACAAAATAAAGCATATTTGATTTGCTACCACGGAGCTTACCACCTCGCCAGGCTGTCCTTCACCGCCTCCCCAGCACATCTCCAGAGCTTCTGCCCAACTTCACTCGCAGGACCGCAGTACCTGTGATACCCCCCCTTCTGAGTGCATAGCACCACAACCGCGTCGGTGTTCGTGCCCGTGAAGTTGTGCCCCTCTTCCAGCAAAGCCTTCGTTTTTGCCTCAGTTGCAGTTATAATGGCGTTGAGCATCGCAGCCCTGCTCATCCTGCACTCGAAAACCGCTATTATGTTTATCGTCCCTACCCTCTCATTTGGATTCATGACTCCCGCAGTGGCGAACACCGTCACCTCTCCGCAGCCTTTCACGCTGAGCTTCTCGATGGGAACGGAGGTGAGCAGGCCAAAGTAGGATTTGAGCCCGTATCCCCTCGCAACCTTTCTGAGGTACTCTGCAGGCTCCATCGAGTGGAATTCCTCGCTTACAGTGTGGTTGAACGCATGTCTCACTCTCTTCCACCCTCCCAGCAACCCCGTGCTGACGCCGAAGAAGTCTCCCGAAACCACCAGAGTTCTTTCGTCAACCCAGTAATTTTCGTACGGCATCCAGAACCTCCTCTTCCCTTTTCACAACCACCGCTTTTTCCAGAATTTTAATATAAAGCTCCTCCGCCTCCTTTCCGGCAAAATTTCGTTCTTTAAAGGGAGTTCTGTCAACCACAACGAGCTTGCCGAGGTTTGCTGCATGCAATGCTGCAAGAAGATTCCTGTAGTTCCCCTTTCCAACGCTCAGGTTCGCCAGCACAACCGCATCGCTCTTCTCAATCATCTCTATGTTTTTCTGATGCGAAGAGTCGCTTATCGGTGAAAATGGGGCTTCGTCAACAACCTCTCCCAGCTCAACCGCGTTCTCCCAGTCGGAATCAAGGATGTTCACAACCCCCGCGGAAACCTTGTATCCTACCTCCCTGAGCATGTGCATGATTGCTCCACCACTCCCCCCTCCGCATATGACGTGAACCCTCCTCAAACCGTTCGGAACCTTCAGCTTCGGGGCGATGTAAACCCCCCTTCCGTATTTTCTGACAACAACGTCAGCCCCAAAAACATCCCTTATGCTCTCCTCCGTAATGACATCCTCCGGCCTTCCCGCGTAGACAACAACACCGTCCTTTACCATCAGAATTTTGGTTGCAAAGGAGGATGCGAGGTTTATGTCGTGTATTGCAACTATTGCAGCCTTTCCCTGCTCCACCTTGCTCCTTACAATCTCCATTATCTCAATCTGCGCCGCTATGTCTAAATGGGCTGTTGGCTCGTCGAGCAGCATTATTTCGGGCTGCTGGGCAAAAACCCTCGCAAGCATAACCTTCTGCCTCTCTCCACCGCTGAGCTCCGAGAAAAGCCTGTCGGCCATTTTCTCCATCCCAACCTCCTTCAGAGCTTCCATCGCTGCTCTGTAATCCTCCTCTTTAGGCCTCTTTAACCCGCTCAGATAGGGAGTTCTGCCGAGCATCACGACATCAATGACCTTTAAATTCGTCATCGGTGTGTCCTGCGGAAGAAAGCCGAGCTTTCTGGCAGCTTCCTCAGCACTGCCAACTTCCCTGCCGTCAAGCAAAACCACTCCCTTAAGGGGCTTGAGCATTCCGAATATCGTTCTCAGCATCGTGGTCTTGCCGCTCCCGTTGGGGCCGAGCAGGGCGAGAAGCTCTCCCTCCCCCACCTCAAAGGTTACGTCCTTCAGCACCTCTCTGCTCCCCAGCTTTACGCTGACTCCCTTCACCACGAGCCTCATACCGACCTCCTCATCAGCAGGTAGAGGAAAAACGGCCCTCCGAGCATGGCCGTTATCGCCCCCACAGGCAGCTCACCGCTCGTTGAAATTCTGGCAACGACGTCGATGAGCGGCATGAAAGCCGTGGAGAGGAATATTGTGGAGGGGAGAAGCTTCTGGTGCTCCTCTCCCACCAGTATCCTCATTGTGTGGGGAACGATTATGCCAACAAAGCCTATGACACCGCTGATCGCAACGGTTGTTGAAGTAAGAAGAGCAACGACAGCTATCAGGGACTTCCTGAAGCTTTCGACGTTTATCCCCACCGCTGCAGCGTGCTCATCGCCGAGCAAAAGGGCGTTAAGGTTCCATGAGGTAATCAGGAGGTAGAGCAGCCCGGCAATGGTAATGGGCAGGGCGAAAAGCACCTCTTCAACGAAGGGGTTCGAGAAGCTTCCCATGAGCCAGAAAATCACTTTGTGCATGCTTTGAGCGGAGAAGTAAATTAGAACGGAAGTTAAACCGGAGAAGAAGCTTGCTATGGCAACCCCGGCAAGAAGAATTGCGTACGTCTGATCCCGAAATTTTGAGGATGAGCCAATTAGATAAACGACGTATGCGGTAATAAGAGCGGAGAAAAAGGCCATTCCGATTCTTGAGTAAATAGTCTCAATGCCAAGAGCAACCGAAAGGGCAGCGCCAACACTCGCCCCGCTCGCCACCCCAAGAACGTAGGGCTCGGCAAGTGGATTTCTGAACAGAGCCTGCATGGCACAGCCGGATGCAGAGAGAGACGCTCCGGCTATCACCGCCATCAGATACCTCGGCAGTCTGTAGCTGAGAACGATTTTTGTTGCAGTCTCATCGGCATTTCCCGTAATAACCTGAAAGAGGTATGTATAGCCCCCGCTCCCCACTCCAAGGGAGAGCAGCAGAGCGAGAAGATTCAGTGCGAGCAGGGCTGCTACAACTTTACCCTTCACGAAGTCAAAAGAATTGGTCATCAGATAAACTTTTTCCGAACTAAATCCTCCTGCCCTTCACCCTGTCAAGGTCAAACTTCGCCTTCTCGCTTATGTGCATCACAGCCAGCGTTCCCGCCATAACGGGGTCGCTTATGACCACATCAGCAACATCTGGCACACTGCCGAACATGCTGAGCGAAATGACCCTAATGCCGCTCTTTCTCAGCTTTTTGACCTCCTCCGTTATCTTTCCACCCATTATACCTCCTGCAAGAACGAGAACCTCTGCCCTGTGGAGCCTTGAAACCGCCTTAACTGCCTCCGCAATCTCTTCTTCACCAACAACGGGCATTGTGTCAACGCTAATCCTCTCTCCCCTCAAATTGTGCCTGTCTGCCTCGCTTATAGCTCCTATTGCGACCTGCGAAACCAGTGCTCCTCCACCAAGAATTATAACTCTCTTCCCGAAAACCCTCTCAAAGGACTCCTCCTCCTCGATTTCAATTATGTAGTCGAAGGTCTTAACCCTTTCAAGAATTTTCTCGAAATCCCCACCCTCAATCTCGAAGTAAATCAGAGCTTTTCCCTCGTGCTCTCCATGCTTGATTAAGAAGGTCTGAGCGAAGGTTATGTTCCCCCCTTCCTCTGCTATGATTGTCGTCAGATCCCTCAGCACCCCAATCTTGTTCTCTGCAATTATTCTGAGCCCCCTCAGCATCAGAACCTCGCCCCTGTGAGGGTTTTCGTTTCAATCACACCGTCAATGGACCTTATCTTGTTCACAACGACATCGCTGAGCTCCTCAAAGCTCCTCACAACAACTTTGGCAATCAAATCGTACTCCCCGAAAAGGGGATAAAGCTCCTCAACCTCATCAAGTGCTGCAAGTGCGTCATAAACTTTCCTCTCCTTTCCGGGAGAGACCTTTATTAGAACGAATCCGAGAGCCATGATTTGAGTAACCTCTGACAATTTTAACTTTATCCAAAGAACTGCTTCCAGATTTTGTCCTTAATGTGGTGTATGTTCTTCACAGCCTTACCTTTCCCCCTTACCATCTCCTCTCCATTGCAGAGCGCCACCCCAACGGCAATCGGACTGTCCTTGCCCTCGACTGTCACAAATACAAAGTCACCTTCCTTTATCCTCTCGTCCGCATAAACGATGCCCGGCTTCATAACGTCCGCACCGTTCATCACGAACTTCAGCGCCCCCTCATCAACTGTCACCCTGTACTTTTCCGGCTTGAGCTTTATGGCCCCGTAAACGGAGAGGTAGTATCTTCCGTCGTAGTTGATGACCAGAGGTTCGTTATCAACCAAGATTACCTTTATGCTGCCAAAGTCAACTTCGTCCATCTCGCCCTCAACCCTGGCCCCGGCGTTTTCCTCCACCTCAGCACTAACCTTCTTTGCCTCCTTCTTCCTGAGCCTCCTGCGTCGCATAGCGGATTTAGGCGAGACTTTAAAAATATTTATCAGTTACCACTCCCCACGGATTCAGCCATACTTACGTAAAATTTCTGAACGTAATCCTTTAAGACTGCCAAAACAATTTCTTGGAACTTTCTCAGCCCATCAAACGACTTTATCTTTAGTTTTCCGTTGTTATTCTCAATGCCTATCCCATCCATCTCGCTCAAAAACAACCGGTACTTGTTTGATTTGGCTATTCGCCTTAATGTGTCAGCATCCACAATGAGGTTGTAGAATCCTCTTGTGATTTTGAAGTTTATGATTTCCGAGCGCACGTATTGCCAATCGATTAGCTCGAAATACTCTTCAGGAACCTCTACTGGATTGTCCGTTACCGTTTCAGCAGCTCCAACCTTCAATCCGTGCGCTACAGTAATTTTAGGCCTCAAATCAATCTTAATCGTCTCCAGAATATCTTCCTCAAATCTGAGCTTCACGGGATAATCAAAACCATCCTTTGTTGTGTAAATTCCATCTTCCCGTTTTTCGGGACGGTTGAGCCTAATTGCTAACTCCTCGTAATCCACTTCCTCATTTGATATCGCCCTCAGGAATGCGTTAATGTAGTCGGCGTTTAGCCCAAAAATGAAAAGCGTCTGCAGAACCTTGAGTTTGTAGTCCGGATTTTCCTCCCTTTTCAAAGAGAAGTTCTTCCCCTTCAGCCTTACACCCCTTCCAAAGAGCTGGATGATCTGAGGCCCCTCCCCCTTCCCCATGTTGATTAAAACCATGTTAGAAACTCTCCATGAGTTCCAGCCCTCCACAAATTTTTTCGAACCAATTAGTATATTTATCGAAGAATTGTTTTCGTTAACTTCGAAAAACAAGGAATGGCTGAAATGGTCCTCTTTGACATCCATCTCTGAAATCAACTTTTTCAGTGTGCCTACATCACCAACATTAACGACGCCGAAATAGCTTTCAGCCGTGGAAATCTTGAGCCCCAACTCCCCATCGGCATTATTTATTTCGTAAACCTCCAGCCTCCCCTTACCGCCAAATACTTTCCGATAAACGTTTTCCACAAGAGAATCGACGTCGAGATTTCTTATGAACTCGAACTTTCCCTCAAAAATATCGTTCCCGTTGGTGTCCAAAAGTCCAGACTCGCCTTTCAGGATTTTCGCAGCGTTCTCTTTCAGATACCTTTCATCCCTTGCTATTCTTTCCAGATACTGAATTACCCTAACTACATCTGAATTTATTCCCTTTCCAGCGACCCTGCTACCAACAAAAACCCACAGGGGTTTCTCTATGCTGTAAGCTCTCAGCTCATCCCTGTATCTTTCAAAAACTTCCAGTTGCTCGTAAAAAGACAGCAATGCTGCAGTAAGTAGCAAATCTCTCTGCGTTTCTGTGTAGGCGTCTTCTCTTATGTTGTAAACGTAGAAGTCCTTTCCGTATCCGTCTGCGTAGAAGTACTTGTAGGAGTAATCGAAAATGATTGCCTTCGCGTATTCCTCAAGCAAATCCCTGTTCTTACCCACAACCTGCCCGAAAGTTGCGGAGTACTCAAATATAAACCCGTTCTTTCCTATCTCCTCCCTCAGCTTTTTCCACTTCTGCTCCTCCGACTTCTGCCCCTTATGTCCCTCGTCGATAAACACCAGGTTTTTACCGTCAAAATAAGAAACGTCAACAGTCACACCTCTCCCCCTCTTCTCTTCAGTCAGCTTGTGGATGTCTATTACCAGAATCTCTCCGTCTTTCGTTTTCAGGTTGTCAACATTCCCATCGTACAGCTTGCATGGAATGCCGCTCAGCCTCAATTCCTCGTAATGCTGCCTGGACAGTCCTTCGTTGGGTGTTATCAGAATTACGTTGTCCCAGCGGTTCTTCGAATATTTTAACATTTGCCAGTAGTTTATGTGCATTACAAGGGTCTTTCCGCTTCCCGTCGCCATCCAGAAGGCAAGCTTCCTGAGGTCCTCTTCTGTGAAAGGGGCTACTTTCTTTTTGCTTTTTTTGCTGTAGTTATCCAGAAACGTGTTGAGGTCGCTTAGAAATCGACTTCTGTCGTTGTAATACGCATCCAGAAAGATTTCTGTGAACAAAACAGCTAGATACTGGAAGTATTTGAGGTTGAAGCTCTGCTGTCTTCTATTTCGCCTTAATCTCTCAACATACTCCCTTATTGCCTCATCGTATTTTATTAAGTCCCTTTCCCAATCCGGCCTTAATCGGATTAGGAGGTCAGCAAAATAGCTTCTACCGGAAGCATCGTAGCCCTCCAGCGCGTCTTTCAGCTTCTCTCTCAGCTCGTTGAAATGATTAATACCGAAAAGGTTGAGAAAGTATTTGTTCAGAATCAAATACTGCTCAAGCCTCATTTCATACCCTCCAGTACTATATCTCAGGAGCTTGAGCTTTCTCTTAAATTTTTCCCCAAAAATTGTGAAAACAGACAAGGAGAGTCGAGGCGTCAGACCGCGTAATCAAGTATTTCATCAGTATCCAGGTTCAATAATGGGGGTAATTCACTTTTTTCCACTTCCACATCATTCAACCTGATAATTGCGGAGTTATCGGGATTCGTGTTAGAAAATGACAAACGATAATAACCCAAATATTTGTACTCTGCTAAGGATTTGGGATTTTTCGGCCTCTCCTTTGGAGCCGAATTAAAATATTGCTCTGCCTCTGAAAAAATTTTGTTCATTGTATCAATAAACTCAAGCCTATCCGACCGTATTTCCGAATTGTTAGTTAATTCTTCTACGAAAATAAAATATCCTGTGCAATAGTTAAGAAATATCCAGCGGATTGGCCCTATATAATCAAATTTAGACACTATATCCTCTCCCATGACTTGTTTCAAGTTAGACCCACGATAAAAGGACCTTTCACTTTCTGTTTTTTTGTAGTTTAATTTTTTCTGCAGTCCCATAGCATTTTCAACATATATTCCTCTATTTGAAAATCTTTAAAAATTTTATAATTCTCTAGTTTATAAACTATGTAATCCTCAATGTTTACTCTCACCTTTTCATTTTTGTCATTTAGAAAATATACTGTTCCATCCTCCAGAACATAAAGCACGTCAGTGCCCAAAAACTTCCATTCACTTAGATCGTTTATCAAAAACTCGTTGAACAACATAAATATCACCCTCTGTGGAAGGCGAAGTTTAGCATTCAGGCTATTTTTTTCTTCTACGAAAAAGAACACTTTCTTTTTCTTGCTGAGAAATACAAAATCGATATCCTGAGTGACCAATCCCTCGTATGCAGATTTCAAATTTTTCCTCATCCAAACTGAGAAGCTGTCCATTGACAAGCTCATTGCCAACCCGGGCAACATGCTACCATCTATTATATCAATTTTGTGGTGTAAACATCAACGATTTAAACAACGACTCTATTGGCCTGAAGCCCTTTACCGCTGCATCCCCATTAATGTAAATCTCGTCGGGTTCAAACCCATTTACGTTGCTCTCGATAACCTCTCTGTCTTTCTTCCAATCTATGCCCACAACGCTTCTCCAAACAATAGAAATCCTTTTTCCATCTTTTTCTCCAAAAACAAAAACGTATTTTCTTCCGTTCTCTTCCAAAAACCTGTACTTGGCCACATTCAAGCCAAGTAAATAATTGAAGGTCTCAACCAAGTCGGCATTAACCACCTTTTGCCGGTAGTTCTCCATGATTCTCAGCCTGTAGCTAAAGGGGTCTACCAGCTCATCAATGTCGAGGAACGTCTTGCTGTGCTTGGTTTCCCATTCGAGCATGTATCTGACAAAATAATCTGTGAAATCGTACAGTACTCTCTGCACCTCCCCAAACTCAACGTTTTCCAGCGCATCCTCGTACTGCTCCAGCGTGTGGTATTTGAAAAACCCTCCCGCCGTTTTTTCGTTGTATTTTTCCCTGACGTCCTTCTCCTTGCTTATGCCGGACTTGTCGTAGAACAGAACCTTTTTCATTCTCGGCAAAACCACTGACCAAAAGTGTTCTCCCATCTCAACGCCAATCCACTTTCTTCTGAGTTTCTGGGCAACCGCCGTTGTCGTTCCCGAGCCGAGAAAGAAGTCCAGAACCAGATCACCCTCGTTGGATGTCGATTCTATGACGCGCTTCAGTAGAATTTCGGAGTTTTCAGTGGAGAACTTGAAGCCGTCGGAATAGGATGGGATGTCCTTCCAGTTGTCGGTTATCTTAACCTCATCGGAGGTTAGATACTCAACCTTCCAGTCATCTCCGCCGCAGTTTAAGCACCTGTCAATTTTTGTGACACCGAAAACGGCTGTCTCTGGTTTTATGTCAAAGTACTTGAACGCCTCAGTTTTACTTGCCAAAATCTTATTTCTGAACTTTTCTTTCGACTCCTCTTCGTCCCAGTAATAAACGGCCCCGCATTTTTTGCACTTCAGTCTCAAAAAGTGTTCTTTCAGGAGTTTGTCCACCTTCTCCTGCACCAATGAAAAATGCTGCCCCTTCGGTGGATACAGAACTTTCCCGAAGAACGTCCTTTCCGGCGGATTCCTCTCCCCCTGGTTTAAAAAGCCCGTCCATTTGAAGTCCACGAGACTTCTCTTCCTGTACAGGTCCCTTCTCAAATAATTGTCCGATTTTGAATAAAAGAGCAGATACTCGCTCTCAACTTCAAACTTGTTGGGTGTGCCTATGCTCTGCCTCTTTCTGTTCACTATGATTTCGTTTCTGTAGTTGTCCTTGCCGAATATCTCATTCAACAAAAGCTTTAAGTAGGCGTTGCCGTTGTAATCACACCTGACGAAAATACTACCCCTTTCGTTCAGCAACTCCCTCCCAAGCCTGATTCTGTTTTCAAGCATCGTTATCCACGTTGCATCCTTGTAACCAACCTTATAGAGAAAGTCAGCTTCCTGCTCTTTGTTGAAGGGAGGGTCGATGTAGATCGTCTGAACCTTTTCGTAGTACTTGCTCAGCAGCAGATTTAAGGCGTGAAAGTTCTCGCTTTTTATCAAAACACCATCCAAAATCTCATCCAAATCATTTTCCCTGGTTAAAGCGTCCACCAATTTCCACTTAAAGCTCTCGCTGAAATGTCTCGTGTCAATCGGCAGCTTTTTCCACTCCTTTCCCTCCAGAGTGTGGCCGGAAAGGAGGTCGCCTTTTCCCTTAACTTCGATGCCGAAAAGCTCCCTCCACTCCTCTCTCTGCCTTTCGTTGCTCAAAATCTCGTCAAGAATGCTTTCTAGGAACTCTTCTCCAGCATACTCCTTAATCCTGTCCAGTGTGATTACGTAATGCGTATCAACAACGAACTTCTTCTTTTCCCAGAGCCTCTTCTGAAAGTTTTCAATCTGCGCCAGAAAATCGATTATCTTCAGAGCGATTCTTCTGAAAACCCTCATTCCAGCAAGGTAAAGTCTCAGCCTCTCAAAATATTTGCTCTCCTCCAAAACCTGCAGGTCCTCCAGCTGCAAAAACTCGTTTTTAATGTAAAAGTCCAATTCACGCTCCAGAAATCCCCTCAAATCCCTGTGAATGAAATAGTCTGTCGTGTTTCTTCTGGTGTAATTGTAGAGATGCCTTTCAATGTAACTCCTGCCCTTCTGGGAGTTCGGGTCTTTTTCGAAGATTAGTCTTGCCAAACTTTTTTCCGGAATCTTTCTCTGCAAAATCCTAACCGTTTCCTCGTTGATTCTATCCTGCGTTATTCGCTTGAACCTTTTCTCTTCCTCCTCAGTAAGACCTCTGTATTCAAAGTATATGTTCAGCTCCCTCCTCTCCTCGTCGAAGTCCGCTATTTTTTCACTTAAAACGAAAAACTTCCTCTCCGGTGACTTTATGTTGCCCTTCTCCTCCTCTGCCTCCACAACTCTAAAGTTAACGGTCAACTCCTTAACCCTAAACGTGTACCTCCCGAAGCATTCGGTGGTTTTTACGTAATATTGATCCTTGTTTGCCCAGTAAAGCAAAACCTCCTCACCGTTGTAGGGAACGACGTACTTTTCATTCCTTCCGTATCTCCTTTTGCTTATGAAGTCGCCTTTGTCATAGTACCTTGAGAAGAACGTTATCAGATGATTGTAAACCTCCTTCTCCAGCTCTTCAGCCAATTTCAGCTGATTTTCAATTTCCTCAATTAAATCCTTCTCGATGAACCTTTCAATCTCCTCCCGCCTGTAGTTCATTATCCTGTAGATGCCAAAGTCCAGATCAGCATTCTCGAATTGAAACATTTCTCTTAAATTTGCCTTCAATTTCTCTTTCAGGTCGCTTTTGCCCTCCATACTACCCATCCCTTAGTCTTTAGTCTTATTATCCTACCACCCATTCATTTTTGAGCGTATCGGTTTCGTGTTCGAGATGTGATATCCCGAATTAATTTCACTCCTCAAACAACCACCTCCCGTACTCAAACACCCTTTCAGCAGGTAGCTTCCTCAAAAAGGCCTGATAGGGAGTCTCCAATTCGTCGAAATTCAGGCTCATGTGAGGCTTAACGTAATTGTACCAATAAATGAACTCATCCAAAGAATCAAACAGATGGATCTTCTGCTCCATCAAACCAAAGAACCTCTCTATCTTTCCATTCGTTTGTGGATGGTTTATTCTGGCAAGAACATGCCTTACTCCATTCTCGGCCAAAAACTCCCTGAATCTATGCTTGGCCTTCTCTCTGCTTTTAGCTGCAACAAACTGAGTTCCGTGATCTGTGAGGATCTCATCCGGAATGCCATACTCCCTGAATCCCACTTTCAGGACTCTAATCGTGTTCTCAGTCGTAGCTGAATCGAAGACTCCGTAACAAGTAATAAAGCGGGAAGCATCATCCATGAAGGCTATAATCCATTTCTCTCCAAGCCTCTTCCAGTCTCCCTGCCATAAAGACATTGAGTGGGTTCTTTCGTATCTAACCCATTTCCTTCGTTTCTTCTTGCTCATGTTCTCCTCCACCAAACCGTGTTTGAGTAAAACTTTGTAGATTGTATTATGGGAGATGTGGATGCCGTAATCCCTTTCTATCAGCTTTTCAAGAGGTACTGGGCTGAGTCTGTATTTTTTGTAAGCTTGCAGGATTATTTTTTCTGTTTCCTCGTCTATTTCCTTGGGCTTTCTTCCCGGTTGTTTCAGTTCTGGAATCTGGCCAGTTTCCTCATATTGTTTTTTAAGCTGGTAGATTCTTCTTGGTGTAACTCTCATCACAGCGGCTATTTCCTTTACTGGAGCTCCCTTGTCAAGCTGTCTGATTATCCACCTGATCTTTTTGTTCGTTAGTTTTCTCACATGAAGTGGGTGTTTAGTAGTGAAATAATTTAGGGATACTACACAAAAAAGCAACAACGAAAGGCTTATTAAACAAGGGACGAAAAGGCTATCAAGCGCCGATGGTGTAGCCTGGTAACACAGGGGCTTGCCGAGCCCCTGCCCCGGGTTCAAATCCCGGTCGGCGCATAGCACTTTTTTAAAAGATGCTGAATTAAAAACTATATTAAAAATAAAAATCAAACATTAAACTCAACATTGTCCAAGCTCTCAAGCTCCTGGAGAAGCTGCTCAAGCTCCTGTAGGTCCTTTGTTATGTTGACGTCTTCTATTATTTGTTCCGTTTGCTGCTCTGTTGGAGTAACTTGAGGGGTTGTTTGAGGTGCGGGTTGATGTTCCACTTGCTTTCCCTGGCAGCCTGCAAAGAGTAAAGCCGCGAGGAGCAGTGCAACAAATGCAATTCTTGACCTCATGGCTCATCACCCGAATGTGACAGTTTCACTGCCCTCGAATTCAATTTCGTCAGTCACCGGCCCTGTTGGTGTCTGCTTAACCCTGTAGTATCCCTCTCCATTCAGCACAAGCTCACCGCTGCCATGAGCAAGGATTCTGAACTCTCCCTGGCCGCTCGCAGTGAAGTTGCCCTTTGCCACTATCATCTTAACTCCGGGAGTGTCAACCTTTGTAACTATAACCTCTTCCGGAATCGTGACGTTTCCTTCGCCCTTGATCTGCACCATGCTGAAGTTGCCGCTCAGCTCAAAGGAGCCATTTACGTGTGCGTAGACGAATCCGGTGTGGTACTCCGGTCTTGCCTCCCTCGCCAGCTCCTTTACGATTTCAAAGGCCTCCCTGAAGAGCTGGTTTACTTCCCTCACCTTCTCCGCAAACTCTGGTGTACCCACGTAGCTCTCTAGCTCGTCCACAGCTTCCTCAATTTCGCTTATTTTCGCATCCAGTTCACTTACGTCTACTCCAGCAGCCTCAAGTCTGTCTCTTACCTGTATCAGCCTTTCGAGGATTTGATCGTACTTCTCAATTACGTATTCGTGCGCTGCAGACCTCATCTCCTGTCTAAGCTCTCCCCACATCCCTTTGATTTCCATGGCAACTTCCCTAAGTTCTGTGTAGTTCTGGGAAGCGTTTATTTCATCTTCAATTTCGTTCAGCCTGTTCTCTATTTCCTGGAGTTTGTTCATCAGTCTCTCCTTGGTCTCATTTCCAACGTTCATGTTTTGGACTCTCATCTGGACTCTTTCCACCCACCTCTTGGCCATCTCAACCCATGCCTGCAGGTGCTTTTTCCACGCCTCAAACCTCTTTTCCTCTGCCTGCTTCCTTGCCTCCTCTATCTTCTGCCTTGTCTGGTTGAACCATTCCTTAGCCTTTTGGAATCCTCTCTCCGCATTTTCGAAGCTTGGCTTTCCGTCACCGACCTGGGGCTTTTCCTGCTGCCACGGTGATGCTGCCGATGCTACCGACACCAGCAGTATCATCAAGATTCCCATTCCCAGTAAATTCCATCTCATTTTCACCACCTCAACCCTAAGTTGGTTTCGGAATTTATAAGGAAACTTTCGTTCTTATGGTTCAAAAAAGCCCGCAAAATGGATTTAAAGCTTTACGAAGCTTTAGGATACTTCAGAACAGTTAAAAATCGTAGGAGGGGAGTAATTTTTCAAACTCTCCTCCTCAGTGCAATGGTTACGGCAATGGCGATGATTGTAGCGAGAGCTTCAAATCCCGGAGTGGGCTTTTCGGGAAGATGGGGATGGGGAATAGGGGCACCTTTGCTTGCAGCGAGAACGAAAACTCCACTCTCGTTTGAGCTGTAGCTGAGGGGCATGAACTCACTGCCGTTGTAGTAATCTGAAGCCAGCTTCAGTTGAGCTCCATCAAAGCGGTATATAGCTAAGGTCTTTTCAAAATCCTCAGACTCCTCCAAGTTAAGCTCAAAATACACCGATCCCTTACCATCGTAAATGCTGGGATTGATTGTAACATTCAGGATGCTGCCATACTGAACAAACCCATCGGGCATCTTTAAATTGACAACGGAAATCTGGAAGTTCTCTCCCGAAACATTGACGCCATCAAAAACGTATGTGTTGCTTAGAGAGGCATCGTCAACAGCATACACTCCCCTCACATCATTTTTGCCCACAATCAGCCTGCTTTCTGACATGGCATGGATGAAAGCATCTCCATCGAACCTGCAATTTTCAATTAGATTTTCCTCCCCTCCGTTCAGCTCAATCCCATTACTTGTGTTGATTTCAAGATTTCTCAGCTTAACACCTCTTGAGGACTCCGCAGCAATGGCTATTGCTCCGCCCTCAAAACTGCTGTTTTCAATTTCCAAGGACGAGTCCTCCAAGCTCACCCCAGTGAAAAATCCGCTGAAGGAGAGCCCTTCAAGCCTCCCACTGCCAATACTGAAGGCTTTAATTCCTTCAAAGTTATTAAAAAAGCTGGATTTCTTTATTGAAAGGTTGTTTACGAATCTGATCTCCATTCCAACGCTCCCGTTTTTGATTTCCACACCCTCAAGGGAGAAGCTGTCAACGCCGAAAACCGATATTACTGGAAGATGTCTGAACTCAGGCTCGATAACTGCGCCATCCCCCAAAATCCTCAGCGACTTCTGTATTACTAAATTTTCTCTGTAAATGCCCGATTCGATTAAAATTGTATCGCCGTTGGTTGAGGCTGCTATTGCATCGCTGATTGTTGTAAAATCGCACTGACCGCAAACCCTTAGGGTTGCAGCCGATACCTGCGGTGTTGCTGCAAGCAGTATCAGCATGACGAAAAGAAGCCTCATTTTTTCACCACCCGAATTTCAATGTTCCCTTCGTAGGTGACATCACGGCTTCCGGTGTAGCTGCGGGTCATCTGGCATTCGCGGTATCCACAATCCCATGTGTAGCTGGTGGATGAGGGAGTAGAGCGTTTTACATTATACTGCCCTCTCACTTCCTCCCATCTGTCCTCTCCAACTTTCTCAAGGATTATGCATCCCCAGAAGGGGTTTTTATCTGTTACAGACGGGTATGTTTCTACCCACACATTCTGAACTTCAGCAAAATTACCCTCGTGGCAGCCCTCTCTCAAATTCGTAGGATTGGTTTCCGGATTCCCGTCATACTGGCAGCCTCCAGAATCGCTGTAAGAGTATGTCTCGCTACCGCTCCCCTTCGAAGAGCTCCATGAGACAGTACTCACACTGCTGTATGTGTGGCTGTCAGAGCCTTTCATGCTGAAGCTAAGAGGGACTGGCGCTATGCAAACAAGCAAATCTCCGCTTGGGGTTTCGTAAACCATTTCAGTTTTCACATCTCCAACATGAGCCGACACCGTTCCGGAGAAGGAGCCCTGAGAACTCGATGACGAACTCACACTATTATCGCAAAAGCTGCTACTACCTCCTCCGCTATTTTCGCTGTTGTAGAACTTGGATTGTATGAATGTGGCGGTTGTCCGCTCATCTTCTCCACCCTGCTTCCATGTAGTCTGGGAGGTGAAGAAGTAAGAGTGTCCGCGAGCCTCATTCAGTGTTTTTGAATAACTTCCGCTATCAGTCTCCCAGTGACATTCTGAATCATCAGGGCAGCACAGGGCTTGCATTGAATGAGATAGCTCCTCAGTTCCGGATAAACTCGTCACCGAAATCGCAGACCACTTGATGAATAATGTGAATTCCTTTTCTTTCACCTTTATGCTCGCTGAATCCCTCACCACTCCGAGTTCGCTTCTATACTCAAAACTCATTCTTGCAAGCCCCTCCTTCTCCCCGGCAGTATATTTCAGCTTGGCAACACCGTTTTCATCAGTTACGGGATTTCCGGAGGCATCTAACACCCCCGCAGGAGTTAGCCTGCCGTCAAGAAGCTGATTTCTGCCCACCACTATGGATTTTCCGGCTAAGGGCTCTCTCTCCCCCTTTTCGTTTTCCCTGTAGAGGCTGACCTCCACGAAGGTTGAGTGTCTTGGGAGTATCTCCCTCTCAGCCTTCACGTCCATCTTCACACCATTTATTTTGATTACCGCGACAGCAGTAGCTTTTTTCATCCCCCTGCCGAAGGTTACAACTTTAACCAAATCCTCTCCGGCCTCTATGCCTTCTTTGAGCGTGTATTTCGCCACAGCAGTCCCCCCCTCGATCCCCTCTCCAGCTGTTCTCGTATCTCCAATGACCCACTGGTTGGAGCTAACAATCTCCCCCTCCGTTGAGACTTTCGTAGCTTCCCAATCTGCCCTCACGACTCCCCTTTCCGTTTCCTTCTGGAAGTAAACCTCCTGCCTCCTCAGCACGTTGCCGAGAGATTCGCTGATCCAGACCGCAGGTTTTCCTCTGCAGTCTGTAACCTTTGCGTAGATGGTGGCCTCTCTGCTCTCTTCCGAATCAGGTGAAACCGAGTCAGGGACAACCTTGATCTCTATCCTCGGATCTCTCGGCGGAACTGGTCTCTTCATCTCAAAATCGTCAATTATCTGCCTTAAATCGCCAGTCCTCTGAATTATCAGCCCCACATTGTCCAGAGGATTGCTAACTTCGGTCACATAGTAGTAAGTTTCAGGAAGTATCGTGCGCTGGGGAAACTCCTGCAGGTCTGCGGTGATGTGGTAGTAATGCATGTCCCCACCAATTTTTATAACGTAGAAGTAATCCGGCATGCCGGGATTTCTTAAAGCGGTTTCCGCCTGATTCAGAACCTCAATTAGATCGTTGACGCTGTAAACCTCCACTTCAGGAGACGTGCTCCTCACGAACTCCGTCGCTCTTGCCGCCAGAAAACTGCTGATTTTAGCTTTGTCAGCTTCTTCAAAGCCCTCAATCCCGTAAAGGAGCTTAATGTCATCTCTGAGCATGTCCAACGCAGTGTCGTCCAGAACTACGGCAACACCGACCTTCGGCTTGGAGCATGCGCTAATCCCCTCAAGCCTTATGTATTTTTCAGAAATTTTCTCCACCAGATTTCTTCCTTCCAATCCCCACATCTCAAGCCCGGAAGAGCTCCTTTCATACAGGAACTCAAGCTCAAGGTTTCTCGTAACCTTTCTGCCACAATCAGCAGAAATCAGCGTTAGCGGTATTCGGTAAACCTTCCCGCTTCCGCTGTAAGCCTCCCCCGTCAGGTAGTATTTTCCGGGCTTTATTGTGAAGCTGTAGTCGTAGTGGTTTCCGCTGATTTCCATTTCCTCGAAATCCATGGTGTAGAAGTCTATCAGCCTGATTCTGCTAAGCACGATTGGAGAGGTGTCATCGGTATATCTGAGATACGTCCCCTCCACAGTGGAATCTTTGAAGCAGACGTGGAAGGTTGTGATGTCGTCATCCAGAAGCTCTCCTGATTCGTTGTAAAGGCTGCTCCTCAGGATGTATGTGCCCTCTGTCCAGTCTGCGACAATTTCGTTAAGTGCAACGAAGTAGTCGGAGTGAATTGGGGCGTAATTTTTAATCTCAGGCTCTTCGGAAAGCACTGGGAGGTATATTCGGTCACCATCCGGGCTTTCCAGCGAGACCATCAGCGTTCCATTCTTCTGGCTACCCGTAAGCATGTGCTCAACCAGAATCTCCTGCCCCCTGCTGAAAACATCCCTGTTAACGTAGAGCTTCACTGAAACTTTCTGGCTGTGGTAGATTTTTTCGGTTGAGACGGAAACTTTTTTGCCATAGCTGTCAACAATTTTCCCCACCAGCAGGTAAGTGCCCTCTTCCATGCCGTCAAAATCAAGCGTTGACGGAAGCTTTCCGTAGTAGCTTAATTTCAGATACCTGCCATCAATCGGCCTCTCCTCTTCGCTCCAGTCGGGATAGTAGAGCTTTCTGCCCAGAGGTGTGAGCAGATAAACGTAGCCCTCGTAACCCTCGCTTGCACCATCAACTTTCAAGTAAGCTTGCATAGTCTCGTTCGCTGAAATCGCCCTGTCGAAGGTGAAAACGGTTATCTGGGGGAAGGTGACGTTCTGGTTGGGTATGAGAGTAACGTTCCTCACAACCCAGCCTTCCTCGCCCCCACTCTCAGCGTTCTCGGAGATGAACGAAATTATGTTCTCAACATCCGCACTGACGTTTGAGATGGGCACCTCGTAAACCTGGTATGACTGGGTTGGAGTGAATGAGAAGACCATTCCTCCCTGAAGGTCGTTATACTGCATGACGCCATCCCTGTAGAACTGGTTTACGTGGACGTCAATTCTGGCGTCTCCTTTAGCTTCAAACTGCAGGATGTAATCGCAATCTCTGCCAAAGAAGGAGAAGGCAACATCCTCCACGAACCTTGGAGTGGTTTCTGTTCCCGCGATGCTGACCTCTCCGAGAGCTAAGGGAACTATTTTGAACTCGACCTCCCCTCTGCCCTTCTTGCCGTAATAGTCCTCTCCGTTGACGATGATTCTGTGCTCGCCAAGAGAGAGGCGTGTGAGCTTAACGCTTCCAGAGGTGGCAAAGAGTGGGATGTCTATTCTCTCAGCACTTCCATCATCAAGGATGAAAGACGCCCTCGCCAGAGGAACGGTGGAGACGAAGTTTAAATCAAGCTCCCTTTCCACATACTCCTCGTTTTTCGGATTGATGATTTTAATCTCAAACTCAGGCTCAACAACCTCTTCCAGCGGTGGGGGTGATTTGACACCTCCTCCACCACCACCTGCTCCACCACCCGCTCCTCCCCCAGAAGAGATGCTGATGGAGAAGTTCACGATGGTGGAGTTGAGGTTCCCAGCAGTGTCGTTGACGTAAACCCTGAGATTGTAGTTTCCGTTGCTCAATCCGCTGATGGTGGTGTTCGGGGTGAAGGTTACGTTGGCTCCTGAGTTAAGGCTATACCACCACCTGTCAACATCGGGGTCGGGGGAGTAAACCTCAAGGTAAACGTAGTTGGCTGAATAGGTTCTGCCCTCCACTGGAGAAACAACGTAAATCGCCGGAGCCCTGAAGTCCGGGTTGGGGTTTGTTAAGGGGTGGTAATCTCCCCCGTTCTGAATGTTACCGCCGGAATTGTATGGCAGAAGAGTATCGCCTAAGCCATCTCCACCTGCAACATCCTCTCCCGCATAGTCGTGCCAGTAGTTGCCCCCAAGATAGGGCCCGCCAATTATGTTCTCATCTGCTGTTGGGGTGACGTTCCATCGGTTGTTTCCGGTGTCGTAGGCATTGACGGAGTGGTTGAAGAAGTAGTTGTTGTAAATCAGGTTGCCTGAGGATGAGGTGGAGTGGATGCCGTATTTCTGTCCTCCCCTCCATGCGCCATGTATTGGGACTTTTTTAGCTTTGATGTAGCTGGAGGTTATTGTGTTGCCCTCAGATTCGTAAAGCTTGACTCCGCTCCCTCCTGAGTAGCAGTCGTCTGCAATTGGTGAGAACTCAATGTAGGGCCCGTTGTCTGTTATGTTTGCCCCTCTTACAGTATTGTTGCTGGAGTAGCTGAACTCTATCCCGTAGCACCAGTTTGAGTTGATTTCCGACTTCTCAACCGCCACATTCTCGGATTTTCCAAGAAATACTCCCGCTGCCTCGTTCCTGTCACCGTTCCACTCGAAGGTGGAGTTGGTGATGGTTATGTTGCTTGAGTAGTATGCGGCCAGCCCGGCGAGGTGGTTGTAGTATGCCCCAACGGATTCTATGGCTGAGTGAGAGGTGTTGTAGAGTATTATTCCGTGTGAGTTGGAGGATAAACCAAGATTTTTCAGCGTGATATTTTTGCAGTTGGCGCATGCAAAAAATCCGACGGGAGGATTGGCAGAGTGGTCTAAAACCAGATCAGAAGCATTTTTGAGGAAGTAAATCGCCCCTCCGGTAACAACATTGGAAGTGTCTATGTCGTGGTTGAAGTCCTCAAAAACTGGGGCGATTTCGTAGTCACCAATCTCGCCTGCGTCAAAGTAAAAGTCGTAGGTGTTCTGCAGCAGACTGTTGTCCCTCATGGTTATATTGGTGGAAAATGCCGACATTGAGGAGGTGTCAATTTTCACACCTGCATACTTTTGATTTACAGTGTTGTTCACAAGAATGCAGTTGCTCAC
This sequence comes from Archaeoglobus fulgidus DSM 4304, assembly GCF_000008665.1. Classification (NCBI taxonomy): domain Archaea; kingdom Methanobacteriati; phylum Methanobacteriota; class Archaeoglobi; order Archaeoglobales; family Archaeoglobaceae; genus Archaeoglobus; species Archaeoglobus fulgidus. The sequence goes on from NC_000917.1 coordinate 1,270,552, forward strand.
ATGATTTAGCTTTATGCCATCGTCATCCTCAAGAATTGGCGTAAAGCCGTTTATGATGTTGTCTGCGATCACACATCCGTTGGAGCTTACAGCAATCCCGCCATATCCTTCAAGGATGTTGCCGGAGATGTTCGTGTAATCTGCATAGCTTTTTATCCATATGGCCGGCATTGTGGATTGGTAGTATTTCACGAAGCGGTTTCCGTGGATGGTGTTGTGCGATGCCTTTCTATACTGCGCCCCCTCAACCACAATGTAGCCGTAGGAGGTTTGATTCAGGAAGGTGTTGAAGGAGATTTCGTTGTAACTGGACTGCTCAATGGTTACCATAGAGCTTTCGAAGATATTACCGGTTATCGTGTTTCGATTCGAGCCGGAGCTTATGTAGCCCTTAACCAGCACAACACCGCCATTGACGAACCTGTTGTTTCTTATGACATTGTCTGTAGATTCAAAATCGGTTATCTGTGTGCAGTCTCCAAGCCCTGTTATCTCGTAGGTGGTGTAGCCAACTTTAATTCCTCCATGCTTTACATATCCGTAGCACTCCCCATAAGAGGCGTTTTTGATTGTAAATCCCTGAATAATGTTCCCATTCGACTTAAGCGTGAATCCGCTTCCGCTGTTATTCGCTTCCACGACCGGATTGCCCATCCCAGTGATGTTCAGAGTCCTGTTTACGACGATGTTTTCGACATAAGTGCCATTGCAAACGACAATCGTGTCTCCGTCAATTGAAGCATTAACAGCATCCTGAATGCTTGCGAAGTCTGCGGAGCAGTTTTGCCCATCATCATCCACATACCATGTCTTTGGATTTCTGATAGTGGTGAAGCTCATGATAGAGCTGTTTGAATAAAGGCTTGCATTGTCAGGTCTGAAGGAGTAGACTGAGAAGTAGTAAGCTGTGCCTGCCGATAGCCCGCTTAAAGTTATCATGGGACTGTCTGTGCTGTTGTCCCAAGCTGACCATTGCGGGGATGAAAGGTCGGAGTTCGTGCTGAACAGAACACGGTTGTTTGCAGCTAAGCTAACATCCCATCTTATCGTGGCACTTGAGTTCGTTACGTCACTAACTCTCACATTCGAGATTGCTGGAGGCTGAAGAGTTTCGAAGAGCATTGGATAGTAGTCTTTTGATTGGCTTGCAGAACCTGAACCACCAATTGGTAGTGGTATACCACCTCCTCCGCGCCCTCCATCCGCTCCTCCACCTTCCTCACCACACCACTCACTGGAGATGTTGTAAGGTGTGTCTCCTATCCCATCTCCGTTGGAATCTGCTCCAACATAGTCATCCCAGTAATTGCCTGTATAATTGGTGAACACATTGCCCTGATAGGCGTATTGATGCATCTCCGTGGAGTTCCAGTGGTTCCTTCCGCAATCGCGGGCATTTACGCTGTTGTTTATGAAACGGTTGAGGTAAATCTCGCTCTCCCTTCCCGAACCCATATTAATTCCGTAACTGGTTGCATCTCTGATGGTGTTGTTCACGATGGTGTTGAAGTATGAACTTCCGTAGATGTAAACACCAGTCTCAACAGCAGTGATGTTATTATCCCTAACAACAGTATAATTCGAATCCTCAATCTGAATCCCGCCATACAGGTTGTAAAAAACATTGTTTGAGATATTCACGTGGTCGGACGGGTCTCCGTTGAGTGGCTCTACGTCAACACCATCATCGTTGCCGTTCCTTATCGTGAAGCCCGTGATGGTTACGAAATCTGCATGCACTTCAATAACATCATCATTCGTGCTCGCCTCAAGAATGCAGTTCGCAGTGCCATTTTCCGACCTGAGGGTTATGCTCTTTGTGATGTTCAGATAAACGCTGTAAACGCCATCTCTCACAACGACCGTGTCTCCATCGCTTGCAGAATCAATTACCTCCTGAATCGTCTTGTTGTCGGGAACAACTATAACTGCTCCATGAACGGGAATGATAAGCATTACCAATAATATCCCCAAAAACCCCAGAATCCTCAAATTAACACTCCTTTCGCTAACTACAGAAAAATCACAGGTGTTCAGAGCATTTGTGCTCATTTTCAGCACCTCTGTCATCCCAAGCAATAGGCAAAAAATAGCCCGTAGCTTGGTTTCGCCAATTCAACTTTAATCAATATAAATTTTCCTATTTAACAATAATGTTATAATGGCAAAAAAAGCTATTTCTGGTAAAACCCAAAATTCAACTCCCTGTCCTGAATGTAGCTCTTTTTAAGCAAAGCTGCAATCTCGGCCTTCATCAGCTCCCTGCCGAGGTAGGCTGCGTGGTCAAGCCTTGAGAGAAGGTTGTTTTTTATTGCGGTGTCAGCAACTTCCTTGGCTTTCTCTCCAACAATTGTCATCCTGTCGTGCTTGCAAACGATTTTGCCATCAACCACCTGAATTATGAAGTCTCCGAGCGGGTCTCTCACGAACTCTCTTGTCTCTTCGGCCCTCACAAAGTCGTCAAGCTCCACCCTTTCCTCGTACCTCACCTTCTCCTTGAGAGCCAGAAGGCTGACACCAGCGTCCTTTGGTGGGGAGTTCCTGATTTTTGCGGCCTTGGCGAGATAGGATGCGATATTGAGCTCCCTAACACTGCCAAAAGTCTTTGGACTTGCCTCTGTCGTGAACAGCAGGTTGCATTTAAGCTCCTCCGCGATGAACGCCAGCAAGGCGTTAATTCCAATGGAATCGGCATCGCTTAGCTCCGTAACATTTCCAGCTCCAAAGAGAAGCGGAGTTTTTTCATCACGCCTTCTGAACTCCGCATACCTTCCTATTGATTCAGCAACTTTCAGTGGTGGATCAAGGATGGGGTCTGCAATGACCCTCTCCACCTTCTCCCCGACCCTCTCAACGAGATTCAGCAGTCCATCAATGTCCCTTTCAACAACAACAACCGCCTGATTTTCAATTAAGTCCAGAGCCTTCAGGTTGTCCATCGAAATGCTCATAACCATGTCAACTCCGTGTTTTACTGCAATCTCTATCGCCTTACTGCTGAAGGTGTCGATGCTGAGCGGAAGCTTGGAATGGTCAACGGCAATCTTCAGCGTTTTGTGCAGCCACTCCTTATCGAATTCCAGCGGCACACCAATGTCGATTATGTCCGCTCCGCTCTCCGTGTAATGGTCAATTTTCGCCCTCAAATCATCAAAATCGCAGAAGCTCGCTATTTCAGCAACAACCTTCATTCTGCTGCTACCGCCAACCTTTACACCGCCTATTTCAAATGCGCAGTCTTCATCAAGAGCGTCAATTTCCCTGAGCGTTTCCTCAGCCCTCAAAGACTCCACGAGCCTGCACGCGGGAATTTTGTGGGAGAACTCGACCTTTCCAATTAGCTTTAAAACGTGCTGCAAATCGTAAGCGTGAATAGGGCCGAGCCTGACCTTAACACCCTTTCTCCTCTCAAAATCCTCCCAGTTGTGGCTGTAGGTTAAACCGGGAACGAGGACGAGGTCGTAACCGCTGAAATCCTCATTTTCAAGCATAGAGGGGGTTATGAAGGCCGCAATGTCTATGTTGTACACTTTAACGTCAGCACCCTTGCCATATTTCCTCACCATTTCCTCAGCCAGCTTCCCCGTGACGAGCAAGACCCTCATGAAACTATCCTCTTAACCTCTCTTGCGTGGGCTTTCATTATGTCGCTTCTTGTTATAATTCCTAAAAGCTTTTTCTCGTCGTTGCGGTCAACTACCGGGAGTCTGCCTATTCCTTTGTCCACCAGCTTTATCAAAGCCTCCTCAAGCGTTTCGTCAGGATACGTGACAATCAGTTCCCTCGTCATGATATCCCTGACAAGCTTTTTGTCCCTCTCCTCCAGCGGAACTCTCTCAACGTCCTCGAAAGTAACCATTCCAACTAACCTGCCGTCCATCACTACCGGAAAACCCATGTGACCCGTTTTCTCAATAAGTTCGAGGACTTCGCTCACTCTCTGATAGGGCGTAACGACCACGAGCTTGTCTGCTGACACCATCGCATCCTGAACTCTCACATTTTCAAGAACGTCGATTGACATCTCCATCCTGTGTGCAGGACTCTCGGCCCTCGTTGCTACTTGCTCAGCATAAATTGAGTAATCTCCAGCGAGATAGTACGCAAGAGTTGCAGCAGTCATTAAAGCTGGAAGGAGCGAGTACCCGCCACACATTTCAAGAACCATTAAAATCGCTGCGATCGGTGTTTTTGCCACCGCTGCGACAAAGGCAGACATGCCTATCAGAACGAAGGCTTCTGGCTGAACAATAACGTTCGGAAAGAGGTAGTGGAAGGAGTAGCCTACGAATCCGCCAACCATGCTCCCTATCACTATAGAAGGAGCAAAGACTCCCCCGCTACCACCGGTTCCAACTGTAAGAGAAGTGGCAACGATTTTGCCAAAAATCAAAAGAAGCATTACCGTTACTGCAAGTTTACCGTCGATGGCCATCTGAACGTAACCGTACCCCATACCGAGAACTCCGGGTAAAAACAGCCCTATAACTCCGGTGAAGAACCCTCCGATCGCCGGCTTGAAGTAAGGGGGAATGCTGACCCTCTTAGAGTAGTTATGGACAGTGTAAAAAACTTTAACGTAAATAATGCCAAAAAACGCTGCCAAGACCGAAACGATCGCGTAAATTGGAAACTCAAGCGGTGAGTGAATCGTAACCTGCGGGATTTTGAAAATCGGTAGAACTCCGAAGGGTGTGTTTGCGAAGTAGCTCATTATCACGTCGAATACTATGAAAGCCACAATGGACGACACAAACGCGGGAACGATTGCCTCAACCTCGTTATCCCTCTTGTAAAGGACCTCAATCCCGAACATTGCCCCTCCGAACGGGCTTCTGAAAATGCTCCCTATGCCCCCCGCAACACCGCAGATAACCAGAATTCTTCTATCCTTGTCGGACAATCTCAGCAACTCCCCGACAAATGAGCCAAAACCTGCCCCTATCTGAGCTATTGGCCCCTCTCTCCCGGCACTACCACCGCTTCCGATTGTGATTGCTGAGGCAATTGTTTTAACGATAGGCACTCTAGCCCTTATCTCACCTCTTGCTCTGTGAAAGGCTCTTATTACAGCATCTGTGCCGTGACCCTCTGCTTCCGGTGCGAATTTGTAAACAATCAACCCGCTCAGCAGTCCTCCAAGAGCAACAACAACAGGCAGAGGTAGTATCCCCAGATGAAGTTCTATCTTTACTACCTCAGCTTCTCCTCCGGCGAGAGGCGGATTAAAGCTGTCCAATCCGGAAAGGAAAATTTTTGTGAATAGGTCAAGTAGGAAGTAAAAGATGAAGGCTCCTAAGCCGGAGATTACACCCACAATAGCGGCCAGAAGTATGAGGTACTTGGAGCTTAATGGCGCCCTTCTTTTCACGCTTCGTTTTTGCTGGGGGAGTGATGATATATTTTTCTTTCAGATTCTGTCACCAACTTACAAAATTGCCATTTCGAATTTTTGTGCTGCCAGCAGTAGGAGGATAAAGCTTTGTATTTATCAATACGGTGTCAATTGAAGCTTTGGAGCAAAGAAGTAAACTTTGAAAGTTGGGCTGAGTTTTATGAAATAAAAAACAAAAATCACTTCAAAATCGGCCCCACGTCAGGATACCCCTGCCTCTGCCCCGTTCCCGCAAGCTTCTGCAACCTCTTCGGATTGACAAGCAAGTCAACCGCATTCCTGACATGCTCCCTGACTCTGTTCTCAGCGACCATCATCAGCGTTTTCTCGTCCTCCGCCTCATCCTCGTGGATTGTGACGTCAATGACGTGCTTGTTGGTCATGAGCTGAACTATAACCAGTCCCATGCTCAGAACGATGTAGCTCAGCATGTCCTTCTGCGTCCCTCCAACCCAGCCGAGAGTGATGACTATATCGCACCCCTTCTCCTCAAGAAGCTTTTTCGCTGCAATGGGCAAGTCCTTTATGCCCGGCACTGTGTAGCGCTCGTAGGGGATGCTGCTTATCTTCCTCAGCTCGTCTATCGCTATCTTCCCCATGTTTATCCTTGAGAAGGTCGTGTCTGCAATGCCAATCTTCATTGCAAATCCCTCAGCAATATCTGAGCATACTGCAGTGCCGGCTTAATGGCGTTCTTCCTCATCAGCACGTCCTCAAGCGCCGCCAGAGTTGAGACTGTCTCGAACTTCCCAACGTTCCCCATCGTTCCGATTCTGAAAATCTTGCCCTTCAGCTCTCCCTGTCCACCGCTTACGAGGATGCCATACTCCTTCTTCAGCGTGCCTCTAAGCTCGGAGTCGCTGACACCTTCCGGCATTTTTATTGCAGTTACCGTGTTCGAGTAGCTCGAATATTTGTTCAGGTTGGGGAAGAGCTCTAAACCAGCTTCAACAGCCCACTTTCTCACAGCAGCACTCAGAATGCGGTGCCTCTGGATTCTGTTTTCCAGCCCTTCTTCATCAATAATCTTCAGCGCCTCGGCGAGGGCGAAGAAGAGCGGAACTGCTGGAGTGTAGGGGGTCTGCATGTCCTTCAGCTTCTTCCTGTAGGCAGCTAAGTCAAGATAGTAGGGGCAGCGCTCGTTGTAGTAATCCCACGCCTTCTCGCTCACAGCAACTGCAGCAAGCCCTGGAGGAGCGCCGAGGCACTTCTGGCTGCCCACGATGGCAACATCCACACCCCACTCATCCATTTTGACGTAATCCCCTCCAGCGGAGGTTATCGCATCCATTATAACAAGAGCGTCATACTCCTTCGCCAGCTTTGCAATCTCCTTTGCAGGGTTAAGGATGCCCGTGGAGGTTTCGTTGTGGACGAAGGCAACAGCCTCGCATCCATTATCCAGAGCCTCCTTAACAGCATCAAGCTCGAAGCTCTCCCCCCACGGCACCTTCACCCTCTCAACCTGTGTGTAGCGCTCCGCTATGTCTCCAAGCCTCTCCCCAAACTTTCCGTTTTCGAGCGTGGCTATCTTCTTAACCCTGCTGAATGAGGCGATTGCAGCCTCCATTCCTGCTGTTCCTGAGCCTGAAATCAGGCAAATGTCCCCCTTCGTGCCGAAAATCTCCCTAAGCTTCTCAACGCAGAACTCCATGATTGCGCTGAAGTCTGCCGTTCTGTGACCAATCATCTGCCTTGCCATGGCTCTGATAATTCTCTCATGCAGCTGAACCGGGCCGGGAATCATCAACAGCATTATCTCCCTCCGTACTTCTCCAAAATCCTCTCAATTATTTTGTGCGAACTGCAAAGCGGGCAATCCTCCTTAACCCTAATCCTGACAACCTCACAGTTCAAATTCCTCTTCCGCAATTCCTCCTTAAGCCAATCCTCATCAAAATGCTGGTCGTGGCCCAGAACAATAACGTCGGGCTTCAGCTCCATTATAGGCCTGAACATGTCATCCTCATCGCCGAGAATTGCTTTGTCAACATACTTTATCGCCTCAACAACCCTCCTGCGCTGCTCTTCAGGCACAACAGGCTTTGGCTTATGTCTGACATTCTTCTCCCTCGCCACAATCACGATGAGCTCATCTCCCAGCTTCTTCGCCTCTCTGAGGAAGGTTATGTGTCCCGGATGGATTATGTCGAAAGTCCCTGTAGCCACGACCCTTTTCTTCATCTCCAATCCAAATTCAGGTAGGCATAAAAGTTTTTCAGATATTCTCCGCTATAAGCTCAGCAACGCTTATCCTGCTGAAGGCACACTCAACAGTGTCGGTAGCGATGATGTCCTTAATTCCGGCATTGAAGAGCTTTATTGCAGCATTCTCAGCCAGAACTGCGTGAACGCATGCCGCACTGACGCTTTTAGCTCCAAGACCGTAAAGAATTCTCGCAGCCTCAGCAACTGTGCCGCCAGTGGAGATTATGTCGTCCACAATGACAACGTCTCTTCCCTCAACGTCGATTGTCTTGGGAGTGATTTCGACAGTTGTGGCGTCAATCCTGCGCTTCTCCATGTAGTCCCACTCACATCCTGCATGCTTTGCAGCAGTCTTTACTCTCTCCATCGAGCCTTTATCGGGGGAAATCATAACAACATCCTTCCCTGCAAAGTACTCACCAACCAAGGGCATTGCATCGAGGTTCTTCAGCTTGCTGAAGTGCGATGCCGCATCGCTGCTGTGGATGTTTACAGTAACAACTTCGTCAGCCCTGCTTTCCAGCATCTCAGCCACAATTTTAATGCTCACAGCTTCTCCTTCCTGAAACACCTTGTCCTGCCTTGCGTAGCCCATGTATGGAACCACAGCCTTGGCATTTTCCAGAACATCCAAGGCGAAGATTAGGGCAATGAGGTCTTCATTGGAGTTTATGCTTCCCACAACCACCCCTTCTTTCTCCATCACCCTCACGTAAAGCTCTCCATCGGGAAATTTTTTGAAAACCGCCCCTCCAATCTCAATTCCTGCGGCTTCAGCAACCCTCCTCGCCAGCAGCGGAGAAGACGGACACGGAATTATTTTCATGAATCAAAAAAAGAGGAAGGGCTTTTAACTTTTAGCTTTCTCCACGAAGAACTTCAGAAGCTCCACAGGAATGGGCATCACGATGGTCGTGTTCTGCTCCGCAGAAATCTCGTTTAAAGTTTGCAGATACCTCAGCAAAATCGCCCCTTCACTCTGGGCAAGCACGTCAGCAGCTTCCCTCAGCTTCATTGCAGCCTGATACTCACCCTCAGCCCTTATAATCTTCGACCTCCTTTCTCTCTCAGCTTCAGCCTGCATCGCCATTATCCTGCGCATCTCCTCTGGCAGTTCAACGTCCTTTATCTCCACAGCGGTCACTTTAATGCCCCACGGATTCGTCTCCTCGTCAATAATCTGCTGAAGCTTCACGTTGAGCTTATCCCTCTCCGAAAGCACCTCATCCAGCTCTGCCTGACCAATTATGCTTCTGAGCGTGGTTTGGGCAAGCTGGGCGGTGGCGTACTGGTAGTCAAAAACCTCCGTCACGGCCTTTGCTGGATCAACGACTCTATAGTAAACCACCGCATTAACCTTAACCGTCACGTTGTCCTTTGTAACAACCTCCTGCGATGGCACATCGTACGTTACAGTTCTGAGGTCAACGACAACCATGTTTTCGAGAATCGGGATTATAAAGAACAGTCCCGGCCCCCTCGCCCCCACAAGCCTTCCGAGCCTGAATATAACTCCCCTCTCGTACTCCTTGACTATTCTTACAGCGGAGAGGAGAAACAGAACCACCACTATAAGCAATCCTATCCAGTACCACTCCATACGCAAATAAATAACAAGAGGCTAATAAGGTTTTTCATGAGTTTGATATTGAGATATTGCAGAAAACGAATCCACGAAGTCTTGAAGCGTTGCCAGCAGAATAACTTGACAAAACGAATAGCCCTGATGGAGTGTGAAATAGACTATCCGGGAAGCTTTGAAGCTGAGTGACAGAGTATCGTGAGATTTTCCGAGCCCGCAGTTGAATTTGGACAGCTATTCTCCCTCGTATCCCAGCACCTCTCCAATCTTTTTCAGCATCTCTCCGAAGGTTTCCCAGTCCCCGTTCTTTGCGGCATCGACGAGCTTGCTGTAGTACTCCCTTAGAATCTCCAGCTTCTCCTCCACAGTCTCAGACGGTTTTTCAGGTGTTGCTGGCTTTTCAGCTGGTTTTTCTCCCTTAAACAGATTCTCCAAAGCTTCGTAAAGGTTCGTTCCCGTTGCAAGCTCCTCATCCTGAACAACGATAACCAGCCTGAGTTCCGGGATTTTCGCAGACTCCCCTCTAAGATACACAGGCTCCACGTAAAGCACTGAATGGTTTATGGGCACCACGAGCAGGTTGCCCCTTATCACCCTCGAACCTGCCTGGTTCCAGAGGGTGAAGAGCTTTGACAGCTCCGAATCCTGGTCAATTCTCGCCTCAATCTGCATCGGTCCGTAAATCAGCTCTCCTTTCGGAAACTCGTATATAATCAGCTCTCCGTACTTCTCATCGCACCTTGCAGCCATCCACGCAATCATGTTGTCCCTGTTCACCGGCGTCATGGGGAGCATCAGTATGAACTCCGGCTTATCTTCGATGGCCAGAGTAACGTAGTAGGGTTCAACCTCTATGACATCATCCTCGTACTTCTCCTTGGCAACAGCCCAGACGTCTTCCCTGTTGTAGAAAGCCGTCACGTCCTTCATGTGGTAGGTGGAGTAAATGTGCGCCTGCACCTCGAAGTAGTCCCTCGGATACCTGATGTGCTTCCTGAACTCCTCCGGCATATCCTTCAAAAAGACTCCGGGCAAGGCTTTTTCGAGTGCTCTCACGTACGCATCTTCCTGCACGACGTAGAATCTAACGCTTCCGTTGTAGGCGTTTACAAACACTTTGACGGGATTCTGCATGTAGTTGAACCCCCTGACCTCAGCAGAGTAAGGGAAGTTCTGAAGAACAGAGTAGGCGTCGATTATCCACCAGATTTCGCCGTCGATAACTGCGACATAAGGGTCGTCATCGTAAACGAAGAATGGCATTATGGTTGAGACCCTTTCAACAATATCGCGGTGCATCATCAGCCTGCTTTCGTCGGTGATGTAGTTACTGAGAATCAGGTTTATGTCCCCAAATCTGAAGGAGAAAAGCACTTTCCTGAAGTAATCCAGCTTTATCCCCCCATCGCCAGCATATTTGGTGAAGAAGTTCACGTCCCCCTTGGGATAGTCAAACTCCTCCTGAAGCGTGTTCACCACCACGTAGTCGTCTGTAAGCTCGCCGTAGTAGATTTCCGGCCTCTCAATTTTGATTAAGCCCTCAGGCGGAATGTCGTAGATGTAGAACTCCGGCAAGCCCTCCTTTGAGACTTTGTTGACGGGCGATGCGACGATTCCGTAACCGTGGGTGTAAATCAGATGCTTGTTCAGCCACGTCTGGGCTCTTGACGGCAGGTTTTCTGTTGACAGTTCTCTTGCAGCAAGCAAAAGCTGAACGTAGCTGTCGTTAATCCTGTATCTGTCCACGTCAACGTCCTGAATGACGTAGTACGTTCTGATCTGCTGCAGCTGCCTGAAAACGTCTCTGATAGGCCTGTGGTCCCAGATTCTGATGTTGTCTATCGTGTCCTTAGCCTCGAGGATGTCGTTGTAGTTAACCACATCCCAGTAATCGAATTTCTGCAGCTTGACATCATGCAGATTGTAGGCGAAGAGAGTGTAGTTTATGCTGTAGGCTATATATCTCCCCTCGTAGCTCAGCTCGGACGGCTCAACGACGAACTTCTGAACGAAGAAGGGGGCAACGAATGTCAGCAAAATGGCGATTACAAAAAGCACACCCACTATCTGAAACACTCTTTCAACTCTTCTTCTCGCAACGATGTAGGCGGCAAAAATTCCGGAAAGCAGAACGATTGCAGAGAGAAACATAAGGGAGGGGGACAGAATGTTTACGTCAACGTAGCTTGCCCCGCTAATCAAGCCGTGCTCCGAATGAACGATCTCGAACCTTGAGAGGTATATCAGAGCAGCGGACAAAAGGAATGATGCAAAGAGAAGAGCGGAGAAGTGCATGAACCCGCTCCCCGGAAAGATTTCCTTAAACTCCTCCAGGCTTTTAACCCACCTGAAGGCGTACATGTAAGCAAAGGCGGCTATGGCCAAAGAAATCAGCAAAGCTGCAAGCAGAGACCCGATAACTATCTTCAGAAACGGAAGCTGGAAGGTGTAGAAGGCCGCATCTATCCCGAAAATTGGATCGCTTACTCCAAAATTGGATGAGTTAAAGTAGAAAAGCATGCTGCTCCAGTAGTTCTTAACCGTGAGCGCTGCAAAGAATGCAATTCCAAAATCGGCAAGGTGGGGGATTTTCAGCGGCTCGCCGTGGAACTCAAGTGTGACCTTTCTTACGGCAACATTTGTGAGGAACAGGGGAACAAAGAAAATAATGAACTCGAGGAAGAAGAAGCCAAGCGAGTGTTTCAGGTAGGTTAGGAAGACGTTTTCGTAGCCAACGGACTCAAACCACAGCATTTCGGTGTAATAGTAGATCGAAAGCGAAATGACGATAACCAAACCAAATACGAAGGCGAGGAAGTAGAATACCTTCATTTCGGGCGGTTTGTATGGGGGAGGGTACACTGGCGGTTCCTGCATAATGCAATTCTGCTTTGAATGTTAAAAAGTTTGCTGTGCTACCAATACTCTACCCTTCGAGCAGAAGCTGAACCGCAGCTTCGGCGTGCAGTTTTGTGGTGTTGTAAAACTCCTCATCCCTGAGGATTAGCGGGAGTTCGGTGCATCCTAAAATTATTCCCTCAGCACCCCTCTCCTTAAGTTCATCTACAATTTTTCTAAGCCTTCTCTCCGACTCCTCCCTTATTATTCCGAGGCAGAGTTCGTCAAAGATGATGCTGTGAATCGCATTTCTGTCCTCCTCCTTTTCGGGGACAATTACTTCAATCCCGTGCTTTTTCATCCTTTCCTGATAAAATCCATCCTCCATCGTGAACTTCGTGCCAAGCAGCCCGGCTTTTTTGACACCATCCCCCTTCAAAGCTTCAGCAGTCACATCGATTATGTTTATCAGCGGAATGCCGATTCTTTTCTCCACAGCATCAGCAACCTTGTGCATAGTGTTCGTGCAGATTAGAACTGCCTTAGCTCCGGCATTCTCAAGCTTCACCGCAATATCTCCAAGAATTTCTCCGAGCCTGTCCCACTCGCCTGCCTTCTGCAAACTGACGATTTCCTCAAAGTTCACGGAGTAAAGGAGTACTTCGGCGGAGTTCCAGCCCCCGAGCTTTTCTTTGACCATTTCGTTCATGATTCGGTAGTATTCGACCGTCGACTCCCAGCTCATTCCGCCGATTAATCCAATCATAAATAGACTAATCGCCTAACAAGATAAAGCTTTGGCTACTGCGGAAAAATCTCGTCAAGCGACTTCTGCACGACCTTTTCTATACCAAAATAGTCTGCTGCCGCCTTTCCAACTTTATCAACGAATCTCCTGTCCGTGTAAACACCAAGTCTCCAGTTTTCTACCGCCGCATCCTTCAACGCCTTAACGAGGGGGGAAACCTCTTCAAGCGGCTTCAGCCCACTCTCAGTGTCCACCATAACTCCCGACTCCCTCATCTCCTCCACGGGAGGGATGTCGACGATGACGTACCTCTCATCTACTCCGGCCATTTCCGCAACCTCCCTCTCAGCCCTTCTCTCGCTTGTCCTCATCACCTCCCTGAAATCCAGAGACCTCCGGGAAACGTAAATGGCCCTCTTAAACAGCCTCCTGTTGTTCAGTCTGTCGTATGTCTCCCTTTCCTTTTCCTTCAGAAGCATCATCGCGTCAACGTCATCCATTTCCAGAAGATTCTCGGCCTCAAAGCCGGCCTCGATTATTCTCTCCATCGCCCTCTCGTACATCTTCCTCGCTATTCTGCAAACGTGGTGGAAGTAAACCGTCGGATACATGAGAAACCTTGATATGAGAAGGCTTTCTGCAGCCTTAACACCCCCCTGCTCGATGACAACAGCGCCATCGAACTTTATCTTGTCAATGAGGCGGTAGATGTCGAAGACCCCGTATGCAACACCCGTGTAGTGAGAATCCCTGACGAGGTAATCCATCCTGTCAGCATCAATCTCTCCGTTGACAACGGATCTTCTCTTTCCAGTCACAATTGCCTCAATCTCCGAAATCCTGAATCCAAGGTTTTTCAGCACATCTTTCAACTCTCCCCTTACCACCTTCGAAATCGTCTCGTGGTTGTAGGATGCGTACTTTTCGAGGAGTCTCTCGCTCCCGTGAGAAAAGGGTGCATGGCCAACATCATGAAGCAGCGCTGCAGCAACAACGACATCATCAAAACCCATTCTCTCCTGAAGGATCCTTGTGACGTGCATCACGCCGAGACTGTGCTCAAATCTGGTGTGGTTGGCTCCGGGATAAACGAGGTTGGCAAAGCCGAGCTGGTTGATTCTCCTCAGACGCTGGAACTGAGGAGTGTCAACAATCTCAACCATCCAGTCCTCCAGCTTAATTACACCGTGAATAGTATCCTGAATGCTTTTTTCCATTGATGTTGTTCTGGTTGGGCCGATAAAAATTTACCGCTAAAAGGCCTGTCTTGAAGTATTTAGCGCATCACCCAACCTAAAAAATTTTAACCTCAACTTCAAGCAAAATCCAATGCCAGTTGTCACGCTTTACTGGGATGAACTCGAAAGGCTCGTTGGGGCTGACAGGGATACCATTCTTTCCCGCCTCCCCATGCTTGGATGCGATATCGAGAGAGTTGAGGATGACCACGTTGATGTTGAGTTCTTTCCCAACCGCCCTGATTTGTACAGCGTCGAGGGCGTTGCGAGGGCTTTGAGGGGCTTCCTCGGCATAGAGAAGGGGCTGAAAAGCTACTCTGCAGTCAAAGGAGAGTGGAAGATTACAGTTGAGGAGAGCGTTCTTGCGGTGAGGCCGAGAATTGTTGGCTGTGTTGTTAAGGGCATCAGGATGACTGATGAGGTCATCAGAAGCCTCATGGAGGTTCAGGAGGACCTGCACTGGACAATAGGGAGGAACAGGAGAAAGATGGCCATCGGAGTTCATGATTTGAGCAAGGTTTACTTCCCCCTCCGCTACAAAGCTGTTGATGCGAACTTCTCCTTTGTTCCCCTTGACTTTGACAGAGAAATGACGGTTGCGGAGATTCTGGAGGAGCATCCCAAGGGAAAGGCATACGCTTTCATACTCGAAGGGAAGGACAGCTATCCCATGATTGTTGACTCTAAGGATGAAGTAATCTCCTTCCCTCCGATAATAAACGCTGAGAAGACCAGAGTGACCGAAGAGACTACAGACCTATTTATCGACGTTACAGGCTTCGACGAGAACGTTGACAGGGCCATTGCCATACTTGCCTGCATGCTCGCAGACAGAGGTGGCAGAATTGAAAGTGTTGAGGTCGTTTATCCCGACCACGTTGAGCTTACGCCAAATCTTGACGTCAGATTCATGGAAGTTGACGTTGATGAGGTGAACTCCCTTCTCGGTCTGAGCTTATCTGCAGAAGAAATAAAAGAGTCCCTCGAAAAGATGCGTTTTTCGTGCGAAATTGAGGGGGAGAAGCTGAAGGTGGGAATCCCTCCCTACAGGGCGGACATAATGCACGAGTGGGATGTTATTGAGGATGTTGCCATAGGCTACGGATACGAGAACATAACCCCAGAAATCCCTCCAACGCTCACCTTCGGCAGAACTCATCCGTGGAACGACATCAGGAGCCTCGCAAAGGAAATAATGATTGGCCTTGGATTTACCGAGGTTATAACCTTCACCTTAACCAATGAGGCGGTGATGTACGAAAAGATGAGGAGGAAGGGCGAGCCGTGGAAGGACTACGTGCCTGTTATGCACCCACTCACGACTGAGCACACAATTCTGCGAACATCCCTACTGCCAAAGCTTCTTGAGCTTCTCTCCTACAACAAGCACCACGAAATGCCCCAGATGGTGTTTGAGGTGGGAGATGTTGTTGTAAACTCGAAGAACAGGCTGCATTTGGCAGCATGCATCACCCACTCAAGAGCGAACTTTTCCGAAATCAGGAGCTACGTTCAGGCGGTGATGAGGGAGCTTGATTTGACATGGGAGGTAAGGGAGTCGGACGATGAAGCCTTCATCGACGGCAGGAGGGCCGAGATAGTTGTTGATGGTAAAGCTGTTGGAGTTTTCGGGGAGGTACATCCTGAGGTCCTTGAAGGCTTTGAGCTTACAATGCCCGTCTCAGCCTTCGAGATTGATTTGTCAGCTTTTTTTGATACAGGAGAGCTGCTATGAAGTATCTGCTGCTGATTCCGGACGGAATGGCCGACTGGGAGGTGGAGGAGCTTGACGGCAGAACCCCCCTTGAGGTTGCTGAGACTGAGAACATGGACTTCCTCGCCAAGGAGGGGGCTTGCGGGATAGCAAAAACCGTCCCGGACGGCTTTGAGCCGGGAAGCGATGTTGCCAACCTCACAATTCTGGGAGTTGATGTGAGAAAGCATTACACGGGAAGGGGGCCTATTGAGGCTCTGGCGAGAGGAGTGAAGGGGAAGCTTGTCTTTCGCTGTAACCTCGTGAAGGTTGAGGATGGAGTGATGGTGGACTACTCAGGCGGGAGAATAAGCGATGAGGAGGCGAGAAAAGTTATTGAGGAGCTTAACAGGGCAAAGCCCTACGACTTCGTGAAGTTCTACGCCGGCAAAAGCTACAGAAACCTGCTGGTTATAAACAAAGATTTCAGGGATGACGTAAAAACCTTTCCGCCGCACGACATAACCGGTAAGGAGATTGATAAGCACCTGCCCTCCGGTGGAGAGCTTGCAGAGCTTCTTAAAGAGTTGATGGGCTGGTCGGCAGAGATTTTGCCAGAAATTACCGATAAGGCCAACATGATATGGCCGTGGGGTGGGGGGAGGATGCCATCCTTCCCGAACTTCGGGCAGAGATACGGGCTGAGGGGAGCGATGATTACGGAGGTTGACCTCCTTGAGGGCATAGCAAGGGGCATGGGCATGGAAGTCGTGCAGGTTGAGGGAATTACCGGCTACATCGACACCAACTACAGGGGGCTTGTGAGGGAGACTGCGAGAGCACTGGAGGAGCATGATTTCGTTGTACTGCACACAGAGGGTATTGATGAGGTCGGACACGAGGGCGATGCTGAGCTGAAGGTTAGGGCGATTGAGCTTTACGACAGCAAAATTGTTGGAAAGCTGCTGAACAAAGTTGATCTGGATGAGACAAGAATACTGCTCCTCCCAGACCATCCCACTCCAGTTAAGGTGAAAACGCACGTTGCTGAACCAGTCCCCTTTACTTTATACGGCAGGGGGAGAGATGAGGTTAAGGTTTACACGGAAAAAAGCTGCAGAAGGGGAAAATTCGGCCTTGTGGATGGTTTAAGGCTTATGGACTTACTTATAAAAAAATAGGTTACTCTTTGGCCAGATAGTTGTACAGCCATGCCGCAGCTACAGCACCAACAATCGGCCCGATGACGTAAATCGGGAAGTACTGCCAGAGGTTTATCCCCATCAGCGAGTCTCCAAGGTATGGCCCGAAGGTTCTCGCGGGGTTGAGCGATGAGCCCGTAATGTTACCGATGGTCGTGATGATTCCTCCAACCGTCAGACCTATGACAAGCCCGGCAAATCCCGGAGGGGCGCGCTCGTCAACCGCAACTCCCATTATAACCAGCATCAGCAGGAAAGTTCCGATAGCTTCCGTCAGTATCGCCTGTCCGTAGCCTATTCCCGGAAATGGTGCAGTCGCTCCCAGGCCTCCAACCGTTGCTGCTGCAGGCCCCACACAGGCGAGGAACAGCAGGCTTCCAAGTGCTGCACCAATAAACTGTGCCACTATGTATGGAACCACCTCTCTCCCCGGAAACCTCCCGATGCTCCACAGAGCTATCGTCACTGCCGGATTGATGTGAGCACCGCTGATTCTTCCGAGAGAGTAGATGACTGCTGCAATCGCCAGAGCGAAGGCCATTCCTATGGCGAACCAGTCTCCAAGACCGCCGAGAGCTCCAATGCCGATGTTGAACTCGTTGGGCTTATCTGCCCCATTTGCAATCATCAGCGTAATTACTGCCGCACCAGGGCCAAAGAAGACAAGGATAAAGGTTCCAACAACCTCAGCGGTAAAGCGCTTGGCAAGAGTCATAGTCACTCCTCCTGGTAAGCTTCATGGCAGATAACACACAGAATTCTCGGCACGGTCTTCTTCATCTTCCTTGCGGGGAAGGGATAGTCTCCCTTCCAGAGAGGAACCTCTTCTCTCACAAGATGCTCCATGCAGACTCCCATCCCGCAGACTATGCAGATGGCAACGGCATCAGTATCCTTACCCTGCTCCTTGCAGATGTAGCACTTCATTTTCATCACCTAAAAATAAAAAAAATAGATTAAACTGCCTCTTTCCACTGGCAGTACGCATGTCTGAAGTCAACAAGCGCTGCTGTTGCGCAGTCCTTGCAGACCCTTGCGGGTGATGCTGGACTCTCCTTGTGCAGAGCTATGATGTTGGTCATCATCGTCGCAGTGACGGGCTCGCTCGTCAGCAGACACGGGTAGTCTGCGAGCCTCATCAGGGCGGAGAACCTCACGCTTATTGCGCATCCCGGATAAGCATAGCGCTGCGGGTTCATGAGCACTTCGTTCTCGTGTATCGGGTCGAGGTTAACCTCGAATCCGCCAACCTTCGGAACAAGCTTCGTTTCAACACCATTTCTGTCCCTTCTCGCCTTATCGAGATACTTCCATCCTCTGTAAATCATGTCCATGAAGTCGTGGTTGTGAAGCTCTGCAGCACCACCCCTCGTCGGGTAAAGCTGGACGTAGTTGTGGAACCTCTTAGTCAGCAAATCAACAATCATGGGTGCGTTGAACCCATCAAGCTCAAGGATGTACTCTACCGCTACCGCTCCCGCACCCGTAGCGACGCTGAGGGGCTGGTATTCGCTCTTGAACTTGTCAAGGTTTGCATTCAGCGTTGAGTCCATCACCGCGCTCGTTGCCTCGATGACTGCCATAACAACGTCGTCCTTGCACATGTTGAAGGTTGATTGGGCAATGTGGTGGGCTGCATCTCCTACACAGTATGCTGGCACGGTTACAATGTTCCCGTAGTGCACGCCGTCATCCATTGCCTCCTTTACCGCCCCCTTCATTCTGCTCTTGTACTCAGACATGTACTTTCTCACGTCAAAGCTCTGGTGGCCGTGCTCGTCCATAAGCTTGGCCTGTGCCTCAGTTGGCTGGTCGTATACGAGCTTTATCATCTCAATTTCCTTCTTAATGGCATCGCTCAGCGTTGCACCGTTTTCAATCTCCTTCGCAAACACCTCACCAAAGCCGTAGGAAGTGTTCATGCCCCATGATTTTGAGGCAAGAATTGCCTGAGCGTGCTCCTTGGGAATGTCAACCGTCTTCAAAATCCTGTTCACGATGTTGCTCGTGCTTCCCGGAATAAGGGCAAAGTCAACAACACAAGTCGGGCCGTAAAAGCCTCCGTATCTCCTAACCACCTCAAGACCAATCAGAGCCTCGGCTTTCTCAATTCCCTCGATGAACTTTTCAACGCTCTTCCTAAAGCTCTCGTCCTCCTCATACAGAATCTCCATGATGGCTGGGGTCTGGTAGTGCTCCACGAAGGGGTCGTCCTCTGGCCTTACTGTCTTCGTGAGACTCCTAAGAATTTCGTAGTGCGCGTTTACGCTGTCAACATGCAGCCTTATAACTGCCTTGCTTTGATTTCCAACTGCCTTCATCTGGTTTACTGCATCTACGTAGGGCTTCACGTCGTCTATGACGAACTCTTTTCCTCTCTTCTCCTTAATCACATTCACATCCGCCCACTGGGCGGCCATGGCTTCCTTAACCATTTTCTCAATTACTTCCTCTGCCATGAGGTATAATTGTCATAATCGACCATCACTGTTTTGGCGTACATGTAAGCCCGGCGGGATGGACATCTCCAAAGAATTGAACGACAAATGGTAGGGTAAAAATCGCGGACATGTCCACCGGGTCATAATTAAATCATTATCATTTAAAACAATTCTACCGACTTTTCGAGCTCCTTTTCCTGAATGTACCTCTCTACGAGCTTTGAAATCGCAATTTTAAGGTGCTTGTGTGCAGTGCTCTTCGCAACTCCCAGAGCCATCGCGATGTCGTTAATTGTCACATCCCTTTTTTCCGAGAAGTATCCGAGGTCGTAGGCGATTTTTAAAGCCCTCCTCTGCGCCTCTGTTAGGCCTGCTTTCCTCTCTCCTATGCTTTTTATCTCGATCACCTTCCAGTTTCCAACCTTGTTCAGGTTCTCGTACGCCTTCGGAAGGTAGCTCGTGCTCGGAACTATGATTTCGTAAATCTTGCTTCCGTCTTCAACGAGTATCGGAGTTTTTATAAAGCAGTATGAGCTCTCAAAAGCTTTAATACCTGTTGTATCGCTTACAACTGCGATAAAGCTCGCCTCTATTGGGGTCTTCTCAAGAATCTGAACAAACTTCGTGTTCGGATGTCTCTCAACCTCCTTTATGTAGTCTGTAACATTTTCGGCGTCAACAACTTTAACCAGAAAGAGAGCATCCTCGTCATTCAGGAGTATGTAAGAGATTATTTCAGCCCGTACCGGGCACCTTTTGGTTGCGACAGCAAGGGAGCACCGATGCTGGTCCACCCTGACTTTGAGAAGATACATATATATCGTGATTTTTTCTGCTCATAAACCTTTCTCCAATAAAGTTTAAATAACGCTAAACGCTGCATGAAACATGGCACGATTCCCGGAGGCGGAAGCAAGGCTTTTCAACGTGAAAATCTGCATGAGATGCAACGCTCGGAACCCAATGAAGGCCAGGGTTTGCAGGAAGTGCGGCTACAAGGGACTGAGGCCGAAATCCAAGGAGAGGAAAGGAAGGTAATTAACTTTCAAATTTTCTTAAGAACCTCGTCATGTTCTTCCAGTGTCCCCCCATCCAGTAGAGCTTTCTGCACTTCTCGCAGTACCAGAGTTCAAATTCGAGCATGTCTTCGGACAGCTTTTCCCTCTCAATGACCTCCATTGCCTCCTCCCTGCTCGGCTTTCTCAGCGGAGTGTTGCAGAGGCTGCACCTGTCCATGACAATCTGGAACTTCACACCTCTCTCCATCAGCTCCCTCATCTGCCCCTCTAAGGAGTCAGACCTTATCAGAATGGCTTTTCTCCCCTCCTTAACGCTTTTTCTGTAGAGCTCCCTATCCTTGGTGAGCAGAATCCTATCCCTCAAGTTCCTCAGCATGAACTCATCTTCCTCTTCATCAAATTCAAGCTCGGAAACGCTTACAGTATCGTAGCCTGAGATTCTCAGCCACCGCGTCAGCCTTCCGAGCATTCTGTCGGTCAGAAACTTCATCTCCACCATACCGGATTTTTCCTCTCCATGAGCACTCTGTAAATCTCCTTCGCTGCATCAGTTTTGAGCTCCACGTTCTCGGCAAACCTTATCGCGTAGCTTACCTGCTGCGAGTACTCTACTCCCTGAAACGCAAGCTCAAGCTTGTCCGCATCGCTAACGTAAACTTCAACGTCCGAAAAATCGGGCTTGGATTCCATCCAGGAGAGCTGCTCCTCCCTTGCTCCTTCTTCATCGCAGCTAACGTATCGCCGGGCTATTTTGTGCAAGTCCATCGTCCTCGCCTCGTGCAGGTCGTGGAAAAGGGCGGCGGTTGCTGCCTTGCAGGCCTTCTCGACGCTCTCACCGCTTTTTAATGCGAGGATGAAGGCTATGATTGCCGCTCTGAAGCTGTGCTCCGCGACGCTTTCCGGCAGCCTTATACCGAGCTTCAGCCAGCCCGATCTCGGAGTCAGCTTGAGCGAACCAACCTCGTGAATGAACTTAACGACGTCATCCATAGGCTTAATAATGCACATTGCCAATAAGCTTTATGAAAAAGTGGAGGTTTCTTGGCATCGATGACAGCTTTGACGACAGAAAATGCTGCGTTGTAGGATGCGTTACCTGTGGCGGTTACGTGGAGGGCTTCCTTTACACTGAAATAGATATAGACGGGCTTGATGCTACGGACAAGCTGATTTCAATGGTGAGAAGGTCGAAGTTCAGGGAGCAAATCAAGTGCATTTTTCTGCCGGGAATAACGCTTGGTGGCTTCAACCTCGTTGACATTCAGCGGGTTTACAGAGAAACTAAAATCCCGGTTGTTGTCGTAATGCGCAGAAAGCCCGACATGGAGGAGTTCGATTCCGCAATGAGGAATCTCGAAAATTATGAGCTAAGAAGGAAGATTGTCGAGGTTGCGGGTGAAATTCACAGAATTGGAGATATTTACATTCAAACCGCTGGCCTGACACCTTCAGAAGCTGAAAAGCTTGTTAAAGCATCTCTGATCAAGGGAAACATGCCCGAACCCGTTCGAATATCCCATTTAGTAGCATCCGCAATCATACATGGAGAATCCAGAGGGAAAGCGTGAATGTGATTTGCCAAAGTTTATAAACTTACAGTTGTACTGATGCCATGCAACCAATCGAACTTGCAGAACTGCTCACCAGTCAGGCTGCGGTTCTGACATCTCTGGTTGTTATAGGCCTGATACTCTGCTTTATCGGATACAAGATTTTCAGAGTTTACTCTGCAGTGATAGGACTTTTTATCGGTCAGCTTGTGGGCATCTACATCACTATAAACTACTACGAAAATGCCCTTATAGTTATACTTGCATCGGCTATTGTGGGAGCGTTGCTGTTCGCCCTCATCGATGAGCTTGGGCTTATTGTGACAGGTGCGGCCTTTGGTTACTTCGTAGGAGTTTATCTTCTCCCGGAGTATCAGGTTTACGCCTTCGTGCTTGCAGCATTGTTCGCGCTGATAAACCTGTTTATTGAGAAGCCGCTAACTGTGCTGATCACCTCTGTCATCGGTGCCTCAGCGATCGCCTTAGCCGTGCACATGGGGATAACAGGTACACATATTTACGACATTCTGAACGACCCAAAGAAGGTCTTTGACGCGATATTCTCAAACGCATACTTTGACCTTCTCTGGTTTACGCTTGTGCTGACCGGAATCATCACACAGTACGTTACTTACAAAGAGGAGCGGGAGGAGGAAGAATAACCTTTTTTGCCTGCACTCCAACTAAACTCTGTGATTGAGATAGACGGGAGTTTCGGGGAAGGTGGAGGGCAGATACTTAGAACGGCCGTTGCCCTTTCGTGCGTTACAGGAAAGGCTGTGAGGATTAGAAACATCAGGGCCAACCGTCCCAAGCCCGGACTGGCGGCACAGCACCTTAAGGGGATTGAGGCGGCGAAAATCATCAGCAATGCCGAGGTGGAGGGGCTTCGCATCGGCTCAACTGAAATCGTTTTCAATCCAGGCAGTGTGAGGGGAGGAAATTTCAGAGTTGATATTGGGACGGCGGGGAGCGTTACGCTTATCTTCCAGACAGTGCTTCTCCCGCTTCTGTTTGCCGACAGAGATAGCACTCTCACCGTCACAGGCGGGACGGACGTTGCGTGGGCCCCGCCTGTTGATTACTTCAAAAACGTTACCCTGAGGGCTTTGAGGGAGATGGGGGCTGAGTGCGAGCTTGAAGTTCTGAAAAGGGGCTACTACCCCAAAGGCGGGGGAATGGTGAGGCTGACGGTAAGGCCAGCGGAGATGAAAGGGGTGGTTTACGAAAGGATTGACGAAATTGTGAGGGGCGTAAGCCACTGCCAAAACCTTCCAGGGCATGTTGCAGAGAGGCAGGCAAGCTCCGCCAGGAACTTCTTGGAGGAGAGGGGGATAAGGGCGGAGATAAGAACAGAGGTGCTTAAGGGGCTATCCACGGGAAGCGGGATAGTTCTGTGGAGCGGATACAAGGGGGGTAGTGCTCTGGGGGAGAGGGGGAAGAGGGCAGAAGTTGTTGGCCAGGAGGCTGCGGAGAGTCTCTACAGAGAGCTCATGTCGGACGCGGCTTTTGATGCCCACCTCGCCGACCAGGTTATGCCCTTTGCGGCGATGGCCAGAGGTAGGACAGAGTACACCACAAGCGAGGTTACAATGCATCAGAAGAGCAACGCTTACGTGATAAACACCTTTTTGGGGAAGGTTGTGAAGTTTGAGGGGAACAAAATAATAATTAAATAAATCCTTTTTCCTTCCAGAACTCGTAGTCTGCCTTCATCAGGTGTCCGTAGTTCTTTATCAGAGTCAAAAGCTGTTTTTGAAGCTCCAAATCCTCATCGCTCGGCTCCATTCTGTATTTGCTCTCAAAAGCCTCGGCGATTTTAGAGCCGAGCTGGGAAGCCTTCTTCAAGTCCTCATCTCCAACCTCTCCCGGAATCACGCCGAATCCCACTGCGTAGCCAACTGGCACTATCCCCCAAGCCTTTAGCACCCTGTTCATGTAGCCCGCAACCTCTTCGGGTTTTCCAACTCCTGCATAGACAACGATGCTCCCCCCGTACTTGCCCTTGAGTGTCGGCCTGTGGCCGTAGGGGAGCATTCTGTCGATAAAGGTCTTCATCTGTGCTGTTACGTTGAGATAATAAACAGGAGAGGCAAGGATTACAGCATCGCTCTCCTCAACAAGCCTTTTCAACTCGTCCATGTCGTCTCTCTGCACGCACTCCCCCTTTGCCAGGCATGTGCCGCAACCAGTGCAGTAGTTGATTTTTTTCGAGGAAATGTGCACCTTCTCGACCTCAAACCCGCTATTTTCGAGCTCCTTCAGTGCAGCATCGAGCATTTTGGATGCATTTCCGTACTTTCTCGGTGAGCCGAGAATACCGACAGCCTTCATCGCACCACCTACCCCAGTTCTCCGGCAAGCCCCCTTAGCCTGACCCTCATCCTCTTCGACTTTTCGAGAACTTCGCCAAAATCGGAGTTCTCCATTATATATATTTCGGTTTCGGGAATGCTTACTGCTGAAAGCACTTCAAACGCCCTCTCCTTCCTTTCCATGAACAGCTCAATCACCTTCGCCTCGCTCATGGCGGTTGGGCTGATTATCGCAACATCCGCATGCTTTAGCGCATACTCGTTGCCGTTGAAGGCTATGGCCACTCCTCCTAAGCCCCTCGCAGCCTCAAACATTTTGTAGTCTGATATGCTGTCCCCCACGACCACGGGAAAGTCTATGCCTTTCGACTCACAGTAACCCCTCATAATCTTCGCCTTCTCCCCTGCCCCTACCGCTTTAACGGATTCAACAATTTTTCGAACTTCACTCCTGGAAAAAAGCTCATCGAGTTTTCTGAATAGCTCCTCACCACTTAGCGAGGCTATTACGTCAATGATGCTCAGAAGCTCCTCTCTTAAGCCCTCTGGAACGGCTATGCTGTCAAAGTCCACCTCTGTACCGTGCAGCTCCCCCCTTACTCCAATCATTGACGCCGTCCTCCTTAGGTATTGCGTGTAAGAGGTTGAGATGACTACAGGTGTCCACCTTTCCTGCAGCGTGGCCATCGCCTTCTCAGCATCGGGCACGAATTTCGCCGAAAGCTCAGCAATCCTTTCAACATCTCTGTTTTTCACACCTGCCGCAGCAAGAAACGGCGTGAGGAGCTTGAGAGTGTATCCAGCCTCATATCCCTCTCTCCTGACCTCGTACGCCAAATAGTCGTCGTACTCGCTGAGGTTGCTGAAAAACCTTGCATTGTTGAACACCGCCATGCAGAGTTCGAGGGCGAAGTCCGTTAGTATCCATGGCCCCTCCCAGTCTGTGAAGAACATGCCAAACCTTCGCCTCTGGCTTTATGATTGTTTCTCAAAAAACTCCTTTCCGTAAATCCTCTCAATCAGCTTAAGAAGGCTCTTTCTGACGTTTTCAACATTAACCTCCCTCCATTTTGGGCAGAAGCGGTCAGCGATGACATCCCTCCCATCGAAAACGGCAGGATAGATTCTGCAGCCTTCGGGGCGGTGCTGGTATATTCTGCACCTGTTTTCGGAATCGAGGAAGAAGCATTTTCCGTTTACGTTTCTCAGCCTCACGATTTCTCCGTCTTTAACCGTGAAATCGCTCCGCGAATAGCCCAAAGCTTCTATCCTTGCAATGTCCTCTTCTGTAAGCGGCATCTCCGTCTCGTAGCAGCATTTTCCGCAGAAGGAAGAGCCGTCGAAGCAGTTCACAGACACTTCTTCAGAATTTTCGCTATTCCTGTTGAGTACTGAATCGCCTTCTTGTCCCTCCACGCTATCTCCTCCGGAAGGAATTTCTCGGCAATTTTTCTCAGAATGTACTTCCTGACTACCTTCCCACCCTCCCTTCTGACCTTGTACTCAGGAGGAATTTTCAGGGCCGCATCAATTACATCCCAGCACAAGTAAGGCGTTACCAGCTTGATCTCGTTCTTGTAAGCCAGCTTGCAATCCCTCACGAGATTTGACTCACCAATGGACTTCAAGTCCTTCACCAAGGCGTCCTCAAGCTCGTGCTCACTCAGACCCTCGTACCTTTTGTACCCACCAAAAAGCTCGTCCGCTCCCTGACCGAAAATGATCTCCGTGAAGCCAAGGGATTTGGCGAACTGCATGGTTAGGTAAACCGGAACGGCTATGGAAAGCTGCAGAAAATCGCCCGTCTCTATTGTTTTTCTCACCGTATCCACAACTTCCCTTATCGCACTCTCTCCCACCTTCAGTATTTCAATCTCCTTTCCGAGCATTCTTGCGGCGGTTTTAAGCCACTCCTCCTCTGCATCGCTTGCTGTTACAGAAACGAGTGGGGCATCGTAAAGAGCGGCGAGCAGGGATGAATCAACCCCTCCAGAAAAGGCTATGCACCCAACTCTCGGCTTGTAGCTGCTAAGGGAGTTCAGAATTCTGTCTGCCATTTCGTTAACGTCTTCCCGGCCAACTCTGAAGACGTCCTCGAAGGCATACTTTCTCCTTTCCAGAATTTCGCCGGTATAGTCCATCTTGACCACTTCTCCCGGCATCACCTCGTAAACCTCTCCGTCAATGTAGGATTTGAAGGACGAAATGCTCATGTCGCTGCCGTAGTAGAGGGGCCTCCCGCCGAGCACGTCTCTGGAAAGAAAAATGTGGGACGGGCGGAAGGCAACAACTGAGTAAAAATTTCTGATTTTAAGAGGCATCTCGTCCGCATACTTCAGATTCGGAACCTCTTCCGAGTCGAAGAAGACGTTTCCCTCCTGCCTTGATGGATATCTTGCACTTGCGTAAATTCTGCTCGCTCTTCTGCTTTCTCCGTCGAACTCGGGGAATGCGTATATCGCCACGGATACCCTTCAACTATGAGTTATTAAAAAACTACTGAGAGAGCGCGCTCTTCAGGGCCTTCTTCAGCTTCTCAGCCACCACCTTTCCATCGACCTTGCCCCTGAACTCTTTCATCACGAGTCCCATGAGAGGCTTAAATGCCCCCTCTCCCCTCTCAGCAATCAAATCGGCCTTTTCCTCAATAAGCTTTGCAATGAAGCCGTCGATGTCCTCTGCAGCACCTATTTTCTCCTTCAACTGCCCAGCAGACATTTCCGGATTCTGACAGAGGAGCTTTAAAGCCTCCTCCGCTCCCTCCTTTGCTATGTCCCCTCTAAGAACCATGTCGAGAACTAACCTGTAATGCCTCTCCTCAAGCCTTTCAATTTCTACTCCTTCTCTCCTCAGTGCAGCCGGTGCAAGGTAAAGCACCCTCGCAACAACCGTTGGCTGCAGCTTCTCAGAATACTCCTCAAAAACTCTATAATATGGCGAATCTGCAATCTCCCATGCAAGGTCCTTTGGCAGGAGCTTCTCGTACCTCCTCGCCCTTTCCTCTATTAGCTCTGGAATCTCCACGTTCAGCATCTCCTCGGTCACAACGACGGGAGGCACATCCGTTTCGGGATACATTCTTGCCGCTCCCGGCAATGGGCGGAGGTAAGAGGTCGTCCCATCCTCGTTAGCCTTCCTTGTCTCCTCAGGAACTCCAACAAGGCAGTGTTTTGCCCTCTCTATTATCCTTCTCAAGGCCCTCTCAACTCTCACCGCATCTCCTGCCGCCATTACAACCGCATCGCCGTCTTCAGCGCCCACAGCATCTCTCAGCCTGCTCACCTCTTCCTCGCTTATCCCGTAAGCAGGCAGCTCATCAGTGTGGAATACTCCCCCAAGCCCGTAGGTCTTGGCGATGTCTGCGAACTCCGTTCCGAGCCTCCTTCCGGGCTGGATTTCTCTCCCGACAATTCCTCCAAAACCTCTCAGCAAAATTGCCTTCACCGTCTTGTTTCTGATTATCTTCGACTTCGTGTTGCTGAAAACGTCTGTGACATCAAAAACCTTCTCCTCTACCCTCGCTCCCCTCTGCTTGAGCTCCTCCCTTATTTTGAGAAGGTTGACCTGCCTCAAAACCTCGTATTCAACAATCTTGTCGAGAATGTCGAGTTCCTGCACGCCCTTTATCTCCACCCTCGCCCCATCCCTTATGCTGATGTTTACATCCTGCCTTATCGTCCCCAAGCCCCTCTTAACCTTTCCCGTTGACCTCAAAATCATCCCGAGCCTCGCTGCAACCTTCTTTGCCATTTCTGGCGAATCGATGTCTGGCTCGGTGCCTATCTCAACCAGTGGAATTCCAAGCCTGTCGAGGGAGTAGACAGCATAACCCTCCCCGTCCTCAACTTTCCTGCACGCTTCCTCTTCAAGGCAGAGGGTGGCAACACCCACCCTTTTCCCGTCAACCTCCAGAAAACCACCAAATGCCACCAGAGCCGTCCTCTGAAAGCCCGTTGTGTTGCTCCCGTCGATGACAATTTTTCTCATCACATGCACTTCATCAACTACCTCCATGTTCAGCATTTTCGCAACCTGAATGGCTATAAGCAGAGCCTCTCTGTTTACCTCCCTCGGCGGCTCCTCGTCGGCCTCGACAAGGCATGTGGTGTCATAGTACTTGTAAATAAACCTCCTGCTCCTCTCAACCTCCTCCTTTGCCGCCCTGTCCTCTTCACCAATTTCGCTCCTCTTCAGCCTCAAATACCTGAAAAATTCAAAGTTAGACTCCTCAACCTCCCTCGTTAGGGTAGGGCAGAGGCAGAAGAGCTTGTGCTTTGTGTCGAGCTGCTGGTGAATCTCAATTCCAACCTTAAGTCCCAGCTTCTTGTAATCCATCATCTCACCTTAAGCGTAATCTTTCGGAGGTAGTTCTCACTTCTGACATCCACCACGTAAGCTTCAGGCGCTATTGTGGGAAGATGGTAGCCTGTAAACACCCTCAAAACCTCCCCAGCCTGAATGCTGCACGTCAAAGCGTACGAAATGGGGTCTCTCTTCACCTCCGGATACTCAACCTCCCAGAATTTAACCCCATCCGGCAAAAAAGTTGTGATGATGTCGGGAATGAAAGGCGCACCTATCTTTTCTGCTATCTCCGCCATCACCTCGATGTTCTTGTGCGCAACAACCACGTCAATGCCCCTGAGAAGCTTTCTCAGCTCTGACTCGCTTTCTGGATAAAGGTAGGAGATAACGCAGGAGTCTGAAGACATTGGATGCACTACGTCGTAGTTGTTTGCCTCAAGGGGGTCGATGGTGCAGTCAAGCCTTGAGTCTACTGGAGAAACGTAGTCGGAGATGTACCTGATGCAGCCAACACCGCTCCTCCAGAGTATTTCCATTAGCATCCTGCTGCCAACAACGGCTACGCTGAACTTGCGTAGGTAATCTATTTTCTCCTCCTCGGCCATTCCGTGCCAGAAGATGTGCTTCATCAGACTTCTTCGAACCTCCCCTTCAGCTTTTCAAGAACTTTGGGGAGGGTTGTGTACTCCATATCCTCGCTCGGCAGTCTGTGCGGCTCGAAGGGGCCATGGCGGCGCATGTATTCGGCAATCTCCATTGCCTTCTGCCTCGTGTAGTCGAAGGCCGGGTCGTCGAACATGTCCACCGGGCCAATAATCTTTCCATTGGCAAGCTGGAAGCCTGCGGCTATACAGCGAGGTGGGCCGTCAAAGCGCGTGCATTTGGAGTATTTGAAGGGCACTGGCATGATCGGCCCATTGTGGCTCCCCCTCATCCACCCGCTCACGAGGTGGGGGAAGGCGAAGGGCTCAAGAACCTCTCCAACTGCAGGCAACCCGCTCTGAGCCCTCACCAGTGCAACAGGATCATCCTTACCAACATACTCTCCCGCAACCTCGTAGAGCTTTTCTGTGCTGATTACCGCAACGGGCTCGTCAGCAGGAAGCTTTCCGCCCTCTTTTGGATAGACTCTCTTGATTACAAACCTGCTCTTCCCTCCAATCAGGGCGAGAATGTCGTACATCTCCTCAGGAGTCCTCATGAAAACCCTCTTGCTCTCCTTGATATCCCATATCTCGAATACAAAGCCCTGATGCATTGTGGGGTCTATAACCAGACCAGCGGTGTTGAAGGGGTCAGCGAACATCCTGAAGATTGGCATGTTGAAGGCTCCGGGCTCGGTTTTATCCATCATGAAGGCTATTACTGGCTCCGCCTTTCTTTCTGTGAACTCCATCTCTGCTACTCCTGGCCCCAAGCCTCTGACGTTGCCCGAGAAGGCATCCTTGAGCAAATCCTGTCCCGCACCGTAAAGCTTCAGCTCCTTTGCAATGCCTGCAGCCTTCTCAAAAGTCTCCCATGCGAGCCTGTGGATCTCTTCGCTGTCAACGCCCTTATCGTGGGTCATCAGCAGTTCGAGGTCATCTCCAGCGTTGAATACTCTAAAATCAATAATAAGGCCAGAATCAACAGCGTTTTTCAAATTCTCTTCAGCGGCTTTTTTCAGCTCATCGGGAACCGTTGTGTGCCCAGCGACGCTACCAACATCCGCTTTTATCAGAGAAACGGTTACTTTCCTCATGATAAGATGATGATGCGTAAACAATTTAAACTTTAAGGTTTATGATAGAAAGACGTGATAACTATGCTGGAGCGTGTGCCCACTGGGATACCGGGGTTTGATGAACTTTGCAGTGGTGGATTGTTGAGGGATAGGAGTTACCTTGTTTCCGGCCCGTCGGGTTCCGGCAAAACAATTTTCGCAATGCAGTATCTTGTAAACGGCATAGAGAAGTACAACGAGCCCGGAGTTTTCGTTGCAACAGAAGAAAGACCCCAGCACCTTCGAGAGCACTTTCTGACCTTCGGCTGGGATTTGGAGAAGTACGAAGACGAGAACATGCTTGCAATAGTTGACGCAACTTCAACAAAAATCGGCCTGCCATCGGATGAGAGGTACATAGACGTCAGGCCCTTCGATACCCGCTCTCTCCTTGACCAGATAATCACCATTCAGGACGAGATCGGAGCGAGGAGAGCGGTTGTGGATTCAACAACGTCCATCGGCTTTACGATCTCGGACCCAGCGAAGTTCAGAGTTGAGCTACTGAAGATATCCACGACAATGGAAATTCTCGGCCTCACCTCAATACTGACCTGCGAGGTCGTTGAAGGTGGTGGAGATAAGATTAGCAGATTCGGAGTTGAGAACTTCGTTGTGGAGGGGACGATAGTCCTCTACTACACGAGAATAGAGAACACGAGAGTAAGGAGCATCGAAATCTTCAAAATGAGGGGGACGAACCACAGCAGCAAGATCCATCCGTTCGAGATAACTGAGAACGGGATTGTGGTTTATTCTAAGGAGGAAGTGTTCGCTTAGCGGAAGCGGCTCACCACAAAATTTTTCAGGTTCAACGGGTCGGAGAAGTGGAAAAGGTTTGCGTTTCCACTCAGTTTGGCCATATTCTTGCATAGCTCGAGGAATCTTCCCTCTTTGCCAAACATTATGATCTGAAGCCTTGCGTCAACGTTGCGCATCTTCTCCGCCTCCTTTAAAGCGCATCTCCACGGTGTGAGGTAGGGGTTGTAGCTTGACGTGGGCTCTCCATCTGAAATCAGAAAGACGACACCGGTTCCTGAGCTGCCCTTCAGTATTTTTCTCGCCCTTTTTAGTGCCAGCCCGATGTCCGTCCTTCCTCTTGCCTCAAGGTTGAGAATTTCGCCCTCCTTGATTTCATGCGCCCTGTGGTTGAAGGCTATCACCCTCAGCTCATCGCCGCTTCCAGCTCTTCTTATGGCCTTTCTCAGACAGAGGGCAGCCTCGATCGCCCCAACGATCTTCCTCCCCCTCATCGAATCGCTCACGTCTATCAGCATCACGTAAACGCATTTCTCCGTGTGCTTAGGCTGCCTCGCAACCATCTCGTTTTCGTTGAGCTCGATTTCACCCCTCATCGCGGAGGCAATCAGGCTCTCGACGAGGTCGATGTTGTCGTAGCTGTGTGTGAATGGGTCGTAGTCCACAATCCTCTCGCTGGAAAAGATCGACTGTCCGAGCTTCTCGGTCTCGTGCTCTCCGTAGCTTCTCTTGTCGAGGTTTTGAAGGCTCAGAGAGAGAACTTTCTCAGCCAGAACGCTCTCAGCTTTGGCGGTGTAGTGAATTATCTTTCTGTGAAACCTGGTCTCGACCTTCTCGACGTATCCCATTTCCTGCAGCTCGTCAACAACCTCGTCGAAGAAGTTGTCAACAACCTGGCTCATGCTGAGCTCATCTTTGCTGATATCGCCCTTTTTTAGCATGTCTTTCAGCTCTTCCCACGCCTTCTGCTTTGCCTCTTTAATCTCCTGGTTTTTTTCCACCCAGTGGTTGCTCATGAATCCGAAGGTCTTCATGAGGTCCTTGAAAACGGAGGAGTACATTTCGAAGTCCTTTGCCATCTCAGGCTTCAGGTGCTTTTTGATTAGCTCGGTGACGTCAAAATCTCCCGAGTCTCTGTGGTAGGGATTGAAAATAGAGTAAAGCAGGTCTTCGGCTATCTTCTCCAGCCCGCCCTCGCTCCTCTGGCACAGCCCGCATTCGGGCTTATCTGTCGTAGGCGAGGTACTCATAAACTCCAACCTCTCTTCTCTCCAGCAAGCCCGTACATCTCGCTACTGATTCAAGCGTGATTTCAAGTGCTGAGCTAACCTCCTCCCTTCTCCTGCAGATTGATGACACAAAAGCCCACAGATTCTTGTATTTTTCAATTCCGTTCTCGGAGTAAACGTTAATCTCCCCAATTTCAGATAGCTCCTCCATCATTCCGCCGAATATGCTTCTCGGTATTGCGGCGTAGATTTCCCCGCAGACGGTATCGATTGCATCATTGACAACCTCCCTCACCACTTCGTCCTTGCTAAGCTCTTCCTCGTAATCCACCTCAAACCTGCTCTTTAAAGCAAGGCTGAGATTGGCGAAATCTCTTCCATAGTCCGCGAACATCACCGCTTTCCGGCCATTTCGCATGGCTGAGGCGGCAACGTGATCAAAAGCCTTTATTGTTGCCCTGCAGCTCGGCTCAACCTCAATTCTTGCCGAGTATCTGCAGTTGCTGCTCCTCATGCATCTGACGGCAGAGGCGATTATCTTGAGATGCCACTCTGGAATTATTGAGCCATCCAAGGCCATGTTTCTCAGCCCTATCGCTATCTCGTGCTCTATGCTCTCGGGAGGGCCGATGTCTATCTGCTCCATCCTGTCGAGGAGTGGCTCCTTAATGTCCGAAACTCCCTTGTAGTTTGCAGGGTTAGTTGATGCTATGACGAGCGTGTCGATTTTCATGGGGACTATGTCTCCTTCGGGTGTGGTGACCTGCCTCTCCTCGAGAAGCTCGTGGAGGAGAGTTTGGAGAGCTGAGGGGATTGAACCGAGCTCGTCGAAGTATGCGATGCCCCTGTGTGCCTTGAGAATCCTTCCGGGAGTGAAGACTTCCGGGTGGTCGAGCTCGTAGCCCTCCTTTATTTTCTGAAGGCTGATTCCGCCGATGAGCTGCCTCGTCGTCATCATTGGGTCTCCGGCGATCCTTATCCACTTCTTCGGGACGAAAACGAGCTCAACCTCATCCTCTTCCAAGAGCTTTTTCTTGCAGGAGAAGCACGTCGGCTGCGTCGGGTCGTCGTGAATTCTGCACCCCTTGATGGCGAGGATTTTGTCGGGTAAAAGCTTTGAAATTGCCTTTGAGAAGGTTGTTTTCCCGTAACCCTTTTTCCCCTTGAAAAGGATGTTCGACCCGCTCATCAGGGCTGTTTTGACCATTTCCTTCTCCTTCTCCTTTCCTATTATTTCTTCAAATGGGTCGAGACCTCTTTTCTCAAATTCGAGGAGCTTCTCCCTCACGTATTCGGAAACGCTCTTCGAGTGGTAGTCTATAAGCTCCTTATCCCAGATGTCAACCTCCTCGCCGTTGAGAACGAACCTGGGAGCGTTACTTCTTTTTATTCTTACCTCTTCGAATATGTAGTCCATTGTTGAAATAATTGTTGAAGGTTTATATTTCAGTTTTGGTTGCTTGCTTTTCGTGTGTTTGAGCATTGAGTGTGTACTGGTGAAAGTTTTTAAGAGGGAAAAATCCAATTACTTCGAAGGTGGAGCAGAATGGGTGGTGAGAGCGATAAACAAAAAAAACCAGATTATTTTTTGGTTTCAGTCTCAAATCGTCGAAACCTTGAGCTGTGCATTAAGCATGCTATGGCGGGGTTCACAAACAGCATAAACGGACTCTGGACGTTTTTCGACATTGATGTCGGAGATTACGTTTCATTTCTCTATGGTGCGAGGGTCAGGAACTTATACAAAGTGGTGGAAAAGAAGGCTTACAAAAACGCTGAAAAATTACCTCCGTGGCCTCCTGTTACTTTCAAGATGTCTGGTAAAACCTACTACTTTCCTTTCAGGCTTTTTCTCTCACAAGAGCGCCTTTTGGATGAGCCCATGGTTAGGCCTGAGTTTTCCTACGTCGCCGAGAATTTGCTTCTGAGGGGTGGATACAGAAAAACACACTTTCATGCAGACTCAATCACGTTCTATAATATTTCCCAGATGGGAATGCCCTACGAGGGGGAAAATGAAAGTTTACACTTGGAGGCGGAAACTTTTGAGCCGAAAATAGTGTTCAAGAAGGAAAATGAAACTATACCGGAGAAGTTTTATTTCAGAGAGATAATACTGCAATCTTTGGTTCGGAAGAAAATCCCCAACACCATATTGGGGGAAATTTTGGAGCGCTTTGGTATGTTGCAGAACGCTTCAGAATTTGAGGTACTGGGGGAGAAAGCCCTTCCTGAAGGATACGTGGATATTTTCATAAAACTTAGGCATCCAACAGCATCAAACAGGTACATTCTAGTCGAAGTTAAAACGGGAAAGGCGCAACGAAAGGACATAAGACAGCTTTTAGAGTATATGAGCGAATACGGTAGAGAAGCAGTAGGTGGAGTGCTGGTGGCAAGAGATTTTCCCAGAAAAGCAAATGCGGATGGAGTCGTTTTTGTTAATTATCGTTTCGATGATCTGGATGTTGAAGGGGAGTATGCTTTCGAAAAACTTCTTGAGTTACTCCGTTTGGAGGTGGTGGTGTGAAAAAGAGGTTCTTTATTTTTCTGACACCCGATGGGATGACGTACTCCAGTTGTGAAGGGATTTATCCAGATGTGGATAATTTACAGGTCCTTGGATGGGCTGAAGGCTTGACGAAAGAAGATGCTTTTGAGGAATTTTTAAGAGTGAACAGGTGGGTTTTGGACACGAACTTTAAAGAAGTCATTTGCGTGGAGGCAAGAACCAGAATTCACGAAGGAAAGTTGTTTTTGCTTAAAAAGTAATAATGACAGTCTTTTCTTTGTAATTGAAGTAGCTGTCTTTATCCATACTGCATGCTCTCCAACGTCAGTTTATAAGGTAAACTTTATTTACAATGAAAGTGTTACAATCCAACCATGGACGAAAAGGATAGAAAAATCATCTCAATCCTTCAGCAAAACGGAAAAGCTACACTCTCCCAGATAGCCGAAAAAATGGGAATGTCTGCAATGGGTGTGAAAAAGAGGCTTGACAAGCTGGAGAAGGGTAAAATTAAGCTCACTCCCCTGCTGAACGTTGAGGAGCTAGGTATAATAACTGCCGTCGTTGCGATGGAGGTTGAAAGCTCTGATGCGTTACGAAAGATTATCGAAAAATTCAGGGATTGTCCCAGAATAATCAAGTTTTTCGTCACAACAGGCAGCTACAACCTGTTCGCGTTAATCTATGCCGAAGATTACCACTCGCTGGAGAGCATAACTTTGGAGAAGTGCTCTCTCAGGTCTCAGCCGGGTATCAGGAGGTACGACATTTTCCCAATCCAGGAGATCTTCTACGACAGCTATCTCGACATAAAGGTTGTTGCGGAGAAGGAGAGAGAGGATGCCCCTTGCGGAGTATTCTGCGGCGACTGCTACAGGTATGAATCAAACAGATGCTTAGGCTGTCCTGCAACGAAATTCTACAGGGGCAGGCTGTAAAAATCGTAATCTTTTTTAATTAGGTTTTTAAGGATGTGCATGGACAGAATTGAAAAGCTCATTAAAAAAGTTAGCAAACCTGCGAGGCTGAGCGTGGAGCGCTGCAGGCTCTACACCGAGTCGATGAAGCAGACCGAAGGAGAGCCGATGATTATAAGGCAGGCTAAAGCCCTCAAGCACGTTCTTGAAAACATTCCAATCCAGATTCTCGACTCCGAGCTGATTGTTGGAACCATGCTGCCCAATCCTCCCGGAGCAATAATCTTTCCCGAAGGTGTTGGGCTCAGAATCATAAACGAGCTTGATTCTTTGCCGAATAGGGAAACGAACAGGCTGATGGTTGATGAAGAAGACGCAAAGGTTCTCAGAGAGGAGATTGCTCCTTACTGGCAGAGAAAAACGATTGAGGCCTTTGCCTTTCCCCTCATGCCGGACATAATGCAAATTCTATACACGGGCTCGGTCTTCGTTCTCACGGAAATAGCGGGAATTTCCCATGTTGCCGTGAACTATCCCTACCTTCTGAGGAGGGGGTTCAGGTGGTTTTTGGAGGAAAGCGAGAGAAGAATTAGAGCCCTTGAAGAGAGTGGTGTTTATGAAGGAGAAAAGTACTCATTTTATCAGGCTGCAAAGATCGTTTCCGAGGCTGTTATCAATTACGGTCTGAGGTACTCCAAGCTCGCTGAGGAGCTTGCGGAAAGTGAGGATGGAGAGAGGAGAGAGGAGCTTTTGAAGATTGCTGAAATTTGCAGAAAAGTGCCCGCAGAAAAACCTGAAACCTTCTGGGAGGCCGTTCAGTTTGTCTGGCTTGTTCAAAGCGCTCTGCATCAGGAAAATTACGAGCAGGCAATCTCGATGGGAAGGATAGACCAGTACCTTTACCCCTTTTTCAAGAAAGACATTGGGGAGGGCAGGATAAACAGAGAGCTGGCCTTTGACATCTTAGCCAATCTCTGGATAAAGACCAATGAAATCGTTCCAGCATTTGACTCCCTGCTTGAGCAGTATTTCAGCGGTCAGGCGACAAACCAGGCCGTAACGATCGGGGGCTGCGACATCTACGGAAATGATGCGACGAACGAGCTAACTTACTTGATGCTTGAGGTTACGGACAGGCTGAGGCTCAGACAGCCCAATGTTCACGTGAGGATAAACAAGGGATCTCCGGAAAGCTTTCTCAAGAGGCTGGCCGAGGCGATTTCCTCAGGCTGCAACAACCTCGCCCTCTTCTTTGATGATGCTGCCGTTAAAGCCCTGAAAAACGCTGAAGTGGACGATAGAGACGCACTGAACTACACCACCGATGGCTGTGTGGAAATTGCGCCCTTT
Source organism: Archaeoglobus fulgidus DSM 4304 (assembly GCF_000008665.1). Lineage (NCBI taxonomy): Archaea > Methanobacteriati > Methanobacteriota > Archaeoglobi > Archaeoglobales > Archaeoglobaceae > Archaeoglobus > Archaeoglobus fulgidus. Next base: position 1,307,615 of record NC_000917.1, read on the forward strand.
GGCAACAGCTTCACTTCCAGCGATGCGGCGCTGATAAACGTCGCAAAGGCGCTGGAGTACGCTCTGAACGAGGGGGTGGACTTGCAGTTCGGCTACGAATTTGGTGCCAAAACCGAAAAACCAAAATTCTTGGAAGACTTGCTGGAAAAGTTGAGGGAGCAGGTTTCACACATCGTAAAGCTGGTTGTTAGAGGGAGCAATGTTCTCAGCTATGCGAACGCGGAGGTTAAGCCAACTCCTCTGCTCTCTCTCTGCGTTGAGGACTGCTTTGAAAAGGGAGTTGATGTCTCGAGAGGAGGGGCGAGGTACAACTTCACGGGAATACAGGCTGTTGGCATTGCTGACGTTGGAGATTCGCTTGTAGCCATTGAGGGGGCTTTGAACGCCGGTTACTCAATGGATGATATTGTTGAGGCGTGTAGGAAAAACTTTGTCGGCTACGAAAAGCTGCACAAACTCCTTCTTCAGAGTCCTAAATACGGAAATGACGATGATGCTGCAGATAAGTACACAAAAATGGTTCTGGAATGGTACTGTGAGGAGGTAAACAGGCACAGGAACTTCAGAGGCGGAAAGTTTGCTGCAGGTTGCTACCCCATGACGACTAACGTCGGGTTCGGCTTCTTCACCTCCGCCCTACCATCGGGAAGAAAAAGCGGAGAGCCGCTGAATCCGGGAGTAAGTCCATCAACGGGAATGGACAGGGAAGGGGTTACGGCTGTGATAAACTCGGCATCCAAACTGAGCTACGAGAATCTTCCCAACGGTGCGTCTCTGACGATAAACCTAAGCAGCGACGTGCTGGGAGAGAAGGGAGATGCAGTTATAGAGGCTCTGATTAAAAGCTCGATGGAGCTTGGCGTGATGCACGTTCAGTTCAACATCCTGAAGGAGGATTTGCTGAGAAAAGCGCAGCAGGAGCCGGAAAAGTACAGGTGGCTGCTGGTGAGGGTTGCAGGCTGGAGCGCTTACTTTGTTGAGCTGTCAAGGCCTGTGCAGGAGGAAGTAATAAGGAGAATATCATGCAGGATTTAGAGGGGAGAATTTTCAGAATACAGAGGTTCTCCATCCACGACGGGCCGGGCATAAGGACTACGGTCTTTCTCAAAGGCTGTCCCCTTCGGTGCATCTGGTGCCACAACCCGGAGTCGCAAAGCTTCAGCTTGGAAGTTGGCTACAGGAAAGAGAGATGTCTCGGCTACCACGAATGCCTTAAATCGTGCGAAAGGAGTGCGATTGAAGCAAGTGAGGGCATTTCAGTGCTGAGAGAGAAGTGCGATGGATGCGGCAAATGCGTTGAAGCCTGCCCTTCAGGGGCTCTCGAAATTTACGGCATGGATGTCACTGCAAGCCATGTGATGGAAATTGTCGAGAGAGACAGAGTTTTTTACAAAAATTCGGGCGGTGGGGTGACCTTTTCCGGCGGGGAGCCATACTTTCAGCCCGACTTCCTCCTCTCTCTGCTTGAGGAGTGCAGGAACAGGGGGATAAGCGCAGCAGTGGACACCTCGGGCTTTACCGACTGGAAGGTCATTGAAACTTCGATGGAATTTGCCGACCTCTTCCTTTACGACCTGAAGGACTACAGCAGCGAGAGGCACAGAAGGTTTTGCGGAGTTGGCAATGAACATATTCTGCAGAATTTGAAGAATCTTCTTGATGCTGGCAACAATGTGGTCGTGAGAATTCCGGTTGTTCCGGGCTACAATTTTAGCGAGGACTTCGATAGCTACATTGAGATTCTGGCAAAGCTCGGCTGCAGAAGGATTGACCTCCTGCCCTTCCATTCCTTGGCTAAGGACAAGTACAGATGGCTGGGCAGGGAGTGGTTGATGCCCGAAATCGGCGATGAGGCGAGAAGCATCGCATTAGCTTTTTCCGAAGCTCTCGAAGCTATGGGATTTGAAGTGACCGTTGGAGGATATTTTTGATAACAAATGCTTGCAATTTAAATTCGTGATAGAAAAGCTTATATAGAAATACCAATCCACCAATTTCTGCAATAGGAGGTGATGTGAAATGGCAACGTTACAGGGTCAACCTGTGCTGATATTGAGGGAAGGTACCCAGAGGACTGTGGGCAGAGATGCCCAGAGAATGAACATAATGGCCGCTCGCGTTATTGCTGAGGCAGTGAGGAGCACTCTTGGCCCAAAGGGAATGGACAAAATGCTCGTTGACAGCCTTGGAGATGTGGTCATTACAAACGATGGTGTGACAATTCTGAAGGAGATTGATGTTGAACACCCGGCAGCGAAGATGATTATCGAGGTGGCAAAGACCCAGGACAATGAGGTTGGTGATGGCACCACAACTGCAGTAGTTCTTGCCGGAGAGCTGCTGAAGAGGGCTGAGGAGCTTCTTGATCAGGAGATTCATCCTGCAATAATCGCAAACGGTTACAGGTATGCTGCAGAAAAAGCTCTTGAAATTCTGAATGAGATTGCAATCCCAATCAGCAAGGATGATGATGAGATTTTGAAGAAGATTGCCACAACTGCAATGACTGGCAAGGGTGCAGAGGTGGCAATTGACAAGCTTGCCGAGATTGCAGTAAATGCGGTTAAGATGATTGCAGAGGAGTCAAATGGCCAAGTTGAGGTCAACACGGACTATATCAAGATTGAGAAGAGGCAGGGAGGAAGCATTGAGGAGACTGAGCTGGTAGATGGCATCGTCCTTGACAAAGAGGTTGTCCATCCGGGAATGCCGAAGAGAGTTGAGAACGCCAAGATTCTGCTGCTCGACTCAGCTCTGGAGGTTAAGGAGACTGAGATTGACGCCAAGATCAGAATCACCGACCCGGAGAAGCTCCAGAAGTTCATCGAGCAGGAGGAGGCAATGCTGAAGGAAATGGTTGACAAGATTGTCAACGCCGGAGCCAACGTGGTCTTCTGCCAGAAAGGTATCGATGACCTTGCCCAGTACTACCTCGCAAAGGCTGGCGTGCTTGCTGTGAGGAGAGTGAAGAAGAGCGACATGGAGAAGCTGGCCAAGGCAACCGGAGCGAAGGTTCTGACAGACCTGAGAGACATCAGCAGCGAGGACCTCGGTGAGGCTGCACTCGTCGAGGAGAGGAAGGTTGGCGACGAGAAGATGGTTTTCGTCACCGGCTGCAAGAACCCCAAGGCGGTCACGATTCTTGTGAGGGGTGGAACAGAGCACGTCGTTGAGGAGATTGCAAGAGGTATTGAGGATGCGGTGAGGGCAGTTGCCTGCGCAGTTGAGGACGGCAAGGTTGTTGTTGGCGCTGGCGCTCCAGAAATCGAGGTAAGCCTGAAGCTAAGGGAGTGGGCTCCTTCACTCGGCGGCAGGGAGCAGCTGGCAGTTGAGGCCTTCGCAACAGCCCTCGAAATCATCCCGAGGACTCTGGCAGAGAACGCTGGTCTCGACCCGATTGACGTTCTTGTGGAGCTCAAGGCAGCCCACGAGAAGGGACAGAAATATGCAGGAGTTGACGTTGACACCGGAAAAGTCGTGGACATGAAGGAGAGGGGCGTCTTCGAGCCTCTGAGAGTCAAGACCCAGGCCATCGGCTCCGCCACTGAGGTTGCGGTGATGATTCTGAGAATCGACGACATCATCGCTGCCAAGGGACTTGAGAAGGAGAAGGGTGGAGGCGGAGAGGGTGGAATGCCCGAAATGCCTGAGTTCTAATTTTTAATTTTTGTTTTGGTTACCTGTAAAGCGTATTTGCTGGCGGCAGTTTTTTGGAATGGATTGCATCTGAATAATCGGCCAAATGCTTTTATTTACAAAGATAGGCAATAGCCTATGCGGATAAACTTTGAGGAAGTTGCGGAGAAGTCTCTTTCCGGTATTTACATACACGATGAAAAGTTCAGAATATCTTACGTTAACGAGATGGTTGTTAGAGCCACGAAATACTCCAAAGATGAGCTAATTGGTATGAGCGTTCTGAATCTGGCCCACGATGATGATGTACGGGTTTTAATCGACTCAACTAAAAGGGCCCTTTCGGGGGAGGAGGTCTTTTACGAAACGCGCTACGTTAGAAAGGATGGAAAGGTAAGGTGGGCATGGGGATTTGCACGCCCGATTGAGGTTAACGGCAAAAAGTACGTTCTCGGGAACTGGATTGATATAACGAGAGTGAAGGATCTGGAGCAGAAGCTGAGAGAGAGTGAGGAGTTCTACAGAACGCTGATAGAGGATTCACTGACTCCCGTTTACATCATTCAGGGAGGAAAAATGGTCTACGTAAACAGGGCCTTCGAGGAGTTCACCGGCTACACAAAGGATGAAGTTGTGGGGAGAAGCCCGTTTTTCATAATTCATCCGGAGGACAGGGAAGGGGTTTATGCGAAGTACATCGAGAGAGAATCGGGAAAAAGGGATGTGGACGTATACAGCTGGAGGATAATAACAAAAAGGGGAGAGGTGAGATGGCTCACGGCAAGGCCCAGCAGAATCACCTACAAAGGGAGGCCGGCGGTAGCGGCTACGGTGGTTGACACAACTTCCATCCACGAGCTCAACGAGAGGCTGAGAATGCGCGAGGACTACCTCCGACTTCTCAACAAAATTTTGAGGCACGACATCGCCAACGCTCTCGTCCTTGTAAGGGCTGTTCTGGAGGAGAGAGAGGATGAGCTTTCAAATAAGGCTCTTGCGAGAGTAGACCACATTGTCAAACTCATCAGAGAGGTTGCTGGCCTCGAATCCGCTCTTGAGGAGCTAAGACCGACGAAGATGGACGAACTGGTCAGGGAGGTTGCAGAGAACTTTGGAGTGGAGTTTGAGGGTGAGGAAGTAACAGTAATGGCCAACGAGAGCCTCAGAACGATTGCCTTCAACCTCATCCAGAATGCAATTCAGCACTCAGGTGGGGAGGTGAGGGTGGAGGTGAAGAAGGATGGTAGATGGGGAGTTCTGAGAGTGGCCGACACCGGGAAGGGAATACCGGACCACATAAAGCAGAGGATTTTTGAGGAGGGCTTCACGACAGGTGGAACTGGGATTGGTCTTTTCATCGTCAAAAAGCTCACCGACATACTTGGCGGGGCAATAAGCGTTTACGACAACGAGCCGAGCGGGACCATTTTTGAGGTGAGGTTTAAGGCGGTTTAGGTAAAACGTTATTTACCCCTCGCAACCTTTTCCCTCCATGAAGCTCGTCACCTGCGGCTTACCTTACGCTAACGGCAAGGCTCATGTCGGGCACCTCAGGACGTACGTTCCCGCTGACGTTTACGTCCGATATCTCAGAATGTCGGGAGAAGAGGTTGTTTTCGTTTGCGGGAGCGACTGTCACGGCACGCCGATTGTTGTGAATGCCGAGCAGCAGGGTTTATCGCCAAAGGAACTTGTGGATATATATCACGAGCACTTCATCAAGATTTTTGACGCTTTGAACATAAAATTTGACTTCTACGGCAGAACGGACAGCGATTACCACCACCACCGCACCACTGAGATCGTGAAAAGGCTAATCGAAAAGGGCTATGTTTACCCCAAGGAGATTCAGCTTGCCTACTGCCCCAAATGCCAGAGATTTCTGCCTGACCGCTACGTTGAAGGAATCTGCCCGTACTGCGGTGCATTGGCAAGGGGAGATGAGTGTGATCAGGGGTGTGGAAGGCATCTGGAGCCGGGGGAGATTAAGGAGCCGAGGTGTAAGATTTGCGGCAGCAAGGCCGAGTTCAGGAGCCAGAGGCACTACTTTTTCAAGCTGACCGAGTTTCAGGACTTTCTGGAGGATTATCTGTCCAAACTGAAGGGCACTGAGAATGCTCTGAACTACGCCAGAAATTGGGTTAAGAACCTGAGGGACTGGTGCATAACCAGAAACCTTGAGTGGGGGGTAAGGTTTCCGGGCGAGCCGAATCTGGTGGTTTACGTCTGGGTTGATGCCCCCATAGGCTACATCAGCTTTACTGAGAAGGCTTGTGAGGAAAAGGGATGTGACTGGCGGAAAATATGGATTGATGGCGATGCTGAGATTATCCACTTTATAGGCCTCGACATCGTTTACCACCACTGCATTTTCTGGCCTGCGATGCTGAAAGGAGCTGACTACGCATTGCCTTCAGCGGTGGTGGCGAGCGGGATGGTCAAGGTTGAGGGCAAAACCTTCTCGAAGTCGAGGGGCTACGTTGTCTGGGTGGAGGAGGACTACCTGAAGTCGGGCCTGAGCCCTGATTATCTGAGATACTACATTGTAAACTACACCAGCCACCAGAAGGACCTGAACTTCTCATGGGAGGTCTTCAGGGAGAAGGTCAACAACGAGGTTATCGCCACTCTCGGAAACTTCCTCTACAGAGTGCTGCTGTTTGCGTGGAAAAACTTTGGCGAAGTAAGGATGGAGGGCGTTGACGAGGAAGTTCTGGAGAAAATCAGGGAGACCGAGCAAAAAATTCTCTCAGCCCTTGAGGAGTGGGAGTTTAAAGCTGCGAGTGATGCCTTCATGGAGCTTGCCACTTACGGAAACGTTTACTTCCAGAACGCCAAGCCGTGGGAGCTAATAAAGACTGACAAGGAGGCAGCAAGAAGGGCTGTTGCTTCGTGCCTTCAGCTTGCCAAAGCTCTCATAATATTCGCATATCCGGTAATGCCGGAAAGCATGGAGAGGATGGCAAAAGCAATAGGCCTTGATTTGGAGAATGTAAGATTAAGCGACGCTTACAAAGTTGATGAAGTCATGAAGCTCAGCAAACCTGAGGTGCCCTTCGCCAAGGTGGAGGATGAGGTTATCGAGAAGCTGCAGAAGGTGATGGAGAAGAGGTTCAGGGGAGAGGGAGAGAAAATGGAGCAGAAGGAGGAAATAAGCATAGAGGACTTCCAGAAACTTGACATCCGCATTGGTAGAGTTTTGAAGGCCGAGAAGGTGAAAAAGAGCAAGAAGCTCATCAAGCTCATTATTGACATAGGCGACGAGCAGAGGCAAATAGTGTCTGGAATTGCAGAGGACTACACTCCGGAAGAGCTTGAGGGGAAGCTTGTCGTGGTGCTTGCGAACCTAAAGCCGGCAAAGTTCATGGGCGTTGAGAGCAGAGGAATGATTCTCGCTGCTGAGAAGGATGGAAAAGCAGTGCTGCTGACCCCTGAGAAGGAGGTTGAGCCCGGGACGAGGGTTTGCTAACTATTCAAAGATTATCATAGACGCGATTTCGAGCAGGTTCAAGGCTAAGGATGAGCAAAGACCCGGTCACTTCACAATCATTATCAGCCACCAGAGGGGTCTGTACTTCATCCTTTCTTCGCAGCAACCTTCCTTTTAAAGCTTCCTCAGATAAGATGGGGTCAATAGTGTCGTCAATTTTATCAAATTTACAAATTTATAAATATTCTATTGTATACAGAATTGGATTTTGTACGGCAAAAATGCCTATAGCGCATCGTTTAATACTTCCGATAAGTAGTTCCATCACTCCTATACTCCCAAACAACTCCTGGAGGAAGAGGGGCTTTGCTTCTCCATTCCTTCTCTCCAGGACAATCATGCTTTGGCGGAAGAATGTGTTCTCCACAAAAGTAATTACCACAATAATTGCATTGATAAGGCAGATACTCTCTCTTACCACACTTATGGCAGTTTGCAAAGAGCTTGGTTATGGATTTTTTATAAGGTCCCTCGATTTCTACACCTTCTACTTCAATTAATCTCTTTTTACTCCTCTTTTTAACCCAGTAAGAGATTGCTACGATGAGTATTGGAACCAAGATGAGGACAACACGAAAGTGCTCATATGGAATAAATTTTCGAAGACCTAACTGGATGTAAAGACTGTAAACAGCAGAGTTAATTTGGGTGGCAAGATCTACTTGATGTGAGGTTGCAGGTGCCTGTGATGCGGTTGCTGTTATTGTTGTTGCCCCCTGAAGAGCAAATGGAAAGAGGTACTTCTGTTCCTCTTTTCCAGATGAGATTTTAAGGTAAATGTTTCCCGATTCTGGCAATTTTTCATAGTAGAACTTCGAAGTTCCCGCTTGGTTTGGCGACACTTCTACCAAATCTCTCCAGCTTGATGGCTCACAAGGAGTGATAGCCTCGTTTCCCGCCCAGATGTATGAAAGAAGGAGCAAGCCAACTCTTTTTTCAGTAGGGTAGAGCACATGGAATTCCACGACGTATTTCGACTTTCCACCACACCCCTGATTGCTCTCGTAAATTTTGTAATCAACCTGAAATGTGTCAGCACGAACATCAGCAAAGAGGAGAATGCAAGCAGTTAAGAGGTTGAAAAGAGTTCTGAATTTCATAAGTCTACCTCCCCTCCTTCTCCTCCAGATTAAAATCTTACTTCAGAAACCCAATATGAACTATCGGATACCTCCTCGTACTTCTGAAGAGTGCGAAGGCCCCAGGTATTACTAGACCCACGATCAAGATCGAGATACCAAGCATAAAGGGCTCACCGAAAACTGCGCTCACTGAAGCCATGAATACACCAAAGAGCAGACCAACACCTATCATCAACCCTCCAGCAATCCTCAAGCCCCAGAGATTTAAGTCATCTCTCAAATCTATTCTGTTTATACGCCTTAAGAGTCTCGTGTAGAGCGAAAGCATGAAGATCGTCCAAAAGATGGCGCTAACACCTACCAGATACCCAAGATTTAACTGATACCTCAGATAGCTAGATCCAACAGCAGCAGAGAGCGAAAGAACAGGAAGCCAGTTCGACCTCCTCTTTTTCCTGTATTTAGTCTTAGGCTTCTTCTTCGGTTTGAAAGGTTTAGTCTTCTTGAATTTCTTATGTTTTTTAGATGATTTCTTCTTGCCCAACTAAAACCCTCCGACGCGACTATTCCGTGACATATCATAGAAATGAACTTACTTAAATCTTTCTCTTTGATTTTTGATTACTTTTAAGTTTACTTTTTCGACTTCATCTTTCTGATTTCTTCTTCAGCACATTTCAGCTCCTTTCCTCCAAGCTAAAACCTTCCTCGTAAACCATCTCAATCTCCTCGAGTAGCTAAAAGGATGTAGTGCCCTGTTGGTAGAAGCATACATCTTCTTTGCACGCTTTTTCTAGTCATTGCAAGAGTTTCTTTAAAGTCCCTAGTTTATGAGTTCCTCAAAGCGCTTGTCGAAATTTGTGGCTGAGAGCAGTGGTAATTTCGTCCAATTATGAAAATGTCTTAACACAATTTTGAAGACCTTGCAATATCCTGAGTGAAATGAGATCAATGTAGTCCAGTATGTGTTCTTTTTCTTGGACCGTTATAGTGAGAGTCCAGGAGAGATGCACCAAGAAATCAAGAAGCTGGTTAAGCGGGCATGTATCGTAACGTTGCAGGGTGCTGAGGAGGCTAATGCTTGGTGCTAAACCCGATCGTAAACTCTCTCCCGCTTGTCGATTTTAAACACGACAACGATTTTATCTGGCATCTCTGTCCTCCCTTATCATCTCGGCAATCTTTGAGCTCTTCATCTCCATCCTCAGCTTCCTCGTTTCCTCGAGCAGCCTTTTCTTCGCCTCTCTGCGAACCCTCTCTATTATTATCTTTCGTATTTCCTCCTGCCAGTTTACGTCTTTCATCTTCTCCATCATTTTTCGAATCTCCTTCGGTATCCGCACACGATCTCCTCAAGCTTCTGCAGAGCGAACCCGCCGAAGTCTGTCAGGACTCCTTCGAGCCTTCGGAGAGTCTTTGAGGACTTGACCTGAAAAAGTGCTCGGCAGCCTCTCTCACTTCTGAGCCTCCCGTAGAGCGTCTTCGTGCTGATGCCCGGTATTTTTGCAATTTTCACCTTCAGCAGCACTGAATGACCCTGATGTCCTTGTCCTCAGTTGGGTAGAGATCCTGATCAAAACAGGTTAAGCTGTCAGAATTTAACAAGAGACGATAATCCGATAGTGGTATGGAGTTATACCAAATAAAGAGAGCCAGGGCCCGGATTCGAACCGGGGTAAAGCGGATCTGCAGTCCGCCGCATAGCCCCTCTGCCACCCTGGCTTGATAAGGAGTAGGTTCAAATTTGTATTTAAAGATTGCTGTTGGTGATGGTAACTACTAAGCGGTAAAAAATTGAGCTTGGCGGATTTATCTGTACATTCTCCTCTCTATGGACTCCAGCTTATCCTCCAGGTCTCTCACTTTTTCTATGAAAAGTCTCTCTATTCTTCCTTCGAGGTCGTCAGAATTTACGGCTATAGTTCTTTTCACACTTTTGAACTCGTCCATAATCCTTTGCATTCTCAGTTCTATGCTGATCAGGAGTAAAGTTAATGATGCTATGAGCAATGTGGCAAAGAAAATCACGGTCATGTCGACACGGTCGTAAAGTGAAAGCCACCTGTACACAAGTGCCGCTGCCGAGAACACACTAATGACCGACAGCACGATGTCCCTCGCGTCCATTGTTAGTTTATGTGTGCTGATACTATATATCTTTTTTCTAAATTTGTGGGATTTAAGGTATGTTTTTATTTACCAGAATAAACAGGTTCTGTGGAGTACGTAACGCATCCGTTGATAAAGGAGAATACGATTGAAAGGAGAATGTATCAGATATCGATAGCAGCTACCGCCCTGACCAAAAACACGCTGGTTGTGATTCCAACGGGATTGGGGAAAACCACGATTGCCGCGCTTGTTATCGCCTCAAGATTGCTGAACGAAGATGGTAAGGTGCTTTTCCTCGCACCTACCAAGCCTTTGGTTGAGCAGCATGCGAGGTTTCTGAAGAGGGTGCTCAAAGTTGAGGAAATAGTGTCTCTCAGCGGCGAAGTTCCTCCAGAAAAAAGGAAGGAGTTGTGGGAAAAGGCAAGAATTGTGGTTTCAACTCCCCAAGTTGTTGAAAATGACCTTCTCGCAGGCAGAATAAGCCTTGAGGATGTTATACTCGTTGTTTTTGACGAGGCTCACAGAGCTGTTGGAAACTACGCGTACGTTTTCATCGCCAAAGAGTACCTCAGAACGGCCAAAAAGCCGCTAATTCTCGCAATGACAGCCTCTCCGGGAAGCGATCCGGAGAGAATAATGGAGGTAATCCAGAACCTCGGCATAGAAGCCATTGAAGTTAGAACGGAGTGGGACAGTGACGTTGCACCTTACGTTGGAAAGAAGAGGATTGAATGGATAAAGGTGGACATTCCGGAGGAGATGAAGGAAGTAAAGGAGAGGCTTAAGGAGTGCATAAAAATCAGATTCAAGAGATTGAGGGAACTCTGGATAGAGGTGCCTGAAAACTCGTCAAAGAGGGACCTTCTTGCCCTTCAGGAAGCCCTTCAGGCAGAGGCTGCGAGCAGTCAGAGTTCAGAGATTTTTGAGGCTCTGTCGATTCTGGCCGAGATAATGAAGCTCCAGCATGCCGTTGAGCTCATAGAAACTCAGGGGGTAAAGGCGGTAAAAAGCTACCTCAGAAAGCTCGTAAGGGAGGCGACGTCGAAGGGGGGGAGTAAAGCGGCAAAGAGTATCGTTGGCGATCCAATCTTTAAAAAAGCTGTTATAGCTCTTTCGAAATGCAAGGTCGAGCATCCAAAGCTCGAAAAGCTGAAGGAAATCCTCAAAGAGCAGTTTGAGAAAAATCCCGATTCGAGGGTTATAGTGTTCACAAACTACAGAGATTCTGCAGAGATGCTTGTAAACGAGCTCTCACCACTCTTCCCCGTTGCTAAGTTCGTTGGACAGGCGAGCAGAGACAACGACAAGGGAATGAGGCAAAAGGAGCAGATAGAAACCATTGACAAGTTTAGGAGAGGGGTGTACAAGGTTCTCGTCGCAACGTCAGTGGGAGAGGAGGGGCTCGACATCCCATCTACCGACTTGGTGGTTTTCTACGAAGCGGTGCCGTCAGAAATCAGGGCAATTCAGAGGAAAGGAAGGACGGGAAGGGGGAGAGAGGGCAGAATCGTCGTTCTGGTTACGAAGGGAACTAGGGACGAGGCCTACTACTACTCCAGCATGAAGAAGGAAAGAAAGATGTACGACAAAATACTTGAGATAAAGAGAATAATCGACAGAAAGCAGAGGAGCATTGGGGATTACGTTCTGCCAGAGGAGACTGGAATAAAGGTCATTGTGGATTCAAGGGAGCTTAGGTCGGAAGTCGTGAAGCACCTGAGGGAGATTGGAGCGAAGATCGAAATAAGAAATCTCGAGGTCGCGGATTACGTTGTGAGCGACAGAGTCGCGGTGGAGAGGAAAACGGTGGAGGACTTCCTGAACAGCATTATTCAGAAGGAAAGGCTCTTTTCACAGGTCGCAAGGTTAAAGTCTGCGTACAGCAGGCCGGTAATAATCATCGAGGGCGAGAACTTCTACAGGGGAGGTGTGCATCCCAATGCTGTGAGAGGGGCCATTGCATCGCTGATTATCGACTTCGGAATTCCGGTGTTGAGGAGCAGCAATGCTAGGGAAACAGCAGAGCTGATCTTCGCAATGGCGAGGAGGGAGCAGGAGGAAAGGAAGAGGGGAGTTGTGGAGCACACCGCAAAAACAAAAAGAACGCTTAAAGACGAGCAGGAATACATAGTTTCGGCAATCTCGAACGTTGGTAACGTAATAGCCAGAAATCTTCTGGATTACTTCCAGACGATAGAGAACATTGCAACGGCAGACGAGGAGGAGCTGGCGAAGGTGCCGAAGGTTGGGAAGAAAATTGCAAAGAGGATAAGGCGTGTTATGACCACACCCTACAGTGAGGCGGGTTTTTACGATAGCGAAAGCTTTTAATTCACTTTTTGGTTAAAGCATTTCAGGCCACGGTAGCTCAGCAGGAAGAGCGCGTGCTTGGTAAGCACGAGGTCCCGGGTTCAAATCCCGGCCGTGGCTTGCTTTATTTTCAGTTCGCTGGATTTATCTCTCAGGCAGGATAAACCTGCTTTAAAGCCTATCAAAGCCCGAACTCCTCTATGAACTCCCTTATCTTCTGATACTTCTCCAGAAACCTGAAGCCTTTATCGGTGAGGGAGTAATACCTCCTCCCGCTTTCGTCCTGAATCTCCCTGACAAGCCCTTTCTTAACCAATTCGTCCATGTAGCGGTTGAAGTTCTGCGTTGAGAGGTTTGAGAATCGCAGCAAAGGTGTAGGGAGGATGGAGTTGCCGTGCTTCCTTATGATTGAGAGAATGTCGTATATGATTTCCAGCCTGTCTCTCCTCGTCATTTGACCACCTCAGAGCTTTCTGAGCACTCTGTATGCGATTATGAGGATTACCGCAACTGAGAGAGTGTAGATGGCAAATCTGAACTCCAATGGCAGGAATCTGAAGGTCAGGGAGATGTTGAGCAGCCAGAAGACGAAAAGCAGGATGTAGAGGGGATAAGCTCTCTTCGACCTGCTCTCATGTCGGAAATGGCTGTAATTAACGAATATCGCAGCAACAAGCAGGAAAACAAGCGCAAGCTGTGAAATCAGGAAGACGAGGGGCATCCTTGAAAGGAGCGAAGTCAGGGCGATGACCAGAGCAACTCCGTTTATCACAACCTCGCCCGGAAACCTCTCCAGCCACCTCCAGAGAAGGCTGTAAATTGTGTAAAGGATGGCAGCTGATCCTGAGTAAGCGAGAAAGGCCATGCTGAAGGCCATAATCCCCCTCAATCCTTCCAGACTGATTTCCTCAAACATTACTCCCGATGCGGAGAGCAGGAGAACAACGAATCTCAGGAAGTAGGCGAGGCCGAGGAAGAGGAAGGTGTTCGAGAAGAAATGGAATCCCCTATAGTCGGAAAGCTTGTAAACCTCCCTCAGCCTGTGGTAAATCAAAAAGCAGATTAGGAAAATTATCGAGGAGTAGAGGGCTTCAGCTGCGATGAACTCCAGCGGTGGTAGCTTGGGTGGTATCATCGGTGGTGGCATGAGCCCAATTAGACGGGGAAGTTTATAAAGAGAATGGACTTTTGATGCACATTTTCCTTTCTTCCCGCTTTTATAGCACCTCAGCGATTGCGGTTAGGAGGTGATTCAGAAGTGGTCGTGGAGCAGATAAGCGGATGCATTGGTTGCGGGACATGTGTTGAAGTGTGCCCTACCGATGTTTTCCGGCTTGAAGGTGGGAGGGCAGTAATCAAGTATCCCGAAGACTGTCAGATTTGCCACCTATGCCGGCTTTACTGTCCGGTGGATGCAATCACAATCTCGCCAGAGAAGTCACTTCCTGTAATCGTTGCGTGGGGATGATTTATGAAAGAGCTTTTGAAAAAATACGGTTTCCTCTGGAAGAGCCTCCTGTTCGTTTTTTTTTTTTTTTGCGGTAACAATTTACTCGCTTGACGGTTTTCCAAGGCGGACTGCGTTAAAGGAGGCTATCTCCTTTATGACCGTTCTCTCCTTCACACTGATGGTCAACCAGTTTTACCTCACGAGGGGCTTTAGGCTAATCGAAGGGAAGGGAAGGATGAGCTACATCGTAAAAGCGCACAGGTTGTTCGGATACATCTCAGTCGGCTTTCTGCTATTCCATCCTCTTCTTGAGGTTCTTCCGAGGCAGTTTGAAGGAAGCATACAGCCATTCGATGCTTTCTGGAAAATAATCACCACAGACAATTCGGCCATACTGCTGGGAATCGCTGGATGGGCTGTCATGCTAACGCTGGCAGTAACATCAGTTTTGCGAAAAAGGCTTTTCAAAAATTACAGGAAATGGAGGACGTTTCACGGTATTCTCGCTGTTGTCTTGATTACAGTGGTGGGATACCACGTTTTGGTTCTGGGGAGGCACTCAAGTCTGGCTATGAAGGCGTTCTATGCCGTTTTGCTGGCTGGAGGTTATGTGACGATGATTAAAACCTATGTTTTTGACTTAAGGAGGGAAGAGAAATGGAAGAATCGAGGTTTAAAATTAGCAGAAGACAGTTCCTCGCCTTAGCGGGAGCTGCGGGGGTTGCTGCTTTGGGCGTCAGATTCTTTGCTGGTAATGAGCCATATGTTGAAAGAGATTATACCATTGACTCGGATAAGTTCAGGGAGGAGTTCATCACAACCGACGTGCTTGTGGTTGGAGGGGGAATGGCAGGGCTGTTTTCTGCGGTGAAAGCTCATGATGCAGGTGCGAAGGTTCTGATGGTCTCCAAGGGGCGATTGGGATGTTCGGGTCAGACGCCTTTTGCAAAGGGCTTCTTTGTGTTTGACTCAAAGACAAGCCCAGTCTCTCTTGACGAGTTCGTGGAGCTTGTGTCTCAATCCGCTCTTGGGTCTAACAACAGGGCATACACGAGACAGCTTGCCATGTATTCGAAGGACAGGGCTGAAGAGCTGAGGAAGTGGGGATTCTTCGACTCCTCCCTTTACCACGAGCCTTTCCGCAGACCTATCGACGAGAGGGGGATCAGAGTCATGGAGAGAATTATGATTACGCATCTGATAAGGGAGAATGGAGTTATTGCAGGTGCAGCTGGCTTCAGCCTTGATGAGGAGAAGTTGTACTTTTTCAACGCCAAAAGCGTCGTTCTCTGCACCGGTGCAGGGGGATTCAAGCCTTACGGCTTCCCCATCCGGGATTTGACGCACGATGGAAGTGTCATGGCCTACGAGATTGGTGCGAGAATAACAGGCAAGGAGTGGAACGACGGCCACACCACGAGTTCACAGTATCCCGCAGCCTGCTACGACAGCTGGCACGGGATATTCGAGAACAAGCCCTCAATTACGGGCGTTGAGATTCACCACGATTTGGGAGTGGAGCTGAATTATGCTACCTACATAAGAGGCGGTCCGGTATCGATGGGGGGACAGATGGCAGAGGTGTCGGGTGGCCCATACGTTCCTGAGGAGTTTCGCAGGGCAGCGCCATCCGAAGGTCGAACGCAGGGGCCACCAGAAAGAGGTGAACGTCCACCACCAGGAGGAGGCGGTTATGTCGTCGGAGGAGCCTCTGCGGGAATGTCCATACACAAGTCTGAGGGGCTGGTGCCTATCAACGACAGATGTGCCACCGACATTCCGGGCCTTTACGCTGCCGGCGACGCTCTCGGATCCCACATGTCAGGTGGGATTTACACGCAAATCGGATCGTCCTTAGCGGGTTCAGCAGTTCAGGGGGCGATTGCGGGGGAGGAGGCTGCAAACTACGCCAAGGACATAGACCTCCAGAGCATTCCCGAATCCACGGTTAGCAGGATAAGGGAGGAGATTCTTGCCCCTCTAAACAGGGATTCCGGCTACAGCCCGGCGTGGGTAACTCAGGTTTTGCAGGGAGTTATGGTTCCCAACTTCGTGCTCTACATCAAGAAAGCCAGCATACTCAGCGCTGCGTTGGCATACGTAGAGGAGCTTAGAGACCATCACGTTCCGATGCTCGTGGCAAGAGACCTGCACGAGCTGCGTTTAGCCCATGAAACCAAGAATATGATAGTGAATGCAGAAATGAAGCTGAGAGCATCACTTTTCAGGGAGGAAAGCCGTTTGAGCCACTACCGCCTTGACTATCCGGAAATTGACGATGAAAACTGGAGCGTTTGGGTTAACATCTACAAGGGTTCTGACGGCAAAATGAAGCTGGAGAAACAGCCCTTTGGCTACTGGCCGAATGGGGACCCCATTGAGTGATTTTTCCATTTTTGCCGATTTCAGCTTTATCTCAACACCCAATAAATGGACAAAAGATGCACATTTTCCTTTCTTCCCGCTTTTATAGCCTGATTTCCTACAAATTATAGAGATTAAGGAGGTGATGGAATGAGGAAAGTGCTGGCGGCGTTGCTGGCTCTGGTAGTGGTTGGGGTTGTTGCAGTATCTGCCCAAGGCTTTCATCCGGCAGTGCCAAAGCTGGAAATAAACGAGAGCAACTTTGAGGACGTGAAGGCGAAGATTCTGAGCCACCTTGAAGAGAGAGTAGAGGACCTGCAGAAGCTGAAGGAGGACGTTGAAAATGCAAATTCAGCTGATGAGCTGAAGAGCGTTATGGAGGAGCATGCTTTGAGCAGGGCGAAGGACATGACGCTTAGAAAAATTGACAGGGCTATTGAGAGGCTGGAGAGCAGCGGAAACAGTGATGCGGTAAGCGAGCTTGAATCGCTCAAGGAGAAGGTAAGCGGTGCTTCGAGCATGGAAGAGCTGAGACAAATCATGGAGGAGTTCAGGGGAATAATGGAGGATGCTGGATTCATGAATGATGGAATGCCTCCGAAGATGCCGTGCGGTGGGATGCCTGAGGATGGGCCAAGAATGCCTAACGCAAACTCTGCAAATGCCTAACAACTTTTTTTATTTTTTTGAGGTGAAAATGAAATGCCGGCAAGGAAACTGACCTTCATTTTAATAATAATGCTCTCTGGCGCAGCCATTCTTTCCGGATGCACTTCGCAAGGCGAGGACGTTAAACCTGAACCCAAGCCTGAGGTTGACGAAAAAGTGACAGTTCCGAATCCTGAAACCACATCAAACATCTCTGCACCAATGCCCCCTCTAAAGAACTCCACTTCTCCAGTACCCCCCGTAAACGACCTTGAAGGGGGCAAAGAGGCTCTCTTGGACATGATAAACCGAACCATTGACATGCTTGAGAGAGAAGGGGCAAGAAGTGACATAATTTCGGAACTCGAATCTCTGAAGGAGAAGGTAAGCAGCGCAACGAGCATGGAAGAGCTGAGAGAAATCATGGAGGAGTTCAGGGCGATACAGGACGATGCCGGAATCCCGAATCCTGAGATGCCCAAGAGCGCTCCCAGAGCGCCTTAATTTTTCCGAATTCGGATGGAGAAGTTTTTAAACTCATTTTTTGAGGTGTCCCTGGGATGAGGAGGGATTTTTTAAAGTGTATGGCTATCGGTGGGCTGACAGTCGCTGGAATGGGTTGTATCACGAGTCGGAGAGTTTTTGTTGCAGAAAAACCAGCTTTCCCGATTGTGGACACAAACCAGACAAAATGCAATTTTAAAGAAATTCCCTGCCCTGAACCCGGAGAGCCATTCTACGGGTAGGATGCGCAGTTTACAGTAAACCCGCCGGAATATGCTGATAACGGCGATGGACGGTTACTGATAAAGCCACGGGTTTGATGTGGGTCAAGGATGACAGCGGCTACTGCATGAACTGGAAGGAGGCTCTGGAGCACGTTCAGAGGATGAACGAGCAGAGCTATCTCGGCTACAGCGATTGTAGGCTCCAAATGCGAAGGAGCTACAATCAATTGTAGATTACACGAGGGCACTGGATGCAAGGGACCCCTCAAAGCGTGGTGCTGCGATAGACCCGATATTCAACGTGACTCCAATAATCAACGAGGGGGGCGATGTTTCCAGCTATCCGCACGCTCGTGGCCCGCAGGGGGATGTTGTAAGAATATGCAACTTCCTTAGGTTGGTTAGGGATACTTGAGTTTACGGTCAGCAGTTTTTCCCATCGACATAAGAGTACGGATAAAGGTTTAGGAGTCATCAACCTAAAATTACCTGGTGAAAGTTCATGAGGAAATCAGCCTATGAAAAATACCTGAAAAAACCGCTAACACCATTGCCGTGGGAACATCGACTGATACTGGAGAAAGGAGAAGATATCCCTTTAGAAGGAGTTTTTAGCTTCTTGGAAAAGGACAAACTGCTCGATGAGGGCTATCTGCCCTACGAGAACGGCTTCCACCACTTCCCTGACGGCAGAGCTTACGTCGCCTGTCTGACGAAGATGCCGAAGGTTAGTGCAGAGATGATTTACTGGTGGTTCAGGTGGCATTCTGAAGATGCAATTCGCTACCAGATATGGTATCCCGGCAAACATTTTGACGTTAGAACAGATGAGACCGGCTCCACTCACTACGTAACGGAAGACGTCGGCACGGGAAAGCAAAGAATTGTCATCAGGTTCATGACTCCTGCAGAGTTCGGATTCAGCGAGGAAAAGCTTGAAATGATTGATCTGAAGAGAAATGCCATTATATGCGCCAGAGTCGGGGCAGAGATTCCCGGACATGCAGTGTGGCACACCTGGATGTGTCACTGCGCCAGAGAGGCTGAGAAAGGAGTTGAGCTGAGGAGTAGGTTCTGGATCGGGGAAGAGATAGAGGTTAGCGGCCCTCTCACCTCGATCCTAACAAGATTGCTCAATATACTGTCAGTGAAGAAAAGAATGATTCCCGGAAATATTGGAAAGCACATGTTCCATCACTGCTCTCAGGAGTATCACAATCTGGCAGAGATTTTGCCTGAGGTTTATGAGGAATTCGGAGGTATGAGCTGAGTGCAGATGGACAAAAGATGCACATTTTCTTTTCCTCTTTCTTAAATGCCCTTGAACCCTTTGTTGGTTGGTGAGTGAAATGAATCTGACCAGCTTCGAGGAGGCTGAGAGGAAGGTGCTGAAGTTGATCTTGCTGTCCAATCGAATGCTGAGGCATGACGTGATGAATGCCGTGACCTCTGCACTGCTTTTTCTGGAACTCTTCGAGAAGACGGGGAGGGAAGAGCACTTGGAAAGGGCGAAAGCATCCATAAACAGAGCAGTTTTTGCTGTGAGAAACTCCAAGTTCGTCGAAGAGCTTGCCATTGGAGAAGAGCCAAGATACATTAAGGTGGAGGAAATTGCGAGGGAAGTTGCGAGGAACTTCAGCATACCCGTTCTGGTTGAGGGGGAGTGCCAGGTATTTGGCGATAGGGGGATTTTCGGGGCGATATTCGAGAACCTGTTCCAGAACGCCGTCCAGCACTCAGGGACTGACAGAGTGGTGGTTAAGGTGGAGAGAAAGCGGGGGAAGTGCTTTATTAGAGTAAAGGACTACGGAAAGGGAATTCCTGACGAGATTAAGGACAAGATTTTCAGTGCAGGATTCAGCAGCGGAGACTCGGCAGGATCAGGAATGGGGCTGCACCTCGTTAAGGAGATTGTTGAAAGTATTGGAGGGAAAATATGGGTCGAGGATAACGAGCCGTGTGGGGCAGTATTCGTCATGGAGTTCCCGCGAAGGTTCTTCCTGAGTTAAAGCATTTTGGTTCAAACAATTCTGGTCTGTGCGGTTACGGCTTCAAGAGCTTCTCTGACGAGAATTTCCAAGTTGCTCCTTTTCTCAGACTTCCGACAACCACAACCTTCGCCCTTTGCAGATAAAATCCTTTATTGTTTTCATCTATAATGAACTTAATCTGGAAAAATGGACCAAAAATGCACATCTTTCTTTCTCCCAGGTTATATACTCCCCGCTGCCAGTTAAGGCATGAGAGGAATTTGGATTGCTGGACTCGTAATGCTTCTCTTAATTGTCCCTTCGGTGGCGGAGGAAAACAGCAGCATTGCTATCCAGAACCTCAACGTGGAGCCGCAGAGGCTTTTCGTAGGAGATTCCGCAATCGTTACCGTGACTCTCTACAACCCCCTCGAAAGCGCTGTTAAGGTCTCCTCAGTGAGCGTTTTGGGATCCGGTATATCCTACGACTCCTTCGAGCTCGGCTACATACCGCCGAAGTCCACTCACACCTTCAGCTTCGCCGTTAAAGCTGTAAAGGAAGGTGTGCACAACGTAGAGGTTGCGTTTTACACGGAAAGCGGTGCGGTGAGGAGCTACTTCACGCTTTTTGTTGAAAACAGGATGCCTGAAATCGCCTTTAGCGAGAACGTGAAGGTTGGGGAGGTCAACAACCTGAGCCTCATCATCTCCTCTCCCGTAGAGATAGAGAATGTCGTCATCGACCCCCTCTTCGAGTCAGAGCCCGACAGAATCATCCTTTCGTCGGTTTCGGGAACCGCTGAAGTCCCCATCAGATTCTTCGGCGAGCGGAGCGATTACGAGTTCAGAGTCTCCTTCTACAGCGGCAACAACTACCACAGCTACACCGCTAAGCTCACACCTGCCTTTGAAGAGGGGAGTGAGCTTGCCGTGAGCGTCTCGGTTCCTCAGTCCTCGGCCTTCCTCTACGACGTGGTGGAGATTTCCGCAACAATCACCAACCTGAAAGATGATGCTGTCAGCGCAATCAAATTCTCCGCCTCGTCGAACAACGGAAAGGTCCTGCTCTCCACCGACGAAATTGCTGAACTTGAAAGCGGCGAAAGCTCGGAAGTCACCCTCCTTTACTCCCCAGAACGGAGTGGGAGGGATGTGATAACCCTTGCAATCAGCTACAAAGACGGGATGGGAAAAGAGAGGACGCTGGAGAAGGCTGTAAACATCGATGTTCAGGACAGCTCCGCCGTCGACGTTTCGGGAGTTGAAATAGAGGCAAAGGCGACATCCTCAGCCTCCGCTCCGCCGAGGGGGATGTTTGGTCCCACATCAAGCTCGGTCTCAACGAGAGTGGAGATAACTGTAAGCGGCGAAGTTGTGAACAGGGGATTCAGCTACGCAAAGAACGTCCTCGTTTACCTTGACTTCGGAAGCGATACCGAGGAGTACTTTGTGGGAGAGGTGGAGCCCTCAGACTCGGACAGCTTCAGCATTCCCGCAAGCGGAAGTGAGAGGAGTGTTAAGGTTGTTGTGGAGTGGACCAACGAGCTTGGAGAGGTGCACAGCATTTCCAAGAGCTACCAGCTCAATCCCATAACGGTAAGCACAACATCACCACCGCAGCGCCAGAGCCTTCTGACACCTCTGAATCTGGCAGCAGTCGCAATTGCTGCCGTCGGTGGAGTTCTGGTTTTCAGAAAATGGAGGAGCAGGAGAAAGAATGAAAGTAATAGAGCTGGTTGATGTTTACAAAATTTACAGGACTGCATACTACGAGGTCCACGCCCTCGATGGTGTGAGCATGGAGGTTGAAGCAGGGGAGTTCGTTGCGATAATGGGGCCGTCGGGCAGCGGCAAGTCAACGCTGCTCAACATGATAGGCTGCCTCGACAAACCGACGAAGGGCGAGGTAATCATAAACGGAGTCAAAACGTCAGGGCTGAGCGACAGAGAGCTCACCAAGCTTCGCAGAGATTCGATTGGCTTCATCTTTCAGCAGTACAATTTGATACCTACTCTCACCGCCCTGGAGAATGTGGAGCTGCCGATGATTTTCCGCGGTGTTGCGAGGGCGGAGAGGGAGAGGAGGGCGAAAGAGCTTCTCAAAGTGGTGGGAATTGAGGAGCTTGCGGACAGAAGGCCAAGGGAGATGAGTGGAGGGCAGCAGCAGAGAGTGGCAATTGCAAGGGCTCTGGCAAACAACCCGAAAATTTTGCTGTGTGATGAGCCCACTGGAAACCTCGACACCAAGTCTGGGAGGCAGGTTATGGGCATTCTCAAAAACCTGAATGAGGAGAATGGGGTTACCGTCGTTCTCGTCACCCACGACCCATCTCTTTCGGAATACGCTGACAGAGTCATCAGAATCAGGGACGGGAAGGTGGTGGAGGATGTATATTGAGCTCGCCGTCAGAAACCTCGAGAGGGCGAGGGCGAGGAGTATTCTGGCCGTGGTCGGAATAATCATCGGAGTTGTGGCTGTAGCCTCCATCGGCATCTTCGGCAACGCGATGAAGCAGACCGTGCTGGAAAGGTTCGAGGATCAGGCGGATACCATAGTGATAACTCCGAGATACACAGAGGGTTATTCCGGGATAGAGGAGGACGATTTCGAGCTGATAAAGAGGGTTGAGAGAATAGAGTACGCCATTGCGGTAAAGGATGAGAGGGGGGAGGTCGAGTACGAGGACAGGAAAGCCTTCCTTACGGTTTACGGAGTGGACGGGGATGACCTTGAGCTGCTTTACGACGCCTACGAGGGCAGCATAAAGCTCAAGGGCACTGCGGTCGTGGGATACAGGCTTGCGGAGGACTTCGGGCTGGAGGTGGGGGACAAAATCTCTGTCGAGGGCAAAACGTTCAAGGTTGCAGCTATACTTGAGCAACAGGGGATGGGGGGAGGAATCAACCCGGACATGGCCGTTTTCATCTCAATGGAGGACTTCGACAGGCTCTACGATCAGGAGGGCTACACCTCGGTTATAGTGGAGGCGGAGAGTCTGGAATACATCGAAGCGATCGAGGAGGAAATTGACAGCACGCTGAACAAAAAGGATGAGAAGGTGGACATAAGAGACTTCGAATCGCTGATAGAGAGCGTTGAAGAGAGCCTGAACTCGATGACGCAGTTCCTGATGGCAATAGCCGCAGTATCGCTTCTCGTTGCTGGAGTGAGCATCCTGAACATCATGCTGATGTCAACGATCGAGAGGACGAAGGAGATTGGTGTTATGAGAGCCATAGGAGCGTTCAGAGAAAACATTATGATGATATTTCTGCTTGAAGCGCTGATTCTCGGATTGACGGGCAGCGTTTTTGGGGCTGTTATGAGCGTTGCGGGCGGTTATGCTATAATCTCGATGATGGGTTTCTCCACAGCATACGTCCTCCATCCATCCTCCGCACTCTACATTGCAGAGGGCTTTGCGGTGGGAGTTCTTACAGCAGTTGCGAGCGGTCTTTACCCGGCATGGAAGGCGAGCAAGCTTGAGCCGATTGAGGCGCTGAGGTACGAATGACCTTTGCCGGTATTTTTACCTTGAAAAGAGAGGAACTAATAAAAGCAGAGGGGGGTTGAAGACTACGGAATGAAGAACGTGGAGGTTCTTACAGGAGACCCGAAAAAGGCCATTCTGAAGCTTTCGGCACCGATGGTAGTCAGCAACTTGATTTTCACTCTTTACAACCTCGTGGACGGCATATGGGTGGCGGGACTCGGCCCGGATGCGCTCTCCGCTGTGGGCCTGTTCTTCCCCATTTTCTTCGTCTTCATCGCAATATCGTTCGGTCTGAGCGTTGGGGCAAATTCTGCGGTATCGAGAAGAATCGGCGCGAAGAGATACGATGCTGCATGCGTTGCCGCCACTCTCGCGGTGGCAATGGGGATCCTTGTATCGATTCCCATGACCCTGTCGGTAGTGTTCCTCAATGGTGTGATGGTGTTTCTCGGTGCGGACGGGGAGATTTTGAGGCTGGCCGTCGATTACGGAAGCATCATGGTTCTCGGAAGCGTTTTTCTGGTTTTCAGCAACGTTTCGGCAGGGATTCTCAACGGAGAGGGGAATGCGAGAATGGCCATGTATGCCAACGCTGCCGGAAGCCTTCTGAACATGGTTCTCGACCCCATTTTCATCTACCTGCTCGGCTACGGTATTGCGGGTGCGGCGATTGCAAGCGTAATTTCCATGGCTCTCTCCTCAATCGTTTTCTCATTCTGGTTTTTGAGCGGGAGAAGCTACGTGAGGTTCAGGGTTGCGGGATGGAACTTGCCGACAGTGTTCGACCTTCTTAGAGTCGGCATGCCGGCTTCTCTCTCGATGCTGACGATGTCTGTTGCCTTCATGCTGATAAACCGCGTCGTCATCGAAACGGGAGGAAGTGAGGGGCTGGCAGCATACACGAGTGCGTGGAGGCTGATTCAGTTCGGCTTTGTCCCGCTTTTTGGAGTTAGTGCTGCTTTAACGGCAGTTTCAGGCGCAGCTTACGGGGCGAGAAATCCGAGGAAGATTGGTGAGTCCCTGAATTACACCGTGAAGCTTCTGCTGGCAGTTGATGCAGCGATACTCGCCTTAATGGTAGCTTTCGCCCCTCAGATAGCTCTGATTTTCACATACACCGAAGTTTCAGCCGTAATGTATGAGGAGATAGTCCGAACAATCAGGATTGCGGCATTCGTTCTGCTTTTCGCTCCGCTCGGAGTCTCCTCATCTGCCGTTTTTCAGGGGATGGGAAAGGGAGAGAGGAGCTTTGCGATAACCGTTTTGAGGGCGATTGTTTTTCAGGTATCGCTTTGCTACGTTCTCGCCGTGCCATTTGGATTCGACGGAGTTCTTCTTGGCTTCGTTCTGGGGGAGGCGCTTGGATGCTTTACAGGTTTCAGCTGGGTAAGATTGACTGTGAGAAGGCTCGAAAGATGTCTGCTGAGCACTTAATATTCTCCCATTGCAATTACAACTCTTTTCGCAGTTGGATAGCGCTTGCAAGGCTGCGAGGGCACTTCTGGGCAAAAGCTCGATGGGGGCTATCTCTCCCACGTCTTCCTTAAAAACTCCCTTATCACTTCCGACTCAATCCATCCCCTGTCAAGGTCCCTGATGAGCTTCTCAATCCTCTTTACCTGCTCGATAATCTTCTTCCTGACTTTCTCGTCTTCAACCTCCATTTCTGTTATGAGCTGCAAGGCTGCGAGTGGATTGCGGATGTGGTCAACGAGAATGGCGAACTGCTCGATGTTCCTCTCAATCTGCTCGTAGGCGAGAAACTTCTCCTCTTCGAGCTGAATGGCGTTCAGGGCAAAAGCCACGTCTGCTGAGAGCGTAGTTAGAATTTCAACCTCGTCTTCGGAGAAGGGTCTGTCCGAGTGGATTATAATGACTCCCTTAACCTTTTCATCGTAAACCATGGGAATCGTGAGGGCATAAAAGCTGCCATGAACGCTGATGTGCTTGCAGCCCTTTATGTGCCTGTCAGGTTCAAGTCTCACGGTTCTCTTGCTTGTAATGGCCTCCTTTACGCACTCAGAACCCTCAGCACCCTTTGGATAGAAGACCATCTCGCCATCCTTAGCCACTCCGACGAAAACTGAGGGGTAAAATTCCGAGAGCTTTTCCACTATTGCTTCAACAAGGTCGTCTGCATCCCTCTCTCTGACAA
Source organism: Archaeoglobus fulgidus DSM 4304 (assembly GCF_000008665.1). Classification (NCBI taxonomy): domain Archaea; kingdom Methanobacteriati; phylum Methanobacteriota; class Archaeoglobi; order Archaeoglobales; family Archaeoglobaceae; genus Archaeoglobus; species Archaeoglobus fulgidus. The sequence goes on from NC_000917.1 coordinate 1,333,054, forward strand.
GAAGGTCGTTGATGTCGTTGACAATTCTCAAAAGCCTGTTCAGCCTTTTAATCTCCTCCTCATACTCCTTTCTCTTGGTTACATCTCTCGCTATCCCCTGAACCCCCACCAGCTTTCCATTCTCGTAAATCGGTCTTGTTTTCACTTCAAGCCACAGCAATCTTCCATCCTTGGTTTTGCATAGAACCTCGAAGGGCTCTTCATTTGGCTCGCTCTGAAGAGTTCTTTTCATTCTCTCTTTTACGAGTTCAGCAGAATCGCCTACCAGCACATCCCAGATGGTAAGCTTTCCAAGGTCTTCAAGAGAGTAGCCGAATCCCTCTATTGCTGCTCTGTTTACGGCTGTGAACCTCCCCTCAAGGTCGTGGACATAAAGAAAGTCATTGGCGTTTTCCCATAAGTCTCTATACCTTCTTTCACTTTCCTCAAGCTTTCTGTAGGCTTCTTCTATCTCTTTCTCCCTTTTCTTCTTCTCAATAGCGTTTTTCACAGCCAGCGGGAGGCGGCGAATGTGCTTGGGCGATTTTAGAACGTAGTCGTCGAATCCCTCTTTCATCGCCTCAACAGCAATTTCCTCATCGCCTGTCAGTGTGAGCATAATCACTGGCGTAAAGGGCGAAACCTGCTTTACAGCCTTTAAAACGTCGAAGCCTGTCCCCCACCTCAGCCTGTAGTCGGTGATGACAGCATCAAAGTTGAAGTTTTCGAGAGCTTTCTCCAGATCCTCTTTTGAGAGTATTTCAACCACTTCCAAATCCGCAAACTCTTTTTTAAGCTCTCTCACAGCCAGAATTCTGTCATCCGGGTTGTCATCGGCTATAAGTATTCTCATCTCAAACCTCCGGTTTCTCATTAAGAATTAGCCAGTAAATATTCATATGTTTGGTGAGATTCAGTAAATCCTCAAAGCGGACAGGCTTCACAAGGTAGGAGTTTGCTCCGAGGTCGTAAGCTCTGTTTATGTCCTCTCCATTTCTTGATGAAGTTAAAACAACCACGGGAATCCTCTTCAGCCTTTCCTTCGATTTAACCCACTTCAGAACTTCAAAACCCGAAACCTTTGGAAGCTTTAAGTCAAGGAGAATCAGCACGGGCTTGTTTTCTTGCAGGTAGCTTATCGCCTCCTCCCCATCCTTCGCCACATCAAGGGGATTGATTATCTTGGCCTTCTCAAAAGCCCTCTTAATCATGAAAACATCGTCTGGATTATCCTCAACCAGCAGGATTCTGTCCATCTTCACACCTCTGATTATCCTGCGATTGACACTATCCCATTCAAAATTAAATATTTTTCGTGTGATTACCGCTGCTCCGCCAACATAATCAAAAACTTTCAGACGACAAAGTAAACCCACCACTCCCTTTTCGCTCTGACATCAAAGCTTCCTTCAGCGACTCTGAACTCGCATCCAATTCTGAACTTCCCCCTGGCCTTCTTCAAAGCCCTCTCCACCTCCACAGCATTGCTCTCAACAATAATTTTCCTTTCCCTGATGTCGAAGAATATCCTGCCATCGTAAATCTCGGCAATGGCATTCCTGATTTCGTAGCTGTTCAAAATCTCACACCCCTCTCTCCAGTATCCTCCAGCGTAAATTTCTCTTCCTCTATCTTCGCCAACCTTTATGGGCATCCTCAGAATCTCTCTGTAAAGAGTTGGGGGATTTTTGCTCTCCAGAATCACCGCATCTCCCGTTTCAATGTTTATTCTTTCAGCATTGCACACCAGCAACTCCCCATAATACCTTTTGGTTCTCGTTAAGGGCTTGAAGTCCTCTCTGAAAACTGGAATGTTCAGCGGAAAGACGAAGAGGTTATCGCCTAAGCACAGACTGCTTGCAAAAGGCCCAATCTCACTGGAAACGTAGAGGTTGCACTTTTTCTTCACAAACCTGTTTATGAGCTCCCACCTCTTTTTTGTCAGGGATGAGAAGCTGAAGATGAAGGTCGCATTTTTGATTTTGTCCCAGAGCATGGCGTGTATTTCCTTTACAGCCTTCTCAAAGGTTAGTTTCAGAATTCTTCGCAAATCCTCGCCAATCTCACTTCTCACTGCTAAACTCGCCTTTAATCCCTTTGCCAGCAGATTTATGTCAGCCCACCTCGCTATGGTTGAGGCCGGAGCTGAAACCACATCAACTCTCTCCATCTCAAGGATGGCGGAAAGAACATCGAGTCTCCTTGAATTCGGATATGTGGAGATTACGTAGTCGGCATCAAACATGGCCAAAGCCAGCCTTTGCGAGAATTCCGATGACAGCAACGCGACGTTTCCATTCTCATCAACTCCATCCCCCTCCCTTCTCCCGGCAACAAATATCACCGTCCCTCCTCCTCCCTTCTCAAGCCCTGCAGAGTTGAAAATCGCATACATGCCCGGCATCCAGTTTTTAACAAGCATATCTCGGCTGAGAAGGTAATACTTTGGGCTTCCGGACGTTCCAGAGGTGTGGAGTATAACCGAGTTCTCAACGCCCTCCAGTGACTTCAGGGCGAAGCTGGCTGGATTTGCTGTCGTATTCGGGACTTCATCGAAATCCCTGCCCGTGTTTTTCCCAGCGAGCTCTTCAAACTCCTCTGCCGATAAATGGGGCCATTCACGCCACTCTGGCCTTTTAAAACTCACTGCATGGGCTATCTCTCTTATTCTCTCCTGAACTTTACGGTCAAAGTCCATCATGCGTTCAGAAGATAGATGGCGAAGTTCAGGGCACTTGCAAACAGTATCCAGCCGAGATAGGGCAGGAGAAGCAATGAAGCCTTGGAGTGATGATAGATGTAAACAATCGTCAGTATTACGGCGATGTCCAGAGCGATAATGTCCACCAATCCGGCGAGAGGATTCTGGAGACCAAAGAAGAGGATAGACCAGAGGAAGTTGAGTCCGAGCTGCGTGAAGAATGTGGCTTTCACTCTGGAATCATTCCAGAACCCATTTTCCCATGCGATGTAAAGAACTATCCCAATCAGGAAGTAGAGCAATGTCCAAGCTGGACCGAAAAGCCAGTTGGGGGGAGTGAAAAAGGGCTTTTCAACTCCTGCATACCAAGTCTGCACAGATTGAGCTGTGAAAAAGGAGCCAGCGAAACCTATTGCCAGAACTGCTAAGATGGATGCCACAAGCTTCAGTATGTTCATGGGTATAGTTAAATTTAAAGTATAAAAGATTTGGCGAGGTTTTAAATTTACGAGTGCTTTTTAAAAAAGAAAAATCGCTTTCAATCGAGCTTAAAAGCCACTTTGCTTAATGGAGGATAAGCTTTCGGGCTATAAGCTCGCTCAAAGCCAACTTCAAACTTTTTTACCTGAAAAGCCAAATGAAATTTCGGCCCTCGCTGTTCCAGAAACCATAATATTCACGAAGCTACAAACTCATCAGAGGGGGTTTAAAATGAAAATAAAAATGGTTAGCATTTACGTGGATGACGTCGAAAAAGCCTTTAGATTCTACACTGAGGTTTTAGGTTTTAAGGAAAAACTCCACACGCCAGAATACGGGCTTGCAATCGTTGTTTCCCCAGAAGATCCAGATGGGACTGCCCTTTTACTCGAACCAAATGAAAATTCGATTGCAAAGAATTATCAGACCTCTCTCTTCAGGGCAGGGATACCGGTTATGGTTTTCGGGACAGATGACATTTACAGAGATTACGAGAGGTTAAAGCAGAAGGGGGTTAAATTCAGAGGAGAGCCCCAGAAAACCGAGTGGGGATTGCAGGTTGATTTTGAGGACACATGCGGTAATTTAATAAGATTTCATCAGGATTTACAGGCTCGATAATGATTTAACTCGACGGGATTTACACCTCTATAATGAAACTCCAAAACTACTTCAAAAATGGCAGGGTTTATGTCTGGAAAGAAACTTTTGCAATCGTAAAATCAAAGAAAGCCTGCCCCAATGCCTTTGCGAATATTGTTGATAAAAACGAAATAACTGTGATTATAGAGCAGCCAAAAGTTAACGAAGATGATGTTATCGAAATTGAAAGGGGCTGGAAAATACTGACATTTGATATGGTGCTGCCCTTTGGACTGGTTGGATTTTTAGCGAAAATTTCTCAGGCTCTTGCGGATGAAAAAATTCCCATCTTTGTTATTTCCGCTTATTCAACAGACCACATTCTTGTGAGAGAAGAGGATTTAGCGAAGGCGGTGAAGAAACTTGAAAGTCTGGGTTTTGAGGTTGCGGAAAAATGAAGCGAGTTAGGAAGTGGAAAACATTATAAACATAAACGTAAACATACACTTATGCCAACCAAAACGATAACCATAACTCTCGAAGCCTACGAAAGATTGAAAAGAGAAAAAAGAGAGGGAGAGAGCTTCAGCGACGTTATAATCAGGCTCACAGAGAAAAGGAGAGATTTGCTTGAATTTGCCGGTAAATGGAAAGATTCTGGAGAGGAAATCGAGAAGATAATCTTAGAAGGCAGGAAGGAGTTCGATAAACATGTTCTGTCTTGAAACCACGTTTCTAATTGATCTGCTGAGAGGGAGAGATGAGGCATTGAAGTTCTACGCAAAAATTAGAGATTCGAAGCTATACACCACGTCCATTTCAGCGTGGGAGCTCCTAAGAGGGCCAAAGCTCATTGGGAAAGATAAAGAATTTGAAGTGGCTGTTGAGCTGCTTGAGAGTCTTGATGTTCTTCCGTTCTCTTTCAATTCGGCAAAAATTGCCGTAGAAATTGAAAAAGATTTGAGAGAGAAAGGCATGGAAGTTAATCTAATAGACGTGCTCATTGCATCTGTTGCAATGGAACACAGTCTTAAACTTGTAACGAGAGATGAGCACTTCAGCAGGATAAAGGGGCTTGAAGTTGAAAGGTATCGCCCCGAATAATTTGCGAACAGTTAATGGTGGTTACTGCAATTTCACTTTCTTCATCAATCAAGTTGTAAGTGGTTTCAACGCCTCTGAAGTAATCTATGATGATGCTCGTGTCAAGAACAATCATACCCTGAACCTCGCTGATTTCCTTGCGTTTAAGCTCTTTTCAATTTCATCGAGGACTTCACTGTCCTTCAAAACCCCGAAATACCTTCTAATGTCTGTTTTCTTTCTTTTCAATAGTTTTTCTATCACATCGCTGAAGCTATCCTCTTCGTCTTTCATTTCAAGAAGCTTCCTGTAAACATCGTCTCTTATCGAAATAGTTTTCATGCATTAATATATGCATACACGAATAAATATATATCTTTTCTGATGTTGGACAAAACCATTGAGTAGAGAGAGTACTTTAATAAAACTTTGCCAAGTCACCCACAGGAATTCTGGAATCTTTGCCCCTTTCGACGATCTTCTGAACCTTTGAATGCCAAGAAATGCAAGAACAACTACGCCTGCATCAAGGGAGTAGGAGGTCGAAAAAGTTACAACACTTAAGCAAATTTTGGCTCTCCTTTCAAGTTCGCTCGTGTCCACATCCTGACGCTGGTATCAAGGCATATCATCCGAGTTCCTCCGCAATTTTCCTGTTAATCTAATTGAGATAACCGCCTCAGCAGTTTCCTTACTGAATTTTCCTGAAAACTCCTTTAATGATTTCCCGGCTTTCATAACTTCACCGGAAATAAATCCCGATAAAGAGTGCAAATACCTTCCACCATCCCATAAACTCAGCCCCTCTCAAGCTCAATCCAGAAAATGCTGCCTTCTCCCGGCTTCGACCTCACCCCATATCTGCCTCCCATAACCTCCATGGCCTTTTTGACAATCGCCAAACCAACTCCAGTTCCGGGATAAACCTCCTCGCCATGAAGCCTTTCGAAGATGTTGAAGATTTTCTCGTGATACTCTTCAGGAATGCCTATGCCGTTGTCCTTAACGTAAACTCTCACCTTCCCGTTGACATCTTCAGCCCACACCTTAACCTCTGGCCTCACCCCCTCCTCAACAAACTTGATGGCATTGCTTATCAGGTTGAGCATTACCGTAAAGAGGAGCTTCCTGTCCCCCTTCACCGCTGGAAGCTTTTCAATTTCAATAACAGCGGACTTCCCCCTTATCTCATCCTTAAGGTAATCGAGCACGTCCTCAACAATCAGATTGAGGTCAACCCTTCTAACCTCAGCCTTTGCCTTGGAAACCCTCGCATACTCAAGCAGGTCGTTGATGAGGCCATCCATCTTTTCCGTTAGAGCTTTAAGCCTCGAAAGGTAGAACCTCGCATCCTCTTCAAGCTTCTCCCCGTAATCCTCAACAAGTGCTGAAACATACCCCTGCAAATTCCTCAATGGAGCCCTCAAATCGTGTGAAATTGCATGGACATAAGCCTCAAGCTCTTCGTTGGCTTTCCTAAGCTCCTCAAGAGTTTGCTTAAGCTTCTCCTCAGCCATCTTCCTGTCGGTTATGTCAATCATCGCCCCAACAATCCTCACAAGGTTCCCCTTCTCGTCGTAAATGGGTGCTGGAGAGACGAGAACATGGAACCTCGACCCATCCTTTTTCACAAGCTCGGCCTCAACAACATCCCCATAGAGCTTGTGCTCTTTATGCAGTCTTATCCTCTCAGCCAGCCATTCCCTTTGTTCGGGAGCAATCGGGTCGAACATCGTCATCTTTCCAACAACCTCATCTCTCGAATAACCTGACATTTCAAGAAGGCGGTCGTTGACGAATCTGAAGACACCATTGCTATCAGCCTCCCAGAAGGCAACGATTGGCGACTCAACAAGCAGTCTGTATCTTTTTTCGCTTTCCGCAAGCTGTTTCGTTCTCTCCTCGACAAGTTTTTCCAGTTCCTGAGTGTATTTTTCGAGTTCCTGTCTCATTTTTTCTCTTTCTGTAATATCAACCGATACCCCGACAATTGCGGGTTTACCCCTCAGTATGACTCTTGAGCCATAGGCGTCGATAATTCTCACTTCACCACTCTTAGTCAGAACTCTGAGTCTGTAATTGACATGATTCTTTTCACCAAGAATTCTGGCTCTGTAATTCCTTTCAAATTTTTCCCTGTCATCCGGGTGGATGAAATCTACTGGACTCTTTCCTATCAGTTCCTCCCTTTCATAGCCCAATATTTCTGCAAACTTTTCGTTGACATAGACAAAAACCCCCTCTTGAATTATGTCAATGCCCACCTGAGAATGTTCTGCAAGCTTCCTGAACTTTTCCTCACTCTCCTCAAGCTCCTCCCTCATCCTCGCACTCCTTATTGCGAGGGCAACAGAATGAGCAACCTCCATCAGAATCTGAATTGTTTCCTCATCAAAGGCATCCTCTTCTTCAGAAGGAACGTTTATTGAGCCAAGAAGGGAATCTGAAACTATAGGAATGAGGGCGTAGGATTTAATTCCAAGCTCCATCAGCCTCCTCTCTCCCTCCCCCCTGCCTTCAACTCTTTTCACCCACGGCTTTCCCTGTGAGAGCGTTTGCATCACCTTTGCCACGTCCTCTCCCGCTATCATCTCACCCTCTCTGAATCCGGGCATCTTTTTGTCAGTCACAGCCACAACCCTCGCTCTGCCATTCTCGAAAACTGTTATTCCCACCCCCCTTACTGGAAGCATCTCAGCCAGCTTTTCAGCAGTCATCTTCAGAATCTCTTCAGTTTCATCAGCAGAGAGAATTGCCCTCTCGACCTCATGCAGAAGCAGGTTGGCTTTGTAAAGCCTTTCCAGCCTTCTCTCCATTCTCTTGAAGTCTGTTATGTCAAATGCGAGATGCACAACCTTTCTCAGCTCTCCGTCAATGAAAATTGGCGTGGTGCTGACCGCATACATTCTGCCAAAAATCTCAATCTCCCTCGTCTCTGGTTTATGGTTCCTGAACGTTGCAACACATGGGCAGTTCTCCGCTGGCTCCTCCCTGCCGTGGAAAACTTTATAGCATTTTTTACCGATGGCATTCTCTATGCCCTGCTCCCTGAAGATTTTCTGAGCATATCTGTTCGCATGCAAAATCTCAAACTCTGGAGAAATCACCACGATGGGATGGGCGATTGTCTCGAAGAGGGTGCCAAGCTCGATCTCCATAATCCTTGCGTGCTCTTCAAGCTGTAGTGCTTGCTTTCTCGCCCTCAGAAGAATCTCTATTCTTGCAAGAAGCTCAAGCTTATCTACTGGCTCAATAATTAGCTCGTCAACTCTCTTCCAGAGGTGTTTCTCCGCAATTTTCAAATCCTTCCTTGTCGTAACAAGCAGAACTGGCAGAAAAGCTCTGCTTTCAGCCTTAATTCTCTCTATCTCCCTCCACTTCCGCTTAAGCGTAACTCCATCAATAATCAGCAAGTCAAAGTTATCCTCCGCTATCTCGTATCTTTTGCCCAGAAAGTCAACGAGCATCTTTCTGTTCTGCTCGTTTGAAATGTCAATTCGAATCCTCATCTCTTCCAACACCATCAATCAAAAAATGCAGTCCAAGGGTTGTTTTCCCGCAGCCCGGCTCTCCCCTTATCAGGTAAGCTCTCCCCTTAACATATCCACCATTGAGAATTTCATCAAGGCCGTCAACACCGGATGAAACTCTCATCGTTTATTGTTGCTATTTGAAAATAAAAGATTTTGTGAGGTCACCGAAAGGGAATAATCTTTTAAGTTTTCTGTCAATTTAGTTCGAATGCCTCTGAAATTCAGGATAAAGCACACTCTCGACAGAATGCGAGTCGGGAAGGTGAAGACGAGGCACGGCAGCTTTGAAACTCCCGTCTTCATTCCCGTTGCCACTCTCGCGGCAATAAGGGGTCTGGACAACAGGGACTTGAAGGACATGGGGGTTGAGGTCATTCTGGCCAACACCTACCACCTCCACCTCAGGCCGGGTGATGAGCTGATCAAGGAACTTGGAGGGCTGCATAAGTTCATGAACTTTGATGGAGTCATTGTGACCGACTCAGGAGGATTTCAGGCCTTCTCCCTCGGCTTTGGAATGGAGCACGGAGTGGGGAAGATTGCAAACAACATCTTCCTTGAGGAGTTGAGGGAGGAAAGGTTGAGGGAAGCGGAGAACGAGAGGAAAAAGCTTGCAGTTGTTACTGACAGAGGTGTGAGGTTCAAAGACCCCAAGTCTGGCAGGATAGTTGAGCTTACGCCAAAAAAATCCATGGAAATTCAGTCCAACCTCGGCTCCGACATAATCTTCGCCTTCGACGAGTGCACTTCCCCGCTCTCAGACAGAGATTATACAGAGAAGGCTCTGGAACGCACGCACCGCTGGGCTGAGGAGTGTTTGCAGCACTACGACAGGAGACAGGCTCTCTTCGGCGTTGTGCAGGGAGGAGAGTACAGGGATTTGAGAGAGAAGTCGGCGAGGTTCATGGCCGAGAGGGACTTTGCGGGCTACGGCATTGGCGGTTCTCTTGGCAAGAGCAAGCAGGATATGCTGAACATCCTCGACTGGGTTATTCCTCTTCTGCCAGAAGAGAAGCCGAGGCACCTGCTGGGAATTGGGGCCATTGAAGACCTCTTCAACTGCACTGAAAAAGGAGTGGACATGTACGACTGCGTAGCTCCAGCAAGATGGGCGAGGAGGGGGCACCTCTACGTCTCTCCAGCAGAAGGAGGGAATGTCAGGAACAAGTTCAGGATTCACATCAAGAACGCAGCCTTCAGGATAGACAACAGGCCAGTTGACAGAACCTGCGACTGCCTTGTCTGCCAGAACTACTCCAGAGCCTATCTCAGGCATCTCTACAAGGCAAATGAGCTTCTTTACTTCCGCTTGGCAACCTACCACAACATCTACTTTGTCGTTAAGCTGATGGAGAGGATAAGGGAGTCCATTGCAGATGGGAGCTTTTATGAGCTGAAGAGAGAGTGGCTTGGATTTTAGGCTATCCCAGAAATCCTCTCAAAATCCCTGCCTCGACAACCAGATTCTTAATATCTCCATCAATTTGCTTTATTATCTCGTTTGTCTTTTCCAGATGTCTTTCATCAGGCTCATAGCCGAAAAGCTCCTTTGCTCTCTCAAAGTCCATCGAGAGGTCAACAATTTTCAGGCTCTCAGGATTGAAAAGGCTCATTGCGGATTCCATCATTCCGTCGAAGTTCTTGAAGACCTCGCATACTGCTTCGTAATCCTTGTCGCTCATCTCCGCAATTCCGATTATCTCAGACGGCAGGCCGATGGAGTAAAGGCTCGCGCAGAAGGTTATGGCTCTTGGCAACTTAATTTCCTCTCCCCTTGAATATCCGAAAAGGCCAACGTGAAGCTTTCTCATTCTCCTTCTCGGAATTCTGGAAGAAATCCTGTTGACGATTTCCGCAATCTTGGCGATTCTTCTTCTGTAACCATCTTTCAGCTTTTCGGCCACCTGAAGGTGTTCCTCGTCAACATAGTCTGACTTCCTCCTTGCTGCTTCCTTAGCCCTCTTTATCGCCCTTCTCACGTCCCCAAACTCGTAGTCGTATTTAAAGGCAGATTGGACGGTGAAGGTGTAAACGGACGGGAATTCATCCAGCACACTCAGGTTCTTCGGAGAAAACCCTCCCCTGAAGGGACACGAGCCAACACCCAAAATAGGATACGTGGAAATCCCGAGCTGTGAAAGGTCGTAAAGAGCCTTTTTGACGTAGATTGTCGCAGCAACAAATCCATAGTTCATTGCCGGGTCCGACCTCGCAAGAAAAACTCTGAGCTCGTCAAGCTCAGCCCACTCTGCATACCTCTCCGATATTTCTGCTGCTCTCATCAGCGAATCCCTGTCTTCAAAGAGCGGAATGACTTTTATCTCCTCCGGCAAAAAATCCCCCAGCCAGTCTGAAACTTTCTCACCCAACAGCTCAAATCGACCCTTACCTGCAACAAAATCTCTGTAAAAGGCGTGAACCTTCATAACCTCCTCAGCACTTCTCGTCATCGGCAAAATAACCTCGAAAATAGGTGGATGCTCGATCCCCAAGCTTCTGACGTAGTCGTAACTGCGAGGAATCATTTCGAGAGTTTCTGCAAGAAGCTTGGCTTCTCCCTTCTCAATCTCGGGATTAGGAACTCTCATCGTGAGCCTGAAATCTTTGCCAAGTGGTCTGGAGCTGAAAAAGTCGTAGTAGCTGGAAAGAAGTTTTCTCACAATGTGTGCATCTGCCTCCTTCCCCTCGAAGTCCCACATCTGCTCGTCGCACTTAAAGTGAGAAAAAACGTAGTAAGCCTCTCTTACCTCATCCTCGCCGTTCAACACCTCAGATGCTGCGAAGAAGGGAATTCTGGCGTTGTCTGGGTGCTGCGTGCTCATCACCCTCGGAACCATGATACGTGCCAATACGTTTTGATTAAAATACTTACGATTGAAAAAGTATGTATCTTAATGATTTTTTAGAGCAAAACACCTCATCTGTCGGCACTGCAATATCCCTCTTTTTCTGCAGTTCCAGGTGAAAGCCCAACGCACCAATTAGATCGCTCAGGGGTCTGATGACGTCCTTAACGTAAATTTCAGCCTTTTCAGCAATGCTGCCAATTTTTTCTCCTGCAACAGTAAACAGTCTTTCTCTAGCTTTTCCTCAAGCCTTTTAAGCGGCTCTTTTCTGCTTATTTCGTCGAACAAGTCAAGGGAAAAGCTCTATTCCAAACTCTGGCCAATAAAATAAAATAAGGAGCTTAATCACCCCTTAACTCTCCCAAAAAGAAGTCCTGCAGCCAGCAGTCCTACTATCGCTAAGGCGGCTTCAAATCCCGGAATTCCGGGAACTTCGCTCTTTGCATAAATTCTTGTATTAAAAGCACTCGCACCGGTTAAATGCCACTCCGCCTTGTTGTCCTTTACGACATTGGCATTTGACTCCACAATTTTGCCCGGCATCTCCAGGTAGTAGTGGAGCGAGAATGAGCTGAGAAGAGCATTACCCAGTTCATTCGAGCTCGTTTGGTTGTTCTCTGAGGCAAAAGACAGGTCCTCGTAAATAAGGAAGCCGTTCTCCTTCCTGATTTTAACCTTGTCGTCATCTGCGGGAACGTAATCTCTTGCCTCGATAATTATCGAAACCTGATCCCCAGACCACACCTCGTCGTAAGATACTTTATCCCTCATCTCTTCAGGTATTTCACTAAGGAAGGACTCTCTCAGCGACTCATAACCCTCCTTTTTTGCACCTTCAGCCAGCAGTCCGTAAACAAAGGAGCTCGTGTTGATAACCAGTTTGTAGCTCTCAACGCTTCCGTCCTTGTTTACCTTGGAATGAACACTTAGCGTTGCGCAACCGCTAAGAACCACTGCCAATCCTACAAGCAAGAATAGAATCATCAGCCTCCTCATATCGCTCATTTTACCTTGAAAAATTAAACTTTGCGATTTAAGGAACAATATTGCAAGCCGCCGGCGGGATTTGAACCCGCGACCTGGTGATTACGAATCACCCGCTCTGCCAGCTGAGCCACGGCGGCTCATCAGCCTTTAAACCGCTGGTATTAAAAATTTTGCTAATCCCTGCTAGCAGCCTTTTTCAGCCTTTCCACTCCGCCTATCTCGTCGATTATTGCTGCAACCTTTTTGGGGACGAGCTCTCTCCAGTTCCCATCTTCGAGCATGAGTTTTCTGATGTAGCTGCCCCTGTAGAGGTTTCTGTCAAATTCGGGGGGAGCAATAACCTCCAGTCCAGCGTCGTGGAAAACCTGAGCTATAACGGGATTTCTCGTTATTATCGAATCCACTTTCGGAACGAGGTTTATTATGTAAAAAGCGTGGCCAACGTACACGCTCATCGTTGGAACAGTCGCGGTTATAATTCTGCTTAAATCAACTCCCTCATCTTTCAAAGCCTCTCTCATCATCCAGATTCTCTCTCCTGCCGTGAATGGATTGAGGACTGTGTGACTTTCATTGGCCATACCAACCAGCAGAACCAGCTCATCGAACTTTTCAAGTGCCCATTTCGTGACCTTAAGATGGCCGAGGTGGAAGGGCTGAAACCTGCCAAATATCAGGGCCCTCAATGGTCTGGCCATGAAATAAATAGGTAGAAAGTTTAATTACTTTTTGCAGGCTTAATCGCTCTGTTCGGACAGATTTTCGCGCAGACAGCACATCCCACGCAGAGGGACTGGTCAATGCTGACCTTTTCACCGTCAAAAATCAGTGCCGGACAGGCGAAGGTGTTGACACACTCCATGCAGAGAGTGCAGTCCTCTGTAACCTTGTAAGTTACAATCTTACCCTCCCTTCTCCTCGCCCTCGACCAAAGTATCGCGCAGGGCTGCCTCGCAATAACCACCGCAACTCCATCGTGATTCAAAGCCCTCCTCAGCACGTCAACCATCTTTCTGACATTGTAGGGGTTCACCACCTCAACAAACTCAACACCGCATCCCCTCACAATGTCCTCAATCCTGACAGCCTTTCCTGCCTCTCCGCATCCCCTGAAGCCCGTCCCCGGATGTGGCTGATGTCCCGTCATTCCTGTGGTGGAGTTGTCGAGGATTACCAGCACGAAATCAGCGTGGTTGTACACGGCATTTATCAGCGGTGGAATGCCAGCGTGGATGAAGGTAGAATCCCCAATCGTTGCTATGATTTTGTTGTTAAGAACATGAGCAAGGCCATTTGAGACTCCAACGCTTGCACCCATGCAGATTGTTATGTCCACCCCCTCAAGGGGCTTATTTATCCCGAGAGTGTAGCAGCCGATGTCGCTGGGCAAAGCTGCATCTCCAAGCTCGTCAACAACTCTCCGTATCGCATAGAAGGAGGCCGAGTGGGGACAGCCGGGACAGAGAACTGGAGGTCTTGGCGGAGCTTTTGCGGCAAGCTTTTGCGATTCTGCAACAATGCCCTCATAATCTCTGCTCGGTTTAATTCCAAGAGCCTTGGCAATCCCCGTCTCAACTCTCCCCACGTTGTATTCATAGTTCATGGGCATGTAGCCGTTCATCTTGCCGTAAACCTCGGCCAGTCCCATCGCTCTAACATGAAGCTCCACAAATGGGTCAACCTCCTCAACGACTATGACCTTCTTCATCTGGGATACAAAATTCTCAATAAGCCTCTCTGGCAGAGGGTGCATTGACGAGAGCTTCAAAACGGGCAGGTTTAGATTCAGGTTCTCGAGAGCCTCCTTGGTGTAGGCGTAGCTCAGACCGCAGGCAATAATGCCAACATCCCCATCCCCCTCATCAACCCAGTTCATCTCAGAGCTGTTGAAATACCTCTCAATCTTCTCCAGCTTCTCCAGCAAAATTGGCTTCAACTTTCTCGCATGAGCGGGCAAAACCACATCGGTTTCGGGATGCCTCTCCCACTCAACCCTGCTGAACTCCTTCTCAGGGATTTTTCCAAGCTCAACGACACCGCTTGCATGGCTCAGCCTCGTGTAGCTCCTCAAAATCATTGGCAGGCCGAATTTTTCGGAAAGGTCAAAGCAGAGCTTTGCATAGTCCTTAGCCTCCTGCACGCTTGACGGTTCAACAACAGGAAGCTTTGCAGCTTTTCCGTACCACCTGTTGTCCTGCTCGTTCTGGCTGCTGTGCATTGATGGGTCGTCTGCGGTGACAAGCACAAACCCACCTCTCGCACCAACGTAGGCAAAGCTGAAGAGAGGGTCAGCAGCAACATTAACTCCAACGTGCTTCATCGTTGCCATTGCTCTTTTTCCAGCAAGAGAAGCTCCAACGGCAACCTCAAAGGCAACCTTTTCGTTTGCAGAGTACTCCATGTAAAAATCCATCTTTCCTCTCAGAAGCCTGCAAGCATCGCTCAGAGTATCGGCAATTTCAGATGAGGGGGTGCCGGGATAAGCGGCAAAAACGTCAATTCCAGCCTCTATTGCTCCTCTCGCAATGGCTTCATTGCCGAGCAGAAATACCTTTTCACCCTCTGCGTCTCTGACAACATCGTTGAGCATGGCGGCAGTTTATAAGAGGAATTAAAACGTTTCCCCTTCTGTCTGTGCTTTTTAATTTTGAAATTTTATCTGCCCATTTCAGAGAACCGATAACTTAAAATACCTCTCCACTACTCCCTAAGGAGTCCGTAGGAGGCTACGGCCGCTGGGACTACGGGGTGGTAAGATGATAGTGGATAAGGATAAACTTGTCAAGTCGATAGAGGAAGCTATTAAGAACGGAAAGAAAAGGAGATTTGTAGAAACGGTTGAGATGGCAGTTAACCTCAGAAATGTGGACATGAAGAAGCCTGAGAACAGAATTGACACTGTCGTAAACCTACCTCATGGCTTGGGGAAGCCAAGGAAAATCGGCGTTTTTGCGAAGGGTGACACAGCCCTGAAGGCTAAGGAGGCGGGTGCAGACGTTGTTATTACTCCAGAGGAGATCGATGAGCTTGCGAAGGACAAGAGAAGAGCGAAGAAGCTTGCGAATTCAATCGACTTCTTCATTGCCGAGGCTCCGCTGATGCCCGAAATCGGTAGAAAGCTCGGCCCTGTTTTGGGGCCGAGGGGCAAGATTCCGCAGCCGATTCCCCCGCTCGCTGACCCAAAGCCCTTCATTGACAGACTGAGAAACTCTGTGAAGATAAGGACGAGAGATAAGACAACTTTCCACGCACCCATCGGCAGCGAGAACATGGACGTCGAGAAGATAGCGGAGAATGCTATGGAAATTTTAAAAGTCGTGGAAAACAAGTATGAGAATCCCACGCAGGTTGTCAAGTCAGTGTATGTGAAGAAAACAATGGGTCCTGCAGTGAGGGTGGTGTAAATGGCCGCAGTTAGAGGCTCTCCTCCAGAGTATAAGGTTAGGGCTGTCGAGGAAATCAAGAGGATGATTTCGTCAAAGCCAGTTGTGGCTATAGTAAGCTTCAGAAACGTACCTGCTGGCCAGATGCAAAAAATAAGGAGGGAGTTTAGGGGTAAAGCCGAGATAAAGGTCGTTAAGAACACCCTTCTTGAAAGGGCGCTTGATGCCCTCGGAGGGGACTACCTCAAGCTTAAAGATTATCTGGGAGACCAGATTGCCATAATTACTGCGGACGAAAATCCTTTCAGGCTTTTCAGAATGATTGAGGATACTAAGGTTCCCTCTCCGCTCAAGCCGAATCAGGTTTCTCCTGTCGATGTCGTCGTCAACGAGGGGCCAACGCCAATACCTCCCGGCCCGCTGATGGCTGAGCTTCAGATGGCAGGATTGCCCGTTGCCATTGAGAAGGGCAAAGTTGTCGTTAAGGCCACCACAACCGTCGTAAAGGCCGGAGAGGTCGTTAGGCCGGAAGTTGCCAGAGCGTTAGAAAGGCTCGACATTAAGCCAATCAAAATAGGGCTTGATGTTAAGGCAATGCTTGATTCCGGAGTCATTCTCACACCTGAGACGCTGGCCATAGATACTGAGAAGGTGCTTGAAGACTTCCAGAGAGCGTACCAGATGGCGCTCAACCTTGCCGTTAACTCCGCTTACGTCACTGAAGAGACTGCCGAGATACTCATAATGAAGGCTGTGATGGATGCCAGAAACCTTGCAATCAACGCAGGAATCTTCGAGAAGGGAGTGATGGAAGACATACTTATGAAGGCCCATGCGGAGATGCTCTCCCTCGCATCACTGCTACCAGACGAGGCCTTGGACGAGGAGCTCAAGTCAATGCTTTCCGGAATCGCAGAAGCTGCGGCTCAGGCTACTCCGTCAGTAGAGGAAAGGGAAGAGGAAGAAAAACCTGAAGAGGAGGAAGAAGAAGAGGAGAAGGAAGAGGAGGCAATTGAAGGTTTAGGTGCATTATTTGGTTAAAAGGAGGTGTTGAGAATGGAGTATGTGTATGCGGCTCTCCTGCTGCACTCCGCTGGTAAGGAGATAACCGAGGACAACGTAAAGGCAGTTCTTGAAGCTGCGGGCGTGGAAGTGGATGAGGCCAGAGTCAAGGCCCTTGTTGCCGCGCTTGAGGGTGTGAACATCGACGAGGCCATCCAGAAGGCAGCAATGCCGATGGCAGTGGCAGCAGCGCCAGCAGCTGCAGCGGCAGCACCGGCGGAGGAAGCGAAAGAAGAGGCCAAAGAGGAGGAAGAGGAGGAAGAGGAAGTCAAGGAAGAAGAGGCCATCGAGGGGCTCGGAGCCCTCTTTGGTTAATTTTTTGTAAAAATTTAAAATTTTTAGATATATTTCTTTTCTGCGATTTTCATTTTTCCCTCATCCCAACATTGCATCAACATCTTAACTTCGTTCCCATTTAGGGGCTTGCAGACATCACATGTTTGAGAAAATATTGTTCTGATGGAAGTTCGATAGAAAAGTATATATATACCTAATACTAAATTTTGTATCGAAAAGAGATAGGAGGTGTGTTGGATGGCTGAGTTGCCGATGGCACCGGTTGACAGATTGATTAGGAAGGCTGGGGCTGAGAGAGTAAGTGCAGATGCAGTGGAAAAGATGGTCGAAGTGCTTGAGGACTACGCAATTACCGTTGCTAAGAAAGCTGTGGAAATTGCGAAGCACTCTGGCAGAAAGACCGTCACTGCGGACGACATTAAGCTCGCTCTCTCGATGTAAAAATTTTAAATTTACCTTAAATTTTTTAGACGACTTCAAAAGCGTTTTCGAAGATTTCCTGATGCTCGTGGGGCTTGACCAGAAATTCTAGCTTTTCTATGGTGTAAACGAGGTCGTACATGTCCCCCTTAACATCCAGCACGTTTTTGGGTTTCGCAAACCTTATTTCTGGAGCATCATCGTAGTTCCTGTTTCTGACCCACTCCCCGTTGATGTAGTAGTAGCAAGCGCCCCTCCTCTTCGTGTAGGGTTCGTAGATGGAGCTGAAGTTCCTGCACACCCAGTTTGCGGTGATTAAATCGCTCTCAGTCGGGTTAATGGTCACGTGACCGTAGTTTGGTGGAATTATTACTGTGTCCCACTTCTTCCCCTCAACGACTATCACATCCTCGATTTTTCCGTTTGAAGGCTTTTGCAGTATGAAAAGGGCCTCTCCCTCAAGCACCTGGTAAACTTCAGGATAGGTAAAGCCCCTTACAACTTCCGGATGATAGTGGCCGTAAGTTTTAATGCTCTCTCCACCTATGTTGTTTGGCGGTATAACCGTGTAGTCGTATCTCAGCCCTGCATTTCTGATAATCTCCGCCTCCTCGTCTGTTTTGAAGGAATCCCTGAACATGTAGTAAGCGTCAAAATCTTCCTTAAGTGCTTCGGGAAAAGCAAGAACGGGTTTTAAATCAGAGGCTTTTCTAACCTCTGACTGAAAAACCTTCTTTCCGAAAACAAACTCCATGATTAAAAAAAGAGCCGGATGTATTTAAAGCTTGTTCAGAAAGGTATTATAGCAGGTTGTGTGAAGAATTAACATGAAATACAGATTCATAGACCACACCGCAGACATAGCCTTCGAGGTTTACGGTTCAAACTTGAGGGAGTTATTCGAGAATGCTGCTCTCGCCTTTTATGATGCTTTTGTTGACACATCAGGAATTGGAATAGAAAGGGAAGTTGGGGTTGAGTGCGAGGGGGAGGATGTGGAGATCACGCTTTACAGATGGCTGAACGAGCTGCTCTACCTCTTTGACACCGAATTCTTCGCCGCAAAGGATGTGGAGGTTGAGGTTGAGGAGGGTGATGGGGTCAAGGCGTCGGGAAAGCTCAGGGGAGGGAGGTTCAGCGCCGAAATGGTCAAGGTTGAGCCCAAGGCGATAACTCTGCACAAGTTCAGAGTGGAGAAAACAGATAAGGGATACGTTGCTTTCGTCGTTGTGGACATATGAAGGAAATCTATCTTCCCCTGCACCACGGAAAGGCACCTCACTGGCTGCTCAGCAGAATGAAAAAGCTGGCAAAGCCCATAGTCAAGCTAATAGTCCTCGAATACGGAGAAAGGGAGTTTCTCGAAAGGCTTTCCAATCCTATATTCTTCCAGTCTCTTTCAAACGTCCTCGGATTTGATTGGAATTCAAGTGGTGTTACGACGGTCCTTACAGGAGTTCTGAAAGCGGTAATCAACAACGAGGAATTCGACATAAGGATTGCAGGGGGCAAGGGAGGCAATGCTCTCAAAACACCAGAGGAGATTATGAATTACTCTGAGCAGATCGGGGCTGATGGGGAAAAGCTGGTTGAGTTCAGCAGGCTGGCGGCAAAGGCTGACAACGCTGCTCTCATCGACGGCTACTCCCTCTACCATCACGCGGTAATATTCACGCCGAGGTACTTCACCGTCATTCAGCAGGGGATGAACGAGACTGAAAGAATGGCTCGCAGATACCACTGGAACGTTTACTCAAGCGTTCCCGAGCTGGAAAACGTGCACGAAGGAATCATTACCGAGAGAAGAGAAAATGAAGTTGTGAACATGCTCTCCGACATCAGCAGAGATGCTAAAAGGCTCTGTGTTGATATTGTCAGGGACGGAAGTTTCAGGAGGGACTACGAGCGGATGATTTCGGTTTTGAGGTGGAGAAAAGGGCTGAGAGTCCCTAAAAAGCTCGACTGGAAAGTGGTTGAGAGGGCCTACAACCTACAGCCGGAGCGGTTCGAGGAGTTGCTTTTGATTAGGGGCTTTGGGAGAGAGACGATTCGAGCTCTCGCCCTTGTTGCTGAGATTATTTACAACACTGAGTACGACAAGACTGATCCGGCAAAGTACTGCTTTGCTGTTGGCGGTAAGGACGGAGTGCCCTTTCCGGTAAGAAGGGACATTTACGATGAAATTATTGAGTTCATGCGCGAGACTGTTAAGCAGGCCGAAATCGGCGATTTTGAAAAGAAAAAGATGCTGGAGAGGCTGAGCAGATATGGATGTGATTGTCAGGAAAGGCGAGATTAGAGGGAAGGCGAAACCGCCCGCCTCCAAAAGCTACACGCACAGAGCGTTCATAGCTGCATCCCTCTCCCCATCGGCAAGAGTTGTGAATCCGCTAATCTCCGAGGACACGATTTCCACGCTCAATGCATGTAAGAGAATTGGAGCGGCTGTGCTAAAAAAAGGAAACGAGTGGCTTTTCAGCGGAGTTGATGGTGTTGAAGCTGAAGGGTACTTCAACTTCGCGAACTCGGGAACGACCTTGAGAATTTTCACAGGTCTTCTCTCCCTGTCGCCCTTCAGAAGCGTTGTTGATGGCGACGAGTCTCTGAGGAAGAGGCCAAACGGGGAGCTTGTGCTCGCACTCTCCAAACTCGGTGCAAGGTTCAAGGGTAGGGAGCCTTACACACCACCCTTCTCGGTTCAGGGGGTGATTAAGGGAGGAGAGGTGGAGATTGAAGCTCCGAGCTCACAGTTCGTCTCTTCCCTCCTCTTTGCGCTGTCGCTGGCTGAGGGCGATTCTTCGCTTAGGGTGGAGAAGGTGAAATCACAGCCATACATAGACGTGACTCTCGACGTTCTCAGGGAGAGCGGCGTTAAGGTTGAGAGAGAGGGGAATTTTTACCACATACCCGGCTCACAGAGCTTCAAGCTGCGGAGATATGACGTCCCGGCGGACTTCTCTTCTGCAAGCTACCTCATCGCTGCTGGTTTGATTGCAGGAGAGGTCGTTCTGGAGGGCATGTTCGAGTCCGCTCAGGGCGACAGAAAAATTGTCGACATCTGCAGGGAAATGGGTGGCAGCGTGGAGTGGGATAAAAAGAGAGGTGTCATCAGAGCGGAGAGGTCGGAGCTGGAGGGCGTTGAGGTTGACGCTTCTGACATCCCCGACCTCGTGCCAACAATCGCCGTTCTGGCTGCTGTGGCCAAAGGAAAAACGAGAATTTACAACGCCGAGCACCTGAGGATAAAGGAGATAGACAGGATAGAGGGAATCCATCAGAACCTGAAGGCCTTGGGTGTTGAGTCGAAACCCCTGAAGGATGGATTAATCATAAAAGGGGGCAAGGGGGAGTTCAGGGGAGTGGTGGACTCATTCGGAGACCACAGAATGGCCCTTGCCTTCTCACTCCTCGGCCTTCTCGGGGAGGTGAAATGCAGGAATGCGGAGGTCGTTTCTGTCTCGTTTCCGGGCTACTTCAGAGTGCTTGAGTCCTTGGGAGCCAGCGTAATCAGACTCTGACGTACTTCCCGTCTTCTTTTCTTACCCTCCCTTCCATTTCGAGCTTTTCGATGTGCTTCTCAATCATAACCCTCTCAAAGAAGTCCAGTATCTCCTTTGCGTAGGGCTTTCTCCCGTAAATGGGGGAAAGCTCGACGAGCTCATCCAAGCTCTTCGGTTCCTCAAGAAGACTTAGAATTATCTCTTCCCTCTCTTTTATCTTCCTCTTGAACTCCAAGATTCTTCCCTCAGCCTCCTCCTTTCCGAATACTGGCTTCGAATGGGCCGACACGAAAATCTCGAAGTCGATGTCGAGGAGCTTGTCCATTTCCCTCTCAAAGAGGTAGGGATCTGCTTCTGGATTCCCGTAGAAGGGTCCAAAGGAGGTTAAATCAACATCGGCCCCAAAAAGAACCTTCTGCTCGATCAGAAAAACGTGGTGGTCCATGGTGTGACCTTTAACGGGTACTGCAACTATTTCGGGCTCCTTTACAACAACACCCTCCTCGTATCTTTCACACTCAAACTCCCTCAGCCCTGTGGCGGCGCTTATAAACCTCTTCCAGCTTTCTACCAAATCGGGTGCAACAAAGCGCCTTGCGAGGGTGTCGAGCGTAATCCTGCCCTCCGCAGGAGCCAGGACGTCTTTAAAGAGCCATGCACCACTGGAATGATCAGGGTGGAGGTGGGAAAGGACTAGCAAGCTCGCGTTGACTTTCCTCATAACCTCAAGTCCTGCTCCGGCGTCGATAACCACATCCCCAACCACGACAACGTTGCAGTAGGGAAATCTCCCCCCGTTCATACCCTCGATAACTCTAACACCTCTCATTACTTCCATTGCATTCCCCAACAACTTATTGTTGAAAACACTATCGAACGCGGCCAAGCAGTTGAAGAAGGAAAGGAGTCTGCTCGGAAACGCGTATATGGCTGCCCTTCTGTTCTACATTTCAGCTATCTTCGTTCCTGAGGCAATATGGCTTCTCTGGAGCTTCCCACACTGGGAAACCATGCATGTATGGAATTCTCTCAGCGAGATACCCACCGCCTATGTTACGGCTTTCATTTCTGGAGACGCTTTGCTCGCTGTAATCGGCTTCTGGGTTGCAGCAAAGCTAATAAGGTCCGGGAGAGATTACGCAGCCCACATCCAGTGGATAGCCGGATACTTCGCCTTTTTCTTCGTTTTGGCTCACGGATGGGATGGAACGGGATGGCAGAGGTTCACTTGGGACCCCACGGTGACGGGCATGCCATGGGAGCCGGGGAGAACGATGTGGGTGGATTTTGCAACGAGCAACGTTGCCATTACGCTTTACGCAATGGCCCTGCCGACGATAGTCCCGATGATTGCTGGAGGCTACATCTGGCTCAGGAACGGTCACATTCTTGCAGGTTTGGATGGGGCAAGAGCCTCCAGTTTGGCTGTGAAGGGAGTTGCTATATATCTCCTCGGAGTCTTCGTGGCTTTTCTGATGGCCGCGTGTGCGACAGTAATTTCGCTGCACCTCACCACGCAGGCAGGGATGCTGGTTGGAGTGATTGTCACAATTACCGTAGCCTACGCTCTGGCCTTCAGAAGGGGAGGAATTCTTCAAACCGCAATTTCTAGAGGATTTAACTTGACATAACTTTTAAATAGTTATTTTTATAACACTTTTATTGCTGGTGATAACATGTTCGAAAACGTGATAGCCGATATGCTCAGTGTTAATGGTGTTAAAGGTGTGTACATCGTTGATGCTGAGGGGGCCCTGATCGAGGCCGAGTCGATTTTTTCTGACGATGATGAGGTCTATGCTGCCCTGATTGCCGACGCTTTTAACAAAGCCTCAGAAGTTTTGAGTAAAATATCCTCCGATGAGCCGGAGCTTTTGATGATAGACGGTAAAAAAGACCGGATTGTGGCTTCAAGGGCGGGGGACTTAATCTTCGGCATAATTGCCGACCAGAAAACCAATTATGGATTGCTGAAAATAGAAATCAAAAAGGCGGTTGAAAAAATAACGGCCATGGTGTAGAGCTATGATGATTCCGAAGGGAGAGGTAGTGGAGCTTGGCAAGAGGGGGAACTTCAGAGACATTCTTAAGGAATTATCCGCTACGGGGTTTACCGGCTATTTGGAGGTCTCGTACAAAAAAGGAGAGCTTTCCAGGGCCAAGGTACTTTTTAGCAACGGTAAAATTGTTGCTGCCGGTATCAAGAGGGTGATAAGCAAAAGTGAAATCGTAGGAGAAAAGGCGCTTGAAGAGTTGCTCGGCCTTGAAAGCTGTGTTGTTGACGTCTACGCCCTCGATGAAGGAAAGGTGGCAAAGGCTCTCGAGTGGAACAGGAATGCTGTGGTGGAGCACCTCCCCGAAACGGAGGTTGAGGTAGAGGGTGGGCTGACAGAGGAGATTATAACCACCCCCGACGAGAGGGAAGCAATTCTCAAAAAGTACGGAATAAAAATGCCTTCCGAAGAAGAGATCGACCAGATAATCATGAACGCCCTCGATGGCAGCTACGATGTCATTGCCGCCACAACCTCTGCTCCCGGCGATTTCGAATCCCTCAAGAATTCGCTTATAAGCACGGCCGAGCTTTATCTCGGAAAAATGTCCAAGAAGGTTGTTGATGTGATAAACGACTGCAAGTCGGCTGAGGAGCTTGTGGAGAGGTTTGACGAAATTAGAAGCGCTGCAAAATCTTTGGTCATTTTCATCCCGAGGAAAAAAATAGATGAGATGCTCTCCGAAATGGAGAGGCTAATCGGGGAGAGTATTTAACCCTCTTTTTCAAGCCTTTCCTCGACTATTTCGACATACTCCCTAAGCTCCTTGTTCATTTTCAGAACGCTGAGAATTTCCTTGTAGTTTGAGTCGTCCACGTCATCGTAGCCCAAACTTTCCATTGCCTTGTTCAGGAAGATTTTTGCGATCGGCCCGATTTCCTTTTTGAGCTCATCTAAAAGTTTTTTGTAGGTTATCATTTCAGTGCCTCCTCAAGGCTCTCCATGGCGACCTTGAGGCTCCTTCTCAGCCTTTCGATACTCTTTGCAAGAATACCGATTTCATCAGCCCTGTTCTGGTGCGGAACCTCAGCCTCAAGGTTTCCTTCGGCAATCTTGTCGGCAGTGTTGCTCAGCTCGATTATGGGTCTCGTAATGGTCGAGGTTGTGAACACCGCCAGAACGATGACGAAAACTATAGCAATTGCCGCTGCAATACCCAAAGCGTAGTAAACCTGCTGAATTGCACCCTCAACACTCTTGCTTATCTCACTGGCGATGTTCTCTGCAGGATTGGCGGGGTTCTGGGTGAGGTACTGGAAGTAACCGTCGATGTAGGCTGAGGTTCCCACAACAACCCACAGCTGACCCTTGGAAATCGGGTCATAGACCTTTATGGTCGTGGGATAGTGGCAGAGATATTTCGGAATTTCTTCCTTTTCAGGTGTTTCGGGGTCATCCCAGTGGTAATAGCCACAAACCGGCTTTGGAGCTTCAGGGTTTTCGGTTATTTTGAGGAGCAGGTTGTAAAGCTCAGGCATTGTTTCGTTCCATCTCAGCATCGCAACGTCAACACCAAGGTACTTTTCGTACTGTCCGGTGAAGGCGGGATGCGTTAGGATAACTGCCACATCCCTACCCGCAACTTTGTTACCAGCACCAACCCAGGTGTACTCCTTCGCACCCCAGCGTTGTGCTCCAAGACTTCTGAACTTCGGGTCTTGAATTAAGTCAAAGGTTGTGAGCATGGTTTTGTTCTCGAGTTTCATCTTTGCCTCAATGTAGGTCTGAACTGCCAAGGCCAAATCCTGTGCCTTCATCCTGACAGCTTCCTCACCGGCCTTGGTCAGGTATTCCTGGCTGACTGTTGTAACGCCCTGCTTCGCCTCTTCAGCAGAGGATGTCATCCCAGCTATGGTAAGATAACCAAGAACGCTCAGGGGCACAAGGCTTGCAACAACCACTATCAAAACAATTTGGGGCGTCAACTTCATCTCCTAACCACCTCCACAAAGTCGTTAACCTTAACACCAAGCTTCTCCCTAACCCACGTGGGGACAACAATAAATCCCTCCTTGGAGTAGGGTAAAACCCTCAGGTTCACGGTTCCATTTTTCTTAACGCTCACGTACTCACCCTCTTTGACGCCAATGGCGTTCATGATGTCCTCCGCCAGAAAAGCAACGTCGCTTCCCTCATAATCGTACTTTTGTGTGAAGGTGAGGTCAACACCAACCTTCGTCTTTGCCGCACCCGTTATGGTTGATATTGTTTTTTCAATTTCTTTTTCGGCTTTTGAGACCTCTTCCTCGACCGAGGCTATTTCCTGCCTGACGTCATTAACTGTTTTCTTGGCCTCAACCTGTCCTGTTGACCCTTTCTCCCTCAGATACCTCCCTATTTCTATGATCATCTGTTCTGGTGGAAGCTTCACGAACTCTTCCAGAACATCATCGGGTATTATTCCTTTATAAACTTCTCTAATCTCGTAGGATTTTAACTTTGCTTCAAGCTCCTTGACTTTTTCTTGAAGTTCTCTGATAATAGCCTCTTTCTCTGCCAGCAATTTTTGACATTCGTCGTCCATGTACAACACCTCCTAATAATTGTAATGTGTTTGGTGGTCTTCAAATAAAAACTTTATGCAATTAAATATGCCAAAACCACAACGGCTGTTGTTCCAACGATGTCTGTTAGCGTTGTGGTGAGTGGGATTCCGCCGTTATCTGGGTCAACACCCACTCTGTGAAGCCAGATTGAAAGCGTTGTTGAGAAGAGCAGAACGAAGGCAGCTAATGCAAGGTAAACAATCATGAAGTAAAGGAAATCTTTCGCTTCTGGAAAAGGCGCTCCTGTAAACGTGCTGGCGAAAAGAGAGGCAAGAACGTATATTGTTGGAGCTATCACCACTGAGGTGAGAAACACGTAGGGTGCATCGCTTAGCTTTCCGACCGACAACTCCCCGAGATGCAGCTTTGTTGAGGTTCTCGCAACCATAATGCTCCCGTAGTTTCCTATGCTCCCTATTACCGCAGGATAGGCAAAGCTCAGAAACAACGCCCTGTGTATCACTTCGCTGAACTCCTGCAGAACGTTACCAGTAATGCTCTGGATGAGCGCGAGCAGGGAAACTATCAAAAGCGTCTCCTTGTACGCTTTTCCGTCATACCCTCCCCTTATTGAAAGGTAAACAGACATTGCGAGAGCAATTACGCATGCAACGGTTGAAATCCACGCTCCTGTGTACCTTTCAAAAAGGAAGATGAAGAGCACGATTGAGGGTATTGAAACCAAGTCTGCGAAGGTCGTTACTGCTGGGCCCATTATGTTGTCCGGGTCAAGACCTCTCCTGAAGCTTCCGATTACAATTAATGCAGTCATAACAGCGAGAATTGCAGAAATTACAACGCTGGAATCGAGAATCACCTGAAAAGATGTTGTTAACCCCTCTTTTCCGAAGAACTTCAGCGCAGCGATGAGGAAAAGAATTAGGGCGGGAATCGTCGCAGCCCAGATGCTGAAAAAGACGTTTTTTGAGACGTACTCATCCTTGATTGTTGGATCTGACGAGCCGAGGTAGAGGGATGTGGAAATCCTTGAGCCAAGAGAGCCGAAGACGTTGCCCCTCAGCCCCATCAAACCCGGAATCACGATGAGGATTTCGGGGTAGGTTGTGAGAAGCTTTTCGAAGCTGATTCCAAGGAAGATACCGGCCCCTAAGTCGAAAATAAGGCAGAGGGCTAAGGGAACAAGAACCTGCTTAAGTGCAGAAGATATTGTAAGCTCTCTCTCTGGCTGCAACCAAGCACCTCAAAAAATAGAAGTGGTTCAAATATATTTCAGTTTTGTTAGATAATCTTCTCCTTTATCATCAGTTCAGCGTTAAGGATGCTTGCTCCCGCTGCTCCTCTGACGGTGTTGTGGCCCAATACTATGTACTTCAGCCCCCTCTCACCATCCTTCCTTATCCTGCCAACCGTGATGCTCATCCCGTTTCCAGCATCCCTGTCGAGTCTGGGCTGGGGCCTGTCCGGCTCCTCCCTGACAATTATGACCTTCTCTGGCGAAGTTGGCAGGTCGAGGGGCTTAAGGGACTCGAAGGCTGCCTTGGCCTCTTCAACGCTCACCTCCCGGTCAAACTCAACCCAGACAGCTTCAGTGTGACCATCAATGACGGGGACTCTGTGGCAGGAGGCTGAGACTTTTATGTCCGCAAACTCAATCTTCCGGCCGTTAAACTTGCCGAGAAGCTTGAGCGGCTCCTCCTCCACTTTGTCCTCCTCACCCTTTATGAAGGGAATCACGTTGTCGGTTATGGCGAGGGAGGGGACGCCAGGATAACCTGCACCGCTCAAGGCCTGCATTGAAGCAACCCTCACAGTCCTGAGGCCGAGGTCCATCAGCGGCTTCAGCGAGAGGACGAGAACGATGGTCGTGCAGTTGGGATTCGTCACGATGAAGCCATCCCAGCCCCTGTTTTTCTTTTGCACTTCAATCAGGCCGAGATGCTCGGGATTCACCTCAGGAATGACAAGGGGGACGTCTTCAGCCATTCTGTAGGCTGATGCATTGCTCGCAACGACAAATCCAGCCTCGGCAAACTTCGGCTCAACCTCTCTTGCGATGTCTGAGGGCAGCGCTGAGAAGACGATGTCAGCATCCACATGCTTAGGGTCCATTGGCACCATTTCGATGTCCTTGGCAATGTCCGGAACCTCTCTGGAGACTATCCAGTCCACTTCTTCACCATACTTCTTCCCCACTCTTCTTTCCGACGCTGCAAGGCTCGTCAGCTTGAACCAGGGATGCTCTGCAAGCATCTGGATGAACTTCTGCCCCACCATTCCGGTAGCCCCAAGTACTCCGACACTGTATCGCATGGTTGAAGGACAGGGGGCAATTTAAAAAAGTTAGTGGTGCAACTCCTTCTCCTCTGCCCCGTTCAAAGCGAGCATTATGTTTGCCCTCAGAGTCATCTCGAAGTAAAGCTTGTCGGGCTCAAGGACGACGAACTTCTTCGGAATTGGTACGAGAAGTGTCTCATCGCAGCGGTAGCAGTGATTCCCGTTGGAGTCCACATAAATCTTCGGTGATTCGGGCTTACTTCTCTTCACGCAAAGGTAAACCGACTTATCCTTGTTTTTCCTTACCGTTTGCATGATTTCCTCGATGGTATAGACCTTCATCAGGTTTTCCATGATAGTATCAGCAAGCTTCGAGTTGGTATCCGTCTCCTCAACAGCTTCCATCTGATGTGATTGTAAGCGAGGCTAAAGATAAATCTTCTGGTTGTTTGTGCATAGCTGAACACTCACCAGACAGGCCACTTATCCTTCCCAAATTCCCTTTCCATGTAGTCTATCCACGCCTCCAAACCCGATATACCGTCTTTCGCAATTATATCTGCCACCTCTCTCTTTAAAGGTGCTATTCTTATGAAATCAAGGATACCGTAGGCAAAGCTGCCGTGAACGAAGCTCCAGTAAATGGCAAATAGAATCACCCCGATAGAAAGCAGAGCTGCGGTGAGAGGTTCATGCTGTGGTATCGAAGTCACGAACCTCGGCCACCAGTCCGGATCGTGGAAGAGGATGAAGTAATTCAGGGCCGTCAGGGGGCCAAAAATACCAATCCTTTTCCAGTTGAATTTTCCAACGGAAATGCCGTCAAGAGAACTGTCGAGAATTCCCGCCCTTGCAAGCTTTCTCCTTACCCTCATCATCGGGTAGAGAACTATTGGAGTTGACGAAAGGAAGGCTACGGTCATTACTGGAAGCACGAAGGCGTTTAACAGATTGACAACACTCTCATCCAGCTCCACCCAACCCAGCTCAACCAGATAGCCCGGAACAGCCAGAGCCCTGCTGAGCGTTACGAGCAGCATCACGGTCGCCATCGCCATCTTAATGTAGTACTGTCTCACGTAGGTTGTTCCAACAGCCCCAATCTGCACACCAATGAGAGACGTTGCAAGAATCAGCGTTGTCAGTCTCAAATCCACCGCTCCGAGTAAGTAAATCCACGTGAATGTTCCAGTTGAGCCCATCACAAAGGCTATACCCAGCTCAGTTCCACTGGCAACAGCACTCGAAGCGCCAATGAGGTAAATCATCGAAGGCACTCCAATAAATCCTCCAACAGCAATGGTTGCAGCAAGAAATCCCGTTCCAAAGCCGAGAGGGATGGTTAGCCACGCAGACTGCTCCCTCCCGACGATGTTGAACTTAATCACTGGTGGGATTCTGAACTTCTGCTCCAGCTTGGCTGCAAAGCGAGGTTCGAGGTCAGAAATTCCCATCCTCCTCGCTTTCACGACATCCCTTATTAGAACTGCCGCAACAGTTGGTAAAACAATTAGGAAAGCAACACTTACGTAAAGATTCGTTCCAGTAGGTCCTAAAAGCTCATAAATGTGCTTTTGAACCTGAATACCAACCTGAACGCCAAAAATAGCAGAGGTGGCCATTAAAAGAGCGAGCTTCGGGTCGAGCTGCCTCAGCTTATACCTTCTGTAAGCACCAATCATCGCCTTGGGGAACTTGTGGCACATGTTGGATGCAACAGCAATGGGCCCGGGAGTGCCGATGGACATCATCCCCGGAGTTAAAACGAAAGCTCCTCCAGTTCCGATAAAACCGCTCAGCATCCCGCCAAAGAAGCCGAGAGCTAAGAGAAAGAGTGCCTCAAAGGGGCCAATATGTATGAACATGTCGGGCGTCATCGCACTTCCGCCCTGAGCGAATGCACCACCCATAATAAACTGTAGG
The DNA here is from genome assembly GCF_000008665.1 of Archaeoglobus fulgidus DSM 4304. Taxonomy (NCBI): domain Archaea; kingdom Methanobacteriati; phylum Methanobacteriota; class Archaeoglobi; order Archaeoglobales; family Archaeoglobaceae; genus Archaeoglobus; species Archaeoglobus fulgidus. The sequence continues at coordinate 1,362,665 of NC_000917.1, forward strand.
AAGAAGTAATGATAAATCTTTCCATTTATTAAAAATTAATACGAAAAATTATGGAAAAACTCTGCCCTCAAGGCTCGGGTCGTGGCCGGGAAGAATGTTTGCCTTCTTCGCCACACTCAACGCCTTAAAGCAGCTTTCGTACCACTCAGATAGGTCAACATGAAGCCCCGGCGGGAGGAAGGGGAGGGGTGAGGTGGGAATCTCAACGGTGTTTCCTGCAGTGTCGGTCATCTGAATGGGCTGCTTTGGCGGGAAGAAGTTGAAGTAGGTGTAGAAGTGGTCTGCAGCGAGCAGGTATGTCCCTTTCTCCGTCTCCACAGCTACTCCCTGCAGCCCCTTGGTGTGTCCCGGCAGCAGCACAGCCTTAACTCCTTCGGCAATCTCCACATCGCCGTCAATTAAGCAGAGGTCCATCTCCTCAAGTGGATAAAGCATGCTTGAATCGTAGGTCTGGCGGTAGTGCAGAGGAGGGTTTAGGGCAGACTCCCACTCCCTCTTTTGCACGTAAATCCTCGCATTGGTGAAAAGCTTGGCATTGGCAGCGTGGTCGAAGTGAAGGTGCGTGATTATGAGCTTGTCAACATCCTCAGGCTTTAGATTTACCTTCTCCATAGCCTCTCTCAAACCCTTCTCTCCCCCACCTTTTCCCGGAAATCCGTGGAACATTCCGTTCTTAGCCTCCTCAACTCCTGAATCCACAACTATCTTCTCATCCCCGCCATCAATAACCCAGACGTAAACGGGTCCAGTGGCCATAACTCTCATGTCCCCCATCATGATAGTTACTCCAAGGGGGACGCTTATTTCAGCAACCTTCAAAGGCATTATCTTATACATTCAACCACCTCCCTTCTCCAATTTCTCCTTCTCCCTTTCCTGCAGCAACCTCCACAAAATCTTACCAGCCCCGCTCTTCGGAAGCTCATCATCAAACTCTACAATCCTCGGATACTTGTATGCGGCCATCTGCTGCTTCGCCCACTGGATTATCTCTTCCTCTGTGATTTTGCCCCTGTACTCAGGATTGACGACGATGAAGGCCTTAACCTCCTCAACAACCCTCTCATCCGGAACTCCTATAACACAGACCTCCTTAACTGCGGGATGCTTGTAGAGAACCGCTTCAACCTCTGCAGGCCAGACTTTGAAGCCAGAACGGTTAATCATCCTCTTAATCCTGTCAACAATGAAGAAGTAGCCGTCTTCATCCATGTAGCCGAGGTCTCCCGTTCTGAAGTATCTCTTCCCATCTATCTCAATAAATGCCTTTTCCGTCTCCTCAGGCTTGTTCCAGTATCCCTTGAAAATCTCAGGCCCTGAAACAACTATCTCTCCTTCCTCGTTTGGTGGGAGCGGCTTTCCCGTCTCGATGTCAATCACGAGGGCATCAACACCAAAATCAGGAATGCCAAGGCACTGAAGCTTTGGATTTTGGGGAGGGTTCATGTGCGTCTGGGAGATGGTCTCGGTTAAGCCGTAACCCTCCATGTACCTTATCCCCGTAAGCTGATACAGCTTCTCAGCCACGGCTTTGGGCATCGGCGCTCCCCCACCACCAACTACAAGCAGAGAGCTCAAATCCCTCTCAGCAATTTTCGGGTCGCTGAGCAGGTCAATTACCATCGTCGTTATGTTCACCCAGTGGGTGCAGCGATACCTCTCAATCGCCTGCAAAGCTGTCTCCCTGTCCCATCTCGTAAGCAAGACCATTGTGGCACCTATGTAGACCGGAGCGAGCATTGAATGCACCATTCCTGTGACATGGAAAAACGGCAGGGTTGCCAGTGATATGGCTGAGGGGGTGAGGTTAAACCAGTGAACTGAGCTCAGAACGTTTGCTATTGCTGTAAAATGCGTGTGCATGCAGCCCTTCGGTAACCCAGTTGTGCCCGCTGTGTAGGGAATCAGGGCAAGGTCATCGCTTCCTACCATAACTTCAGGCGGATTTCTCTCCTTCATTGCCTCACTCCAGCTTGTTGTCCCCTCAACGTCAATTTTTAGCTTGGCAAAGTCTGGAACTGGCAGTGTGGGCTGCTCGGGTATGAAGTCAGAGAGGTTTCCGCAAACCACCTGAATTCCAAGCTTCTTTGCCACAGGCAGAACCCTGCCTGCAAGCTCTGAAGTTGCTACAACAAGCTTGCTGCCAGAGTCGCTCAGAACGTACTCAAGCTCCCTCTCAACAAGCATCGGATTAACTGGCACGACAGCAGCATTGGCTCTCATTATTCCGAAAAATGCGATTACGAACTGCGGGGAGTTCTGGGCGTAGATTGCCACTCTGTCCCCTTTCTCAACCCCGGCATTGCTTAAAAAAGTGGCAAATCTCTCAACAGCGTCAAGAAGCTCATTGTACGTTATCTCCCTGCCATAGTAGATTATTGCAGCCTTATCGCCAAATCTCCTCGCAGACGTCTCGACAAACTCAAAGAGGGGAACCCTTGGGTAGTCAAGTGTTTTTGTCAAAAGAGGGGGCCAGTGCCTGAACCAAGGTTTCATTATTAAACGTGAAAAAGTAAGTATTTAACTGTTGCGCCTTATGCGAATCTTGGCGTCAACAACCTCCGCACCACTTGAACTCACCATGACCGGATTGCAGTCCATTTCAACGATTTCCGGAAACTCCTCTATCAGGTAATTTATCCTGAGTATCGTTTCAATGAAAGCCTCAACGTTGGCCTTCTCCCCACCCCTGTATCCCTCAAGAAGCCTGTATGCCTTTAGCTCCCTGACCATCTCCACCGCGTCCTGCCTCGTTATCGGCGTAACCCTCACAGAGACATCCTTCATGAGCTCAACAAGAATTCCCCCAGCCCCGCACGTAATCAAAGGCCCGAAGGACGGGTCTTCGGCGACACCTACGAACATCTCCACTCCTCTGCTCATTCTCTGCACGAGAAAGCCCTCGACCTCACCAATTCTTTTCAGCATTTCCTCGGCTTCTTTCTTGGCCTCTTTCGGAGTGAGGTTTACTTTCACAGCCCCCTTCTCGGTTTTGTGTATCAGATTTGGAGCGTGAGCCTTCAGCGCCACCCTTCCAAACTTTTTCGCGGCTTCGTAAACCTCCTCGGGTGTTTTCACGTACTCGTACTCAGGGAACGAAATGCCGAAGCATCTCAGAAGCTCGAAAGCCTCAGGCGGAGATAGCCACTCCCTCCTGCCTATTGCCTCCGCGATTATCGACGCCGCTCTTGCCCTGTCCACCTCAAATGTTGGAACGGGCTCGACGCTCTTTTCCCTCCACTTTGCATACTCTACAACCTTCCCAAGAACCTTTGCCGCTGTGTTCGGGAAGACGTAAACCGGAACCTTGACCTCATCACCTATGACGCCATCCTTCGAGTCGCTGCTTATGTAGATGTAAACAACAGGCTTCCCTACGGAATTTGCGTACTTTGCGGCGGAGATTACCGCCTTCTCGACCTCCTCGCTCTTCTCCTCACTCACCGCAGCGACGAAGATGCAAATTATCGCATCAACGTTCTCGTCTTCCGCCACTGTTTTCAGCGTTTGTCCATACATTCTGACGTCTGCCGATGCGGTCATGTCAACGGGGTTCTTCACGCTCGCTATTTCCGGCAAAAGATTTCTGAGCGATTCCTGCGTTCTCTCACTCAGCTCGGCGATTTCGAGGCCTACCTGATGGCACCAGTCAGAGGTTATTGCGCCCAGCCCCCCACCGTTCGTGACGATGCAGACTCTGTTTCCCTTGGGCAACGGCTGATGGAGAAGGAATTCCGAGATTGAGAAGAGCTCGTCAATCGAGCTTGCCCTGATTATGCCTGTCTGCTTGAAAAGCGCATCAATTGCTATTCCTGACGACGAAACAATGGCTCCGGTGTGTGACGCGACCGCCTTTGCTCCTGCGGGAGTTACTCCTGAAGCGATGGCGAGTATCGGCTTTTTCTTCGAAATTCTCTTAGCCAGCCTTGCAAACTTTCTCGGATTGGGTATGGATTCTTGGTAGAGCATTATCAGCTTCGTCCTCCCATCCTCCTCCCAGAACTCTATGAGGTCGTTGCTCGTAATGTCTGCACTGTTGCCAAGTGAGACGAAGTACGATAAACCGAGGCCGTAGTTGTTAACCCTGTCCATTAAGGCGAGTCCTACCGCACCGCTCTGCGAGGCAAAGGCTATGCTCCCCTCATTCGGTGGGGTGGGGGCAAAGGTGGCGAGGAGCCTTGTTTCGGGAGCCGTGTTGATGATACCCATGCAGTTCGGCCCAATCAGCCTCATTCCGTACTTTCTGCAGATTTCCACCAGCTTTTTCTGCCTCTCCACACCCTCTCCGCCAACCTCAGCAAAACCAGCGGTCAGGACGAGGAGGGCCTTAACCCCTTTTTTACCGCACTCCTCGGCGACTTCAAGGGCGTATTTCACCGGAACTGAAAGGACGGCAAGCTCAACTTCGTCAGGCACCTCGGAGATTGTCGGGTAGGCTCTCACACCCATTATCGCCTTGGCAGCCCTGTTTACGGGATAAGCGACACCGTTGAACCTGTATGTGAGGAGATTGTAGAAGGTCCTTCCCCCGACCTTCTCAACATCCCTCGAAGCGCCTATTACTGCAACCGATTCCGGGTTGAAGAAGTGCTTCAGAGCGTTGAAAGTTGCGATTTTCTCCCTTTTCTCGAAGTACTCAATCACATTCTCCGTCAAAGAGGTTGACATCCTAATTCTTATCTTCCCCCCCATTGGTGTTATCTCAACCGGAAATCCCGATTCCTTGAAGACTTCAATGATGGCGTAGTTGTCCGCCCTCACATCAGCTTCAAAAATCTTTATTCCTCTTTTTTCCGCAATCTCTGCAAGCGCTCCGAGGAGTATCGTTCCCAAACCCCTCCCTTGAAACTCTTCCCTGACCACAAACCCCACTTCCGCGGAATCTCCGGAAGTTTTTCTGTAAACTGCGTGCCCAACAATTTTGTCTCCTAAGAGAGCTACAATTCCGAATTCGTCCTCACTGCAGACAAGATAAGATTCTACGATTTTGCAGACCTCCTCCTCGCTTGGAGTGTAGGAGAATCTCATTTTTAGCGATTCGGTAGAGAGCGAGAGATAGAGGTCCTTTAGGCCCTCATAATCTTTCTCGTTCACAGGCCTTAAGCGAACAACGCTTCCGTCTTTGAGATAAGCTTCTCCTTCCAGACCGTAGAGTTTGACTCTCATTGGCTCTCAGCTTCCCGGTTTGTTAAAATACCTTTCTCGTCTTTTCCCGACAGAATCCTGAGCAGTAAAAGTCCCACCTCGTACATGATAATGAAAAGGGCAAGGCTGGCAATCTGGGTTAAACCTGTAAAATCCATCGTCAGATTTGTTATAAAAACCAGGATGAGGATGTAGACGGGAATTCTTAAGCTCCTGTAGGTGGAGTACTTTACCACACCAAATCTGTCGGACAGCACCATGAAAAGCGGTATCTGGAAGAAGAACCCGAAGGAAATCAGCAGCTTGAAGGCGTTTGTCAGCGTTTTCTCGGCAGAGAGGTAGGGGTCGGCAGCACTTGTTAACGCAATGCTGTAAATTGTCGGAACAACGAACTTGTAGGCAAAAAATGTTCCGAAGAGGAATATTCCGTAGCTTGGAATCAGAATGGCCTTCAAGAACCTCCTTTCGTGCTCGTAAAGCCCCGGTTTGGCAAAAAGGTAGAGCTCGTAGATAACGTACGGATACAGGAAGATAAGGGATGTGATTAATGAGAAGCCCAGCCTGATCACGACCCATTCAATGGGGGAAAACACGTAGATTGGGTTCTCTCCAACAAGCGAGTACCAGAAGGCCAGCAGATACGGGTAGGAAACGTAGTAAGAAATCGATACCGCTACAATCAGGATTATACATACCCTCAACAACCTTTTTCTGAGTTCCTCAATGTGCTCCCTCAGCTCAAGTTCTCTGTCCTCAGGCGGGCCACTCACAGAAACAATCTGGTTGAGAATAATAAAGCTTTGATTTTGGTGCAGTCGTTTAGAAAATAATTCGAAAAAAGTTAGGAAGAGTATGCTACTAGGTAGGTGTCTCCGTCGTCAGCAAGCTCCTGGGGAGCTACGTTGTATCCGTACCTCCAGCTCCATCCCGGATTCTGGTCGATGTCGGGCCCACCATTGGCCTTGTAAGCAGCCCAGATCAGCTCGCTGCAATAGTAGCTTTTTCCGTAAACCTCCTTTCCTCCAACGTAGGTCAGCCACTTGTAGTCGTAGGGAAGGCCAACCTTCGTGAGGGCCCAGCTAACGGCCTTGGACTTTATATCATTGCTGGTCTTCACCCTGTAAACAGCAACCTCATCAGCATTTCTCGCCATGCTGACCGAAACAACCCTCACGCCATCCTTCCACGCCTCAACCATCTGACCGTTGCCTATGTACATCGCAGCGTGGTGCCAATGGCCGACGATGTTGCCAAACGTGTCCTCAAGCCATCCCGCACAGCCCCTGCAGAGCAGAATGTCGCCTGGCTGCAAAACACTCAAATCGAGGTTGTTACCGTCACCCGTCCAATCGCCGGGAATCAGCCCCATTGCAGGTGCTGCCGAAACCACCAACACCAACAGACCGAGCAGCAATTTCCGCATCATGAATTTCCCGATAAATAATTACTATTTAAAGTTTTCCTTTCTTTTTTGATTGATTATTATACGAATAAAACATGAGTTTTTATGCTTGCTTTTTTGGAAATTCCACAGAAGTAATTTTCCGGTAAGATTCAACAGCCAAGATACAACAGCGCCGGGGGTGGGATTCGAACCCACGCGGGCGAACGCCCACACGCTCTCCAGGCGTGCGCCTTACCGCTCGGCAACCCCGGCCTAACGCCTCATAGCCGGGGCTGAATTTAATATTTTGCTTGTCCCTCAACCTCAATCCTGAAGTAAAATTCAAACTGGTTTACCGAAATCTTCAGATTGGCGCCTCTGTTGCACGCGTAAACCTCCCACGGCTTTTCACCGCAACAGTAAACCTCCGGCGCTCTGTACCCTGTCTTTGAGTCGTGCACCGATAAAAGAATCCCATCACCGTACTTTGACGCTATGTTCTTTGCATACCTCTCAGCCTCTTCCAGCGAAACCTCCTTCTGCAGGTTAACTTTAATCTCATCCATGATTTCCACTTTGGCTTATAATATATAAAAGCCTTTTTCCGCTTTTATAAGTTTGAAAACCGGAAATCGCTTAAGAAAACTACTTAAGCAAAAAACTACTGTGGAGTTTATACTTTTAAAAAAAGGCGTTTTTAGCGAGAAATAATCCCCAAACGACATAATCCCAAATAAAAAGCTTTATAAAAACAAACAGTCGAACATATGTTCGATGGAACTCTCAATGGACTGGAAAACAGTGGTTGACGAGGCTCCTGTCGCGATGATTATAATCAACAGTAGAGGGCAGGTGGTTTACGTTAACAAAGTCCTTCTTGAGCGAAGCGGGCTCAGCTTTGAGGAGGCTACCAAACACCCGGAAAAGTTTTTCCCGCCTGAAGACTTCGAGAAGCTTTTCCAATACGTTCTTGAAACTTTTCTTAAGAAAAGGAAGAATCCTGACCCGGCTATCACCATTCGAGGCTTGTCTGCTACCGAGGGAGAAGTCTGGCTGGAGGCGAGAGCGAGGTATGCGGAGATAGGGGGAGAGCCCTACTGCCTGCTCGCCTACACCGACGTTAACCAGAGGGTCAGGCTGCAGAAGCAGGTGGAATCGCTAAACGAGTATCTGAAGTTCCTGAACAGCATGCTCCGCCACGACATTCTGAACATCTTCACGAGGATGCAGGCCTACTGCGAACTCCTGGAGGAGGAGTTCAAGCCAGAGTATCTTGAGAAAATTAAGGAGAGCATCGAATCCGGAGTCAGGCTCATACACAAAATAAGAGAGCTTGAATCCTCAACCACTGAGGATAAGAAGTCCTACAGGCTTTCGGAGGTGATAAAGGAGGTCTCCAAGGGCTTCGACGTTAAAGTGAACTTGAAAGGGGATGCGGTAATCACGGCGAACGATGGGATTTACAGCGTATTCGAGAATCTGATCGGAAATGCCGTGAAGCACGGAGGAGCCACCGAAGTTAGCGTGGAGGTAAGGGATGAGGGAGACCACTGCGAGGTGATTTTCAGAGACAACGGCAGGGGCATACCTGAGGAAATCCGGGAGAAAGTTTTTGAGAAGGGCTTCACAACCGGCAGGGGAAGCGGACTTGGCCTGTACATCGTGAAGAAGCTGATAGAAAGCTATGGGGGAGACATAGAGCTTTTAGAGGGGAAGGGAGCGGCTTTCGTTATCAGGCTGCCTAAATCACAACCTTCAGGTCTGGATTCCTCAGAAAAACCTTCCCGTTAAGGTATTCAACCTGAATCGACCTGAACTCGACGTTTTTAGACCGCTTTATCAGCCTGTAAAGCTCCTCATCCCCTTCTCTGTTGGGCATGAAGGCCCTCACTGATGGCAATGCCGCAACGAACACAACCAAAGCTCTTGACCTCTTCCCTATCTCCTCAAGCAGCCTGAGGTGCTTTCTACCCCTTGCGGTGGGGCAGTCGGGGTACATCGCATAGATTCCCTTCTTGAGGGCAGCACTTTTAAGCTCCACGTAGCTCTCTCCAATGCGGTAATCGATTATGGAGTTTCCAACTTTAACGTTTCTCCTAACCTCTCCATCAAGCCAGCTTATTTTCGGAATGGCTACCTCAAAGGCTCTCATCTGAAGCTGTGTATCTATCAGAGCGTAACCGCCTTCGCAACTGACAGCAAAAAGCCTGTACGAGAGCTTTCCACCTCTTTTGGTCAAACATTTCCCCACATTACCCTCAAAAATGAGCTCCTTCAGCCTTCCCGTGTTGTTTATGTAAGCCCTTTCCCTCCTCCCATCCACCTCAACATCCACCACAAACCTGTTCACTCTGCCAATTATCCTGCAATCCACGGCGTTCTCAATCTCAAAAAGCTTCATATCTCTTTTTCAAGCTCGAGGTAGTCCGCATCCCTCTCCGCTACCTTAAATCCCAGCCTCCTGTAGGTTTCAACGGCCCTTCTGTTTGTTCTCTCAGTTATGGCCTTTAGCTTCTTTATCCCCTTTTCCCTCAAGAACTTCGTGGCGAACCTTATCAGCTCACTGCCTATCCCCCTGTCCTCGTAGTCCTGATGCATGAAAATTGCAAACTCCGCCTCCTCGCCAACCGGAACGGCAGCAATGTGCCCTATAATTTTATCTCCCCTCTTCGCGATGAAGCCGTAGCCGTTCTCGTGCAAGCCGTCAATCCAAACCTCTATTCCCTTCCTTGTGGCAGGCGGCAGTCCACAGCAGCGCCTATCAGGGCTGAACTCTTCGTACATCTTTATCAGGTTCTCCCTCTCCTCGGGAACGAAAATTGTGACGAATATTATTTCTCCTTCTTTGTCCTCATAAAACTCGGAGTAAAGGTTATCGTTAGCCATGAGGAAACTCAGGACAAAAAAATATTAAGATTTTCCGAAGTGTTTTCTGAACACCTTGGGTATGTCTTCGGGCTTCTCCAAAATTGTCACGCCGTCCATCTGGGCGAGCTTTCTTACGTGCTCAACGTCCTCCTTCCTGACTCTCAGCCTCAAATCCCTGCCGTCGGGAAGCTTTGTAATCACCTCCCCCTCCTTGTAGTCGGAGGGCATTATGTAAAGCGGAACGTAGGCCTTCAGCCCCATTATCGCTGCGTTGGCGAGAAGTGAGTCAGCTATGCCCATCGCAATTTTCGCAACGGTGTTGGACGTTGCAGGAGCAATTAGAAGGAACTCATACCTTCCAACCTGAATCTGACCGGCGAGGAAGGGAGTGTTTGCGTCTATTTCAACTCTAACAGCCCCGAAGTTCTCCTTCAGTGTGTCCATGAGCTTGTAGTATTTGACAACCTGGGCCCCTGCCTTTGACAGGTAAACTGCAATCTCAACGTCGGGAAACTCCTTTTTAACCTCAAGCATCACGTCAACAGTTTCCGGCAACCTGTCTCCGCTTCCAGTTATTCCCCACGCAACCCTCTTCTTTTTCTTCTCCTCCATTTCAAACACCTTCCATCTTTTCTAACATCTCAGCAAACCTCTTAACCGTCTTTCTGAGACTTCTAAAACCTTCCTCATCCTCTTTAACACCTTCAAGCGTGTCCCTGCTCCAGAAGGTTGCCCCGATGTTTGCGCCGAAAGAGCCCCCGCTGACTGGAATAACTCCGTTGAGAATGTAAAAGGTTAAAATCTGCTGTATCGCCAGCTCCTGTCCTCCAATTCTGTCTCCCCCAACGGCTATGGCCATCCCAACCTTTCCCCGGAAAAAGTCGTAGTCCGCAGCCACCAAAGCCCTGCAGCGGTCCATTACAGCCTTAATCTGCGCACTAACACCGCCGTTGTAGACGGGAGTGGCCATCACTATGCCCTTCGCATCTTTCAGCATCTCGTAAAGCTCAAACATGTCGTCCTTGATTCTGCACTCCTTATGCTTCAGACAGTAATCGCAGTGCTGGCACGGGCTTATTTTCTTACCTCTGACGGTAAAAAATTTGGTTTCGAAGCCCCTTTCCTCGAGCATTTTCAGAGCTTCGCCGAGAACGAACTCCGTTGCTTTCCTGCGCGGGCTTCCGCTTATTCCTACAATCATCGTGCCAGCTCCCTTCCTAACTCGAAAGCCTTCTGCAGCTCCTCTTCGGATGGCTTGAACTTCACCATGAACGGTTCGAGGGTCTCGAACTTGAGCTCCTCAAGCACCTTCTGAACTTCCTTGACCGCATTCCCGTTCCAGCCGTAGGAGCCGAAAGCCAGAGCTTTTTTATTTTGTGGCTTCAGGCCCTTAAGGTATGTGAGAAAGCCGGCAACTGTCGGGAACAGGCCGTTGTGGATTGTGGGTGAGCCAACAGCAATTGCCTTGGCGTCGAGGATCTCGGTAACAATGTCAGTCCAGTAATCCTTCCTGATATGCATCACTCTGACGTCAGCCCCTTCACTTCCCGCCCCTTCGGCGATTGCCATCGCAAGCTTCTCCGTCGAGTGCCACATCGAATCGAAGACGATAACGACCTTGTTTGTTGGCTCGAATCTTGACCAGCGGTCGTAGGCTTCGATTATCCTTCCGGGATTTTTCCACACAACTCCATGACTTGGGGCGATTATGTCAATCTCAAGCCCCGACTCCTTTATCTCCTTCAGCTTCTTTTGAATCAGCCCTCCGAGGGGCATGAGAATGTTTGCGTAGTAAACTTTGGCCCACTTCAACGCTTCTTCAACTCCGATTTCCTCATCAAACCTGTATTCGCTTGCAACATGCTGCCCGAAGGCATCGTTTGACAGCAAGATTTTGTCCTCGTTTATGTACGTTGCCATGCTGTCAGGCCAGTGGAGCATGGTCATGTCTATGAACGTTAAGGTCCTCTTTCCGATTTTCAGTGTGTCTCCTCCCTTGACAACCTGAATGTTCCAGCCGTCGCAGTCGTAGTACTTGCAGATTCCATCCTTTGCTCTCTGCGTGCAAACTACGGTTGCATCCTTCGCAATCCTCATCGTGTCCGGCAAACCGCTTGAGTGGTCCGGCTCAATGTGGTTAACGATGACGTAGTCTATCTGCGAAGGGTCCACAAGCTTTCTTATCCTTTCCATAGACTCTTTCACGAATTTGTGCTTTACCGTATCAACGAGAACCACCTTATCATCCACTATGAGGTAGGAGTTGTACGTCAGCCCCCTTGCCGTAACGAAGTTGTGAAAATCCCTCTCATCCCAATCGATTGCCCCCACCCAAAATACGCCGTCTTTCAACTCAACAGGTTTCATATGATTAACTTCATTCCCTCTCCTATAAAACTTTCTCTCGATTTTCGAATTTTTCAATTCCGAATGCAAAATTAACCTTAAAAAGAATCGAAAAGATTTAAAGGAGTGCGGCTTAGGGCAGCCATGTACCTCGAAGTTTGGGTCAACCATCTTGAGAGGGAGAAAGCCTTGGAGAAGCTGAAGGAAATTTGCGAGGAGGTGCACGAGGTTTTTTACGACTACGACTACATCGTCAGATACTCTGGCAGTGAAGAGGACTTGCTGAAAGTTGAAGGTGTGAAAAGGGTGAGGAGACACTACAACTGTTAGCGAAAGACCTTTTTGATGGAACGGCGTACTTTAATCATGGAGGTGCTTTTTGAGGCCAAGGTTGGGGACATCACTCTGAAGCTCGCTCAGGGGGACATCACCCAATACCCGGCAAAGGCAATTGTCAACGCGGCCAACAAGAGGCTGGAGCACGGCGGAGGGGTGGCTTATGCCATCGCAAAAGCGTGTGCAGGAGATGCCGGGCTCTACACGGAAATCAGCAAAAAGGCCATGAGAGAGCAGTTTGGAAGAGACTACATCGACCACGGCGAGGTCGTTGTTACACCGGCCATGAACCTCGAGGAGAGGGGAATAAAGTACGTTTTCCACACCGTGGGGCCGATATGCAGCGGCATGTGGAGCGAAGAACTGAAAGAGAAGCTTTACAAGGCTTTTCTTGGCCCGCTGGAGAAGGCGGAGGAGATGGGCGTCGAATCCATAGCCTTCCCTGCTGTGAGCGCTGGGATATACGGCTGTGATCTGGAAAAGGTTGTTGAGACGTTCCTCGAAGCTGTGAAGAACTTCAAGGGTTCGGCTGTCAAGGAAGTCGCGCTTGTAATCTACGACAGAAAGTCTGCGGAGGTGGCGCTGAAGGTCTTTGAGAGGAGTCTTTGATTATTTTTTCTTTTGGCTTTGGCCAGTTTCACCAGCATAGCTTTTTAACCCTCCTTACCTAATATGCCCAATGACCGTTCGCAGTCTTCTTGAAGAGGTTTCAAAGGCGGCGGAAATCGCTGCCAGCAATCGACACAGGTTTATGGTCATTCTATGCTCAAAGGAGCTCAACGACAGGGTTGTTAAAATAGCCAAGAGGATTTACAAAAAGCACAGAAAAAGGATGAACGAGGACAACCTCCTCATTGCGGGGAGGAGCGATTTTCTTGATATCACCCGAAAGTACTTTGAGGGGGAGTTTCTGCACTACAAGGACTCGCCGAAGGTGCTTGGCCAGACCTACTCCTCCCTTTTGATAGACTTCACCGAAGGTTTTCATCCCAACGATTTGGGAATAATCGTTGAGACGATCAAGGAGGGTGGAATAATCATAGCCTTCTCCCCGCCCATCGAGCAGTGGGAGAATCTGAAGAGCAGGTGGCACGAGGAGCTTGTTTCCGAGCCCTACACAGTTGAGGACGTAACAGGGAGGTTTTTTGCGAGGTTCATGAGGAGGACGCTTCAGGCGGAGGGCATAATTATCTTCGATGCGGACAGAAGAAAAATCATCAAGCACTACGAGTTTGAGCCGAAGGAAATTTCGAGAGAGGAAATCGTAATTCCCGAAGACATTGAAATCAAGAGGAAGCTATACAAGCTCTGCGCAACTCAGGACCAGGTCAGAGTTCTGCAGGTCTTCGAGCGATTTTTTGACAGAAAGAGGGAGAGGAAAGCTGTTGTGATTACGGCCGACAGAGGGAGGGGAAAGACGGCCATTTTGGGCATCGCCACACCCTACATAATTTCAAGGATGGAGAGGCTGCTCAAGAGGCCTGTGAGGATTATGGTTGTGGCTCCAACCCCTCAGGCGGTACAGACCTACTTCAGATTTCTCCTCAAGGCGATGGTAAGGCAGGGGATGACGAAGTACTTCGCAAAGGAGACAAACGGCCTGATAACGGTTGTCAACAGCAAGTACGCAAGGGTTGAGTACGTTGTGCCGAGAAGGGCGATGCTGGAGAAAGACACTGCGGATGTAATCATAGTCGATGAGGCTGCAGGGATTGACGTGCCTGTGTTGCTTAAAATCACTGAAGGGGTCAGGTACATGATTTTCTCCACGACAATTCACGGTTACGAGGGCACGGGAAGGGGATTTGCCATCAGGTTTTTGAAAAGGCTTGAGAGTGACGAGACGGTTGAAATCGAAAGAATCCACATGGAGGAGCCAATCAGGTACGGTAAGGGAGATCCGATAGAGAAGTGGCTTTACGATGTGCTACTACTTGACGCTCAGCCGGCAGAGCTCGATGATGAGGATGTCGAAGCTATAAAGCAGGGGAAGCTTGAGTTCAGGGAGGTGGACAAGGATGCGCTGGTGAACGATGAGAAGCTCCTGAGAGAGTTTTTCGGAATCTACGTGCTCGCTCACTACCGAAACCGTCCTTCAGATTTGGCAATACTCCTCGACATGCCGAACCACCTTCCATTCATTGTTACGGTGAACGGCAAACCCGTTTGCTCCCTTCACATCGCAGTTGAAGGGAACCTCGACGATGAAACAATCGAGAAAATAAAAGAAGGCTACAAGCCGAAAGGACAGATAATCCCCGACCTGATGCTGAAGCACTACTGGGACTTCGAGTTTCCGAAACTTGTAGGCGCGAGGGTGGTGAGGATAGCAACCCACCCGTCTGTTATGGATATGGGGATCGGGAGCTTTGCCCTGGCGAAGATAGTTGAGTGGGCCTACGGCAGAGACATGGACTGGGTTGGTTCGGGATTCGGAGTTTCACCGGAGCTTCTCCGCTTCTGGGCTAAGAACCACTTTACACCCGTGCACATAACACCTCAGAGGAACGAGGTTAGCGGAGAGCACACCTTAATCGTTCTAAGGGCTTTGAAGTACGATGTAGAGGATGTTGTTGAGAAGCTCAATTCGGAGTTCACGAGAAGGCTGATTGAATACCTGGCGGACGAGCTTTCAGATTTGGAGACCGAGACGGCGGTTCTTCTGCTCAGGTCTCTTAGAAGGAGCTTTGAAATTCCTTCCCCCAGATTCGGAAAGGTGGAAAGGAGGAGAATGAGCAAGTACTTCCAGGGCATGAGCCTTTACGAGTACGTTTCGGACATAATAAGGCCGCTCGTAAGATATTACTACTCCAGAACTGACAGAGACGAGCTTGAGGAGGTTGAGGAAGAGGTTTTGATTGGAAAGTGTCTGCAGCTAAAGCACTGGTCCGAGCTGCCGGGGGAGGGGTATAAGAAGTACAGAACACTCCTGAATGCCGTGAAAAAAGTCTGGAGATGGTACTATGGAGAGGATTAACTTTGATTCGGAGTTTGTTGAAAGAATAATCAACGGAGAGAAGATTACCACCGTAAGGAGGGGGATAAAGAGCTATCCGGTCGGAAGAATTGTCGAACTCACAGCAAACGGGGAGAGGTTCGCTCTGGCGAAGGTGAAAAAGGTGGTAGTGAAGAGGGTGAGGGAACTAACTGATGAGGATGCCATAAGGGACGGTTTCAAAAGCCGAGAAGAGCTGATTTCTGCGTTAAAAAGAATATATGGGGACATAAGGGATGATGAGTTCGTAACCGTCGTTCATTTCGAGGTCGTGAAATAAACACTCATCTGAAAGCAAGGTAAAGGGCAACGGCCATCTCGATGAGCACAGCTACTGTCAAAATTGCCGTTTTTCTGGAAGAGAACGGGAGAATTAGAATCAAACCGATGGCGGGAATGAGTGTAAGGAGGAAGACCAGCAAAGGCGAAAGAGATGTTCCAAAAAGCTTATCCAAGGCATACGAGACAATCAAAGCTGCAAACACCGCGAAAAAGCTGTATTCGACAAATCTGGCAAACAGTCTGTCTTCCCTCAACCAAACACCCCCGTCAGCCCCTTATAGATGTTGGTTGATGCCGCTATGAGGAGGATGATTAGCACAACCTGCCTTATAACCGCGGGTCTAACTTTGAGAGCCAGTGATGCGCCAAGTTTCGAGCCTAACGCCATTCCAACCGTTGCGGGAACTGCAATATCCGGCAAAACAGCCCCCTTTGCAATGTAAACCCATCCTGCGATTGAGGTGTTGAGGAGAATTATCAGCATGCTTGTGGCAACTGCCACCCTTATTGGCAGCAGCATGACGAGATTCAAAACCGGAACGTTTGCCCACCCCGCCCCGAGACCGAACATTCCCGCGATTAAACCGACGAAGGCGAACATAAGCAAGGCAACAGGGGTATTGGAGGCGTGGTAGCTTATTTCCTCCCCTAAACTCGGCTCAAAGCAAGCACCCCTCATTTCAAAAAACCTGCCAATTCTGTCCTCCTCCTTACTTTCGGGAAACTCCAGCCTCTCGGTTGTAAGCATTATCATCAGTATTACACCGAGAAGAATTCCGAGGAGCAGTGTAATGTAGTGTTTCCCCTCAGGGAACTCCCTTGAGATGTAAAGTCCCAGATAACCACCAGCAAAGGCCGTTAGATTGGAAACTAAAACGAGTGGAAGAACCATTCTGAGGTTGGTGAAACCCCTCATCATTACTGCTGGAGAGGAGACGAGGGCGCTGGTCAGGGCAACTATTACACCCCCTCCCCTTATGTAGTCAACATCGAACTCCGAGAAGGCTGTGAGCAGAGGTACGAACATCACCCCTCCACCCACACCTGAAAGGGGGGCGAGGATTCCTATTAAGAGGGAAAACAGGAAGATAAAGACTGCCGAGTACATGCTATCCCCTGCAAATCAGCAAGCTTGCCTTTGACTTTTTAAGCAGAACCTCGCACGGGTCTTTGCCGAAAAACCCCCCGATTACCCTCTTCAGCAATCCACCCTTAAACCCCACAACGATCAAATCGGGCTTTATCTGCTTCTCCACAAGCAGCAATCTGTCCGCGTACTTTCCGAAAACAACGCTGACGTCAGAAACTTTCAGTCCGGCTTTTTCAAGTTGGTTCTTGAACCCCTCCAGCTTCTTCATCGATTGTGTCATCAAGCGGTGATACGCTGCAAGCTCCTTCTCCTCGGGAACAAAAGGCGGGACCTCCATTTCCCTGATATAGAGAATGTAAACCTCCCCCCTCAATCCGTCCTCTGCCAGCTTTTTCAGCTTCTGGAAAGCAATCTCTCCCCTACCGGTGTCGTCGAGAACGAGAAGGATTCGCTCCATGTTCCCCCCTACTGCAATCCCTCTACGTATTTCATAAGCTCTTCTTCCGATAACTTAACAAAGCGGTTGTACATCTCCCTTATCTTCTCAACTGGGCTTAGCTCAACCTGATAGAGGTTGATTACTCCAAGGAGGTCATCTTTTTCTATCTTTCCATCAAAAAGCGGTAAAAAGATTGCCTCATCGACCTTCCCCCCCTCTTCAACTCTCCAGGGCAAATCAGATACAAGGTCGATGAGCACTCCATCAGAGTGGCGCATGATCTCCATTGGATAGACGATCGTGTTTGCTGGAATTTTTATTTTCTTTATTTTAACTCTAACTGGCTTGTTTTTAGTAAGCTCCTTGTCCTCTGCTGCGACGACAACTTCCCACCTCGCTACAGGGCTCCTATGGTAGCCAAAAGGAGGGAGATGCACCTTCTTTCTAATGATTTTTTCTTCCTTCCTGTAAACCAGGGTAAAATCCTGAGGCTCTTTGGTTGCAATCAGCGGCTCGAGTTTCTTTAAACCAACGTAGTAAACATTGATAACACCCAGTAAATCCCCCCTCTTTATTTCCCCATCATCAACAGCAAGAAATACAGCCTGCTCAATATTCTTTGGCTCCTCAACTCTTCTCGGTTTTCCAAGCTGCACAACGTCAACTACAACTCCGTAGGGATTTCTGGATATGGAAAGCGGAACGACCACAGTGTTTGGGGGTAACTCAACGTTTCTGATTTTCACTCTCAAAACATCCCCAGCCCTCACCCCAACATCTTCGTCCGCAACCAGGGGCTCCCAAACTCCCACATGTGTTCTTGTGTACCCAAAAACTTTCGTAGAAATTTTCTCCCTGTAAATGTTTCCGTCGTCCCTCCACGTAATGTTTGCCTCAACAATCTCTTCCCTCAGCTCAACCTTGGTCGGTTTGAGGTTAAAGAGCCTCGAAATTAGGCCCGTTTTTATGAAAAACACCTTCAGAACACCGACTATATCACCCTCCCTTACCACACCATCATCAACAGGGAGAAAAACCACTCTCTGGATGCACTTTTCGTCCTCAACCCTCGTCGGTATTCCGCATTCGACGACATCCAGCACGGTGCCAAGAGCGTGTCTCATAATGTGCAGGGGGCCGACCATAGTCCCCCCGGGAATTGTGAAGGGTCTTACCTCAATAATCTCGGGCTCCCCTTTTTTCACCTCGACGTCATCCATCGCGATCAGCGTCTTCCACTGAGTCAAAGGAATGATTCTGTAGCCAAAAGGCTTAAGCTCAACCTTGAGGCTACCCCTCTCACCCCCAACCTCGTCTGTCCAGTACTTCATCTTTACGGCCATACAACCACCTTTTCAACAATAGATTATGTTAATTTTTTGTTATATATAAATATTTCCTCAACGGAGCGGTACTAACGGGCAAGTGCGTTCACATAATTTCGCAAAGTTTTTATCTCACTTTTTAACACTTTATCAAAGAAAAACTACGAGCCTCGAAATGAGGTCGAGTGAAACGAAAAGCAGTCCTATCTCTACGCCGAAAACAGACACGGCTACTGGGGCAAGGAAAAGTAGGGCTGCCCTGAAACCTCTTGGAAGCATAGAAAGTGCCGCTGAGCAAGCCGTTTCCCTAAAGCTCAGTTTTCCTGCCCTGTACATCGCAGATAGTGACGAAATCCCAACTATCGGGTGAATTAAGAATGACGCTATGGCAAATCCGCTTTTCAGCTTTGAGAACCTTATGAGGTTGTTTATGAACTCACCAACCCTGCTGAACTGGGGGAGGGAAAAGGGGGCGTTTGATAGTATTAGGCTGACAAGCATTATCGGAACTACCTTTGACATTAGCGTTAGTGTTTGCAGCAGGGCGTAGTTCACGTCCACCCTCCCCAATCGCCTTGGGGTTTATTAAGCTTTGAACTCCTGCCGAACTCACAGTTCTTTGACGATGGAAAATTACCCCTAACCGCGTCTATACTAAAGGTATTAAGCTTCTACCAAACTCAACTGTAACCAACCCTTTAATCCATTTGCAAAAAGCCTTAAATATACTTCCGGTGTCAGTGAGAAGGGGATCGACAATGGGATGGAAGTCACACGGTTTCAGGTTCAAATCGGGAAGAAAGCTCAGAAAGAAGGTCAGGGAAAAGGGAGTGAGAATCAGGAAGTTCCTTCAGACCTTTGACGTTGGCCAGAGAGTTCACATAGACATCGAGCCCGCATCTCAGAAAGGGATGCCGCATCCAAGATTTCAGGGGAGAACTGGTGTCGTGATAGGACAGAGGGGCAGAGCCTACCTCGTGCAGGTTAGGGACGGGGGAAAAATGAAGACCCTGATTGTAAGGCCCGAGCACCTCAAACCACAGAGTGGTTGAAATGTTTAAAGAGGTTAGGGATTTTGAATACATCACAATTTCTGAAGCGAAAGAAATAATGGAAGAAATAGCCAAAAAAAGGCAGGAGGAGGCCGAGCTTTTGTTTGAAACCAGGAGGGCTTTAAAGCACCTCCGCCTTTTCGCCAAACTTCCGGCAGATAAGGCAAAGGAGCTTGTTGATGAGCTTGTCAAACTGCCCCAGGTGGGCAGCAAGGAGATAGCCGTAAAGCTTGCGGATATAATGCCGCGAATACCTGACGAAGTGAGGATTATTTACGCTAAGGAAAGAGTTACTCTGACACCCGAGCAAATTCAGGAAATTCTGGACGTCATCGACAAGTATCGTATTTAAGAAAAACATAAATAGTTACAGCACTATTTTGAAAAAGGAGCTGATGCTATGGAGAAGCCAAAAGTAGAAAGGTCTGAAGGTAAGGAAAAACTTGAGGATTACGCTTATGTACTTGATTTCATGCCATACGGTCATCCTGACGATAAAAGGCCAATACACAGGAGGGAGCCGCTCGCACAAGTCGTTGGGGAGAGAAACTTTACACTTCTCGAGGTTAGCATAAGAAAGGGTAAGCAGCCCCTGGTAATGGACAGAGTTTACATCGGCAAGGGGGAGAGAGATGTAGTGTACAAGATCAAGAGAAGGCTGAGATACGAGGATTTAACTCCTGCCGCAAAGACTGAGCTGCCTTACGTTATCGAGCACATAATAAAGCAGGATGAGAAGAAGTACGTGGATTTCTTCAACAAGGCCGATTCCATAACAACGAGAATGCACCAGCTCGAGCTTCTTCCCGGCGTTGGAAAGAAGATGATGTGGGCAATAATCGAGGAGAGGAAAAAGAGGCCCTTTGAGAGTTTTGAAGACATAGCCCAGAGAGTCAAGGGCATTCAGAGGCCCGAAAAGCTAATCGTCAGCAGAATTATATACGAAATCAAGAATCCTCAAACCAAGTACAAGCTCTTTACTGCTTGAAAAAATTAATATATTTTTTCGTTCTGCTATTCTCATGGGGATGATCGGCGAAATAACAACATTCTTTGGGATGAGGGTATTCACAGATGAGGGAAGGTACGTTGGCAGAGTTGAAGATGTTATTCTCGACCAGAACACAAAATCGATCAGGGGGCTGGCAATATCGGACTACAACAAGGCCCTTATAGACTCCCATGCAAAGGGGGTTATCATCCCGTACAGGGTCGTTAAGGCAGTGGGGGACATCATAATAATCAAAGACCTCTTTAAGAGAAAGTCGAGAGTGCTTGACTACGAGTCCAGGGAGCTCATTGAAGAGGAGGGAGAAGAAGGAGAAGAATGGCAAGAATAATCACGAAAATTCCGGCAACCAGCCTGAAACTTATCCTTTCTTTCAGAAATATCGCCCCAAAAATTGCCGCAAAAACCGGTGAAGTGGAGGAGGGCTGAACAACGTTCCAAGAGCTCGACACTTTTATTGCCGTAATGAAAAGCATAATCCCCAAAAGGAGAAAAATCCCCCTAACACTCCTGAAAAATAACCGAATCTCTGTTGAAAGCTCATCCTTTTTTGCCGTAAAGCTAAGAAGAATCAAGCATAGGAGCAGCCTAACGAACGCAACAATCGAGACGGGCAGTCTGTCCGTGAGAAAGTCGAGAGTCAGAATGGCCAGAGCCCACGAAAAAGCTGCGAGGAGGGCGTAAAACAACCCTGATGTTTCCCCTTTCTCCCCTGATCCGTAAATGATGTACACAGCCACAAACACTAAGATTGCGGAAATCAAAGCATTTAAGCTCAGTTCAGCACCGTAAATAACAGTTGATAGCAAAACAACGTAAACGGGATAAGTCGAGGAGGCCGGAAGGGCTATGCTCACCGGCGACCTTTTCAGAGATGCGAAGTAGCTCAAATCACCTATATAGAACGAGAGCATCGCTGAAATAACGAGAACGAGAGCGGTTTGAAGGTCTATAACTACTCCCGGAAAGTCGCGCAATGCGAGAGGAAGGAAGTAAACTGTGGCGAAGAGCGTTCGGTGGAAGTTTGCCGTGAAGGCGCTGACGTCCTTCACACCCTTCCTGTAAGCTATCCCGTTAAAGGCCCAGCAAATGGCAGCCGTTAGAGACATCAGAATTTCAAGCACAAGGTTTAGGCTCCACTGTTGCTTATAGCCTTTACCAGTTATCTAAAATTTAAAATTAATAATCGTTGCTTTTTCAACGAGAACTTAAATTTTTTTATTTCTACGTTCAAAACGCTAAAAAACGCATAAAATTCCTGCAAAAAGGTTGAAGAGCTTTTAGGGCAAAAATCAAAAGATTTATATATGAAAGACCCTCATGATGAGTTGCAAAAAGAGGTGATGTAAATGAGTGAGGCAAAGGAATTGATTAAGAAGATGTGCGACCTCCAGAACAGCAACGAGGAGATTCAAAAGGAAATGGCCGGTTGGAGCGGTGTCGTTCAGTACAAGCTCGATGGCGAGGAGTTCTATGTTGAGTATAAGTCAGACGGAACCTGCGAATTTAAGGAGGGTGTTCACAGCTCCCCGACCTTTACGGTTGTCGCTCCTCCAGACTTCTGGCTCGCCGTGCTCAAGGGACAGGAAGACCCGGTTAGCGGCTTCATGATGGGCAAGTACAGAATCGAAGGAAACATAATGGAAGCCCAGAGGCTTGCCGGAGTAATCAAGAAGTTCCAGGGCAAATTCGAGCTCTAATTTTTCTTTTTTGTTTTTACACTTCAAGATAGTACTTCGCGTGCCTGTCGGGAACGCTGTCTGCGGGCTCCTTTTCCCTGCTTAGGTAAAGGCCGCAGTAGCAACGTCCGTACTCCCTTATGTCGTCTTCTGCGTAAACGCAGGGGCATATTATGAGACGGTCAACCTCCTTCTTGCCTGTTACAAGCCTGCAGGGGCAGGTTGCGATGCCGTACTGCTCTTTATTCTGAATTAAAGCCTTGGCGAAATCGAGCAAAAGCTCCCTATCCGGGTTTACCCTCCAACCACGCTTCTCAGCCACTCTTTCAAAAACCTTCAGATAATCTTCTGGCGTCAAACTCCCACCTCAGCCCCTGATTAGCTCTTTGAGCTTCTCTTCATTATATCCGAGAACGTGCTTATCCCCTTTTACCACAACTGGCACAGAATAGCTCCCGGAAATGCTGTGAACCTTCTCAATCACCTTCTTCCTCTCCTCACCCTCAAGCTTATCAATCCAGATTACTTCGAAGTCAACACCCTCTCTTTTCAGAAATTCGAGCGTCCTCTTGCAGTGCGGACATGTCGATAGCCCGTACATCAAAACCTCAGCCATGGTTATAGGAGGGCAGTCTATTTTTAATAACTTTGGTGAATTTGATTTTAATTCAAAGACGCTGTTTAGGCTCTTCGCTATTTTGCTGTGGTTAAGTTGTGGGGAAAAGCTTAGTCTAAATTAAACCCCAACTTTTTTGAGAAACTTTTCAAGCGCCTCGTTGAATTCCACGTGCTTTTCAAGCATTACCATGTGGCTGGCGCCAGGTATTACGACTAGTTCTGAATTTGGAATGTGCTTGTGAAAAAATTCGTGATACTTCAGCGGCGTTAGCTTGTCCTCCTCGCCGACAATTACGAGAGTTGGGACACCTATTTTCAACTTCCCGTTCCTGTAGTCTTCAAGCAAATCAAATCTATCACACAAACTGAGATCGAGGTGTAGCACATCAACTCTATCCAAGAACTCTCGTCTTTTCTTCTCGTATTCCTCTCCTTTGCTGGCAAACGCCATACTTAACATTAAGTCAACCGCCTTTTCAGGTTCCTTTTTTAGGCCTTCCAAGATCTCAGGAAGAACCCTCAGCCTCGCTCCAGTCCCTACCAGAACGAGAGCCAAGCAGATTTCAGGATTTCTAAGATATAATTTTTGAGCTACAGCCCCACCTAAGCTATGACCCACTACGACGGCTTTCCCAACGGTTTTCTTCAAGCTCTCACTGGCATAATAAGCGTATTCGTCAACCGAATTAACCTCCACGGTGTCGCTCTGGCCGTGATTGGGGAGGTCTATTGCGTAACCCCCGATTGCCGTCAACTGATTTACCCACTGAGTGGCGTCGCTCCCGGAGCTGTGTATGTAAAAAACTTTCCTCTCCCTCCCTTTGAGGAGAGAGACCTTTACTCCATCCACGTCGATGAATACTCTCTCCAGCATAGCTTTTCCCTCCTCAATATAAAAAAAATTAGATCAATATGGAACGAGAACTAAACCGAGCGAGAGCGGAATGGTTGCCAATATCATCACGGAGATCGTGTATCCAAAAACATCTCTGGCCCTTGTTCCCGTAAGTCCGAGGAGAGGAATCGCCCAGAATGGCTGGAAGAGGTTTGTCCAAGCGTCCCCTACACCATAAGCAATTACGGTTTTTCCAATAGGCACACCCAGGGCAGCTGACGTTCTTGCTAAAATCTCTCCAACTGCTGCCCATTCTCCACCTCCAGAAGGTATGAATATGTTTATCAGCCCTGCAATGTATAAACATATTGCCGGCCACGTAAACGGCGTTGCAACGCTCGCTATACTGTTGGCTATAACAGTTGCAAGATTTGGTCCCCCTGCAACAACTGCACTGTACCTCATCATTCCCATAATACCCGCATAGAACGGAAACTGAACCAGTATTCCTGCTACTGCTCCTGCCGCTCTGGTGATAGCCCTCATGTAAGCTATGGGATTCATGTAGAGAAGAAGGCCAACCATTATAAACGTAAAATTCAGCGAATTTAGGTTTAGTCCACCGAAAAAGCCTTTCTCGTAGAACCAGTAGCCCATCGTGATAATCCCCAATATGCTTATTAGTAGGGCGAGAACTTTACTGTTCTCAAGCTTGTCAGCAATCGTTACGCGCTCTTTACTTTTTTCTTTCAGCTCCTCTTCCTTTTCTTTCTTCACCAGCTCAATTATGTGTGGTGCAACTTTGTCTATTCCTTTCAATTCACCCCTGTTAGGCGCAAGCGCGTAATAAGCCAGTACCCCGAAAGAAATGATTATTGCCAGATTTATAAGAGTATATGGATGAAAGATGGTCTCGTTCAGCGGAACTGTCTCCCTGCCGAACAACTCCACGAAAACATCCTTTAGAAAGTGATTTGGCGTGTTAATCAATAATGGTGCAGA
The DNA here is from genome assembly GCF_000008665.1 of Archaeoglobus fulgidus DSM 4304. Taxonomy (NCBI): domain Archaea; kingdom Methanobacteriati; phylum Methanobacteriota; class Archaeoglobi; order Archaeoglobales; family Archaeoglobaceae; genus Archaeoglobus; species Archaeoglobus fulgidus. The sequence continues at coordinate 1,387,070 of NC_000917.1, forward strand.
AGCCGATAAACCCCAATGCCAAGTAAGTCCTAAACCGGCATAACCGGCTGCTACTACAGCCGGATAGTGCAATGGCTTTCCTGTTCTGTAGAATTCAATTCCAATTGTTCTGGCCAAAATGGCCCCAACTATAAGTCCAAGTCCCCAGTTTATCCAAGCTGCAATCATTGCAATAAGTGCCGTAAGAGCTGCAGCCGATTTAGTATCTGAAGGGAGTGTCGCTATCTTTTTCAAAATCCTGTAAACGATTGGATGATAGGCTATTGCATAACCGGTAACAAGAATCAAACACATTTGCATGGCGAAGGACAGGAGACCCCAGAAGCCTTTGTACCAAACATCCACGAGGAGCCACTTAACCATCGTTCCCGCATCCATCACTGTGTACGGCTTCATCACCACTATTACCAACAGATAAGTCACCAAAGTCAGAAGCAGAGCAAAGATTAATGGGTCCGGCATCCATTTCTCCACGCTTGCGCACAGTCTTGCTCCCATTCTCTCCAGGGCGCTGTACCGCCCATCCTCCATAATTCCACCCCCATTTTTGCCGTATTAATTTTTAGAATTATAATTTAAAAAAGTTTCTAAAGTGCAAATCTGCAATCAAACAAAACAAACCAAAATTTCAGCTACCCCATAATCTCAACAATCAAATAAATAAAAGAGAACAAAGCTTAAAACAGCTCACTCCAGCACTCTTCTGACCTCCTTCACCACATCCAGCAAAGTTTCCGCAACCCTCGCCCCTGCATCGCGTAGTGCAGCCATTTTCGCCTCTGCAGTCCCCGTACTCCCCTCGATTATTGCGCCGGCATGCCCCATTCTCTTCCCCGGTGGTGCCGTCCTTCCGGCAATGAATGCCACGACAGGCTTTGACATTTGCTTTATGAACTCCGCAGCCTTTTCCTCGGCTGTTCCACCTATTTCACCAACCAGCAGAACAGCTTTGGTCTCTTCGTCCTCCTCAAACATTTTGAGAACGTCAACAAAGGTCAATCCAGGCATCGGGTCGCCCCCAATCCCCACAACTGTGGACTGGCCAATCCCTGCCTTTGTAAGATTCTCGCAGATTTGATAGGTAAGAGTTCCGCTTCTCGAAACTACACCGAGATTGCCCTGTGTAAAGCTTCTGTCGGGCAGAAGACCTACCTTGGACCTCCCCGGACTTATAACACCGGGGCAGTTAGGGCCAAGGAGCATGGATTTCACTTCCCTGAGCTTCCTGTGAATGAGCATCTCGTCGTAGAGAGGTATGCCCTCAGTAACGCACACAACAAGCCTCAGCCCTGCGTCGAAGGCCTCAAAAATGGCGTCGGTTGCAAAGCGTGCGGGAACGTAAATTATCGATGTGTCTGCATTTGTTTCTGCTACTGCCTCCTCCACAGTATTGTAAACGGGTATTCCGTGCACTTCACTACCGCCCTTTCCGGGTGTCACCCCTCCTACAACTTTGGTTCCGTAATCGAGCATTCTCTTTGCCTGGAAACTTCCCTGAAATCCGGTTATTCCCTGCACAATAACACGGGTGTTTTCATCAACAAGAATCGCCACATCCATCACCCCGCAAGCTCAACAGCCTTTCTGGCTCCCTCTTCAATAGACTCCACGAAGTGGATTTCCGCCCCCTTCTCCGAACTGTACCTCTCAAGCATTTCCCTCCCGATTTCCTCATTTGTGCCCGCAAGCTTTACGACAAGCGGAACCTTTCTCGGAGCTTCGTCCAGTGCCAGAATGATTCCTTCAGCAACCTTTTCACACCTCGTTATCTCTGCGTAGATGTTTATGAAAACAACCCTCACATTCGGGTCCTTGAGAACGTGAAGGAGGCAATTTTTCATTTTAACCGGGTCAGCCAGGCCTCCTCCGGTATCAAGGAAGTTCGCCGGCTTTCCTCCCATCAGGTTGATTATGTCCATTGTGGCCATTGCAAGGCCCGCACCGTTTGCAATTACCCCCACATTCCCGCCAAGGTGGACGTAGTTGATTCCTTTCAGCCTCGCCTCCCTCTCAAGCGGGTCCTCCTCCGTTGCCTCCCTCAGTTCTGCAAGCTCCGGATGGCGGTAGAGGGCGTTGTCATCGGTGTTCAATCGGGCGTCGGCAGCCAAAAATCCCTCATCCGTCACCGCAAGGGGGTTTATCTCCGTCAGCTCAGCTTCGTAGGCAAATGCGATATCGACAAGTTTTTTGATTATGTCAAACATCTGCTTGAACTCCTCTCCTTCAAAGCCGGCTCTGAACAGAGCCTTGCGAACCTCGTAATCCTTCAGCCCCCAAAGGGGGTCGAAGTAAATCCTGTGTATTGCATCGGGGTGCTTCGCAGCTATTTCCTCCACATCCATACCTCCCATCCGACTGAAAATCACTGTGGGGAGCCTGCTCGACTTGTCAACGACGTAGCCCACGTAGTACTCCTTTCTCATATTGAGCTGCTCCTCCACAAGCACTTTCTCAACCCTGTGCCCTTTGATGGTCATGCCGAGAATCTTCTTTGCCACTTCCTTTGCCTCTTCCGGGCTGTTTGCCTTCTTAACACCCCCCGCCTTGCCCCTTCCACCAACCAAAATCTGGGCCTTAACCACAACCCTGCCTCCAAGTTTTTCCGCAATTTTCTCCGCCTCTTCAGGTGATGTAGCAACCTCGCCCCGCGGAACCCTAATTCCGTGCTTTGCAAATATCTGCTTTGCCTGATGCTCGTGAAGGCGCATCATACCACCCCATTTTCAACGAAACCAAAAGGACTTCCGCCATTCTGCCTGCACATCCAACCACCTTTTAAGTTCGATTTAACATTCTCAATTTTTCAATATAAAAAATTTTCGGAATTTCTTTTCCAAAAAATTTAAATAGTAACTTATGTTCTCCCCAACATTAAGAGTGTTGCAAAAGCGGCAACCTCTACCACCAGAACGAATCCAACAAGCAAAGCTGCAGAGATATCGTAAAGATAGCCCAGCACTGCCCCTCCAGCAAGCATTGCCACTCCAAAGACGGTGTTGAAGACGCCGTAGGCTGTGCTCCTCTTTTTGACACCCGTTAAATCAGCCACAGCAGCCCTCGTTATCGCTTCATGCATTCCCATAACAGCTCCCCATGCAGCAACTCCCACCAGAACCCCAATAATCGAGGGATGGAGGGCGAGAAGAATCAGAGGTGTAAGCAAAGGAACCAGCATCAGCGTTTTCAGGCCAATTCTGTCGTAGCATCTGCCTGAGATTAGGGCAGAGATGGCATCAATCCCCATGGCAAGGGCGTAGAGGAGAGGGATGAGTTTTAAATCAACATATCCTGCCAGATGGTAGGAAAGGAGAGGAAAGCTGAGAAATCCCGCTACACTCAGGAAAACGAATAGGGAGTAGAGCCAGAAGCTCCCCTCAACTCTGCTCTCCTGCTCTTCAATCTCAAATCTCTGTGGTGTGGGGTAAAGCTTCCATGTTGCGAAAAGGAACAGTATCACGAGCAATGCTGGTAAAAAAAGGGCAATGAAAGCCTCCTTAAAGGTGTAGCCAGCCAGAGCTGAGAAAACTATCAGCGGCCCAATCACCGCTCCAACCTGATCCATCGCCTCATGGATGCCAAATCCTGTCCCCCTTCCAACCTGCTTTGTGGCGAAGGAAAGCATCGCATCCCTCGCAGGCGTTCTTATTGCCTTTCCCAGCCTCTCTGCAACTATCAGCAATGCAGCAATCCACCAGTAGTTTGCAAAGGCCAGCAAAGGAATGGCGAGAATGAGAGAGTATCCAAGAAATGTCAGAAGCCAGTAATTCCCCGTCCTGTCTGCGATGTAGCCTGAAAGCAATCTCAACCCGTAGCCTGCAAATTCCCCAAAGCCTGTAATGAGGCCTATAGCTGCAGCAGTCAAGCCAAAGGTGGCGAGATAGGGCCCAACTATGCTCCTCGCCCCCTCGTAGGTTATATCTCCGAAAAGGCTAACCAACCCCATCAGGAGAATGAACTTCATCGCCCTGTTCATTCACCTCTCCTCCATAATTTCTTCAAACAGCTCCTTAACCTTCTCTCTTGCATCATCAAGCAATTTCCACCCCTTTTCCGTTATTCTGTACATCTTTCTAACTCTACCATCAACCACAACCTTCCTCGACCTCAGCAACCCTTCCCTCTCCATCTCATGGAGAATTGGATAAAGTGTGCCGGGGCTGATGGAGTATCCGTGCCTGCCAAGCTCTTCAATCATCCAGCTGCCGTAAATTTCCTCCTTTGAGGCATGGTAAAGAATGTGCACCCTCGCAAAGCCAAGAATGAGCTTCCTCGTTATCATATCGATTTTCGATATCGGTTCTCGATTTATAAGGATTCCGTTTAAATACCGGGCTAATTGAATCGGTATGGGTGATGGCGTCCACCTTCAACCGCCGCTAAGGCTGATGACGCCTGTTCTCAGAGAGGTGAGAGTGTGGACGCAATCGACCTTAAGAGGCTCTCAGACTTCGTGAGGCATAGGCAGAACGAGGATGGTGGCTTTGCCTTCTGCAAACCCCTCCCATCAACCCTTGCGGAGACCTTCTACGCTGTCAGCATACTCACATCCATCGGGGAGGATGTTCCAAGAAGAGAGAAAGTAGTAGAATTTCTGAAATCAAGGATTCAGACAGAGATTAACTCCCTTTTTTACACGCTGCACTCGCTAAATCTACTTGGAGAGGACCTTCCAGACTACTCTAGCTTTCTCCTGAAAAGGCTTGAGGGCTTGAAAGCGGAGAGGAAGTACCTTCTATCCGATGGAGGAGTGACTGCAACCTACACCTTCCTGCAGCCGAATGCACTGAGGGATGCCTACATGATTTCAACCCTTCTCCACCTCTACAACAGGGATGTACCAGAGGAAACAAAGATGCTTGTCAGACGATACAGGCGGGAGACTGAGTTTGGTGTGGGATACGGCGTTAAAAAACCAAATCTGGAGGAAACTTTCTACGCCTCATACATTCTAAGAGATAAGGCAGTCATCAGCTTCGTAAAAAGCTTTGAATCCAACGGGGGGTTTGCCAAACAACCGGGAGGCTACCCACCCTACTTGGAGGACACTTACTACGCCACCTCAACACTCTCGCTCCTAAGTCAGCGATATTCAAATCCCAGAACTGCTGAATTCATTGCCTCACTGCAAAACGCCAATGGAGGGTTCCGGAGGAGCATTCATGGTGGAATCTCCACACTTGAAGACAGCTATTATGCTGTAGAGGTGCTGAGGAGGCTTGAGTTCAGGTGATGCGTTACACTACTTGGAATTTGCACGAAAAAATTAATATTTCTTCAGAAAATAGTATTATCATGGCCAGTGACCTGCAGAAGAGGAAGAAGGAGTGGCTTGAAAAGCTCAAGAGGGATGGAAAGCTTCGAGACCCCACAGAAGACCACAGAATCGGACTCAGAGCTTTGCAGCACAGAGTGCGAAGGGAGATAATCAAGTTCATCGGTTACGGGAAAAGGAGCTTTGAGGAAATCGCAGAGAAGTTCAACTTATCCGAGGCGCAGGCCAGAATGCACTTGGACCTGCTTGAAGAAGCCCTGTTCGTCGAGTCGAGGGTGGAGAACGGGAAAAAGTACTATTACCTTACTCCACGCGGAGAGGCTTACCTCGAAAACGTAGAGTGGAGGTAATCCCTCGTTATAGTTTCATCCTAAACCTTTACTCGGCTTAGCTCTATTCTAAAAGATACAAAAGCTTTTATCCCAAAGAAGCAGAAAAAAGATGTGTTTGGGTATCACGATGTTGAGGACTTTCAGGCGGAGATAGGCGAATACAAAATAAAAACGGAAAGAATTGGCCCTTTTTACAGCTATGTTAGGGAAAATGGTGAAAGGAAAGAAAAGAATCTATCGGTTGAGACTGGAAGAATAATCGTCAATCCCGTCGAGCCCGTTAACCTGCCGAAGGAAATTACCAACTTTCTCCAAATCAAGTTCAGCAAACCCTTTCTCGCAGAGCCTAAATCCGCTGTGGAGGTTTACGCCACCTTTCCGGTTGAAATTGCGGTCTTCATTGCAGCAAAGAAGAATGTAGGGCTTGTTGACGTCTTCTCGCTTCAGAAGCCGAAATACACCCTCTACGGAAATCCAAGGGCTGGAATCATTTGCAGGTACTGGGAGAGTGAGCTTTACTCCGAAATCCCGCAGGTTGACAAATACAGAGAGGGAGTTATAAAGCTCAGAATCGTCAACAGCGACGATGAGTGGGTTGAGGTCAGCAATGCAGTCTTCGACGTTTACGGGATGAAGATATACTACAACGAAGAGATGGTTTGCTCCTCAGCCTCCGTCAACATAGTCTCACCCAAGGTTGCTGAAACGAGGTTCATCGAGCAGCCCCTGAGGGAGAAAATGAAGAAGGCTCTTGAGCTTTACACTGCCAGAAGAATCGCTGTAACTTCTTTAAAATTCGTTATGGAGTGGGGATTATGATTGACGTGCTGAATTACAAGCTGTATGGAGACGTCACGGTTTACGACATTATCGTCGTTATTGTCGTCATGGCCCTTGCCACAATAATTGCAAAGCTCATAACAACCAACCTAAGGAGGGCTCTGATTGACAAAATGAAGAGGGACCAGCTTGAGCTGATGCTCAAGGTTATCTACTTCGGAATAATCATCGTTGCCTTCATCGCAGTTTTGCCGGCTCTGGGCCTTGACCTTTCAGGTTTACTGGTTGCCGGTGGAATTACCGGAATTGTTCTAGGTTTTGCCAGCCAGAGCGTCGTTGCAAACCTCGTTTCGGGAATCTTCCTGATCTCGGAGAAACCGATAAAAATTGGAGATCAGGTTAACATTGACGGTGTGGCGGGCTTCGTCGAGGATGTTAACATCCTATCAACCATTATAAGAACCTACGATGGTTTGTACGTCAGAATCCCAAACGAGAAGGTCTTCACGTCCAACATAACCAACTACGTCGCCCACATCGCAAGGAGGTTTGAGTACGTTGTGGGCATTAGGTACAGCGATGATGCTGAGAAAGCCATCGAGATAATAAAAAGAATTATTGAGGAGCACCCCTTCGCCCTGAAAAATCCCGAGCCCGTGGTTTTCGTTGACAATCTTGGGGATAGCAGTGTGAACATCGTCGTGAGAATCTGGGCTCCCTCGACGGAGTGGTACAACGTGAAGATGGAGCTTCTCTGGAAGATAAAGACTGAGCTTGAGAAGAACGGAATCGAGATACCTTTCCCGCAGCGTGTGGTGTGGTTTGCCAACGAGTTGAGAGCCAATGTTGAGGGTAAGGAAGAGAGACGGCAGGCTTGAGGAGTTCAGCAGGGCGAAGATAGTCAGAACGTGCTTGAGGGCGGGAGCGAGCAAAAAAATCGCTGAAAAGGTTGCAGAGGAGTTGAAAAGAGGATATACGATGGGATAACTACTGACGAAGTTCTTGAGCTCGTCATCGAGCTTCTTTTCAAGCACAAGTATTCCAAGGCACAGAGGTACGACCTAAAGCGCTCCCTCATCCGCCTCGGTCCATCTGGCTTCGGCTTTGAGAAGTTCGTGGCGAGGTTGCTGGAAGAGCATGGCTTTGAGACGAAAACAAACGTCATAGTTCAGGGCAACTGCGTTGAGCAGGAGATTGACGTTGTTGCTGAGAGAGATGGAGAGAGGTATATGATTGAGTGCAAGTTCCACAACATTCCCGTTTACACTGGCTTAAAGGAGGCCATGTACACCTACGCCCGATTTCTTGATGTCGAGAAGCATGGCTTCACCCAGCCATGGATTTTCACCAACACAAAGTTCTCGGAGGAGGCAAAGAAGTATGCAGGCTGCGTGGGGATAAAGCTGACTGGCTGGAGCTATCCTGAGAAGGAGGGAATTGAGGTTCTGCTGGAGTCCAAGGGGCTGTATCCCATTACAATTCTGAGAATCGACAAGGAGGTTTTAGATGAGCTTGTAAGGGCGGGACTGGTTTTCTGCAGGGATGTTGTCAGTGCGGGAGAGGAGAAGCTGAGGGAGATTGGGTTGAGCGCTAAAAAAGCAAGAGAAGTGATTGCAGAGGCTAAAAAGGTTATAGGTTAATCCTGCTCCGTCTTAACGGACTCAACTATAATCTTACCAGCAACAACCTCATCCACGCTGTGAATAACACCACCAAGGTCCTCAATCACACCCTTAATCTGCTCGTAGTCGAGGTTGTTGCCGAGAATAGTGATTTTTATGTTCTCCGTGGCCTGATCAATTTCTGAAAGGTGGATGTTCACACCATCGACATTCTCAAGCTCGCTTAGCTTTAAAGCAAAAACTATGGTTTTCGGCTCGTGGGGCTTTAACACGTCGAGCACGAGTCTTCTCAAGCCCTTCACAGTAAAAGCTTAATAGCTCCTTATTTAACATTTTTGCATGTTCGATTTGCACGTCCACTCCGTTTTCAGCGACGGAGAACTGATCCCCTCAGAAATTGCAAGGAGGATGTACGCTGCGGGCAACAAAGGCTTTGCCATTACCGACCACGCGGACTTCACCAACATTCAGGATATTCTGGCAAAGCTGACCAGAATAAAGGAGCACATGGAAAGCTACGAGGCCAAGTTTCTTGTTGGCGTTGAAATCACTCACGTTCCTCCCAGTCTCATCGGCAAAGCCGTGGAGCTTGCTTGGAAGGAAGGAGCGGAAATTGTTGTCGTTCATGGCGAAACCGTAGCCGAGCCGGTAAAGGAGGGCACCAATCTCGCTGCACTGAGTGAGGAAATAACAATCTTGGCCCATCCGGGCATAATGAGCGAAGAGGAGGCTGAGCTGGCCAGAGAAAACGGAATTTACGTTGAGATTTCAGCCAGAAGGGGGCACTGCCTCGGCAACGGGAGAGTTGCGAGGCTTGCAGAGAAGTACGGCTTTGAGCTTGTCATAAACACGGACATGCACTCCCCCTCGGACATAATCAATGACTCCACCGCTGAGAGGATTTTAAAGGGTGCCGGAGTAAAGGAGTGGAAGTCGGTGCTGGAAAATAACGAGAAGCTGTTCAGAAAGCTCAGAAAATAGCCTTCTTTTCGGCTTTATTTCTTATCATATCGTAGGTCATGAAATCGACGATTTTTCTAAGCTTCTCCTTCTCCGGACTTTCATCAAAATATTCCAGAGAGCTTAAGCTCCTCTCAACGAAGGTACTTATCTTCTCCATGACCTTGTTAACACCCTCCTCCTTCCCGTACTTTTCCTCGTAAATCTGCGGAAGCGTTCTCGATTCAAACACCGAGTGCTTGTCATCCAGAAGTCTGAGATACTCGAGCAGGTCATCCACGATTTGGTAAGCAATTCCGAGATTCAGGCCGTAGTCGAAGAGTTTATCCGCGGCAATGCGGTCTTCGCAAACGATTTTACAAGCGCTCTTTGCGGAGTAGGCAAACAAAGCAGCGGTCTTCTTTTCTATGCACTCAAAGTAGTCCTTTTCGGTAAAATTTTCCTTGATGCTGTAGATGTCAAGAACCTCGCCCTCAGACATCATCATTCCAACGTTCGAGAAGTCCCTGATAATCTCCTCCCCGTATTTTGAAGTCAGCTCCACCGACTTGGAAATCAGCCAGTCCCCGAGGACTATTGCCAGAGAGATGTCGTACTTTTTGTGCAAGGCTTCCCTCTTTCTTCGCTTTTCAGCCTTATCGATAACATCGTCATGAACCAAGCTTGCGGTGTGAATTAGCTCAACTGAGAGCGCAAGGTTCATTACATCAGCATAATCGCCGCCACACAGCTTGGCGGAGAGAAGGACTATAACAGGCCTGCTTCTTTTCCCGCCTGCGGTTATAGCGTAGGCAAGACCCTTCTTTATTTTTGGAGTAGCCTCTACCGATTCCACAAACTTCTTCAAGCTGTCCTCAAAAATCCTGTATTCTTCCCAGGTATCAATCACTCAGGTTCTTTCATGGTGTTGAACTTATAACATTTTCGAGATTTTTTATCACTCTCAAAATCCACTCACTCCCTCCAGGCAATCAGAACTCCAGCCAGAATCATCGCTCCTCCAATTAGCTGGGTTAAGGTAAGTGTTTCCCCAAAATAAAAGTATCCAACGAGGCCGGCGCAAAGGGGCTCAATGAGAGCGAGAATCGGGGCCCTCTGAACCTTAACGTACTTCATTCCGTAAGAAAACAGGACAAAGGGAACTGCCGTTGGCACAACACCAAGCCCAATCGCCCACAGCCAACTGCCTACCCTCCCAAACATCAAAAAATAAGGGAGTAGTGCAGCGGAGCCTAAACCCAAATTGTAGAAGGTGATTCTCCAGGGAGAGTGCTTTTTTCTCGCCTCCTTCGACAGAACAAAGACGATGGCATAGCTTAAACCTGAGACTATTCCGAAAATGATGCCGAAAGTTAGCTCTGCATACGGTGTGAGCATGAGGTAAAGCCCAATGAGTCCCAGAGGGAGGGCGAGTAGAGTTTTTACCTCCACCCTCTCGCCCATCAATACGGAGAGGGGGATTACATAAACGGGTGCCATGTAAAGGAGGAGGGCAGCCATCGCAACCTCTGTGCTCTGTATAGCCGCTATGTAGGATGCAACAGTTAGGAAGTTAAAAACAGCGAGTCCCAGTAACGTTCGGTCTGGTCTGCCGACATCTCTCAGGCAGAAAGGCAGAACTGCGAGAAATCCGAAGAAAAGCCTGAGAAAGGTTACGGAGAGCGTATCTCCCCCAACGTTCCTGACGAAGACCGAAACAGTTCCCATAAGAACTGCCGACAGAACTATCGCCGCCTCTCCATATCGCATACATCTAAACCAAACCACTTTTAAAAAACTTTGACCCAATCTATCTGTGGACCTCGGAATATGCAAAAGGTGTGGAGAGTTCGAGGGTAGCTGTGAATGCGGCAAGGGAGAGGTTCTTTTGAAGTCGGAGGATAGAAAGAAGGTAAGCAAGTTTTTGAGCGGTTTGCTGAGGCACTTCGGCAGAGATTTTGGAGTGAGGCTGGACGAGGATGGTTGGGCTGAGTTGAGGGATGTGTTAAAAATCCTGAGTGAGCGTTACGGTGTTGGGAGGAAGCACGTTGAGCTGATAGTTAAGTTCGACCCTAAGGGAAGGTTTGAGCTGAAAAATGGTAGGATAAGGGCGAAATACGGGCACAGCGTTGAAGTCAGAACGGACTGGAGCGAGGGTGGAGAGATTCCCGAAAAGCTCTACCACGCTACATCCCCGGAAAACCTCAACTCAATCCTCAAAACCGGGCTTCTTCCGATGAGGAGGAGGGAGGTGCACATGTGCTCCTCCCCGCAAGAGGCCATTGAGGTGGGGAAAAGGCACTCATCCAATCCTGTTCTCCTTGAAATTGATGCAAAGGGCTTGATGCAAGATGGGATAGAGGTGAGGAGAAAGGGCAAAGTTTACACCGTCGACTTTGTACCTCCGAAGTTCATCAGGGTTCTCAGTTTTGACCCACGCTCCCCAAACCCGGCAAAAGGTTATTAGCCATGGGGAAGTAGGGGTTGCATGTACGATGTCGCAATAATTGGAGGGGGCCCTGCTGGATTAACCGCTGCACTTTACTCAGCAAGATACGGCCTGAAGACTGTATTCTTTGAAACTGTCGATCCGGTATCACAGTTATCGCTCGCCGCAAAAATAGAGAACTACCCCGGCTTTGAGGGCAGCGGCATGGAGCTTCTTGAAAAAATGAAGGAGCAGGCGGTAAAGGCTGGGGCGGAGTGGAAGCTGGAGAAGGTTGAAAGGGTGGAGAGGAACGGAGAAACTTTCACGGTTATTGCGGAAGGAGGGGAGTACGAGGCTAAGGCGATTATAGTTGCAACTGGAGGAAAGCACAAGGAGGCCGGAATTGAGGGGGAGAGCGCCTTTATCGGCAGGGGCGTGAGCTACTGCGCCACCTGCGACGGAAACTTCTTCAGGGGCAAGAAGGTGATTGTCTACGGCAGCGGGAAGGAGGCCATTGAAGACGCAATTTACCTGCACGACATAGGCTGCGAGGTTACGATCGTCTCCAGAACGCCTTCATTCAGAGCGGAAAAGGCTCTCGTAGAAGAAGTGGAGAAAAGGGGGATTCCGGTCCACTACAGCACCACTATCAGGAAGATAATCGGCTCCGGGAAGGTTGAGAAAGTCGTTGCATACAACAGGGAGAAAAAGGAGGAGTTCGAAATCGAGGCTGATGGCATCTTTGTCGCGATAGGCATGCGACCCGCCACCGACGTCGTTGCTGAGCTTGGAGTGGAGAGGGACTCAATGGGTTACATTAAGGTCGACAAGGAGCAGAGAACCAACGTTGAGGGTGTTTTTGCTGCTGGTGATTGTTGCGACAACCCGCTTAAGCAGGTCGTTACAGCCTGCGGGGATGGGGCAGTTGCAGCCTACTCAGCATACAAGTACCTCACCTCCTAGTCCCCACCCCTTTATTTCATGTGGAGCTTGAGAATAATATTGGTTGTTTAAGATTTGCCGGAGGTTTCTTGGTATTTTGGCTCTTTTTTGAGTTGAAGTGAACAGAATTTTTTGTGCCTTGATGCGAGCTGATGCAGCGAGGTTCCGAGAGGTTGTATTCCCCTGCGCGCTTCTCCAAAACCACCCACACCAATTCCCACATGTTCTCGCCCGATTGGAGTTTTTTGCTCCACCAGACCAAAGAAATTGTTTACTCCTGCCAAGAGTATTAGTGAAGCGGAGTTTAGCGGCAAAAGAGCCTAGTAAGGTGAATTTTCTTAGCGTGAATTTACGAAAAGAGCTTCATGAAGAGGCGAAATCCTCAAAAAAAACTAATCTAAAATAGCCTAGCCATTTACCCGAATTCAAAGGGCTTAGCAGCTTTTAAAAACAAGCCCTGCTCTCGAACCTTCAGAGGGGCTGCCCAATTCAAACAATTAGCAAACCAAACGCCCAGCCCCTTATTTCCACTGCAGAATAGCTTTTATTCATGCAAAGCCTGATTGGCTTGATGAGACCCGAGACCGGAAAAAAGCTCGAAAATCTAAATCACTTTATCCAACAGTTCGAAAAAGTTCTAATCGCCTTTAGCGGTGGTGTTGACAGCTCGACACTCGCTGCAGTCTGCTCTAACGCTGGAGTGGAGGTTCTCGCTGTAACCGTTCTCTCCAGCGTTTCACCGAGAAGAGAGATGGAGGAGGCAAAACGAATAGCGGAAGAGCTAGGAGTCAGACACGAGTTTCTGAAAATTGACTTAATGGACGAAGACTTCAGAAGAAACGACGAGAACAGGTGCTACTACTGCAAAAGAAGGGTTCTGAGCGCTCTCGTTGAAGAGGCGAAGAAGAGGGGTATTGAAGTCGTTCTGGAGGGAACGAATGCAAGCGATTTGTCTGACCACAGACCCGGCTACAGGGCGGTGAGAGAGCTTGACGGAGTTAACAGTCCATGGGTGGAGTTCGGAATAACAAAAGAAGAAATCAGAGAAATTGCCCGAAGCATGGGCTACTCCTTCCACGACAAGCCCTCCATGGCCTGCCTTGCTTCAAGAATCCCCTTCGGAATTGAAATAGATGAGGAAAAGCTGAAAATGGTCGATGAGGCTGAAGAGGCAGTTATTGAGCTTGCCGGAGTTAAGCAGGTGAGGGTTAGAAACTACGATGGCGTTGCAGTTGTAGAAGTTGCTGGTGACGAGCTGAGGAAGTTGCTGAACTGCGCTGAAAAAGTCAGGGACAAGCTCAAGAAAATTGGATTCAGAGCTGTTCTGATCGACCTTGAGGGATACAGAAGTGGAAAAAGGCTTTTTAAGTTTTGAGTTCTTGGCTGAATTGGCCACCCGTGTGCAGAAGGCCAACGGAGGTCTCAAGTTGACTTTTTTGAATGCAACTGTCGCGTTAATCGGAAATTTCGACCATTCCGCTGGCTTTTTAATTCTAAGGTTTAAGCTGCATCCACGCAAAAAAATAGCATGTGAGCCTGAATGAATATAAAGGGGAAGCATCAATTTTGCTCAAAAAATTTTAATAACCTATAGTTTTTCACAATTCAACTTGGCTTTTCTCCTTAACTAATGGATAGTTCTAAATTACCTCTGAGTAACAATCAAGGAAAAAGCTTATTAATGACTTTAACCACTTCTTTTATAAAATGTCGGAAAGAGACATTCTGATAGAAAGGCTTGAAAGGAAGCTTGCCGAGAAGGAGAGAGAGTTGGTGGAGCTGAGAAGAATGAACAGGGAGGAGCTTGAGAAAATAAAGAGAGAGATTGCGATGGAGGCCAAAGAGGAGGTTTTGAGGGAGGTCCACAAGCTATTGCAGAACTCCCAGATTCAAAGGCTTTCTGAAGTCGATTCGAAAATCGTTGAGCTGAGAAAGGCCATGGAGAGCATAATCACCGAGCTTGCTTACATTAAGGGGGAGCTAAAAGGTCTTCAGGAAAAAGGCGAAAGCAAAGTAGAGAGAAAGGAGATTATCGAGGAAAAAATTCAGAAAGCCATGGTCTTTGAAAATGAACCCCTTTACTTGGAGGAGAAAGAAGAGAGAAAACCAGCCAAGGAGAGCAAAAGACGTGAGCACGACGTAATCATCCCCGAAGGCAAGAAAGAAGAGAGAACAGACGATGGGGAGGATGGGTTGATAGTTTGCGATTAGGATGCACATCGAGAAAATACGGCTGAAAAACTTTAAATCCTTCGGCAAAAAAGCTGAAATTCCTTTTTTCAAGGGATTTACCGTTATCACCGGGCCCAATGGTAGTGGTAAGTCAAACATCATCGACTCCATTCTTTTCTGCCTTGGCCTATCCACCTCAACAAAGCAGCTGAGAGCCGAGAGGCTAACAGACCTCGTCCACAACGGAAGGAGCGAGGCGGAGGTTGCAATCCTCTTCTCCGAGAATGGAAAGAAGTACGAGATAGCGAGGAAGGTGAAAATTACGGAGAAGGGCTACTACAGCTACTACTACCTCAACGGCAAGAGTGTTAGCCTCTCGGAAATTCACAGCTTTTTATCACAGTTCGGGATATACAGCGACGCTTACAACGTGGTGATGCAGGGAGACGTGACGAGAATAATCGAAATGTCCCCATTCCAGAGGAGAAAGATAATAGACGACGTTGCCGGTATCTCAGAATTCGACGAAAAGAAGGAGAAAGCGCTGGAAGAGCTTGAGAGAGTTAGGGAGAGCATAGAGAAGCTTGAAGCTGTTATTGCCGAAGTCAACGACAGACTTCAAACTCTGGAAAGGGACAGGAATGAGGCTATAAGATACAAGGAGATTCTGAGCAAAAAGGAAGAGTACGAAGGCTATTTGAGGGCTCACAACTACCTGACAGCCGTCAAAAGCAAAGAAAAAGTCGAAAGAGAGCTTGAAAGGCTTGAAAGGCAAAAGGATGAGCTGACAAGCAAGATACCGGAAATCAACGCGAGGATTGCTGAGCTCAATGAGAAAATCAACGAGCTTGCCGCTAAAATCTCAGAGCTTGGAGACGAGAGGTCTGCCGAAATTCAATCGAGAATTCTCGAACTAAGCTCGGAGCTTGAATCTCTCAGGAGAGCGGAAAGATTCTACCTTGATGAGGCCAAAAGGCTTGAGGAGGAGTCTGTAAAGATAATTTCGGAAATATCCAAAATAAAGGAAGAAATGGAGAGCTTGGATGGAGAGCTGGAGGAATACGCGATAAAAAGGATTCAGGTCGGAGAGATCGTTGATGAGCTTGCCGCTAAAATGGAGCTGCTGAGGCAAAGGCTGGAGGAGGTTGACAAAAAGCACAGAGAGCTGAGAGACAGGCTTGTAAGCAGAAAAGAGGAGCTCGAAATGTACAAGGAGAGGAGAGGTGAGATTTTAAGGGAAAGGGACAAGCTCATCGAGCTGCTCAGAAGGATAGACATGGACGTTGAGGACATCAAAAACGAGATTGCATCTATTGAGTCCAAGCTAAAGGAGTTTGAGACCGAGAAGAAGGCCAAACAGGAGGAGGTCTGGAAGCAAGAAGAGGAGCTGATGAGCGCCAAAAAGATGCTCTCTTCAGCTGACAAAAAGCTTTTTGACATAAGGGCCAAGATTTCCGATGTCGAGGATGAGTTGAAAAAGGCCGAGCTTGAGCTTGCAAAGGTGAAGGCGACGCTCTCCACGCTGAGAACGTACTCAAAGCCGGTTGAAATTCTCCTCGATGCGAGAAACAGAAGAGAGCTCCCCGGAATCTTTGGGACGGTTGCACAGCTTGGCGAAGTGGATGAGGAGTACGTAGCTGCAATTGAGGCCGCTGCTGGAAATGCTCTGCAGTTCGTCGTTGTTGAGACTGAAGATGATGCCGTTTCAGCTATAAACTTCCTAAAGGCGGTAAGAGGGGGGAGGGCTACCTTCATACCTCTCAGAAGGATAAAGAGCTTCAAGCTGAGCCTTGACAAGTCGATTCTGAAGGAGGACGGAGTTATAGACTTCGCCGTTAATCTCGTAAGGTGCGATAAGAAGTTCCAGCCTGTCTTCAGGTTTATTTTGAGGGACACGGTTGTTGTTGACAGGATTGAGACTGCAAAAAGGCTGATGGACAGGGGCTTCAGGTTCGTGACTCTGGACGGGGATATTGTTGAGAAGTCCGGTCTTATGACCGGTGGAAGCGCTGAAAAGAGGGGCATTCTCGTTTCAAGAGAGCTCTTGGAGAAGGAAAGAATGCTTTCCGATAAAATTTACGAGCTTCAGCGGGAGAAGGAGGGCCTTTTTGCGGAGCTTAACAGGGCTGAAAGCCTGAGGAAGCAGTACAAGGACGAGGTGGACAGGCTTACGGGAATGATCAGCGAGCTGAGAAACAGAATAAGTCTGCTCGACGAGAAAATAAGAACGGAGAGTGGAAGAATTGAGGAGCTGAGGGAGAAGATTTCGCAGAAAAGCAGAGAGAAGGAGAATTACATAAGCTCCCTGAAGGATTACAACTCAAAGCTGGCGGAGATGGAGGAAGCGATTGGAGAACTTGAGGCGGAAATTGAGGAAATTGAGAGGATGCTCAGGGGCAGCGAGGTGCCGAAAATCGTGGAAGAGCTTGATAAAATTAAGGAGGAGCACCAGAGAAACAGGGAAATTCTCATTTCCATCGAAAAGAAGATTGAGAGCCTTGAATTCAAGAGAGAGCAGCTTGAAAGCAGCATGCAGGAAAAGCAGGTGTATCTGGATGAGATAAAGGACAGGATAGACGAAATTCGGAGGACGATTGAAGAGGGGAAGGCCAGAGTGGAGGAGATTAACTCCGAGCTCGAAGAGCTCAGGAAAGAGGAGAGGGAGCTTGGAAAGGAGCTTAAAGGCCTGAGAAAGGAGAGAGATGAGTTAATAAAGCAGTTGAGAAATGCTGAGGAAGAGAAGAGGAAAATCGAGGCTGAGATAGACAGGCTTGAGGAGAGGATAAAGCTCCAGAAGGAGAGGCTTGAGATTGCGGAATCTGAGATTGCAGAAATTGGCGAGGTCGAGGTTCCCGAAAACCTCCCACCGCTTGAAAAAGTTGAGAAGGTTCTTGATGAGGTGTTGGTAGAACTTTCAACATTTGGCGATGTTAACTTAAAGGCTATTCAGGAGTACGAGGAGGTAAAGGCGAGGAGAGATGAGCTTGTTGAGAAAAAGATGGTTCTGGAGAAGGAGAGAGCTGATATTCTGGACAGAATTGAGAAATACGAGAGAATGAAGAGGGAAATATTTTTTGAGGTCTTCACCGCAATAAACAGGAACTTTGCAGAAATTATAAGGGAGTTGGCCAACGGGGAGGGAGAACTTTACCTCGACAGCGATGATCCTTTCAACAGCGGGCTTTACATCAAAGTTAAGCCCAACAACAAGCCCGTGCAAAAACTTGAGTCCATGAGCGGTGGGGAGAAGAGCCTTGTTGCCCTTGCTTTAATCTTTGCCATCCAGATGTACAAGCCAGCCCCCTTCTATGCCTTCGACGAGGTTGACATGTTCCTTGACGGTGTGAACGTCGGAAGAGTGGCGAAGATGATAAAGAAGAGGTCGAAGGATGCTCAGTTCATTGTGGTCTCGCTCAGAAAGCCGATGCTTGAGCAGGCCGATGCGATTGTTGGAATAACACTGGGGAGGGATAACGTATCGCAGGTGACTGGAATCAAGCTGAAAACCTGAGCTTTGAGGACCCCATTGAGATTCTCATTGAGATGGCCAAGAGGGGTGAGATAGACCCCTGGAACATCGACGTAGTTGACGTTACGGACAGATTTCTGAAAAGGATAGAGGATGCCAAAAAGCTTGATTTGAGAGTTTCAGGAAGAGTTTTGCTTTACGCTGCAATCCTCGTCAGGATGAAGGCCGAAGCAATAACACTTGAGGCTTTGGGTGGAGATGAGGAGGAAGAGCTTGAAATGTACGACTACGACTCTTTCTACTTTCTGGATGAGCCCCTTGAGTTTCCTGAGGAGGTTGACGAGGAGGAGCTTGACGAGGTTATCCTTGAAGCTCTCACCTCCATGAGGAGAAGGGTAAGGAAGATTACGACACTTAAAGACCTGATAGACGAGCTCAGGAGGGCAGAGGAGGTTGAGAGAAGGAGAAGGAGGAGAAGGAGGAGGGAGAGACAGGAGGAAGTTGGGATAGATGCAGCCTTAAGGGTTCCACACGAGGAAAGCCTTGAGGAGATGATTGCGAGAGTTGAGAGAGAGGTTTTTGAAGCTTTGAGGAAAAAGGATACGGTAACGCTTTTCTCTCTCGTTAAATCGTGGGATGTGCCAACCCTCGTGGACTATTACGTTTCCGTCTTGCACCTGGCCTTCAGAAAGAAGGTGGAAATCAGGCAAGAGGAGTTTTATGGGGATGTCGAAATTCAGAAGTTTTGATGGCTATGGTGTTGATTGTTGTGCTTCAAAATTGTTTTAATAACTCGCAGAATTAAAGGCATGCTTTAAAAAGGCAATTTGTGTTTTCCCGACTGCGCTCTGGCTGATATTTTAAAATCAGGGATTCGTAGAGGAAACTTCCTTTTGTGATTTCGTATTAACATTTAATATCATTTAATAAGTTTTAGTAAGTTTTAAGTAAGTAATTGGCTACGGTGTCTTATGATGTCCGTCGGGATGCTTAGCTTCGAGAACGTCTTTTTTATTGCCTTTTCAGCTTACCTAGTCGTTATCCTTTTGATGACTGCCGTAAGCGTTTACTACCTGCTAAAAACTTTGAGGGGTGGCGATTTTGCTCTGCCCGATTCCGAACTCTTTAAAAAGGCAGGTAAGGTGGTGGGAAAGAGCTTCAAAGACAGGGGGCTAACTCTTCACGACCTCCTGTGGGCCCTTGAACTCAGGGGCGCCGTTAAAATGGATTCCCAGAGTTCGAAATACTACTCAACTAGGCCTTTGAAGGTCAACCCCGAACATCTGGAGAGCTACATTTCGGCCTTCCTTATAGCAATGAACATCAGAAGCGACGTTACTGTGAAAAACGAATCTTTAATAATTTCTATTAACTAATCATACCTTAGCCGCTTCGATTATGTTCATATAATATCGTTACATATTTTTTAGTAAAAGTTATATAGATTTCAATAGATAGGTGTAAACCAGCGTGGAAGCTGTGATGTGCGCGATAAATAGTGGAGGTTTGGTAATATGCTCGAAACGGCAGCTTGGTGGGTCTGGCCCGTAATACTGTTCGTCTTTACCTTCTTCTTGGGGATACTGGCAGTGATGGCAGGAGTGGGTGGAGGTGTGCTGTTCGTACCACTGGTAAGCGGCTTTTTCCCCTTTCATCTCGATTACGTCAGGGGAGCGGGGCTATTCGTAGCATTAACTGGAGCCTTAGCTGCAGGACCGGGATTGCTCAAAAGGGGGCTTGCAAACCTCCGCCTTGCTATGCCACTCGCACTGATTGCCTCCACGTGCTCCATTATCGGTGCTCTCATAGGACTGGCGTTGCCAACAAACATAACCCAAACCCTTCTGGGAATTACGATTCTCTTCATCTCCTTCGTGATGGTTACGAGCAAAAGAGTGGAGTTTCCAAAGGTTGAAAAGGCCGATAAGATATCGCAGATGCTCGGAATCTACGGAATCTACTACGAGGAGTCCATGGGTAAGGAGATAGAGTGGAAAGTGCACAGAACCATTCCTTCAATGATTCTATTCGCTTTCATCGGTATTATTGCCGGTATGTTCGGTCTCGGAGCGGGATGGGCCAACGTTCCAGTTCTCAACCTCTTCATGGGCACTCCGCTTAAAATTGCAGCAGGCACAAGTAAGTTTCTCCTTTCCATAACCGACACCTCTGCCGCATGGGTTTATCTAAACAACGGAAGTGTAATTCCGCTGATTACGATCCCCTCCTGCCTCGGAATAATGCTCGGTTCCTACGTTGGTGTCAGAGTTCTTGCAAAGGCGAGTCCAAAGATGATAAGGTCGATAGTTATAGCGGTGCTAATTTTCGCCGGGCTCAGGAGTTTGCTGAAGGGGCTTGGAATTTGGGCGTGAGGTGGTTAAAATGGATAGAGGGAGAAAGGTTCCGGAAGAGCAGATTATATACGCAGACATTCTCTACTACGGAGGGCTGATAGGAATAATATTTATGGCCATCACCTTTGCCATCTACGTCTCAGGAACGCTACCGTCTCTGGTGAAGCCTGAGGAGCTGACGGAGCTATGGACTCACGACACGCACTACTACCTTGAAGAGACTGGACTTCCAACTGGATGGGGATGGATTAACTACGTTACCTACGGGGATGTGCTGAACTTCGTTGCCCTCGCATTCCTTGCAATGATTACAATAATCTGCTATCTGGCCATAATTCCGGTTTTGCTGAAAAAGAAGGACATAATTTACACAATTCTGGCCATCGCAGAGGTAATAATACTGCTGCTTGCAGCAAGCGGCCTCCTGCAGGCCGGGCACTAAATTTTTTTAAGTTTTGCATCCAACAACACACTCAGTCAAGAGACCTCAACAAAAACTCCCTCTCCCTCTCAACGCAGAACTCGAAAAGGCTGAGGTAAACGTCGAAGTGGTCGCCATTAACCCTCAGCACTTCTGAGTTTTTGGTCATCTCCGCTGCCTTCAATGCAGCCTCTGCCGGAGTAATCCCATCTCTCTCCGCAACAACATACAGAACGGGACATCTAATCCGCTCCACTCTCTCAACTGGCCTGTATCTCACAATGCTTAGAGCGATTCTTGCGGGAACAGCATTGAACCACTCCACACCTTCAGGAATGATGTAGCGGTACTTCTCAGCCTCGCGAGAGCTCATGAAGGCAAAACCTCCCTCAGGGGCGAAAATAGGAACGTAGTTAACTCTGCCGATGAAGGAGAGCAATTTGTCCACCATTCCTGAGAAAGTCAGCCTTAAGACGTTCTTTACCCCAGCTGCCCTTGCAACAGCCAGACCATCAACGAAGGGGACCTGAGAGACGACTGCATCCACATCCACTTCTGAGGCAATCGTCAGAACGTGTCCACCGCTGAAGGAAGTTCCCCAAAGAGCAATTTTTTCGTAACCGAGACTTCTGGCGAATTCAATCGCATTCCTCCAGTCTTCAAGCTGCGTGTTTATGTCAATAAGCTGTCTCGGCCAACCTTCACTCTCCCCGAAAAAGCGGTAGTCGAATAGCAGAACTCCAAAATCCTCAGAGAATCTTTCCGCATAGGGAATGAGGGATTCCTTCACCGCCCCAAAACCGTGCGCCATAACTACGCACTTCTCTCTGCCCTCGTAGTGTAGCGCCGCAACTTTCAAACCGCCAGACTCAAAGAAGAGATTCATGAGATTTGTTGTGTTTTTTATTTTAAATTTTGTCGGTGCAGTGTAAACCATATTTTTTTCCGTCTTTAATGATTATTCCAAGCTCCTCCATTTCGCTTAAGTGGTAAAGAACCGTCTTGACACTCAGATTGAGCCTTCCAGCAATTTCTTTTGCCGTCATTCCCCCGTTCTCTTTCAGCAGATCCAAAATGTCTTTCTTTCTTCCCTTCAGTGAATAAGAGGGTTCGAAAGGCATATCCGCAGGAAAAACGCATCTGCTTCCGCCATATCTGACAGTATTAACGAGCCCCTCGCCTTCAAGTTGCCTCAGGTAGTAGCGAAGGGTGCTCCTGTTCATCTCCAGAACTCTCTCAAGCTCGGTTATACTCATCCCCGGATTCTCTGCCACGGCGTTGAGGATTTGCAACCTCTTTGAGCTCAAAAACGACCTGAATTTTGCAATCACAACTGGCAAAAGCTTCCAGACCGCTATCAACCCGCCCAGAATGCCAAGAATGTACTGAACCTTAATCCAAAGCGGCAAATCCCAGAATGTGATGCGAATTTCGTTGGCATCATCTTCCTCAAGAATCTTCTGCAGTTTCTCGTCGCTGATGTTTACTGGCTGGTCGCTGAAGGCGGAAACAGGATAGGTTAGCAGGAGAAAAATTAGCAGAAGCTTAGCCCTCATAAACCGCTAAGGAGTAACGCTGAACACCATCAGCTGCCATCGGGAGAGTAAACGGTAAGAGTCAGGCTGTTGGAGGGGTTGTTCCACACCAGATAAACGTCAAAGGTGTGTGACGTAACGTAGGAGGTGTACCAGTGCGACTCTCCCTGCTTTATGTAGTCGTTCACGGTTTTGATGCCAATTTCTTTCGCTGCTGCTGCGTGCGTGAGAAGGAGTGCAAAAATCAAACCCAGACTCAAAACCAACCTCATACCCTAATTTGCAGCTTGCTAATATATAACTTTTCTGACCAAAGATTTAGAATATAATTCTGCTTAAATATTCTCAAACTATGGTCAGAAACTACATATAGCAATTGATGTATCGTTTTAATGGTGGTGGTAGCATGAAACATTCGATAATGGTGTGGGTATATGTTTGTTTAGCAGCATTCACTTTAGCAGGGAAAACACTGGCTTATGACGTGGGTGCAGCTGTAGCCTTCTCAGAAGACCCGGAGGACGTTTGGTTCAACAGTGTCAGCCAGTTCGTTGAGATAATATCGAGCGAACCAACTTGGGTACAACACTTCCTCAATGACTACCCGAACGTAGGACCTTATATGTGGACGGAAGAGGAGAAAGGTAATGACAATTTCTACGCCGATTACACAGAACTATCCTTAGTTTTAGGGCATGGAGTTGTTGTGGTCTATCCTGATGGAACAAAAAAGAGTGCAATAGGCTTTGCAGACCGAGGATATGCACTCCCAGATGATATTAGACTTGGGTATGCCAGCCCAGATGGATTTGGATACAGCGTGTGGACTTTCATAATCCAATGCAGTGTTCTGGGAGACGAATATGTAGACGACTGGCTTCAAACTTTGCAAGGTGTTCATATGGTTTTAGGCTTTGCAAGCACTGCTACCATCAGTAATGCCGACTTTCCAGAATTAGCATATCGACTAACAGGCACAGGTGGTTATACCAGAGAAAAGGTCGAAAGTGCCTTTTTTAGTACGTTTCTTAAATCGGATGGCGTGCATGATGATAACAGGGCCAGAATTATAGCCGAAAACTCTGAAGTACTTGATAACGACTACTTAAACAGCTTTGAACGTGTGCCGGTTGATGGAAGCAAGATAATCGTTACTGGGTGGGTGGGGTGAAAAAATGAAAAAATACCTTGCGCTCGCTGCAATTGTGGCTATTTGCGCTCTGTGGCTCACCCAGAACAGCAACTTCGAAGCGGGGAAAACTTTCAAATTGTTCGATTCAGGAAAAACTGCGATACTCCGGCCAGTAATCTACTACAACCTGCCTAACGGAAGTGTAATCGAGGTCAGAGATAGTAATCCCTTTCCGTTTACCATCGAACTGGCGAGTGGTGGTTTAGGGATAAATGCACCTTCAAAATCATTGGAAGTTTACACCTACGAGACTTATAAAAAGCCGGAGGAGATAAAGGTTATCGCAAAATCTTTTGGAGCATCTTTGGATAAGCTCTACTACAACGAAATTACGCATGCGTACCTCTACAACGATGAAAAGCTTAGCTTTGAATACTACCCTAATACTGGGTATCTCAGAATTCTCTTCAAGAATTCAAGTCTGGAAAAGGCTTCAATTTTAAATGGGCTTCTAAACTACAGCTATCAGAAAATCGAAAAGAACGGAGGAGTATTTTACGCAAGAAACTTTGACGGTTTATCATCTAACGTCGGTTTGCTTGTTAAATCCGATGAAAAGGGGATAAGAAGCATTGAAGGAATACTGCTAAAAAGTGTAAAGCTTAAAGGAAAATACGAACTCATTCCAATTGACAGGATTCCAGAAATGCTCGAAAAAAGGGTTAAAGGTGACCTTAAAGCGGACGACTGGTATTTAAGCAACATCGCCTTTACCAAACTAACACTAACGAATGTTTCTCTGATGTACACAATCACTCCTGACGGTATTCTTCCAGTCTACTGGTTTGAAGGAAAGTATGAGCTTGATTTTGAAGGAATAAAAGACTCAGGAACTGTGGAGGGGAGAATAGTGGCTGTTAGTGCTAATTAAGTTATAATTTTTATATTCTCAAACTATGGTCAGAAACTACATATAGCAATTGATGTATTGTTTTAATGGTGGATAGCATGCTGAAAAAGGTGTTGAGTCTGGTTTTGGTGTTGGTGATGCTGAGCAGCAGCGTTGTGCCAGTGATGGCGGCGAGCGATGCAGAAAAGTGCAGCTGCGGAGCATGCGAAATAACCTTGAAGAGAGTTGTCGAAGTGGAACTGGCTAAAAACGGAAAAACGATTCTAAACGTCACTGAAATCAATCAAAGCCTTAGCGAGTGGTTTGCTGAGAACTTCGAAGGAAGCTTCAGTTGCGCAGACGGAAGCTGTCTTGCTTTCGATTACCAGCTGGAAATTAAGGAGCTACTGAACTTGTCGAAAAACAACAAGGAGCTGAAGTTGCTTGAGATTAAAGTTTACAACGAAACCACCAGCCACGAATTCAAGCTCCTCAGCTACTTTGCACAAACCGCAACTTACAACCTCAGCCTGATTACGAGAATAATGGAAATCGACGGTGAGAACTACTTCGTCACAACCATTAACGTTGCTCCCAAGGACGATAAGAAGTTTGCTCCCTTTGCCGACATCGTGGAGATCAAGTCCAAAACTACTCTGGCAGAGCACTACAGAATCCTCGCCAAAGTGCTTAACGAGATAAGGAAAGGAGACGATACAAGCTGGGTTTGGAACAAAGCCAAGAACGAGCTTAACTACCTGAGCAGGGTTGTTGAGATGGAGCTGGAGGAGTATAATGTCGAAGGATATGGATGGACACTGATAATCGATGATGAGTGTACATCGGCATGTAGCCTAATTTTAGGTATGGCAGGGGCTACAGTTTGTCTAATCATTTGTTCCGTCACAAATGTTGGTGCTTTAGCTTGTGGTGTTATTTGCTCAGTTGCTTGGGGAGCAGCATCTGGGACTGCATGTAGTTACTGGTGCACTGGAAACCTTGATCCATGTTCTGCAGGATGTGGCGGATTTTGCTCTGGAGTGTGCTCAGGTGCCTGTAGCGCACTTCTTTCTAGACTTGGACTAACCTCACTGACATACTTCTGTGAAAAGTATGCATGTGCTCCAGCATGCACAGGAGCGTGTGAGTCGGTATGCTGAGGAAAAAACTGCTGAAAATTCTGAGTGTGTTAACTCTCTTTATTTTTTTCCAGTATGTAGCAAAATTTGGGATCTTGGAGAGTTTAGCTCTCTCGATCGTTTACGTTCTGTTGATGGAAATTCTGAGGGACCTCGAAATACTTGCGGAAAAAAGGGTAACATACAAACTGAGTTCTACTGAGGTGACAAAATACGTTGTTTCAGAAGCCAGTATTTTCGTAACCTCTTTAGCGATTACTTTTTTATTGGGGGGAGAGATTCTGGATGGTCTTGCGTTTGGTTTCTTTTTCTTGGTGTATCTCCAGTGGTTCTACAACGAAGCCGAAATGGAAAGAGTTTTCAACGATTTCCCAACTTTTCCAAAAATTTTCTTGATATATAGGTTTGCTATAACGTTATTTGGTTCAACCATTTGCTTTTATCGCTTCGTTTTCGGTGACGTGCTAAAAAGTATAGTAGCAGGCATTCTGACGTTTGCGCTGTTTTTGTCACAAAGAGCTCTCAATCTGGAATACGTTACAAGCGGAAAGTTTGTTAGGTCAGTTTCAAATCCCCAGTGGTACTTTCGACGAGTCAAGCATTTTATCCTCTCCGCTCCCGCCATGGGTGTTGGGGCTACTGCTGGCTACATCGCGGCAAGGTCTGCTGAAATAGAGTCGATAATTGAAACAGTCTGCTGGACTTTCAGAGCTTTCCTTCTGCTGACCATCGTTGTTGTTTGTATTTTAACGCTGGGTAGCTGGTTGGGACTGAAAGTTCATAAAAAAGCATGATGGGTGGAATTTTGCTGTTGTGGGGTTTGAAGATGTTTAACAGAACACTCAGCTACAGCTCTTACGTGCTGAGCTACCAAGTTGAGAAGCAGCAGTACAACGTGAGTGTGCTGACGAGGATTATCTCCGTAAACGGCACCGACCTTTTCATGACAATGGTGAATATAGGTCCAAGGGACAGCAAGGCTCAGCCCGTCGCCGATATAGTGTTCTTCACTAACAAAACGAATCTGGCGGAGCACTACAGGTTGCTCGGCAAGGTTCTGAACGAGGTAAGGAAGGGTGACGAGACGAGCTGGGTTTGGAACAAGGCGAAGAACGAGCTTAGCTATTTGAGCAGGGTTGTTGAGAGGGAGATGGGGGAGTATAATGTTGAGGGTTATGCCGCAGCTACAACCATGGATATTGATGCTTGCGGAGCTTGCAAAGTTCTATTTGAAGTTGCGTGTGCAGTGGGTTGTGGTGTAGGAATGGCTACACTTTGTATACTTGCGGGATTGACAACGGGTGTGGGTGGGATTGCCTGTGCTGCGATTGCGGCTGCAGTCTGTTGGGCAATTGGAGAATACGGGTGCGATTCCGGTGCAGGATATGTATGCACTCAAATAGGTTACTGCTAAGGAGGTGTTGAAAAGTGATTAAAAAATCTAATTTGTTTTGTTTTATTTATACACTGATTTCTTTTATTGTAGTGGCAATTTTAAGTTACGTAGTAGAAAGGGAAGTCAATTGGATTCTGGCTGTTAGCGTCTCTGCTGGTGTGTGTATTGGCTATACGTTATTTTATAGAAAAGTTAGAAAACCTTGGGGATAGCATGCAGAAAAAAGTGTTAAGTCTGGTTTTGGTGCTGGCGGTGTTGGAGAGTATAGTACCAGTATCTGCTTGGGGGACAATAACACATGTTAGAATGTCTTCAGAGGCAGGGAACCCTTACACAGGATTTAAAATGGAATACTTGTCTGGTTCCATTGCTCCGGATGCTGGATACATCATCTCGACAGAGTGGGGTACAAAGTTTCATGGATATTATGTAAATGATGCTCTGAACATAGCAAATAAAATGTTGAGCTTGGCGGAAGGAACTGATGAGAAAGCATTTGCCAAAGGGTGGCTTGCACATTTAATGCAGGACAGAGTGGCTCACGGAAATGGAGACGGGTTACCGAAAGACCAAGCTTACGGTGAAGGCTACTCGAACTACGCTGCTAAAAAATACGGCTTAACCCACATAGAGGCGGAATTTTTTGTTAATGGTAGAGTTATTCACGAAAAGGGCTGGGATTGGGACTTCGTGAGGTTTGCAGTTCCAACGGAGCTCATTGTCAAGACAATGAGAAGTCTTTACGGTTCGGCTCCCAATGAGAATGACCTTAACAATGCCTACAACACCTTTGCAATGGAATACTATGGTGAGCTGGCATTTTGGAACTCGCCATCAGGAAATACAGCCTATTTAACGCTTCTTCTTTTTGGGACGGTTTCCGACTATGACGATTATGTTTCAGACGTTCACTGCAATCCTTATGAGGAATCGATTTATTTGACCAATCACCCAAACGCAAGGTCAACGTATGCTGCGGGAACGTATATAATGGGAGTTAAAAAGGTTAAAAGCAGTGACGGGCAAATTAAAAAATGGATGAAGGAATACGCTGAGAGATTAGAGAAAGCGGGAGCGATAAAGGTAAACAGAAAATTCGAAGATGGATGGCTGGTAATCGAGTTCAGGATGGTTGACAAATATAAGGCTGACAGGATTGCCAAAGAAGTTCTTCAGGACATGGCGAGATCTGAAGAAATTTTCCAATTCATTAATTTAAAGGGTGACGAGAAATGAAAAAAGGCGACTTGGCGCTGTATATATCATTAGCAGTTATTATTTTTATATTTTTTGGAATTTTTTTCTTACCAATGTTTATAGTATACGGTGGTTTTGGACTTCTTGACCCTTTTGCTGTTAAAGAAAGATACACCTCAGGACTGTTACATATTCCTCCTAAGGCGAAGAACCGTTCGAAAACGTAACAGTAATCATCCCAACAGCAAAGCTGGGCTCTGTGGAGCTCCCACCAAAGAATTTCGAGACTATAAAGATTAACAACCGAACATACATAAAGTTAACCGGGGACAAGCCACTATCCGAAAAACTTTGGCCTGAAAGAAAGAACGAAACCCTGTACAGGATGGAGTTCAGGGTCGAGTTCCCCAAGATGAGCATAGAAAATCTCAGCGAATACAAAATAGATGATGAATCAGTTAGAGTCCTCCTAAACTACACCAATGCCAGCTACGTCAGGTTGTATATCAGCCTGTATTACCTTGAATTCGATTACGTGGACATCCTCGGGAAAAGATTTTACACGAATTTCGGCCATTACGACTCTCTAAGGTGTTGGAGTGTGGTGAATGTTACTGAGGTGGAAAGGAACAAGTGGATATCGGCTCCTGTATCGTGTGAGAGTTAGACTTTTGTCAGTGTTAAATCTTGTTTGGTGCTGGTAGTGTTGGGATGTTGCTCTAATCCCTCCAGCAACTTTCATTCTTGTTTACGTCTGGGTCACTCTGCTTAATTTTTATTTTTAAGGCTATTATATTCTCAAACTATGGTCAGAAATTACATATAGCAGTTGATGTATTGTTTTTTTGGTGGTAGCATGCCATATGTGTGCGGCCACAGCAATATGGCGGTGAGTGTGGTATGAAGAAAAAACACGTTATCCTTCTAATCCTGATTTTGTTACCAGTGGTCTTCCTGCACATAATGCTGGCCACATGGGGACTCTCCATGTCCTTCTACGTCAAGAGGCTTTCCTCACCACCCCAGAACTACTTCGAAATCACCGAGGAGGACTTTCGGGAGATTCCAGAGCTGAAGAAGATATTCGAGGACTTGCGGAAGCTTGCTCCAGGGGAGAGCAGGAGCTACGAGCTTGATATCGATACCGGAAACAAGGTTCACAGCTATCTGACAGAAAAGCAGGCTGGAGTTGGTGAGTGTAGCTACACATACTGCTTCAAATACGGTGATGCCTACTACGGAGCCCACATGGGGACGCCTTAGAGGAGGTGTAGGCGTGAGCCTTAAAGTTCTGATGGGTGGTAGCATGTCATTGAGTCTGGTATTAAGGAGGTGTTAGGGTGAGTCGCAAATTGCTACTGGCACTGACATTCTTGGTTGTGTTGGGCATAGCAGTTGTAGTGATGGCAGCAACCTATGAACTATTCCTCCTGTTCAACTCTTGGCTTGAAGGCAAACCCCTCGGAATTGTGAAAATAAGCGTCGAAACGCCAAAAGCAGACGGTATCTGCTTCATCGCAGTCCACCGCTTCTTCACGCCCATTAATCCGACAAAAGCGTGGAATCAAACCGACGTGATTTACAGGGGGAAGGTGAAGTGCGGCGAGAGTGTGGTTGTTAAGGACACAATCAGGTTAATGCAGGTCGGAGCGAGAGATGTGAACGGAGAAGTTATGCCGATATACGACTCTCCGGAGTATGCGGTTGTGGTGGTATCTAAATCCGGCGGATTTAACAGGATAATCCAGACTGACATCGTGAAGCCCATCACCGAGGTAAAAGTGAAGGCTGAGTTTGAAAGTGGAGAGTCCGCAAGGCCGGCTGAAGCTCCAAGCACGTCCAGAACCTGCAAAATCTCCAGTAATCCAGATGCATGCGTTCTTGACGTGAAGCTTGCTTACATCAACAGCATTCCCGGGCTTAAGACGGCCTTCGGTCTTGAAGGAGTACGTCCTTCTGCCATGCACGTCGAGGGCTGGGGAAGCTCCTGCATTTCCTCCGAACCAGATACAGCTTGCCCACCATCCGCGTGGAGATCAGGCGGAAAAAAGCTGACGATTTCAAATGTAGGAGAGATAAGTGATTACGTCTCTGACGGACAGAGGGCTATCGTCTGGGGAGGTGTGGAATACCTGTATGAGAGACATGCAGTGTGGGATGATGAATTCGAGGCTTACTGGAAGTACGAGTTCTTCTATCCTAGGGCGATAGGGGGCCTGTCGACACCTCAGGTCGTTGGAAGCTACACCCCACCCCCCACCCCTCCCAGTTACGCTGCAGGTCCGCAAAATGGAAGTTGCGAGATAAACTTTGAAAAACCATATCCTTCCGACACCAAGCTGAATCTTACAGCTCAGGCTGTTTTGAACATCGGAGAGGTTTCCCTCAGCATCTCTATAAGTCCCTACCAGTCGGGCGACGACAGGCATCCCACTCCTTACCTGAGCATTGTGGACATCAGCGGAAAAGGCTATCCTTGGTACTACTGGTGGTACAAGAACAACGACAGAATGACCTACGAGGTGGAGTTTTACGGTTCCTGAGAGCAGATGATGGTGTTGATGGAGTAGAATCTAAAACAGGTGTTGAAAATGAACGTTAAAAAAGCCCTCGTCATCTTAGTAGCATTGGCCTTGGTGGCTGCAGGCATTTATTTGTTAAAGAGGCCTGAGGAGGAGTTGAGGGTAAACACGGACTTGGAAAACGCAAAGCTCAGCGACTTCTGGAGTGCTGTTGTTAAAGCTGCAAATGTGCAAAACGAGACTGCCAACCTCGAATGGTTGCGCTTAAAGGTTGAGGATGGCAAGATACACCTTCTCCACCTTGAATTCAACGGAAACGGCGTGGATGGAAGGAAAAGGGTGTATTTTGTCGATGTTGACTCAACTGGCAGGGTGAGAATTAACTCAGGAACGGTTGAGCAGTCGATAAGCACGAGGCATCCCACAAAGGTATTCAGAGAACTCGACGCTCTTGGCCTTTACAGCATAGGAGGTAGCTACACTCTCAGCGTTGACTTCGAGTGGGGAGATATAGGGTTTGACAGCACAGTAACACCGCTTTACCTGCTTGAAAATGGTGAGCTGAAACCGCTGAGGGAAGTTGTGTTCCACACCGACTGGCCAGTGTGCGAGATAGCTGTTTGCAAAAATGGCTGTGAGGTCTGGTTCATTCGGGAGGACCTGAGCAGGGCGAGCGAGGTCGTTTTTGGGTGAGGTTTAGGGATTTTTATTTAGCAGGAGGTGGCAACAGTCGCTGAAGGGAAGCTTAGAATTCGAGGTGATGAGATGAGAGCGAAGTGGATATAACTCCTGCTCTTTTTGAACACGCTGTCTTTTCTAACCGTAATTCTGGCCTTCCCGAACCTCTACATGGGCGAGATGGTCTTTGCTGGCCTCGTCATCCTCCTGATGCACTTTGCTTGCGATGTGGCGTCATTGAAGCTGGCCATTGGCAATACTCGCTCTATCCTTGGGAGAATCTCTGCCCGTTCTCAGCCTATCGCTCCCTTTTCTTTTCCCAATCCTCGCCGCCATTAGCAGTTTAAAAAAGCTGAATCGGAAGGTTGTTGCGATGACAAACCTTCGACGGCAGCGATTGTGGACTGGCAGGGTCGCATTAAACGGGCATTCGCATGGCTTACTATAACCACCAAAACAGAATTTTAGCCCGGGGACAGATTTGGAATTTGATTGGAGAGACCGAAGGTCTGGATTCTGGCCGAAGACATCCCGCTTGTGCTATTACAATCTCGAACTACACACTACTGTTGGCGCGCATCTTATGGGAGGAGCTTCCATTCCTAAGTCATGAGCAATGCTTCCACACCGATATTTTTATATGCAGTGTGACATCAAAGCATATATCGGTTGAGAGGATGAAAGAGGAAACAGTCAAGGCCATAGAGATGGTAGGAAAAGTGCTTATCCTTGTCCCTTTGCTGGCCAGCTTGGTTCTTCTTCTATACTTCAACATAACAGGCAGCTCTGCTGAGATTGGCTGCGGTTTCTGTCTCGGGACTGTTATACTGGCAGGCATCGTTCTGGTTGGATATAGCGTAGTTCGGAGCAGGTAGTTACATGATATTCCTGATTATCTCAGTTCCTTTCGGGATTTACTCTCTCGTCATTTACAACCTTACAAGGAGAGCGCCGGGAAAAATGAGATACCTCATCCCCCCTTTGCTGACAGCAACACTCCCGGCATTGTATCTACCCCTGACAGGCTTTAAGGTCAGCTATGATCTGCTGCCCGTTGTTGGATACCTAACATATTCGCAGTTTTTGCTACTCCTGCTGCAGCTTCAACGATAATACTCGCTCCACTAATTGACAGGCTCGGAGAAGGCTTTCAGGTAACGAAAATTACCATTCTAAGGGACCCGTATCTGAACTGCCTCAGCTCTTCACGATCTCTTCGCTGGTTTACGTTACTTTCTACGGCATGCAAAAGCTTAGAAATGGAGGTGGAGCATGAGAGATAAATTGAACCTCCTAATATTTTTCATCGCAGCTCTCCTTATTGCCTTGGGGCTGAGATTCACGCCCACCATATCCTTTGCTGGCTTAATTTTGCTGCTTGCAGTTGTTCCAGCCTTGATGCTAAGATTTAGAGATTTTTTCTCTAGAGAAGCAGTAATTGCAGGAATCTTTGTTCTGGGGCTGGCTTTAAACGCACTCATCGGCGTTGCTCTGGCTTACACCAAAAGCATGGAGTTTGGAATGTCCCTCCTCTCTCTGCTCCCGCTTACCCTTGTGCTAACCGCGAACGTCTTTGCCACCTCCTTGGTGATAAGGATTGATGCCAGCGGGAAGGAGGTTTTTGCCTTCTACTTCTGGTTCTTGATTTCAGTAGGGCTGGCCTTTCTTTTCCTGCTTCCCACAGGAGGGAGTGCAGAAATTTCGCCTCGTGGAGCAGGCTGGTTCAGGTTTGTTGAGTTTCCGATTCTTTACTCTGAGTTGGCTCTGATACCCTCTGCTTTCTGCTTGGTTTTCCAGCGTGTCAGGACTTTCTTGTTTTTCTCCCCCTTCCCGTTGTTCTTGGATATGTCATGGAGTTCACTTTAACACAGCTGTGAGTTGAGGTTTAGAGAGCTTAACAGTAAAGTTTTCGGTGGGTTGGGCACACTCGTCCTGATAGATGAAGCTTCTAAGTCCCCTCTGCCTACTTATCCTAACTTACAAGTATCCGCAGCAGTTGGGGGCTATCATCGGGCACTCTCGGGCAAGTCCCCAACGGTCCCCTCCCAACGAACCCTTAATTCGACATGAGTTAACGAAACTGGCTGAAAACTTAATTTTTGCTATCTCATCTCAGATACTTTAGGCCATAAGCAGAAACCAGCGCCCAGTCAAAATCATTCGGCCTCAAGGTAGCCCTTCAAAGCCTCCTTAATCTTCTCAGGCTCTGCAGAATCCAGGCCGAAGTAGGTGGCAAACTCCTCGGTTGTTGTGAGAATCGTGGACCTCCCCTTCTTCTCCGCCTTAACAAGTCCTCTCTCCTGCAGCTTCTTCACATGCTCGTAGCACTTGTTTCCCCTGATTTTTGCCACCTTGGCCAGAGTTATGGGCTGCTTTAACGCTATAACTGCGAGTGTTCTGAGAGTTCCCCTGTCGAACTCCCTGACGGTGAACCTCTCAACGTATTCGGCATATTGAGGCTTAACTCTCATCAAATACTTCTCTCCAACCTTTATTATCTCGATTGACGTGTCACGGGATTCATAATCTTTAATGAGCTCGCCAATTGCGTTGAGAATCTCAACCTTATCCTTTCCTGTTATCTTTCTCAACTCTCTAGCATCTACAGGTTCGGATGAGGAGAAGAGGATGGCCTCTACGATTTTTTTCAGTTCCATAAATCTATTGGAATTCTTTTATTTTTAAATCTTAGCTCGATTTTTGCTTGCCTCTGATGTTTTGAGATACCACATATCCAAAGGGGGCGTAGGAGAAGTTGTGGAAGGTAAGGGGTTCAGACACACAGTTAAGGCAAAAACGGTCGTGCTTTATGGAAAGCTGGAGTGCAACGTTAGGGGTTTAGTTTACGAGCTGGGGTGGAGAGATTCAATGCTTCATTCTTCAGCTATTCCTCATAAAGTCAGGAATGTTGGAAAAGAGAAGGCTATTTACCTGACTGTATGCTCTCCACCGGGTGGTGTGATGGGAAGTGAGCCTTTGAGTTATTTTCAGCTACAGGAGTCAGGTTGTGGGCTTGTTGAGAGGTTTAAGGGGTTTAAGCCCAGTGATGTTTGTGATTTAGAAACGTTAGATCGGTAAAATTGTGTTCTTTTGGTTGTTGCGACATTTGGCATGAAGTACGCTAAACCCTATCAAAAAGATTACAGAAAGCCAGAGAGTGCTGAAGAGGAGTTTAAAACGCACGTCACTTCGTGACGGCGCTCTGTTCTTCGCAGTGTGAAACTTAAGTGAGGCTGAAATTTGTCAATTGGACGTAATAGAATTCATCGATGAGATGGCAGTCGAAGCTAATGCAAATACAGCAAGATTATGGAGCTTTGGAAAGCCCATTAAAAGGGCTAAAGCTAAGGTTTCAGGGTTTCACAGCATAAACGGAGAAAGCGTGGTAGAATTTCCCGAGAGCAATAAGGCTGAAGACTTCATATTTTTCTCAGGAAGATAAGAGAGGAAAATCCTGATAAAGGGAACATAATCGTTCTCGATAATTTCAGAACACATCACGCCAAATCATAAAACGTCAAATCCACTGGCCCATGTATGCAAAAAGCCCCGGATTTGAAAGAATGCCTGCAACGATTCCCGTCAGAGTTGCGGTTCTGAGGTCTGATTTCTTCACAAGCTTCAAAATGAAGGCAGTGTAGGGGGCCATCAGGATGAAGGAAACAAGAAACAGCGCCAGAACGTGAGATAGATTCAGTGAAAGAGTCGATAAAGAGCCCACCGACAGTAATCAGAAAGACAGCAGGAAGAAAGGCCCTTCCAAGACTCTGCCGCATTACCTTCAGCACAGGGTCGGCCATTGCAGGCTTTATAGCAAGCAGAAGTGGCAGGAACTTGCTTTTCCGAACCATGATTGCTGTTGATACAGGACACATTAAAACTATGCTTTGAACAAAGCTCCATATCCCCACGACTAACCAGAGCCCATTTTTTCACTAAGCGGGAACATAGACAACTTCACAATTTTCAACTATTTTTCTCACGCCATACACGCCCTTGAAAAGTTCTCCATTCAGAAAATACTCCTGCAATGCTGACAGGTATTTTTTGTCAACAGGGAAGTTCATGGCGAATTGCAAAGCGTCTTTAAGCCTCAATCTGCCTTTTTCGTGTGTAAGTTTCCAGTAGTCAAGCAAAATAGGATATCGCAGCCTGTAGGCACCTGATATCACCGCCGTATTGAACTGCGGATTGTTGAATGCCCAGTAACCTATACCATATTTTTTACACAGCTCAGAGACTTTTTTCTCCAGTTTATAGTGCTCTTTTTCAGATGTGGTTATTCTTGCTCCAAGCTTTCGTCCACTTTCAAAATACCTCTTTTCGTATAGGGGTATCAGAGAGGAATACCTTTCGCTTGATTTAAACACCTTTTTGAGTCTGTTCCATATAAATCCAGATATCTCAAGGGGCGCCATTATTACATTTCCAACTCCTGCTTCAGCAGCGTCCCTTATTATTCTCTCTACGTCTTCATCTGTTACGAAGGGAAAGTAAGGAGTTATGTGGAGGTAGGTATCAACTCCAATTTCAGACAGCCTCTGCAACGTAAGAATTCTTTCTTTCTGCCTAATCGGGGAACGCACAAACTTGCTTCTTGGAACAAGTGGCTCCACGAGTCTCGTAAACTCATTATCGTAGGAGGTGACTGTCATGCCAACTCCTATAAGCTCTCTTTCAGCCAATTTCTCAATAATATCTATATCATTCAGTATTAAGGGCGATTTTGTTTCTATAAAACACGGAAAGTCGTGCTTGTAACATATTTCAAGCAATTTTCTGGTTAATCTGTAATTCGTCTCAACTGGCTGATACGTGTCTGAAATGTTACCAATTACAATAACGCTCTTCCTTTTTCTTTGCTCATACTTAGCTATCTCCTTCTCGAAAATCTCAGGAGCATTCTTTTTCACATAAATCTCCTTTGAAAAAAGGTTTGGACTCGAACGCATGTAGTAGTGAGTGCAGGCAGCATAGCAGTACACGCAACCATGAGAGCAGCCACGATAAATGTTTGCAGTCAATCTGAACGGCAGATACCTCATGGAAAAGAATCCGTCTCTCATCCTGCTTATTATGGACTTAGCTCTTGTTTCAACTATCTTCACGCTACCACTCTTAGATGTTTATGTAATCGCAGAACATAATTCTAATGGTCCGCTATCGTCAGCTAACCGCTCATACAACTCCCCTCAGGAAAAGCATAAAGACACTCAAAATCGTGAAGGTAATGGCCACCACCAGAATCCACTTGAGGAAAAATCTTAAGCTGAAATCTGCCTCAGCTTCGAGCCTGAAAACCCTCGCAAGAGCAAGAAGCATGGCGGCCACAACTGCAAAAAGTCCAAGACTTTTTAGCTTTGGAACAATCACTTCACTTCCAGAAAAGAAATAGGCGAGGAAAATGGCTGTTAAGGCGGAAATCAGCATTACAGCAAGCATCTCCTTAAATCCGGGCTTCTTACTCCGCCCTAAAATGATGTAAACGCCAAAGGCGACTATCATAATCGCTCCAACATAAACAAAGCTCATAAAGTCTGCAAGTCCGTAAAGGGCGAAGCTGGGGGCAGCGTAAAGAATCAGCATGGTTAGTAGGACCATTGCACCTCTTCTCACCATATTTAGTTTACCATAAAAATTTTTGCCCTATCTCACCATACCTCGAATCTCACTTTCACCATAAAACCCTTTTCTACCAACTCGGCGGATCAGCAAGGTCAGAATTTGAGAAAGATGCTGACAGGAGCAGAAATATCTGCAGAGCTTGACGCAGTAAATCTTTACGAATTTTAAACTGTTTAGAGTCCCCTTGAGAGTGGAAGCACGAATGGCTCTGATGAATAGAAGGTTAGAAAATGACGTAAGTGTTTTATATTTTAGTTCAAATCTACCTTTATGGAGTTCTTAAAAAATAAAGCCCTTAGATTCTACTCAAAAGCCCTTGAAAGTTTCGATAAAGGTGAATACGACTTCACGATGTTCTTCGTCGAGCAGACGGTTCAACTCGCCATAAAATATTTAATCGCCCGAAGATTTGGCGAAATACCTAAGACCCACAACCTTCGCATTCTGTTTGAGATTGCAGAGCAGGAAGAATTTTACAGGAACAACTTGGACGTTTTAAGGGAAATTGAACTTGCCTACACAGCATCGAGATACTTCGACGTTGAATACTCCAAGGAAATTGCGGAGAAAAGTCTATCTGTCGCCAAAAAAGTGATTGACCTGCTATGATTGAATACTACCGAAAGCTGAAGGAGAATGAAAAATTTTTTGATAATGCCCACGAGATAGCGAAGGAAATCAAAGAAAAAGCTAAACGAATTTTTGATGATTGCGATGTTTTTATAGTTGGTAGTTTTGCAAGAAAAAAGCACACTCTTAGCTCTGACCTTGACATATTGATTGTTTCATCAAAAGTCCCGGAAAAAATCAATTTTGCAGAATACTGCAGCATCGTCAGGTCTCTGACGGAAGATAGCAGAATAAACATTCACCTAATCAACAGGGAGAAATTTGGGGAGATGAGAAAGTATTATGAACCGATGATTGAGATTTAGCCGGGGTCAAAGTGCCTTAAGGCTTATTTCTCTGCGTTTTACCACCTTTGAAATTCTCATTTCGGCTTGTTCTTTCGAATCACTGTCACATGTGACGGTTAGTCGTTTATATCCGCCGAATACTCCCATCCATACCCAACCAGAAACACCCTGCAGGAATCTCAACATATAAAACAGAAATCCGAATCTTACTAACCTCAAAAATTTAAGTAATCAAAGCTGCAGAGCCTTCAAAAGCTCCTGCAGGTTGTTCTCCTCCGCATACTTTCTCAGGTCTGTGTAGCCCTGCATTGCCGCATCTATCGCCTGCCTGAATGCTCTCGCTCCAGCAGCAGGGCCATCGGGATGTGCATGAATCCCTCCTCCTGCTGCAACAACGAAGTCCTTACCGAGCGTGTTAACCAGCTTTGGAACCATAATCGGTGCTATTCCGCCTGATGGCATGGGGAAGCAGGGCTTTATGTGGTAGAAGGGATATCTGTGCTGTTTTGCTACCTCAATGTACTTCTCCTCCATCATCGGAGCCTTTCCGTAAGGGGCGGGATAAACGACAATATCTGCCCCAGCCAGCCTCGGAAGCTTTCCGAGTATAAGCGTGCTCCTCACTCCTGAAATCGGAGAGACGTAGTAGGCTCCGGCAACATCCATATGGGCCATAATGGGCACCTTTATGCTCTCATCCTCGGCCAAGGCTCTCAGCACCGGAAAGCCGGTGGCGAGGTAGTTGACCAGCAGACAGTTGGCGCCAAGCTCAATCGCCCTCTCCGCATTCTCCAGCACCTCAGGCAGGTCAGCGGTAACATTCACAGCGTAAAGCGTCTTCTCCCCCTTCTCCTCGTCGGCCCTGTCTATGGCCTCCATGAATTTCGGCACTCTCTCTTCTATTCTGTTGAACTCTGGATTTGCAAGAAGCTCATCGTCCTTGATGATGTCCACACCTCCCCTCGCCACCTCGTAGGCGAGCTTTGCTCCCAAATCTGGCGGGGAGTAAACGTCGGGCTTTATCATGTTGTTTAGCAGCGGGCGATCTTTAACTCCAAGCACATCCCTGACACCTTCAATTCCGAACTTTGGCCCCTTGAAGCCCTTTACGAACTCCTTCGGGAACCTCAGGTCGAGCAGCTTAAGCTTTGGAGCCATTGAAATGTTCCCCACAACGGTGGAAAACAGCATTGAGAGCTTGCTCCCTATGTTCCTCCACGGAAAGGCTATCTGCACGATGAAATTCCTCCAGTCCACCTCCTGAGGAACCATAATCTCGTAGTCTGGAATTTCGTAAACGCCAACAACCTTTGCGACGTGCTTCCTCCTTACTTCAGGCGTCTCTCCCGGCACTGGAAGCCAAGTCCCCGTGCTCTGCTCCAAGGCGAGAACTTGAGTGATTTCGAAGGGATTCATCCCCTTCGGGAAGGACATGTAGTAGGTGCCGATGATGTACTCCTCTGGGTCGATGCCCTCAGGCAGTGCTTCCGGATTTGCCTCAGGATACTCAAACTTCTGAAATCTCAGTCTCACGCCGAGCTGCATCCCATCACCCCAGCTGCGGGAAGACTTCCCTGAAGTCTATCTCTCTCCTCCCGCCATCATCCTCAACCTCGACTATTAGCGGAATTCTCTCCACACCCATAGCCTGCAGAATCTTTTGGGCAAGCTGCAGAGCATCAATGGGGTCTATGCAGGCTTCAGGCGGCATCACTCCCACACCATCAACCTTCCCCATTCCCATCAGCATGGCCCCTATTGCTGCTGGTATTCCTGTACCCTCTCCCATCCCCATTCCTCTTGAGGCGAGAGAGAAGTAGTATCTCTTCGTCTCTCCACCCTTCTTTCCTTTAACGGCAACTGTAACGCAGCCCATAGGCTCCGTAATTCCAGCTTTTTTCAGCAGCTCCCCCCTCTTGAAAAGAATGAACGCTACTGCAAACTCCAGCGGATCAACTATCTGCTCCCCAACCTTAATTGGTGGTGAGGAGGTCATGCTGATTCTCACGAGAGTTTTTATGAGTTCTGCATACTCCGGAGGCAAAACGAGGCCGAGGTTCGTCACCCTCCTTACACCATTAATGTACTTCGGCAGGGTTATGGTTTCCGGATGAGGGTAGGCGTAGACCCAGTATTTCCCGATTAGTGGGAACTCGAACTCCTCCTCAAGCGCTTTTCCACTTTCCTCAAAGAGCTTTACAGTTTTAAACTCTCCATCGAGGAAAACGGGAATCTCCATCTCCATCGAGTGGATGCGGTGCTTCACCACCGCTGCCCCCTCCGTAGCCTCTCCGCCGTGGGCGTGGTAGATGTCTATCGCCTCAGTCTCGTCGAAGAGGTGGAGGGCGGCATACTTTGCCAGCAGGTTTGCAAGACCGGGAGAGCTACCCATTCCGATAACCGCCTTTATTCCAGCCTTCCTCGCCTCCTCATCCATCTTCAGCTGCTCCACCGTAGCATCATAGTCATCACAGATATCTACGTAGTTAACACCCGCTTTTATCGCTGCTTTCAGAATTTTAGGGCCGTACTCGTAGAAGGGCCCCACGCAGTTAAGCACGACATCGAAGTCCTTAATCAACGCTGAGACCCCATCAACATTCCCCGCATCGCACGTCATGGCCTTACTCTCATCGAGCTGGCAGAGGTTTGCCGCTTTTAAAGCATTCTCCTTGCTCAAGTCTGCAAGATAAAGCTCGGAGAAAATCCCCGACCTGCTCAATATCATCGCTGCGGTTGTGCCAACTGTCCCGCAGCCAAGAACGATGCACTTCATAAATTTGGGGTTGTGTCAGCAAATATAAAGATTTTGATTTAATGTTATAAACTATCTGAAGGCTGGTTGTGCTTCCACACCCTTCGCCCTGCAAGCCTCCTCTACATCCCGAAGAACCTTCTTCCAGTCTGTTTTTCTCGCCCTATCCGCAATCTCCCCGACAACTCCTCCCTTCATAAAACCCTTAACCCTGAACCTGTCGTAGTAAAGCCTGCTGCCAGTTGCCGCCGCAACCTCCACAACCTCCTTTAAATCGCCACTTTCGGGAATTATAGGCCCCAGGAAAATCCAGGTTTTTATTCCCTCCTCACTCAGCCTTTCTATGGCCTTAACTCTCCTCAAGGGAGACGGGGCGTGAGGCTCGATGATTTTCACGAGGCTGCTGTCCAGAGTTGTGATCGTAAAGCCCACATCCACCTTCGAAACGTTCTGCAGAAACAAATCCAAATCTCTCAGCACGAGGTCGCTCTTGGTCTGAATTCCAACTCTGAAATCGTTTTCAATCAGAATTTCGAGAATTCTCCTCGTCAATCCTTCCCTCCTCTCCAGAGGCTGGTAGGCGTCCGTTAATGTGCTTAAAACCACCCTTCCGTTTACCCTTCTTCTCAACTCTCTACCAAGAACCTCAGGAAGGTTTTCCTTGATGACGACTATTTCGCCCCATCTCTTTCCTATATCCTTCTGGCAGTAAAGGCGGGCGTAGCAGTATATGCAGCCGTGAGCGCATCCCACGTAGGGATTGATGGTGAAATCCACCCCAGGAAGGTTGCTCCTGCTCAGAGCGGCTTTAACTCTCTTCCTTATCACATGAACTCCCATAGCGTCCTCTGCCTCCCCCTCTTGACCAGAGTTGACTTCTCAATCCATCTCCCCACGTCGAGATTCGAGTGCTTGTCAACGAACCTCAACGCATCTTCGAGAGTGTCAAACTCGCAGTATTTCCCTGCGTACATTTTCCGCAGCATC
This sequence comes from Archaeoglobus fulgidus DSM 4304, assembly GCF_000008665.1. Classification (NCBI taxonomy): domain Archaea; kingdom Methanobacteriati; phylum Methanobacteriota; class Archaeoglobi; order Archaeoglobales; family Archaeoglobaceae; genus Archaeoglobus; species Archaeoglobus fulgidus. The sequence goes on from NC_000917.1 coordinate 1,428,573, forward strand.
TCTCTCACGAACCACACTCCTATCGGAACATTGAAGCCCGGATATATCTCTCTCCAAACTATAGCCGTTGCCTGCCTTCTTATTCGCCTGAGATACTCCGCTGTTGCCAGCCTTGAGGAGTAGTAGCATCCACCAAGCCTTGCGTAGGTCGTTCTTCCGAAGAACCCCTCTGAGTCGGTCAGAACTCCAACCTTGCGAGTCCTGTTCCATGTTGTATCGGGATACCAAGCCTCCCCCCACTCGTAGCTCCACGGAGAGGGGCAGAGGATGGCAACAAACAGATTTTTACTCTCCTTAAGCACGAAAACCCTGTATCTGTCTATGGTTTCATACTGCTTGATTTCTTCTATAATTTGCTTTGAGAGAGTATCGTCAACAGCCGTAATCGCCCATCTCGTCGGAACGAGCTTCCTTTTAACTCCCAGAGTTCCGGCAGAAAGCAGCTTCTGAATGTGCGAAACTGCCACGCCCCGCTCGTATAGATAGCTCATCGCCTCAACCGCTCTCAAATCGGTGTCGTAGTAAACCTTCTCTACAGCCTTTGGCGGGCGGGGAGCGGAGTGAATTATAACCTCCTTTGCTGGGGCTGAGGCGCCGAAAGGTGGAAGGACGTCATCGAAAAATGCCCTTACGGAAGGGGGCTTTGCAAAGCTCACTTCGACGTCAATGGGTTTATCGTAGAGGCTCATCTCCTGTACCACTTCAACCTCTTTGCTTCTCCTCACATCCGCCCTGAACTGCCCGAGAATCATCGAATACCGGAACTCAAGCACTCTTTCAACCGGCACTTCCCGCCACATCTCAGGAGTGTCATAGATTTTGGTGTCACCGGTAAATGGAGGAACTGCGGGGCAAATTCTCACCTTTGGATAGCCATACCTCCCAACAAACACAGACGGAGGAGACGAGCCGAGAATATCCCTTTCTACGCTCACCTGCGGTCTGAGTGAGGGCATCAATGGACATACCTTTCGGGAGCAAAGCATCCTGCCTCTGCACTCTATGCAGTCCACAGTTAATCTTGACTCTCAATAGTAGAAAAGAGTGATGGTCCCTCTACCCTAGTTTTGGGGGGAAGCGAGCGGGAAAACTTAGGGAGGATAAAATTAAAGAAACTCTTTGTAAGCCAGATGTAAATTCAATAGCGCATCAATAAAGGTCTCACCAAATTCCGCAATAATGCTGAAGGGAAGCAGCTGAACCCATGCGATTTTAGGGAGATTTTTACTCGAAACCGTCTTTTTTGTGAGTTCTCGGGAGCAAAGAAGTGGTTGCTTGAAGCCTCTACAAATTGATTGGCTTTATTTCTCGCCAATTGAGTGGAGAGTGAAATCAAATCGTGAAACTTGCAGATTAAATCAAAAAAACATATCTCCAACCCATTTCCAAAATAAACTTTTTTGCGCAAATTTTTATTTCTGAAATCCTCCCTAACCTATTTTTCCAAACTTCCACAGGAAACAAAGGGGTGGTGGCATGCAATTCTGCAGTTTCAAAAATGAATGTTGGTGGCCTGAGTTTGAAGCTTCCAAAACAATCTCAACGTTCGAAAATCGAAAATTGGTTCTTACAGCTGCAAATTTAACTTTTCCATCTTTCTGCACTCCTCTTCACAAACAATCCATTATAAAGCTCCTGTCCCCGAATTTGCCCTTCTGTATCCTTTTCCACATTTTCCACAGGAAACAAAGGGGGTAGGCTTAAGTAATGCATGTGTAATACGAGAGTGTGAAGCTAGTCTCTTTAAGGCTTGAGGAGGGATTAATAGAGAAAATCGACGAGGTGGCGAGGAAAACCCTCCAGTCGAGGTCTGAGATTATCAGGAGCTCCATAGCCCTCTATCTGTCTCTGCTTGAAAACATAGGCTTCTACTTCAAGCCATCTTTGCCTATGAAGAACGTTGACGTTTACGAGGAGAGAAATGCCGTTAACGTTGACCTTGGCAATTTGACTTCTGTCAGCGTGCTCAGCGTCTCTTACGGCGGTGTGGGGGAGCTTGAACTGGACTTCAGGAAGGATCTGGGATTTGTGGCTGAGGTTATGGCCAATCAGGTTGCAGTGGAGACCTGCTGCAGGTTCATTACACCCCTTCTGGTGATGCTGACCTCAACCTGCGAATTCCTCTACACGCACACCTTCTTCAGGATGTTTTCTGAGGCAATAAGGGAAAGAATGAAGGTTCGCACCATGCTTGCTGGTTACGAGGAGTTTTTTGAGACCAAGCAGAGCGGTTTTGTCGCTACAGTTGTTGGTCTAAGGGATATGAGCACCCGCAACTCTCCGAGGAGGGGGGACAGGATTTACTTTTTCGGAAACGCTGTCAGCGGAGCTGAGTTGAGCGAAGAAGAGCTTCTTGATATGGCGGATGTGGAAAGGCTGGTGGGGCTGGTTAAGGAGGGAAAAGCCTCGGCAATTTTTCCAGTTAAGAGCGGTGGATTGAAGGAGGTGGCGGATTACGCAGCTGCTTTGGCTGGAGGAAAGGCAATGCTGTTTGAAAAAAGGGGAGGCTGCCCCGCAACGGCGATTGTCTTAACATCCGCAGAAGACCTCAGTGGGTACGGCTGTGAGCTGGTGGGGGAAATACTTTAAACCACACAACTCTCTTTATAACTCAATGAGGATTCCCCTTTACATTGAATTTTCAGGGAAAAAGGTTGCTGTAATTGGTGGAGGGGGAGTTGGCACCCTCAGGGCGAAGAAGTTTGTCGAGGTTGGGGCTGACGTGACGGTTTTCAGCAAGGAGTTTAGCGATGAGCTCAGGATGATGTTTGAGAGAGGAGAGGTTAAGCTGGTTGAGGCTTCAGCAGAAGAGCTTGATTTTGAGAGCATAGCCAGAAATTTTGATTTGATTGTTGTGGCCATAGGCAGTAAGGAGTTTAACGATAAAATAATTGAAGTTGCATCAAAATACAGGGCAATGGTCAACCTTGCCAACGATGCGGTGAAAACGGAGGTAGTTGTGCCCTTCGAGGGCGGGAAGGAGGGGATAAGGTTTGCTGTTACTACAGAGGGTAAGAGCGGGGTTGTGGCGAGGAAGGTGAGAGACCTCTTTCAGGAGGCCCTTGAGGGGCGGGAGGACCTGATTACCTTTCTGGAGGCAATGGACTACCTGAAAAGCTACATGAAGTCCAACAACGTTCCCGTGGAGCTGAGAATGAGGCTGTATCCAATTGTCAGCAAAGACGAGACGTTTCTGGAGCTTGTAAATGCGGGAAGGGTTGAGGAGGCGAAGAAGCTGGTTGAGAGGATAGTTCAGGATTACGTTTCAGGCAGAAGAAAAGCTGAGGAGGAGGGGATTCAGTTTTGAAGCTTGACGTTGAGCTTCTGATGGCCCTGCAGTATGAACTCCCTCTCTCCACAACACCACTGGTAGATTTGGCGGAGAAGCTGGGCAGGAAGCCTGAAGATGTGATGAGAGCGGTGAGGGAGTACATTGAGCAGGGAGTGGTCAAGAGGTACGGGCTGAATCTGAACTACAGGGCCTTTTCAAATTACAAGCCGAGCTGCGCTGGTGGGTTTTAAGGCTGTGAATGTAAGGGAAGTTGCTGCGAAGATTAACGTCCATGACGAGTTCAGGGTTAAGCACAACTTTTTGAGGGACGCTTACTACAATGTCTGGTTTACGGTTAAGGGAAGGGACGTTGAGGAAATTGAGGCCCTCGTCATTAGCCTTGCTGAGGAGTGTGGAGTGGAAGAATACGTTGTTCTGCCGACGAAAAGGGTTTACAAGATGGACGTTAAGTATGATCTGACTAAGGGCGTTTCGTGGAGCAACAGGGGTTTGGAGCCCGAAAGCGTCCCCTTGCTTAGGGAATTGGGCTTTGAAGAGGATTTTGTTAGGGCTCTGGAATCTCTTGATGTGGCTGAAAGGCCCTTTGCAAAGTTCAACCGCCCTGAAGAGGAGGTTGTTGACATCATAGAAGAGCTTATGAGGAAGGGGGTGGGCAGAGATTTCAGCGGAGTGCTGAGGGAGAGGAAGGTTGGCTTCAGGGAGAACGGAATGACGGTCTTGAAGCTCTCAGCCAAGCCTGAGAAGGTGGCGATGCAACTGCTTGAAAGATTCCCGCAGATAACGCACCTCATTGAGAGGGTTGTTAGCGAGAAGTGGAACTATCCGATTTACTTCATGGTTCACGCCGTAACGAGGGAGCCCATAGAGGAGATAAGGGCGAGGGTTACAGAGATCGAGGGCGTTGAAGCAGCAGAGACGATTTACAGCAGGGCAAATCTGAGAGAGGTATGATTACCTGCTCCAAGTGCAGCAGAAGGGCCGTAATTTTCCAGAGGCACGCTAATAGGCACCTCTGCAAGAGGCACTTCATAGAGGACTTCGAGAGGAGGGTGAAGCTTGCTGTTAAGAAGTACGACATGATACAGAAGGGAGACAGGATTGCCATCGCCCTCAGTGGGGGTAAGGACAGCGTAACTCTCGCCTTCGTTCTGAACAAGCTCTATGGGTTCAGGAGTGATCTGGAGTTTTTTGCCATAACCATCGACGAAGGCATCGCTGGCTACCGCCCTCCGACGGTTGAGATTGCGAGGAAGGTTACCGAGCAGCTTGGCATGGAGCATCTCGTGGTCTCCTTTGAGGAGAACTTTGGAATGACGTTGGATGAGATGGTGAAGAGGGGGGACAAGAAGCCCTGCACCTACTGCGGAGTCTTCAGAAAGTATCTGCTGAACAGAACAGCGAGGGAGATGGGAGCGACGAAGCTTGCAACGGGCCACAACCTTGACGATGAAACTCAGACCATTCTGCTAAACTTCCTCAATGCGGACATGGAGAGGATGGCAAGGCTTGTTCCGCAGAGGGTTCAGGAAGGTTTGGTTGTGAGGATCAAGCCCTTCCGCTACGTTTACGAGAAGGAGGTTGTGGTTTACGGATTTTTGCATGAGCTTCCTATGGACTTCGACGAGTGCCCCTACAGCCACTTCCCAGTGAGGGCTGCTGTCAGGGATTTCCTATACGATTTCGAGAATAAGTATCCGGGGAGGAAGTTCTCGGTCATGAGCAGCTTTGAAAAGCTAATTCCCTGTCTCAAGGAGATTTATCCGCAGATTGACCTCAACAGGTGTGAGAGGTGCGGTGAGCCCACACCAAGGCGAATATGTCAGGCGTGCAAGCTGCTTGAGGAGCTCAGGGGCGTAGATTAAAAAAGTCTGGAGGCTCACTTTCTGCACTCTCAATCAGTTTTTTGAGCTTTTTAACACGTATGCTTTGTATCGGTTTCAGTGATTTTTACAATGGTCCTCACACCCTTGTTCGTAATAACCCTTCTCCTCTCCACATAACCCTTCTTCTCCAATCTCGACAGATGCGTGCTTAAGCTGCCCCAATCGACACCTCCAGCTTTTGACAATTCCCCCTCAGTCATTTCTCTGAAAATAAATAGGAGAGCGGTATGAGAATTGTGGAGCTCAGAATAATTAGAATTCCTGAGTAAGGCATGCTCCTGATTACGTCTCCAACCTTCCCGATGTATAACCCACAAAATAACAGTCCGAAGCCAAGGGAGGGGTACCAGACGGTGCTAAAGTAGAAAGCCGTTGCTTTGATGGCTAAGGGAAGAAGTGAATATGAAGAGTAAAGCAGCTCCAATTTGCCACCTTCTTTTAATTTCACCTTCCAGAGGTATATATCTTCGGAAGAATCTAAGAAAAATGCATCCGCTGAATATTCCGGCTATTGTTAGTAGTGCCAGTGAACCTCATATCCAAGACCGAGAAGCATTAAACTGCTGGCCAGCGTTATCATGGATCCAAAGACCATCCCAAAAATTGCCCAAGTTGTAGCCAGTGCTACATTGTATCGATACCTTTCAAGTTTTAAGGCCAGCTCTCCCAGCCTTACTGCATCCTCACCCATGTTTCAGCTTGAGCGCATCTGTTAATATACCATGGTGAAACTCTTAATTTGAGAGTGCAAGTCGAGCAGCATCGGTAAAATTACCCGCCGCGCTCCGCAAGCTTGTTCAGCTCGGACTGAACTATTGCCGGCATGATGATGCTGACCAACCAGAAGAGTAGGAAGTACAGCACAGCGCTCTCTCCCGGCTTCAGGACCTTTACGAATCCTTCCGCAAATTTGTAAAGCCAGTATATGTTTGCTATCGGAATTATCAGAAGCCAGCATGTCGGAATGTTGGCTCCGAGACTGTTCAGCTCCCTCTTCACCATAACCAGCCAGTAGATGAAGTATATTCCGAGGGTAACTATTCCGAGAAGGTACAGCTTCAAAAGACTTCTTTTTGTTACCATACGTTGTGCAATAGCATTAGAAATAAAAAATTTTTGGTGCTTGCTGTCAAGGAGTCAAACCAAACCGCTTCTCAGGTTCTCTGTCAGAGCCCTTATGTCCTCAGTTGCACGCTCCCCTTTCTCATTTATCAGCCGAACAAAGGCGCTTCCAACAACAACCCCATCCGCCCCCGCGCTGATTAGCTGTCTCACATGATCGGCCTTTGACACCCCAAATCCGACAGCTACTGGCTTCCTGCAGATGCCCTTAGCCCTCTTCAGCGCTTCAAAGGCAAGCGGGGAGATTCTGTCCCTCTCTCCCGTAACACCGTAGGTCGAAACCAGATAAACGAAAGCTGAAAGCTCGTCCATCGCCCTCAGCCTATCTTCAGGCGTGTTTGGAGCAGCCAGAAAAACGTTCTTCATCCCAGTTCTGCTGCAAACCTCCACAAAGTCTCCGGCCTCGTCGTAGGGCAAGTCAACAACGAGCATGGCGTCTATCCCTGAGGAGTAGGCTTTCTCCACAAAGCTCTCCACACCCCTGCGGTAGATTGGATTGTAGTAGCTCATCAGCACGAGCGGTTTGTCCGACTCAGCCCTGAAGGCCTTCGCAATCTCGAAAACCCGCTCAACCCTGAAGTTCCTCAGAGCCCTGACGTAGGACTCCTGAATTGTTTTGCCGTCAGCCACCGGGTCGCTGAAGGGCACACCAAGCTCGATAACGTCAGCACCGGATTCAGCGGCAGTGAGCATGAACTCAACAGTTTTCTCAGCAGTTGGATAGCAGGCCGTGAAGAAAACTATCAGCGACCTGTCAATCATGCCAACCTCCTCCTCACGATGTCCATGTCCTTATCCCCTCTGCCAGAAAGGTTCACCACCAGAACGTCGTCTCTCTGCATCTCCTCAGCCATTTTCATCGCGTAGGCAATGGCGTGAGCAGATTCCAGGGCGGGAATTATCCCCTCAAGCTTTGAAAGCGTCTTGAATGCTCTCAAAGCCTCCTCATCGTTCACCGTTACGTACTCACACCTCCCTGTCTCCTTCAAGTAGGCATGCTCAGGCCCAACTCCGGGATAGTCAAGCCCGGCAGAAACGCTGTGGGTGTCGAGCATCATCCCCTCCTCATCCTGCAGGAAGTAGGACAGCATGCCGTGAAGCACACCCTTACTTCCCGCTGTAAGGGATGCTGAATGCCTGCCGCTCTCAATCCCCTCCCCGCCAGCCTCAACACCTATCAGCCTAACGTCATCGTTCAGGAAGGGATGGAAGATTCCCATGGCGTTGCTGCCCCCTCCAACGCAGGCGATGATGGCGTCCGGCATCCCTCCCTCAGCCTCAATAATCTGCCTCCTCGCCTCCTTCCCGATAACGGCCTGAAAGTCCCTCACGATGGTGGGGAAAGGATGTGGCCCCACAACCGAGCCGATGAGGTAGTGGGTGTGCTCGAAGCTCTCAACCCAGTCCCGAAGGGCCTCATTTATCGCATCCTTCAGCGTTCTGCTTCCACTCTCTACTGCTGTAACCTTCGCCCCAAGCAGCTCCATCCTGAAAACGTTCATCTTCTGCCTCTCGTAATCCTCAGCCCCCATGTAAATCTCCGCCTCCAGTCCAAGAAGGGCTGCCGCCATTGCCGTTGCCACACCATGCTGCCCAGCGCCGGTTTCTGCGATAACCCTCTTCTTCCCCATGAATTTGGCCAGCAGAGCCTGGCCGATTGTGTTGTTGATTTTGTGCGCCCCGCCGTGAAGCAAATCCTCCCTCTTCAGGTAAATTTTCACTCCAAGCTCTCTGCTGAGATTCTCTGCAAAGTAGAGGGGAGTTGGCCTCCCCGCGTAGCTTTTGAGGTAGTATTCCAGCCTTGCTTTGAACTCCTCATCATCCTTAAACCTGTCATAAGCTTTTTCAAGCTCCTCCAGAGGTGGAATAAGAACCTCCGGAACAAATCTTCCGCCAAACTCACCGAACTTCATTTTTCGCCCTCCTGACAAATTCTCTAACCAGCATCTCATCCTTAAGCCCGTCTCTCTCCACTCCGGACGAGACGTCAACGCCCATGGGCCTCACGAACCTTATCGCCTCCCTCACGTTGTCCAAATTAAGCCCTCCGGCCAGAAAAACGCCGTATCTCTCCGCCAGAGCCTTGCTAACATTCCAGTCGTGAGTTTTTCCGCTCCCGCACCCCGAATCGAGGAGAATGAGGTGAGGGGAGTAGAGTTCAATCTTGGCAGCGATCTTTTCAGCCGGGCCTTCAACAATAAAGGCCTTCATGACCTTAACCTCCGCCTTCAGCCTCTCAAAATCCTCCAGCGGCATTTCGGAGTGAACCTGGGCGAAGCTGCATTCCGTCTTTGCGAGAATTTCCTCCCATTCCGCGTAGCTGCTTGCAGTTGACACCGCAAAAACCGGAATGGATGAGCTCCCGATAAGCTCTTTAGCCACATCAAGCTCCACGCACCTCTTTGAATCGCTTTTAACAACAACCCCGGTGAAATCTGCATACCTCTCCACAGCATCAAGCTCCTTCAGGCTTTTAACACCGCAAACCTTAACCATCATGGCACATCTCCACGAAGTTCCTAATCATCCTCACACCGTCCTCTGTAAGCACGCTCTCCGGATGGAACTGCACGCCGTGTATTTTACCCCTCCTCAAGCCCATCACCACTCCATCTTCACTTTTTGCACACACCTCAAAGCCTTCTGGCGGTTCAAGAACGGCGAGTGAGTGATATCTCCCCGCCCTGAGCGGATTTCTCACCCCTTTAAAAATCCCTCTGCCGTCATGCTCAACAAGTGAAGTTTTGCCGTGAACGGGCTCAACCCTCCCCACTTTCCCTCCAAAAACCTCCGCAATCATCTGATGGCCGAGGCAGACGCCGAGCACAGGAACGCCCATTTTAAAGACGAATTCAAGGCTCCTGTCCGGCTTTCCCGGTCCGGGGGAAATCACCACACCGTCAAAGCTCATTTTTCTCAGCAATCCAGCACTCTCCTTCTCAACAACCCTTACCTTGTCGAACAGAGAGATGTACTCCACGAGATTGTAAACGAAGGAGTCCTTGCAGTCAACAACGACTATCATAGCCCAACCGCCCTCAAAACCCTCGCTATCTTGTTTTCCGTCTCGAAAAACTCCCTTTCAGGAACGGAGTCCGCAACTATCCCCGCACCTGCCCTTATCCTCGCCTTTCCGTCGAACTCAATCATCCTGATTGCAATGGCCAGATCAGAAACATTCTCGCTGAAGTAGCCAACAGCACCAGCGTAAACCCCTCTGCAATCCCCCTCAATTTCGTCTATGAGCTCAATCGCCCTCAGTTTCGGCGCTCCGGTAACGGTTCCTGCGGGAAAGGTGGCTTTCATAGCGTCGAAGTGCGTCACTCCCGCCTTCAGCTCTCCAACAACCTCGCTTTCGATGTGCAGAACGCTCGGATACTCCACAACCTCCATGAACCTCGAAACTCTAACGCTCCCTGCTCTGCAAACCTTCCTCACGTCGTTTCTGGCTAGGTCAACAAGCATGACGTGCTCAGCCCTCTCCTTCTCATCGCTGAGGAGCTTTTCAGCAATCTCTTTCTCCCTTCCCGCCTCCCTCCTGGCGGTTCCGGCAATCGGGTTGATTATGAAGCTGTTTCCCTCAACCCTTCCCATCGTCTCCGGGCTTGAGCCGATCAGGGCCCTGTCGAACTCAAGCAGGAACATGTAGGGGCTCGGATTCGTCTCCCTCAAATTCAGATACATCTGGAAAGGGCTCAAATCCGTATCAACAACATACTCCCTTGAAAGCACAATCTGGTAAACCTCGCCCTCGAAAATCTGCTCCTTCCCTCTCTCCACCATCTTCTCAAACTTCTCCCTGCTTCCGGCCCTCAGGACCTCCGAATTCCCCCTCACTTGCTCAACCTCTACCCTCTTCGCCCTCTCGACAATCTTATCCGCGTTCTCAACGTTTACGCTGAAGAGCTTTCTCAGGTAGTGGTCGTAAACGAAGTAACCATCGTAGCAGCCAAAAACCGACGGGGTTTGGGGCTTCTTGCCAATATAGTTCTTCACCGCCTCGTAGGCAACGTAGCCGACAAGCAATCCCTTAACGTGAATCTCATTCAGCGCATCGAAGGGGTCCGAGATTTTTGAAATAACCTCCCCATCAACCCTGGTTCTGCTGCCGACCCTTACCGTGTAGAGGGGGTTGAAGGATATGTATGTGTATCTCGCCCTGCCGCTCTTCTCCGCGGATTCGAGAATGAACGGAAATTTCTCGTCTCTTATGGCTGAGTAGAGCTTCACCGGGTTTACATACTCGTGCTTTTGCATGCGATTTCCTCCAGCTTTCTCGCAAGCTCCCCGCTCTGAACCTTTTCCTCAAAAATCTCAACGTTCTCCTTCAGGTCCTCATAGCCGAGGGCAAACAGTGCGGTTGCAAAGTTTATGGCAATGAGCCTTCTGTCCTCCTTCAGCCCCTTTCCGCTGAACACAGCCCTTATCCTCTCAGCCGACTCCCCGCTGCTGCTGCATGGCAAAACTCTGCACCTCTCGATGCCGAAATCCTCCGGCTCAAGTTTAAGCCTCTCAACTCCGCCATTAACAACGGCGATGTCAGTTGAGCTGTTAGGGTTGACCTCGTCCATACCGCTGCCATAAACCACGACCGCTCTTCTGCCGAGCAGCGACATAGCCTTTGCAACCTCAACCAGCAGAATTTCACTCGCCACACCGACAATTTGCACCTCAGGCCTTGCGGGGTTGGTTAAAGGCCCAGTGACGTTGAAAATCGTCCGTATCCCCAGATTTCTTCTCACAGCGGCAACCCTTGCAAAGCTTTTGTGGTAAAGGGGGGCGAAGAGGAAGGCAAAGTTGGTTTCGGCAATCATTTTCCTCGCCCTCTCTTCATCCATCTCAATTCTCACACCGAGAGCTTCCAGAACGTCAGCCGAACCGCTTTTGGAGCTGACTGCTCTGTTTCCGTGCTTTGCAACGGGATGGACTGTTGACAGCGCAATAGCAACAGCCGTGCTTACGTTTATCGAGCTCGTTTTGTCTCCTCCCGTCCCGCAGGTGTCCATAACCTTGCCGATCTCGATTTTGGACTTCTCTGCAACCCCCTTCGCGAACCCGGCGATTACCTCTGCACCGTAGCCCTTAGCCTCCAGAGCTGCGAGAACTGCTGCAATCTTGATTTCATCAAGTTCGGGCAGCGTTTTTGCGAGCTCGTAGGCCTTATCGAAGTCCAGCCCCCTCAAAACATCCTCTATCATCTTCTCGCCTCCACAAACTGTCTGGACAAATTCTTCGGTGTTCTCAGCCATCATGAAGGCGGTCCCTATGAGGGCTGCATCCACATACTGCAGAACAAAGAGCAAATCTTCCACGCTGCCAATTCCGCTCCCGCTAACCTTGAAAGCCCTGATTTTTTCGGCAATTTTTGCTGTGACATCTATGCTTCCCCCATCCCTCTCCATGCGGTCAATGTCGCGGTTGTTTATCAGCACAGCCCTTGCGTTTTCGGCGTAAACCAAATCCTCAGCGTGATGAACCTCAACCAGAGGCTCGATGCCGTGCTCGAAGCAAAAATCAACCATTTCCGCAGTTCTCTCCTTCAGATGCCTCGCTATGAGCAGCAAAGCTGCAGCCTCAACCTCAGCAGTTCTTTCAACCTCCTTTCTGCCCCTTATGAAGTCCTTCCTCAGAACGGGCAGATCGGTAAGCCCAACAATCTTCTTCAGCGTCTCGAAATTTCCGCTGAACTGCTCTGCTGTTATGTACGAAATCGCCGCTGCACCAGCTTTTTCGTAGGCCCTCAAGATGTCCTCAATCCTCCTCCCTCTAAGCAAATCGCCGTGTATGGGGGATCGAACCTTAACCTCGGCAATGACTGCGTTCTTACCTCTTTTGCTTGCTCCCTTCAACGAATCAACAAACCCAAAGTCCATCACCTGCTCCCACCATGTGGGATTAATCCCGCGAAGTGTATTTAAGCTTTTTGCTATAGTATGGCAAAAAAGAGGTAAAAGTCACCTAAACTTTCTGATAAGAGATGATCCACCGAGAGCCGTTAAGGCTGCACCGACCTCAAATCCCGGAATGCCTCCTTCAGGCTTTACTGTGCTGGCCTTAACCTCAATCATGAGATTTTCTATCTTCCTCCTCGCTTCTTCATCCAGCTGAGGTGTGAACCAAAGCTTCTTCATCAGGTCTTCGGGAACGTAAACTGCCGGGTTTTCAAGCACCTCCTCGCTGACGTAGTTTCTCGCCTCTTTTACGGGTGAGGCGTACTTTATGTAGTCAGAGTTTCTGCCTGAGACCTCAGGGTCGAGCATGAAGTTTATGAACTCGTGAGCAAGCTCCACGTTCTCGGCATCTTTCGGAATGCACATGTTGTCCGTCCATATCGTTCCGCCCTCCTCCGGAATTGCAAAGCTCGCCTGATCAACTCCCTCCTCATCCTGAAGCCTTACGATGTCTCCGTTGTAGGCGTGGGCTACGTAGATGCTTCCGTTCTTCAGCCCCTCAACGTAAACGTTTGCTCCGGCGTAGGCTGCGAGATAGGGCTTCTGTCTTATAAGAGCTTCCTTAACCTCCTGCATCGTCTCGTCGCTCCAATCGTCAACGCTTTTGCCGAGAAAGGCCTTGCACGCCAGTATAACCTCAATCGGCTCCTCAAGCATCGTTATCTTCTTGGCTGTACTTCTTCAGGTAGCCGTAGTCGGGGTCAAAAATCTGCCTGAGGGTTGTGACCTTCTCCGCCAAATCGGATCTGTATCCGAAACCAGTCGTGCCCCACATGTAAACAGCGCTGTACCTGCCTTCCGGGTCGTAGGGAGTTGATTTGAACTTCTCGTCAAGGTGAGGGTAATTGGGAATCAGGCTCTTGTTAAGCTCCATGAGCAATCCCTCCTTTATCGCCACGTCAAGGATGTAGTCGGGGATGATGACAACATCGTATCCGCTCTTCCCAGCCTCAAGCCTCGAAAGGACGACGTTTGGGTCGTCATATTCATCGTAAACTATGTTCTCCCTTGGAATTCCTGCGTGGGCTGCAAATTCATCGAGTAAAGCCTCATCAATGTAGTAGCTCCAGTTCCAGATTTTAAGGCTGTTCTCCGCGGCTCTGGCTTTTGGCATTCTCAGGCCTCCAAAAAGCGTCATTCCCGCCACTCCAGCAGCAAGACCGATAAAACGCCTTCTCGTCAGTCTTGGCATAGATTGAAGTGATGGAAGCTGAATAAATAATTTACCTCTCGCTCACAGTGATTCTGACGTAAATATAAGACAGAAGAAGGGAGATTACAATCATCAGAGAGGCGAGGGCGTTTATTGTAGGGCTTACAACACCTCTCGCGGCCTGAGACCATATGATTAACGGGAGAGTCTCGAATCCCGGCCCGGTGGTGAATACGGTCTTTATGAAGTTGTCCCATGAGAGAGTGAAGGCTATGAGCGAAGCTGCGATTATTCCGGGCATGAGAAGTGGCAGAGTTACCTTCCTGAAGGTCTGAAACTCGTTGGCTCCGAGTATGTACGAGGCTTCCTCGAACTCCCTTCTGAGGTTAGCGCCTCTTGCCGAAACTATCACGAAAACGAAGGCTATGTTGAAGGCGGTGTGGCCTATCAGGACTGAGTAAAAGCCGAGGGGGAAGCCGAGAACTATGAAAAAGAGCAAAAGCGAAACGGCCTCCGTGATTTCGGGTATTATTATCGGAGGGTAGAAAAGGGCGCTGAATGAGATCTGATCTCGCATGAAGGCGTAAGCCGCGAGTGTTCCGAGAATTACAGAGATGATGGTGGACAGCAAGGCGACGCCTATGCTGTTGAAGAATGCGCTGACAATCTCCCTGTCCTCCAGAAGGGCCTGATAGTTCCTCAGCGTAAAGCCGTCATCGTAGAAGGAGAGGGCTATCATGATCACGATGGGGATGTAGAGGAAGGCGAAGACTGCAATGGTGAAAGCCCTCAGAATCATAGCTCCAGCCTCCCCGCCCTCTTTATATAGTAAGCTGTGAAGGCAAACACAACAGCCAGGTAAATGACCGAGAGAGCAGAGCCCTTCCACCAGTTGTGGTATCTGATGAATAGCTCCCACGTGAGCGTTCCGAGCGTGGATGCTGAAACCCCGCCAAGCATCGCTGGTACGACGAACTCGCCGAGGGCCGGAACGAAAACGAGAAAAATGCCTGCAATCATCCCCTGCCTTGAGAGAGGCATTACCACCTTTAAAAAGGTTTTTATCGGGTCTGCGCCGAGCACGTATGAAGCCTCGATTGTCGAGACGTTCATCCTTTCCATTGCGGTGTATAGGGGCAGGATCATAAAGGGAAGGTAGTCGTAAACCATTCCAACCATCACCGCGGTGAAGGTGAACATTATGCCCAGCTTCGAGAGAATCGTCATCAGGGCGTATGTTCTGAGGAGAAAGCTAATCCAGAAGGGCAGTATTACCGCGATGAGCAGGGCATTTTTCCACTTTCCGGCCTTAAGGGCTATGTAGTACGCAACGGGGTAGGCAATTGCAAGACAGATTGCTGTGGTCAGAAAGGCGATGATGGCTGAGTTGAGGATGTAGCTGGCGTAAAGAGGATTGAGCACGTCTCTGAAGTGCTTTAGCGTGAATTCGGGATAGCCAAAAGCGTAAAGTATGACGATGGCGAATGGAATGTAGAAGAAAGCGAGAAGGAAGATGATTGAGGGGAGGGATAGTTTCTTCATGCCTCCAAGATTACCGCATCCCTACTATCCCAACCAACAATCACCCTTTCCCCTTCCCTAACATTTTCCTGCGGCGGGGCGAAGGCCTTCACTACAACATCGCCAGCCCTCAGCTTCAGCATCAAAAAGCTTCCGAGGTAGCCAATTTCCTCAACGACAGCCTCAAAGGTGTTCTCAGCCTGCTGGTTGATTTTAAGCTTTTCAGGGCGGATGGATATGCAGAACTCCCTCGCCCCATCAAGGCCGAAAACCCTCACCTTTCCGATTTCGGTGATGACCTCTCCGTTCACGACCCTTGCCTCCAGAAAGTTGGTTTCGCCTATGAATGAGGCGACGAACCTCGTTTTTGGCCTCTCGTAGATTTCCCTTGGCGTCCCAATCTGGTGGATTCTGCCTTCATTGAGGACGGCCAACCTGTCGGAAAGCAGCAAAGCCTCGCTCTGGTCGTGGGTGACGTAAATGAAGGTCGTTCCCAGCGTCTTCTGGATTCTTTTAAGTTCGGAAATCATGTGCTGCCTTATCTTTAAATCCAGAGCGCCGAGCGGCTCGTCGAGGAGCAGGATGGAAGGCTCGGTAACCAGAGCCCTCGCAATTGCAACCCTCTGCTGCTGCCCTCCAGATAGCTGCTCTACCTTCCTTTTTGCGTAAATCTCAGGGTCGAGGTTGACGAGTTCGAGGTAGCGGTAAACCCTATCCTTTATCTCACCTTCGGGAATCTTTCTCAGCCTCAACCCGTAGGCGACGTTTTCAAAAACGTTAAGATGGGGGAAGAGGGCGAGATTCTGAAACACCATACCGACGTTGCGCCTGTAGGGCGGTAAAGAGGTGCAATCCTCCCCGTTAATCCTCACAAAACCCTGATCGGGAAAGGTAAGTCCCGCAATTATCCGTATGATTGTGGTTTTCCCGGAACCACTTGGGCCAAGCAGGGAGAAGAACTCACCCTGCTGAATCCTGAGATTTATGTCTTCGAGCACCGTAGTGCTGTCGTAGCTCTTTGAAATGCCCTCAAGTTCGACAGCGTAGCCAACCACAGAACACAATCAATCCATTTTGTATAAAAAACTTTCGTGTCAGCCCAATTTTTTATCTAATGTTGATAAACATTCTAAATGCTTTTTACGCAGAAAAAAGAGCTTTAATTGGCATAAAATTGAAAATCAGAATTTCAAAAATTTATCAGACCTTGGATAATGATTTTAGTTTTAAAAGGACAGTTTTTAGATTTTCAAAAACCAAAGTCGCTTTTAAGGACATTTTCCACTCTTTTGGACATCACCGGATTCGCTTGTTGGCGTTAGCACTTTGCATTCTTGGGAGTCTAGCCAACTTTTGGCATAGTTCAAAAAACAACTCCTCAAGCAACTCAAAAACTAATAAATATTGCAGCCCACTCCCAATTCTGATGACTCTTCCATCGAAGGAAAACTTCTCAGAGTGGTATCACGAGGTCATTCAGACAGCAGAGATAATGGACGTCAGGTATCCGGTTAAGGGGCTTTACGTATGGTTCCCCTTCGGCTTCAAAATCAGGCAGCTCGTTTACTCAAAGCTGAGAGAGATTATGGACAGGGAGCATGATGAGGTTTACTTCCCCGCCCTCATCCCTGAGACCGAGCTTGGCAAGGAGGGAGAGCACATAAAGGGCTTTGAGGACGAGGTTTACTGGATTACCCACGGCGGACTAACGCCCCTTGACGTTAAGCTTGCTTTGAGGCCGACAAGCGAGACTGCAATGTATCCAATGTTCAGACTTTGGGTGAGAAACCACGCTGATTTGCCTTTGAAGGTTTACCAGATAGTAAACACCTTCCGCTACGAAACGAAGCACACGAGACCGCTCATCAGGCTGAGGGAGATCACGTCCTTCAAAGAGGCACACACCGTGCACAAAGACTTTGAAGAGGCAGCGGAGCACGTTAAGAAGGCCATAGGCTTCTATAAAGAGTTTTATGATTTCCTTGCCATTCCCTACATGGTCATCCGCCGTCCCGAGTGGGACAAGTTTCCGGGAGCGGCGTACACAATAGCATTCGACACAATAATGCCCGACGGCAGAACACTGCAGATAGGCACGGTTCACCATTTAGCCGACAACTTCGCCAGAACTTTTGACATAAAGTATGAAGCGCCCAACGGCGAGCACTACTACGCCCACCAGACATGCTATGGAATTTCGGAGAGATGCATTGCAGCTTTGATAAGCGTCCACGGAGACGACCTTGGCCTTGTGCTGCCCTTTGAGGTTGCACCAGTGCAGATAGTCATAATCCCAATTCTCTACAAGGGCAAGGAAGAGGCGGTAATGGAAGCTTGCAGAAAGCTGGCTGAGAAGCTGAAGGCCTTCAGAGTCGTTCTTGATGAAGGGGAGGACAGGCCGGGGGCGAAGTACTACAAGTGGGAGCTTAAGGGCGTGCCCATAAGATTTGAAATAGGGCCGAGGGATGCGGAGAAGGGGGTTGCGGTGGTTTCTTTCAGGGATGAAAAAAGGAAGTTTGAGGTTCCGCTGGATGAGGTAGATGAGGGCAAGGTTCTGGAGTGGGCAAGAGAGCTCAAGCAGAGGCTGAGGAATGCAGCAGCGGAAAGGATGGCAGAGAAAGTGAAGTTTGTTGAAAATACAGGCGAAATTGAAGAATGGGGCGGAGTAGTAGCGGTCTATCTTTGCAGCGATGAGGACTGCGGACACAGCGTTGAAGAGCATGGAAAGAGCCTCCTCGGATGGTTTGAGGAGGTGCCAGACTGGTTGGATTTGGAGCCTGAGGGTAAGTGTGTTGTTTGTGGCAGAGAAGGTAGATTGGCGGCTCTAGCCAAGACTTATTAAATTATTTGAACAATAAATATATATTTTTCTCCCAACTGGCGCGAAAAGGAGTTAAAAATCCAGTTTTCAACCAAACCAATTAAAATATAACAGAAATTTTCCAAAACAGCCTTTTGATAGCTTTTTAGCTCGAATTTTCCCGTATGAAAACTGTTTAAAATCGTCGAAAAATTTAAATGTCAAAGGACATGAGATTATTTCCAGCCAGATTCGTGTGGTTTCGTTACAAATAGACCAACCCTGATAGAATCTGGCATAAAAGTTGGAAAACGCTCCGAATTTGGATATTTCCTTCAGGAGGTGAGAAAAAATGGAGGGTGATGGCGATGATAGTCGGTCGGCATATTATCGCAGAACTGTACGGGGTGAAGGAGGAGCTTATCGCCAAAGAGGAGGTGGTACGCTCCATTGTGGAGGAGGTGGTGGATAAAGCAGAGCTTACGAAAGTAGGCAGCGTTTACAAACAGTTCAATCCCCACGGCGTTACGGGGATTGTTTTGATTGCTGAAAGCCACGTTTCTATACACACATGGCCTGAATACGGGCTTGTTAACCTCGACATTTTCACGTGCGGTGATACAAGCAAGGTCGAGAAGGCCTTTAAGCTGTTCCTTGAGAAGTTCAAGCCAGAATCCTATCGCCACTACGTTCTTGACAGGGGGTAAAATGGACAGGATTGTCAGGCAGATACTGGTAAAGCTCCTTGGAGGAGAAAGAAGCGTTTACGAGCTAATTTACTATCAGGATGCATCGCTGAGGGAGTTCTTTGAACTCCTCAACTCTTTGAGGGATGAGGGGCTGATTGAAGTTGAGAGCGGGAAAGTGAGGATTACCGAGAAGGGCAGGGAGGTTGCCGAGAAAGAGAGGCTAAAGTTCTGCGGAGATGTTGAGTGTGAGTGCTGTGAGGGTACGGGGCTTTCAATCAACCCCTATTTTAAGGAAATTTTGCAGAAGTACTCCGAAATAGCCAAGGACCGCCCCGAAACCATTGAAGTCTATGATCAGGGATTCATCAGCCTTGAAGGTGTGATAAGGAGAGTTGAGTTCGTTTACGACAGAGGAGATTTGAATGGCAGAATTTTTGTCGTCGGCGATGATGATCTATTCGGCATTGCCGCATCGCTGACGGGGATGCCTGAGAAGGTTGCTGTTGTGGACATCGATGAGAGGCTAATCAACTTCATAAACAGGGTGGCTGAGGAGTATAGCCTCAACGTTGAGGCCTTTGTTTATGACGTCCAGCAGGCTTTTCCGGACGAGCTCAAAAGGAAGTTTGACGTCTTCGTCACCGATCCGGTAGAGACAATCCCCGGATTGAAGCTCTTCCTTTCGAGGGGGGTTTCAACGCTTAAGGGCGTTGGTGGAGCTGGATACTTCGGCATAACAACCCTTGAAGCTTCGAGAAGGAAATGGTACGAGATTCAGAGGATGATTCACGACATGGGCTTCATCATCACTGACCTCAGGAGGAGGTTCAACGTTTATCCTGAGGATGAGAAGAACTTCTTCAGATTTCAGGAGAAGCTGCCAATCGTGAGGCATCTGCAGGCGAAGGTGGACTTCAACTGGTACAACTCAACTCTTTTCAGAATTGAGGCCGTGAAGGAGCCCAAGCCCATCGTAGAGGGAGAGATGATAATAGACGAGAAAGTTTACAAGGACGACGAGAGCTGGGCGACCCCCTACTGATCTCTTTTCCATTTTGGATTTTCAAATCGGCAAGCTTATATCTCCGTAACCTTACAAGCCCTAATGCAGGTTCAGGTTTCGCTCAGCAGGGACCTCTCCTTCTTCGACATAACAATGATTGGAATCGCCGGCATGATTGGTGCTGGCGTTTTCGCTCTTACTGGTATCGCAGCGGGTATTGCAGGGCCCGCTATCATTCTTGCATTCTTTCTCAACGGAATAATCGCAACTCTCACGGGCTTGGCCTATGCGGAACTTGGTTCAGCGATGCCTCAGGCTGGAGGAGGGTATCTGTGGATTAAGGAGGCGATGGGGGATTATGCTGGCTTCATGGCGGGCTGGATTGACTGGGCCGCTCACACCATCGCCTGTGCCCTTTACGCGGTGACCTTCGGAGCCTTTTTTGCGGAGATGCTTGTTGGCTTTGTTGGTTTACCTCTACCTCACGTTTTGACCGCGAAGATTTCGTCGCTGGCGATGGTCAGCTTTCTTGCCTATGTTAACTACAGGGGGGCTAAGGAGAGCGGATTTCTCGGCAGCCTAGTGACGGTTTTGAAGGTTCTCATTCTTCTCGTATTTGCAGGGTTTGGAATCATCAAAATGCTGAGCTATCCTGACTGGCAAAGCTCTTTCACACCCTTCTTCCCCACAGGCTTCGCAGGGGTGCTTGCGGCAATGGGGCTGACCTTCATTGCCTTCGAGGGCTTTGAGATAATCGTCCAGAGCGGTGAGGAGGTTAAGGACCCCGAGAAGAACATTCCCAAAGCAATAGTCGTTTCGCTGTGGGTTGCAGTTGCCATTTACATTCTCATTGCCTTCTCTCTTCTGGGGGCTGTTAGGGCTGATGTGCCGAGCTGGATGTATCTCGGCCAGCTGGCGGAGCTGAGCCTTGTCAAGGTTGCGGACAGCATCATGCCCCTTGGCGGGTGGATGATTCTGGCAGGAGGGCTGATTTCAACCATAAGCGCAATGAACGCCACAATTTACTCCTCCTCGAGGGTAATCTTTGCTTTAAGCCGCTCCGGCTACCTACACCGCTCTCTTTCAGCGATAAACGAGAGAACCAAAACCCCACACTACGCCATCTTTTTCAGCTATATTATAATCGCCGCAGCTTCTCTCGCTCCAATTGAGGCGGTAGCATCTGCGGCAAGCCTGATGTTCATAATCCTCTTTCTCGCTGTTAACGTCACGCTCATCATTCTCCGCCTGAGGAGGCCGGACATTCAGAGCGCCTTCCGCCTTCCGCTCGTGCCGGTACTTCCAGCCATTGCCGCGGCTCTGCTCGCAGTCGTCTCATACTTCCTCATAACGCAGGTTGAACACGGAGAGGGTGTTTTCCTGATCACAATTGCGTGGATGTTCCTCGGCTCCTTCTTCTACTTTGCCTACTCCGAAAAGGAGCTGGAGAAGAGGGAGGAAGAGGAAGTAATGACGGTCTTCACCGAAAAACCTGTGGAGAAAATGGAGTACACGATTCTCGTTCCCGTTGCAAATCCGGTAATTGCTAAAAAGCTCGTTAGGTTTGCTGAGTTAATAGCGAGGAAGAAGAAGGGGGCGGTTGTCATTCTCAACACCGTGAGGCTTCCTCAGCAAACTCCAATATCTGCTCCAGCTAAAGATGTGAAGAAGGCCAAGGAGCTTGTTGAAGGACTTATGAACCTCAGCGTTCCCTCGGGCGGGGTGGTAAAGGTGAGCCACAGCGTTTCGGAAGCGATTCTCAGCACCGCTGAAGAGTGGAAGGCTAACATGATCGTCATGGGATGGAGAGGCAGAACCTTCAGGAGGGACGTCGTTCTTGGCAGCACCATCGACCCTGTGCTTTTGAAGGCGAAATGCGATGTTGTGGTGATACGATTTGAACCGGGAGAGAAGATTCCCGAATTCAGGGACGTTTTGATTTCCACAATTGGCGGACCGCACGCCAAGCTTGGTTACGAGATTGCAAGGGCTTTGGTTGAGGACAAGAGCGGAAGGATTAAGCTGCTTTACGTCGGAAGCTCGGAAAAGGAGAGGGAAAAGGCGGAGAAAGTGTTTGAAGAGGCTATGGAGATTTTGAATGGGCTTAACGTGGAAAGGGAATTTGCCATCAGCTCCTCCCCCTCTGACGTCGTGGCGAGAGAGGCGGAGAGCTTTGATTTGGTAATAGTAGGCGCATCGGAGAGAACCTTCCTGAAGAACTTTCTCACAGGACTGTTTCCGGAGAAAGTGGTTATGAAAACGTCGAAGACCGTTGCTATGACAAGGAAGTGGGTCGGGCTGCTGAATCGCTAAACCTTTTCCATTTTCTTTGCAAATTTTCTGTAGATTTCAAACAGCTCAGGAGTTGCGAGGTGTATTTCGAAGGGGGCAAAGACGTCAATATCTTTGAGAATTTGCCCAACAATTTTCGCCCTGTCCTCGTTTCTTTTTGGAACATGTTTGGATACGATTAAGATGTCGATGTCGTTCGCTGGAGTGTGTCTGCCCTCAACAACCGAGCCGAAAACGTACACTTCAGCATCCTCAAGCATTTTTTTGGCCAGCTTCTTTATGATCTTGGCATAGTGGCGGTAGTTCTCGAAGTACTTCCTCTCCTCTCTGGCCGTTTCAATGAAAACATCAAAGCTCATAAGGCATCAACCAGATCTCGGATTTTCCTCGCCAATTTTAGCATGTTCTCAACTTCTATCCTCTCAAATTCCGATGGAATGTAGCGGGAGGTTATGTAGGCATTCTCCACATTGGAGATTCTGTCTATGTTCTCCCTCATGAACTCCTCAACAGCATCAATTTTTCCCGAAGCCTTCCCAATCTCCCTGAGTAATCGCTTTATCGAGGGCGTTTTCGGATAATCGCCAACTTTTTTGAAAAGAGCGTACTTCAGGTAAAGCTCGACAAATTGCTGGATGTTGAAGGCTGCAATATCGTAAACCCCAGATTCAATCAACTGTTCAGCATTTTTAAGGAACTTGAAAGCTCTCTCCCTTAAAATTTCCATTTCCTCAATGCCCATTGAAGTTTAATTGGCACCAAAAGTAATTAACCTTTCCATCAACAGCCATTATGCCCAAACTCGGCTTCGTTCAGGTTGAGGTTTCGACGAGGTGTCAGCTTAGCTGCCTGATGTGCCCGAAATCCTGCTTTAGCGATGAGTGGATAGCCAAGGACATGAATATGGAAACTTTCAGGCTCATCCCCTTCAAAAAGTTCCATTACGCCCATCTGCAGGGCTGGGGGGAGCCTCTGCTCAACCCGAACATTGGGGAGATGGTTGATATTGCTGCAAAAAGCTGCAAAGTTGGTTTGACGACCAACGGCCTGCTAATTGACCACCATATCGACTCAATCCTGAAGCTCGACCTTCTTGCCGTCTCAGTTGCAAGCGGTGATGCGAGACAGCATGAAAGGGTGAGGGGATGCAGCCTTGAAAAGCTTGCAGGGAATATAAAGCTTGTCTCAGAGAGCAGAGGCAAAAGGCCGAAAATCGTGATTGCGACGATGATGCTGAAATCCACAATTGAGTCTCTCCCCAAACTCATCGATTTCGCCGCCGAATGCGGGGCGGATGAGGTTATAGCCAACAACCTCGATTACATTCCCTCGAAAGAGCTTGTGGGAGAGGAGGTTTTTGGGTTAACGGCTGATAAAGACGTGGAAAAGGCTGTGGAGCAGGCTGGAAAGAGGGCGGAGGAGCTGGGAATTGGCTTTATCGCAAAGCCGAGACTGATGGAGGAGGCTTTGGTCTGTGCAGAAAACCCGGTGGAGAACTGCGTTGTTGCAGTTGATGGCAGAATTGCTCCCTGCGCTTACCTCAATCTGCCCACAGCAAGCGAAACAATTCCAAGGTGGTTCAGGGGAAGGACTGTGGAGGTTCCGAAGGTTTACTTCTCCAGCTTTAAGGAGTGGTTGAAGAGCGATTTCAGAGACACCTTTAAGAGACGCCTTCAGGTTCTCCACCAGTCTCTGCCAACCGAACTCCCTCCACTCCCACAGCCCTGCAGAACCTGCTACAAGGCCTATTCAGTCTAAATCGAACACAACCGTCCTGTTGAAGTAGTGCGGATGGAACTGTCTCATCCATTCGGGAATCGTCGAGTAGTCGAACTTCATGAAAATCTCCACCCTTCCCTTGTAGCCAGCCTTCCTCAGCTCAAGCTCAAGGTTTCTGTCGAGCTCATCCAGAGAGTGGCCTTTGGCCACAATTTCTTCATTCTCCGCAACCCAGACATCCCCAAATCTTAGAGTGAAACTGAGCTTCA